>JBJEKW010000025.1:0-14876 GCA_051878835.1 Atopobiaceae bacterium
CGTTGCTTTGCTTCTGGTTTGACATGTGGACCTCCCGGGGCGCAGACGTGTCTGCGGATAATGGCCTCCCTGTGGGCAGTACTTATATATTGAAGCTAATGCAAAGCCACCAAGCTGGCGCGTTCTTCTCGGCCACGAAGGCAGGAATCCTGGCAAAGGGGTGTGGATGCTGCGAGTGGCGACTGTAGTGAGTGGTGGCTGTCGTGAGTGTCGGCCGATAGGTCGACAACGGCAGGTGCGCCTCCCGGTGGGCTAGATTGCAATGCGGCTTGTTGCGGAGGCGCTGCCCGTAGGTGGGGCGTTTTGCGGACGCGAATGTTGCGGACGTGAATGCCATTGCGAATTTCGCGCGCGGCCGACCTCGTGTAAAGATACGAGCAAGCAAGTCGCTTCTGTCGAGCGTAGTAATTGCGCTACCAGGTCATAACCCGCGGATATGTCCTTGCGCACGTTAGAGTTTTAGCTTATGGAAAGCTTTGAGCGCTATCATGTCTACGTCACTTTGGGCTTGCGTGCGGCAGCTTTGGACGGTTTTAACGGAAAACGTTCGTCTGGGCGGACGCCTTGGTGCGCGTCTTGGACCGGCTGAAGTTCGACCCACGTGGTTCGGCCGATGTGGGACGGCCGGCTGCGGTCCGGTTGATGCGGCTTGACTGAGGCGGTTCGGCTGGCTGTGGTCTCACCGGTGCAGTTTGACTGACGACGGCTCAGCCGAGGCAGATTGGGCGCCGCGCTGCTAGCCAGAGTGGCATGCGTTGTTCGTTGCAACATGGGAAAGCGAGCGGTATGGGGCTCATCAAGGAAGGTCACAGCGCGGTCAACACCACCGATTTGGTTGGAAGGTCTCTGGACGCCGGCGAGGCGGTCCAGAAGGCGGTCGGCAGAGCGCTGGGACGGCAGCACCGCGTTCGCTCCTCCATTAAGACAAACAAGAGCTCGGCCACCCGCGAGCGCATCATGCGCGCAGCCGAGGGGCTCATGGTGGAGCGCGGCGGCGTGGGCTTCCAGATGTCCGAGGTGTCGGACCTGTGCCACATGTCGAAGGGCGCGCTGTACTACTACTTCTCGGACCGAGACGACCTGGCGAACGCGGTCTTCGACGCCGAGCTGGACTCCTTTGCCGATGAGGTGGCGCACCAGGCGCTGGACTCCTCGTCCGCGCTTGAGGCGTTGGTGCAGCTGGCGGCGGTGTTTGCCAAGCGCTTCCGCTCGGGCACGCCGCTGGCGCTGGGCATGGTGCGCCAGCTGACCCACTTCCAGGAGGACCTTGCCGCGAACCGCGACTCGCGCATCGTCGATGTGGTCCTGATCCTGGCCCACCAGATCGAGCGCGCAAAGACCGAGGGCTTCGTCCGTCCCGAGATTGACGCCACGATGGCCGCCATCTCGGTGTGCGGCGCCTTCACCTTTGGCTCCATCACGGCGGGCGCGTACGGCGGCACGCCGAACGACCCCCAGCTGTCGCTGCACGTGCTGCAGATCATCATGTCGGGCATGGGCACGCCCAACGCCGTCGAGGCACTGGCAAAGCTGGACGCCCAGAACAGCCAGAAGGGCGGCGGCAAGCCCGAGCCTCAGGCAAAGGACTCGAACGACTAAGAAAGAGCTCCGGGTCGCCCAAGGCGGGTCGGAGCCCTGCTTTATTGCTCGGAAATAATCAACAGGCAAGAAGAACCTCTTGCCCTCATCGTGTCATTCCTACGCGAGGGGGATTCAGGTGAGAAGGACCGGGCGAGAAGGGCTCTGGCCCAGCCTTACCGCTGCGGCTTGCCTGCCGTACGGCAGGCGCCGGCCTGGCCGAAGTGCTCCTGCGCGAAGCCCATGCGCTGCACGACCTCCATCGTGCCGACGTAGGCGCCCTTGCGGTCGCGGACGGCCATGTAGCGCACCAGCACGGGCTCGCCCTGCTTCTGCATCCAGATGCCGAAGCTGTCGCGCTCGCCCGACTTCAGGGCGGCGATGACCGACCTCACCATCTCCTGCGCCTTGGGCGGGTGGCAGTCCCAGACCTTGCGGCCCAGCGCGGTGGGCGGGCGCTTGAAGAGCTTCTTTTGCCCGTCATCGTTCCAGTACAGGTTCGTCTCGTTGTCGTCGATGAAGGTGATCTCGAGGGGCAGCGTGTTCAGCATCGCGTCCAGCTGCGCGGGCGTGAAGCTGCCGGAGGGCAGGGTGATCGTGGCACCGCTGACCTGGCCCGCGTTGACGCCCGTCTGCTCGCCTGCGTGCTGGGCCCACTTTTGGAAGTAGGCCTCGCCCGTCTGCCAGGTGCCGGCGTCGTCGATGATGCACAGGTCGTAGCCCTTCATGTCGACGTACATGCGCAGCCAGTCCTCGTCGCTGAAGTTCTTCACGCACAGGGGCAGCAGGATGTTGGCCTCCTTGTAGGTCATCTCCTGCGCGCGCGTCAGGACGGCGTCCAGCCGCTGGTGCCACGACTCGCCGCGCTCGCTGGTGTTCAGCAGGTTCCTCAGGGCACCGCGAATCTCGTCGTCCACGCTCCACATGACGTCGGCGGGGCCCGAGTAGCCGTAGCGGGTCTTCAGGATGGGGTAGATGAGGTCGCCTTTCTTTGCATAGTGGACGCCCAGCTGCGACAGCACGCGCAGGCTCGCCGTCAGCTGCTCCTGGTCGCTTGCGTCCAGGGCGTCGCGCACCTGCTGGATGGCCTTCTCGATGGCGGCGTTCTCCAGAGAGAGCACGCGCACGGGGTGGCCGGGGATGGTGGCCAGGACCCTGATCTGGAAGTCGTCCTTGCCCGAGCCCGTGGCCATGGCGTCCATGACGGCGTTCTCGGCGTTGGCGATGCGCTCCTCGCGCGTGGCGCCGTGGAACAGGGCGGAGTGCACGTCGCACAGGCGCTGCACGTCGGACACCTTGGCGCCGCCCTCGATGAGGCCCTGCTCGGCGCGGGCGATCTCGCCCGCGTCCACGTTCTGGAAGTTGGCCACGAACTCGGCGCGCACCTTCTCCAGGGGCTCGCCGGCCGAGAGGCGCTCGACGTAGCTGCTCAGAAGCTTCGCACGGCCCGCCTCGTCCAGCGGCTGGACGGGGGAGGCGGCAGGGGTGTCGGCGTCGGTGGCGTCAGCTGCGTCGGCATCGGAAGCCTGGCCGCTGGCCGGCTGGGTCGCGGCGTCGTCTGTCGCGGGTGCCTGCTGCGCGGCACCGTCTGCCTTCGCCGGGGCACCGCCCACCTGCACGCCCGTGACCTCGAAGCCCGCGTCCTCGAACGCGCGCACGGCTTGGGCCAGGTCGATGCCCTTTATGCCGCAGCCCTTGGGCACGGTCATGACGCGACCCACGGAGTTCAGGGCGGCCGGCTTCACGGTGTCGGTGAAGCCCAGACTCACCATCACCTGGGCGAAGTCGGGATACTGCTTTGCCAGGTCGTGGACGCTCTTGCTGAGGTCGAGGGTCTTGCTCATGGAATCCTCCTGGGGTTGGGCCCGTGGGGTGGGCGGGCGTTCGTCGCTGCGTTGCGGGCGATGTTGAGGCGCCGGGTGCCCGTGCGATGCAGCGGAAGTGGTTCGATCTCCTTGTTCGTCTTGAACTGTACCCACGTTTGTCACATATTGTTGTTGGAATTCCAACATACTAGACTTTTCCAGCGAATTTGGACGGCCCGAACGGTCGGCAGCTCGACCCGGAACGCGCCAGCCATCGAATTCGTGACCTCATGCGTCATCAAATATAGGAATTTTGACCAATCGTTAATTTTGGGGAATCCAGCCTGTTAAAAGGCTGCGCGCAAGAGTAGCATACCGAATCGTGAGTGCGATTTCGCGCCGGACCAATCCGCCATCTTCATCAGTGGTCGCGCGAACGTGGAAGGGAACTAGCATGGCACACAAGAACTACTACTTCACCTCGGAGAGCGTGACCGAGGGCCACCCCGACAAGATGTGCGACCAGATCTCCGACGCCATCGTCGACGCCATCCTGGCGAAGGAGGCCAAGCTGCAGGCGGCTGGCTACGTGGACTCCGACGGCCGTCCCGCCGACGTGAACAACGTGCGCTGCGCCGTCGAGACCTTCACCACCACCGGCACCGTCGTGGTGATGGGCGAGGTCCGCACAGAGGCCTACGTCGACGTGCAGAAGATCGTGCGCGAGACCGTGCGCAAGATTGGCTACGATCGCGCCAAGTACGGCTTTGACTGCGATACCTGCGGCGTCATCAACATGATCCACGAGCAGAGCCCCGACATCGCCCAGGGCGTCGACGGCACGTTCGCCCGCGCCAACGACGAGGACGAGGTCGACAAGATCGGCGCCGGCGACCAGGGCATGATGTTTGGCTACGCCTCCGACGAGACCGACGTCCTGATGCCCATGCCTATCTACCTGGCGCAGCGCATGGCCGAGCGCCTGGCCAAGGTCCGCAAGGAGGGCACGCTGTCCTACCTGCGCCCCGATGGCAAGACCCAGGTCACCGTGCGCTACGAGGACGACAAGCCCGTCGAGGTCACGGCCATCGTCGTCTCCACGCAGCACGCCGCCGACGTCGAGCTGGGCCAGATTCGCGAGGACATGATCTCGCAGGTCATCGCCCCCGTGCTCGATCAGGCTGGCATCACCTGGAAGAACGCCGACATCTACGTGAACCCCACCGGCCGCTTCGTCGTGGGTGGCCCCATGGGCGACACCGGCCTGACCGGCCGCAAGATCATCGTCGACACCTACGGCGGCATGGGCCGTCACGGCGGCGGCGCGTTCAGCGGCAAGGACTGCACCAAGGTCGACCGCTCCGGCGCCTACGCCGCCCGTTGGGTCGCCAAGAACATCGTTGCCGCCGGCCTGGCGCACAAGTGCGAGATCGAGCTGGCCTACGCCATCGGCATCTCGCACCCCCTGTCCATCATGGTCGACACCTTCGGCACCGGCGCCTACGACGACGAGGTCATCACGAAGGCCGTCGAGAAGGTCTTTGACCTGCGCCCCGGCGCCATCATCCGCGACCTGAAGCTGCGTCGCCCCATCTTCCAGAAGACCGCTGCCTACGGTCACTTCGGCCGCGAGGATCCGGACTTCACCTGGGAGTACACGAACCGCGTCGACGAGCTGAAGGCCGCCGTCGCCGAGCTGGCGTAGGCAACCGCATCCAGCTTGCTCACAAAACAATTGTCAAGAAGGGCACCTCGCTAGTCGGGGTGCCCTTCTTTGTTGACAGAAACATTGCATATATATATATTCACCTTAAGCTTCTGTCGGGTTCATCACTTTGCGTGTATCACAGGTTAGTTCGCTTCTGTAACTGGGTGTCTAACGTAGGAGGCACGTATGGGAGCACAGGAGTTCCTGGTGATTCTGTCCATCTACTGGTGGGTCATCGCGCTGGTGGTCGTGCTGATCGTGTTGCTCGTGCGCCGTGCAAAGAAGAACACGAAGTAGTCCTTCTTGCCCTGGCTCTCCGCTGGTGACGAGGCGATGCTAGCGGTTTCATGGAACCACGGTTACGAAGTGTTTCGATGTGAAGAAGGCGGCTGTCTGCGGGCGGCCGCTTTTCTTATGGTGGAGAAGAACATCACAACTCGAAGGAGAGCCACATGTCGTTCCAGAGCGTGAAGGAGTACCTGCGCCAGTACGGCGTGGAGGACAACGTCGTCGAGTTCGAGCAGTCCAGCGCCACGGTGGAGCTGGCGGCGCAGGACCTGGGGTGCGAGCCGGCCCTCATCGCGAAGACCATGGCCTGCGACGTGGACGGGCATGCCGTGTTGGTGGTGTGCGCCGGCGACGCCAAGCTGTGGAGCTCCGCGTTCAAGAAGCAGTTCGGCGCGAAGCCGCGCTTTGTACCCGCGGACCAGCTGATACAGGAGGTGGGCCACCCCATGGGCGGCGTGTGCCCCTTCGACGTGCGCCCGGGCGTGCAGACCTACCTGGACGTCTCGCTGCGGCGCTTCGACCGCGTGTTTCCCGCCGCAGGCAGCGCGAACAGCGCGGTCGGCCTGACGCTGCCGCAGCTGGAGCGCTGCTCGCAGTCGCAGGGCTGGGTGGACGTGTGCAAGGGATGGCGCCAGGAGAGCGCCGCGTAGGGACGTGGTTCGCGCGGTGCGCAGATGGTAGCATGGGTGGATGCCTGTACCTGCGGGCACCGTGAAAGGAGCATCCGTCCGTGCCATTTGCCTCCGTCGTCCTGGACATACCCACGCGCGCCATCGAGGGCAGCTTCGACTACCTGATTCCGCAGCAGCTGGAGGACAGCTGCCAGGTGGGCTGCACCGTGCTGGTGCGCTTCAGCCACCGCAGCGCGGTGGGCTACGTGGTCCAGGTGAAGGACGAGCCCTCGGCGGGCGTGGCCGCCTCAAAGCTGCTGCCCGTGGAGCAGGTGCTGGCTCCCAGCGCGTTCGACCAGGTGGGTGCACGCGTAGCACTGTGGGTGGCGCGCGAGTACGCGTGCCCGGCGTGCGACGCCATCAGACTGTTTTTGGCGCCAGGACAGAACGTGAAGGTGCGGCGCGCCGCGAAGGGCGAGCCGTGGGAGCTGGTGTGCGACCGCGCGGGGGCGGTGGACGACCGCTGGGTCTCGCTGACCGCGAAGGCCGAGGGTTTCGTCCCGGCAAAGAACGCGACGCGCCAGCGCGAGCTTCTGGCCGCGCTGGCAGCGGGCCCCATGCGCATGGCCGAGCTGCGCGCCACCATGGGCGGCGTCTCGTCGGCGGTGAGCTCGCTGCAGAAGCGCGGCGTCGTCGAGGTGACGCAGCGCCGGCGCGTGCGCGGCAGCGAGGGAACCACGCTGTCCAGCGCCCAGGCGCCTAGGCCGCAGCACCTGACCCAGGGACAGGTGCGCGCGCTGGCTGCCATCGACCAGGCGCGTACCGCCGGCAAGGGAGACGTGGTGCTGGTGGACGGCGTCACGGGCTCGGGAAAGACCGAGGTTTACCTGGACGCCATCGAGCATGCACTGCAGCAGGGGCGCGGCGCCATCGTACTGGTGCCCGAGATTTCCCTGACTGCGCAGACCGTGGGTCGCTTCCGCTCGCGCTTTGGCGACCGCGTGGCGGTGTTGCACTCGCGCCTCTCGGTGGGCGAGCGCTTCGACCAGTGGGACCTCGTGCGCCAGGGAAAGGCGCGGGTGGTCGTGGGCGCGCGCTCGGCGCTGTTCGCACCGCTGGCGGACCCCGGCCTCATCATCATCGACGAGGAGCACGAGGGCTCCTACAAGCAGGACCAGTCGCCGCGCTACCACGCGCGCGAGGTGGCCGCGCAGATGGCGCGCGAGCGTGGGTGCGCCCTGGTTCTGGGCAGCGCCACGCCCTCGCTGGAGAGCTTGCAGCGCTGCCGTGCCGGCAGCTGGCGCGGCGCCTCCTGGACCAGGGTCAGCATGCCCGAGCGCCCCGGCGGCTCGGCTTTGCCCTCCATCCAGGTGGTCAACATGGCGGAGCAGTTCCATGGCGGGAACCGCTCGATCTTCTCGGCACCCTTGGCCGAGGCCTTGCAGGAGGTGGCGCAAAGGCGGCAGAAGGCGGTCCTCATGCTGAACCGTCGCGGATTCGCCAGCTTCCTGATGTGCCGCGACTGCGGTTGCGTGCCCGAGTGTCCGCACTGCTCGACGGCGCTGACCTACCATGAGCGCACGCACACGCTGGAGTGCCACACGTGCGGGCGCAGCTGGCCGCAGCGCGCCTATCCCGACCCGTCCACGCGCTGTCCCAACTGCGGCAGCCGCTACATGGCGGCGTTCGGCGTGGGCACGCAGCGCGTGGAGGACGAGCTGCGCGCGCTTCTGCCCGACGACGTGGACATCGTGCGCATGGACGCCGACACCACGAAGGGGAAGGGCGACCACCAGCGGCTGCTGGAGCGCTTTGACGCTTCTGCCTGCGCGGTTTTGGTGGGGACGCAGATGATAGCGAAGGGACTGGACTTCCCCGAGGTTACGCTCGTAGGTGTGGTGAACGCAGACACCACCCTGAAGCTGCCCGACTTTCGCGCGGCGGAGCGCACGTACGACCTGCTGGAGCAGGTGGCCGGGCGCGCCGGCAGGGGAGACACCCCCGGCCGGGTCATCGTGCAGACGTACTGGGCCAACCACCCGGCCATCCAGGCGGTGGCGCAGCACGACCGCGCGCTGTTCGAGGATGCCGAGCTGGCCGAGCGGCAGGAGGCCGACTACCCGCCGTTCAGCCGTCTGGCCAACGTGGTGGTGTGGGGAAAGAACGCCGCCTCGGTGCGCTCCACCTGCGACGCCATGGCGCGGCAGCTGCGCGAGCGCGTGGGAGACCGCCCCGGGTGGGAGATCTTGGGTCCGGCCGACTGCGTGAAGGCGCGCGTGAAGGACCGCTTTCGCAGGCACGTGCTGGTGAAGGCCCCGCCCACGGCGGACCTGGGCCCGCTGCTGTCGGAATGCGCCGCCGCCATAGGGCAGCGGATGGGTATGAACATTGCGTTGGACATTGACGCTTACGACATGATGTAGAAGGAGACCTATGAGCTCTGCAAACCTGAAGGACATCGTGGTGGGTCCCGACGACCGCCTGAAGACCGAGTGCACCCCCATCGACCAGATCGACGACAACGTGCGCAAGCTGGCCAAGCGCATGCTGCGCGACATGTACGCCGCCGACGGCTGCGGCCTGGCCGCTCCGCAGGTGGGCCAGCTGGTGCAGATGGTGGTCATCGACGTGGACTACGCCGGGGGCAAGAAGAACCCCTACGTGCTCATAAACCCCAAGGTCATAACGGCCGACGGCGAGGAGCGCCAGACGGGCGAGGGCTGCCTCTCGTTCCCGGGCATCACCGTGGAGGTGTCGCGCCCGTCTCACGTTGTGGTCGAGGCGCAGAACCTGGACGGCGACCTCATGCGCTACGAGGCCCGCGACAACCTGCTGGCCGTGTGCCTGCAGCACGAGATCGACCACCTGCACGGCGTCACCATGCTGGACCACCTGTCGCCCATGGCTCGCGTGCGTGCCATCCGCGACTACGAGGAGGCACTCGCCAACGGCGCGCAGCCGGGCGACGTCGCGCAGCAGTAGGAGGCTGGCATGAGGGTCGTTTTCATGGGGACGCCGGAGTTCGCCGTCCCTTCTTTGCAGCTGCTGGCGCAGCGGCACGAGGTCGTGCTGGCCGTCACGCGTCCCGACGCGGTGCGCGGACGCGGAAAGAAGCTGGAGCCCTCGCCGGTGAAGGCCGCCGCGCTGGAGCTGGGCGTGCCCGTGTACGTGACCAAGCGCATCCGCGACGAACAGGTGCAGCGCATCCGCGAGGCACAGCCCGACGTCATCTGCGTGGCTGCCTACGGTGCCATCCTGCCGGACTCGCTTTTGGAGCTGGCGCCCCTGGGCAGCGTGAACGTGCATGGCTCGCTGCTGCCGCGCTGGAGGGGCGCCGCCCCCATACAGCGCGCCATCCTGGCGGGCGACGAGCGTGCGGGCGTGTCCATCATGCGCATAGCGCATGACCTGGACGCGGGCGACTACTGCCGCCAGGCCTCGGTTGAGGTGGGCGACAAGCCCTGCACGCAGGTCATGGCCGAGCTGGCGCAGCTGGGCGGTCGCGAGCTGGTGGCGGCGCTGGACGACATCGCCAACGGCCGCGCACAGTGGACACCGCAGGACTTGACCGGGGTCACCTACGCTCAGAAGGTCACGAAGGACGAGATGAAGCTGGACCCCGCCGACACCGCGCAGGCCAACAAGCTGCGCGTGCAGGCGTCCACCGACGAGGCGCCCGCCAGGCTGCAGGTGGCCCAGAAGGGCATGCGTGCCGCCCTGGCCGTGATGGCTCCCCAGCAGGAGGGCCTGCCGGAGGGCGACGTGCTGGTGAGCCACGGCCACGTGTACCTGGGCTGCTCCGAGGGCGCCATCGAGCTTCTGCGCGTGAAGCCCGACGGCAAGCGCCTGATGGATGCTTCCGCCTGGGCCGCCGGGCTCCATGCCAAGTCCGGGGAGCCCCTGCACTGGGAGAGGGTGTAGCATGCCCGCAAAGCTATCCGCCGCACGTCGCACCGCGCTCGACATCCTGGGCGAGCAACGTCGCAGGTCCGCGCACGCCCGCGACCTTTTGCGCTCGGACGAGCGCATGGAGCGCCTGTCGGCCCGTGACCGCTCGTTCGTGACCAGGCTGGTGCTGGGGGTCGTCGCCACGCAGGGCGTGCTGGACGCTGCCGTGTCCGCCCACCTGCGCGGCTCGCGCAAGCTGGAGCCAAAGGTGCGCGACGCGCTGAGGCTCTCGGCCTATGAGATGCTGTACCTCGACTGCACGCCCGCCGTGGCCGTCAGCCAGGGCGTCATGCTGGTGCGTACGGCGAGCCCGCGCGCGGCCGGCCTGGCCAACGCCGTGCTGCGTCGCGTGGCCGAGCAGGACGTGCCCGCCATGAAGGCCGCCCTGGTGCGCGTGCGCATGACGGCGGAGGATCCGCAGGCGCAGAGGATCTCTGCCGCCGACCTGGGGATGGTGGGTGGCGTGCCCACATGGCTGGCGCGAGAAGCCCGTACCGTGCTGGGCGTGGCGTCCGCCTGCGTGTGGGCGCTGGAGCTTCGCCAGCCGGCCAAGCCCTTCTTGGCCTCGAACGTCAGGCTGTGCACAGACGAGGAGGTGCTGCGCCAGCTGAAGGGCCGCTGCTACCAGCCCGAGCCCACGGGGCTCGTGGGCTCGTGGCGGCTCAGCAACGCGGCGCACCTGTACCAGACCGAGCTTTTGGAGGACGTGCGGGCCATGCCCGTGGACCTCTCGGCCCAGCTGGTGGCCAGGATCGCGACGCCGCAGCCGGGCCAGCGTGCGCTGGAGGTAGGCCAGGGACGTGCCACGAAGTCCATCCTGATGCTGGACGCCGCGCTGCGCATGGGCGGAGAGGCCAGCCTGGTGGGCGTGGACTCCGAGCAGTTCAAGTGCGACGTCGCGCGACAGCGCATCGAGCGCGCGGGTTGGAAGGGCCAGTGCTCGTGCGTGTGCCTGGACGGCACCACTCTGGGCGAGGACGACGGCCTGCCCGACGAGGTGGCGCAGCCGTTCGACGTGGTCCTGGTGGATGCGCCGTGTAGCGGCGTGGGCACCATCAGGCGCCATCCCGAGATTGCCTGGTCGTTGCAAAAGAAGGCCGTGGCTGCGGGGGGTGCGCTGCCTAGCCTGCAGCTGAGCCTGCTTCAGGCCGCATCGGCACGCGTGGTCGCGGGCGGCACGCTGGTGTACGCCACCTGCTCGTTCATGAGGTCCGAGGACGAGGACGTGGTCCGGAAGTTCCTGGAGTCCGACGCCGGTGCCGACTTCGAGCTGGCTCCGCTGGCGGACGCCCCGGGCATCGCGCGCATCGACGACGAGGCCGCGCACATGGTGACCGACTGGCTGACGCCTGATGGCTTCCTGCGCGTGCGTCCCGGCGACGCGGGGGCCGACCTGCACTTCTGCGCGCGCCTGGTGCGGAGGTAGTCGTTCCCCTACGTCCCCAGCGATGAGAGGTACAGTTTGCCCCCTACGTCCCCAGCGGTGAGAGGCACAGTTTGGATCGTTTTCGCAAGGAAAAACGATCCAAACTGTGCCTCTCATTGCAGGTGGACGCCCCAATCTGACGCACACATATGAAATCAGGGGCGGCCATCCTTGGGATGGTCGCCCCTGACCCGCTTGGGTTGGCGATTTGTGGGCTAGCTGCCTGCCAGAGTGCTTCTGGCGGATGTTACTTCTTGCCCTTCATGTCGGTGTTGTAGAAGCCCGAGCCCTTGAAGACGATGCCCGACGGGGCAAACATCCGCTCGGCCTCGCTGCCGCACTTCGGGCAGGTGACTCTGGGGTGAGCCGACATGGGGTGCTCTACCTCGAATTGGGTCCCGCACGACGGGCACTTGTAGTCATAACGCGCCATTTGCTTGCCTCCGAGAAAATCCTTGTTCACAAAACGTGGCCCTGCGGCCACGCACTTAACTTTACCCAATTTGGCAGGGCGGCTAGCGCGTGAAGGCGGTTGCCCTTGGGTTTACCATGGAATGGCTGCAATGTAATGGCATATGTCGAGCGCGCGGCTCGTGGGGTCGCGCGGTTCTGCCATTTGGACGGGTGGGGCTTCGAGCCGTGTGACCTCGCTGGCGTCTGACTGGTCGAACGACGGAGCGGTCCCAAGGCAAGGAGCATGCATGGAAATCACCGGTGCGATATTTGACTGCGATGGCACGCTTTTGGACTCCATGCCCATGTGGCACGAAGTCACGGTGCGCTACCTTGCCGACCTGGGCGTCGCGGACCCCGAGTGGGCGTTTCACGAGTCCGAGCACATCAACATGCGCCCCATGTGCGACTGGTGGCACGAGCGCCTGCACGTCGGCACCAGCGGACAAGAGCTCTACCAGGAGCTCGTTCGACGCATCGAGCACGAATATCGCACCAGCGTGAAGGCGTTCCCGCATGCTCGCGAGTTCCTGGAGCAGCTGCGCCAGGCGGGCGTCCGCATGATCCTGTGCAGCTCCACCATACCTGACCTGGTACGCATTGGTCTGAAGGCCAACGGGCTGGACGGCTACTTCAGCGGGATGGTGCCGCCCGAGAGCATGGCGCACGGCATGGCGCACGGCAAAGACACGCCCGACGCGTACGTGGCGGCGCTGCAGCTGGTGGGCACGCCGCGCGAGTCTACGCTGGTGTTCGAGGATGCGCCCTTCGCGCTGCGGAGCGCCCAAGAGGCCGGTCTCGTCACGGTGGCGCTGCTGAACGACCACGACGGGCGCGACCCCCGCCAGGTGGCCAGCCACGCGGACATTTTGGTGCACGGTTACGCAGAGCTGTCCCTGGCACTAATTCGCAACTACCAACCGCACACCGCTGCAGGCCATAGGCCGCTGGACGTCCTGGTGGTGGACGGCTCGCCACAGGCCAGCTCGGCCGAGCTCGTGCGGCAGCTGGCGCAAGCGGCCGGCTACACCATCGCGGTTGACCGCGGAGCAGAGGCCTTGCACCAGGCTGGCATCAAGCCCGACCTGTTCTGCGGCGACTCCGACTCGGTTTCCTCCGGCGACGCGGGCTGGGCATCGAAGGTCTCGCGCGACGAGGTGCATATGCCCAGCGAGAAGTACGTGACCGACCTGGGGCTCGCCATCTGGTGTGCCAGAAACGAGGCAACTCGGCAGGGGAGGACGCTGCGGCTGACGCTGACCTGCGCCACGGGCGGCCGACCCGACCATGCTCTGGGCGTGCTGGGGCTCCTGGCGCAGAACGCCGACGCATGCCCGCGCGTTGTGGAGGACGACGTCGAGTGGAGGATCCTCTCGCCCGATGGCGCCTCTGAGTGGCAGCTGCGTGACAGCTTTGCAGCCGCGTCAGGCAGCGGCCAGGTGCCCTCGCCGGATGGCGACGAGGTAATCGCGTCGGACGGTGGCCAGGCAGTTGCGTCGGGTGGTACCTCGGCAGCCGCGTCGTGCAACGCACCGACTTTCTCGGTCGTGGCCCTTCGTCCCAATACCGTCGTCAGCGAGACCGGCGCGCGCTGGAACTTGGACCACCGCGAGCTGGACCTGCTGGGCGACATGGGCATCTCGAACGTGGCCACCGGCGACACCCGCGTCGAGTGCCACTCCGGCATTGCCGTGGTGTACCTGCTGAAGTAGGTTTCATGGGCCATGCTCCTCTTTTACACGAGCTGTGCCCCTCTGGACCAACTAGGCATGCCACTTGCAAATAGCTGGCATGGACATTGCCGTTTAATTATGTCCAGATTTGAACTCCTGCCATAATAAGTGTCTAAATACACGTATGGAGGGGGTCCTATGTCTGAATATATCCTGATGGCAGAGACCGGCTCCGACATTCACCGGGAGACCGCCCAGCGCTACGGCATTTTCGTGGTACCCATGCACGTGAACTTTGGCGACAAGTCTCGCGACGACGACAGCTTCCCGCCTGAGGAGCTGTACCAGAGCTACAGGGAAACGGGCAAGTTGCCCCAAACTGCAGGCTGCTCACCGCAGGATTTCTCCGCGGCCTTCGACCGCGTGCACCAGGAATTCCCGACGGCGCAGATCCTGTACCTGGCATATTCCGCGGCTACAACCGTGTCGTTTCGCAGCGCGCACCTGGCAGCGGAGGGCCGAGACTACGTCACGATGATGGACACCAAGGCCGTCTCGTCCGGGCAGCGGCTGATCGTGACCAACGTGGCGCGCATGCTCCAGGCAAATCCCGACGCCACGCCGGAGCAGATTGCCGACTTCGTGAACGACCAGGTCAGGCGCATCCGCTTTGCCTTCGTCCCGGGCGACCTCGACTACCTGCGCGCCGGCGGCAGGCTCTCCAACGTGGCCTTCCTGGGGGCGACGCTGCTGCGCATCAAGCCCACGATCGAGATGATCGACGGCAAGCTAGTTGCCACAAAGAAGCGCCGCGGCAACATGCTGAAATGCGTTGGCCAGCTGGTGGAGGAGTTTGTCACGCGCGAGCCCATGGACCTCTCGCGCGTCAACCTGACGTACACCTCGGGCGATGCGCCCGATTCGCAGATGCGCTCGGTGGTTGAGAAGATTCTGACCGACCACGGCGCCCAGGAGATCGAGTGGGTCAAGTCGGGCTGCGTCATCGCCAGCCACTCGGGCCCCAGCTCGTTTGGCATCGCCGCCCTTGCCGCGGGCAAGAAGAACTAGCGGCTCGTTGGCCGGCGGCGACTGCCGCGAACGCCCGCACTTGCTACGGGCACCGTTCTTGTTTCGAGCACACACCCGCTACGGGCTCCGCGCTCGCCACGGGTACATGCGCTACGAACACCGCGCAAGCCATCTTCACGGAAAACTTGACGAGGGTCCGAGGTGTGGGTATCTACAGCGGGCACCTCCGCAAGAAACACTGACAGGCTTCCGAGGCGTGGGTACCCGAACCTCCTACCTTTGCAGAAATCCTGGCAGGGGTACGAGGTGTGGGTGCCCAGACCCGTGCCGTCTGCACCGCTGGGTGCAGAGTGGCCA
>JBJEKW010000026.1:0-2701 GCA_051878835.1 Atopobiaceae bacterium
CATTGCGAGCCGCACACGCCGTCGGAACAATCCACGCGTACGCGCGCCGGCCGAGCGGCACCAAACGGACACTCCCCTGCTAATCTGTGTGTACGACCGTTCGGCGAGAGGGGCAGCCATGTCATCGAAGAAGTTCTATCCGCTCGTTGCCGCTGGCCTGGGCGCCGGAATGGCAGCCGGGTTTGCGGCCTATGCGCACCTGATCAACCACCGCTCGGCAATGGCAGAGCTGTGCGACGCATACGTTGCCAGCACTGGCCAGAAGCTGGCGCTCACAGACAAGTCCCTCTTTCAGCGCTCGGTCGAGCGCCATCGCGAGGCAAACCAGCGCGAGTACCACGTGACCCACAAGCTGCGCTGCCTGCACTTCGAGGAGAAGCGCGGCGCGGTGAAGACCTACCACCTGGGCCTGACCGGCTCGAACACGCGCGCCGTGCTGTACCTGCACGGCGGCGCCTTCCTGCGCCAGATCACGAACCAGCAGTGGTCCTTCGTCGACAAGATCAGCTGGTACACCGGCGCGGAGGTCGTCGTCCCGCTGTACCCGCTGGCCCCCGACCATGTCTATCTGGACGCCTACGACGCCATCCTGCCCGTCTATCGCGACCTGCTGAACCGCTACGGAGCCGACGCCATCACGCTGCTGGGCGACTCGGCGGGCGGCGGACTAGCCGCTGGATTTGCAGAGTGGCTAGCCCAGCTGGGCATGGAGCAGCCGGGCCACACCGTTCTGGTGTCGCCGCTGCTGGACCTGACCTTCTCGAACCCCGAGATCGACAAGTACCGTCAGTCCGATCGTGCGCTGGGCGTGAACGGCCTGCGCGAGGCCGGCAAGCTGTGGGCCGGCGAGGCAGCTGCTGACAGTCAGCAGGACTATCGCATATCGCCGCTGATCGGAGACGTCAGCCAGCTGCGCAACGTGACGGTTTTCGTCGGAGGGCGCGAGATTCTGTACCCCGACGTCGAGGCGTTCTGCATCAAGCTGCGCGACGAGGGCGCGCTCGACCGCATGGTCCTGGACGAGAACCAGGGCCACGACTGGCCGCTGTTCCCCACCCCCGAGGCCCGGCACGCGCTGCGCCAGATTTGCCGCATCGTGAACGGCCGCACGCAGGAGTAGCAGCGCGTCTACCTGGGGAGTAATCATTCTGTAACAATCAAGAAGAACAAACGTGACCCAAACGACCCCTTTGCGCCACGAGCTTCTAACCCATTCGTCGCGCACGGCTCCTACATTGAGCATGTGCACGGGCGGCGCGCACATACGCGGCGCGTCGTTCGGGCACCCCCTTTGCCGCCCCAAGAGACGTTCCCGCCGTCGTCTCTTGGGGCCATCTTTTTGCCAGAGTCCGAGCTAGCGGCAGACCTCGCCCGGCCAGATGCGACCCTGGGTCAGGCGGCGCCACACCTCGGACGAGACGTCCACGCTCGTGATTTCGGCTTGCGAGCGCATGCAGAAGTCCTGCAGGTCGTGCACCATGCGCAGAAACGCCTGGACGACCTGGCCCTTCTTGGCATCGCTGGCATCGCTTTGCGCCGCCTCGGCGTCGTCCACGCTGACGCCCGAGCGGTCCAGCAGCAGACAGCGCAGCCGGTCATAGCGCAGCAGCACGACGGCACGATGTTCCCTGCCGCTCTCCTTCACAAAGACGATCTGGCAGGGGTCTGCGTCACCTAGGACCACGGCCAGATTGGTGCCATCTTGGCTGGCGCCGCACTGGCTGGAATTGCTCTCGAGCTCCCGCACGCTGACAAAGATGGGCGCCTTCGGGGCCTGGTCGTCAGCAGATTCCAGATACGCGTGACTGACACCAAGCTGGTGGCAGAACTCGTCGACCAGCTGGAACGAGGGCACCTCTTCGGCATTCAGGGCCCGCTGCAAGGGCTCGACAGAATCGCAGTGCATGCGACGCGCCACCTGAGCGGCGGTCAGGCCATCTACCTGCGGCGATATGGCGTCAAAGACATCCCACATACGGTTGCTGTAGCGCGTGGCGTAGTCCAGCGGCATGTGGATGACCTCGGGCTCAGACGCACGACCCTTGCGAGAAGAGCCTTGCTTCGAACCGGGGCGGCCATGGCCAGACTGCGCGGAGTCATGCTTGGGCGACTCTTGCGCCTTTATGGCATCGAAGAATGCCTGGATGCTGGCCACGGGCAGCGTGGTGCCAGGCTGCGCCTTTGCGTTAGCGGCGGGCGCTATCGGCGTTGTGGCGGCAACCGGGCCGGAAGCGGCAACCGGACTAGAGTCGGCAGCCGCACCAGAAGCGGCGACGCCGGGGGCCGCGGCATTGGAAGCCGCAACGTTTTGGACAGAGGCGTTGGCGCCGGCATTGTGTGCGGTGGCGCCGGCATCGGCCACAGCGGGTTCGGACATGGCGGCGCTTGCCGCAACGGGCTCAGCCGCATTTACGGCAGCTTCTGCCTCGTAAGCCATGTCAGCGCCGTGTGGCTGGTCAACGGCCTGCTCGGCAGCCATCGTCTGAGCGGCGGGGGCTGCGGAGGCAGCCGTAGCTGCAACCGCACCGCGAATGGACGCCGGCTCGGAAGCCTCGGCCGCGCGAGCGCCCGCCGCCGCACCAGCCGCGGTACCACCCATGCGGGCCTGAGCTGCGGCTATGCGAGCAGCCACGGCAGCCTGGGCCTTCGACATCACGGGCTCGGGCTCCGGCTCGGGCACGCCCGTCATGACGGACTCGGG
>JBJEKW010000026.1:2801-4071 GCA_051878835.1 Atopobiaceae bacterium
AGGGCATCGGCCAGCTCGTCTCGCAGGAGCAGCTCGTGCACGTTGGCACCAACCTTGCCGATGGCGCGGCGCTGGTACAGCAGGGGCCACCACTCGTCGTTGCCAAACTGGTCCTGCTGCGGGGCAACCATGCCCAGGTGCCTGCCCACGCGCTGCGCGGTGGTGTTCAGCCAGCGACGATAACGACCCATTGTGCCGCGGAAGCGCACGCTCATCTGCTGCAGCGTGGTCGGTCCGTCGAACGCGTGCAGGCACTCGACGGCATGCAGCCCGTCCTCGTCGAACACCGTGGGGTCGTCCAGCATCTGCAGCCACTGCTCGGTGGTGATGCCCGGATTGAACTCCTCCAGTGACGGATGCCAGCTGTAGTCGCTCACCAGCTCCTCGGCCTTGTCCGCGCTCTTTTGTGCCTCGGCCTGGGCCTCACGCGCCCGGCGGTCGTTACGAATTATTGCCATGCCAAACCCCTCGCCGCTTACATTCCGCACAAGAGTATACGTGGCACTCAGCCTTCGCGCAGGTAGGAAGTATTGTTTTCACGACCAAACCCGCAGGTAATGCAACTGAGCCAGTTACATCAGCTTACTCATGGGATTATCAAGAGAATGAGGAGGGAATGAGGAGGAACGAAGGAGCTTGTTTATACGAGATGTCACTGGGGCATGATAGCCATGTGGGCAAGAGAAACAGGGACTCGAACCCACGACTGCAACTAGGTCAACAGGAACCCACCTTCCCCTCCTTCCCAGAGCTAGTGCAGCAAAAGCGTCCCGTCGGTGCAGGGCCGGCGGGACGCTTTGCGTGTATGGGAATCCTTTTTCGTCGACTCTACGTCAGCGACAGGACGGCGCACAGGCACCATGCCATCAGCGCGCAGAACCCCCAAAGCCGCACATTGCGAACCATGCTTCCTCCCCCATCCAAATCTGCGAAATCGCAGAATTGTCCCGCTACAATGCAGCTGAAAGCCATGCTTTGCATTCGAAATATTGCCTTGTGCAAGAGACCGTCAGGGCACAGTCAAGCAAGTTAACAAGCTGCACGTTATTCTTGGAATACTATAGTCGTTTTCGCGCGCTCAGGGACAAAATGCAACCGTTTATCCTTTCTGTGCAATACCCAGCTGGCGAGGAGTATTTTGATGGCAGCAAGAAACGCTTCCTTTGCATGAGGAGTGATGAATCATGCGCACCAGCCTCTACGCCATCAACCAAACCCAGAAAAACGACCGTACCGAGGTGGGCTACCTGCTGGATGAGGACATCTTTGC
>JBJEKW010000026.1:4171-14800 GCA_051878835.1 Atopobiaceae bacterium
CCCAGAAAAACGACCGTACCGAGGTGGGCTACCTGCTGGATGAGGACATCTTTGCGGGGACACACGCCAACGGCGGCACCCAGGCAGGCTACCTGCGTGGGCGCGACGTGTACCAGAGCACCTTGGGCTATGCGGGACGTGCCGTGGGCTACGTGCACGACAGCAGCGTCTACTCCGGCGGCCGCAACCGGGGCAACCTGGTTGGGTACCTGCTGGACCACACCGTCTATGCCGGCCAGAAGGACGGCGACGCACAGCCCGTGGGCTACGTCGAGGGCGACGATCCCGAGCGCGGTGCCGCTGCTCTGCTGCTTTTGTTGAGTCAGCAGCAAGTCGCCATCGCATAGCCCGCGCGCGTTATACTATTTGCAGCATAAGCGCCTGCGGCGGAGCGACTCGGAAACTCTCCAACGCAAGGTACATGCCAACGCCCCGGCACACCGTTATGGAGTGCCGGGGCGCTTTTGCATGAAATGGGTCGCCTCTGGAACGGGCAGCCTCGATACAGCTACCGGCTAGGCAATCCGGGGCAGCTTGGCCGGGCTGCTGCTGACGTCGAACTCGAAGCTGACGGAGTTCCCCGCGTAGCACTCGGTCGTGACCTCGATCAGGCGGTCCTCCTGGTCGTAGGTGTGGTTCAGCAGCACCAGCAGCGCAGACTCGGGCTTCACGCCCAGCAGGCGCGCCATGCGATCGTCCGCCAGCTCGGAGTACAGGTGGCGGTGCGACCTGGTGGGGGTCATGCCGTAATCGGTCATCAGCGTGTGGTACAGCGACTCCTGGCCGAAGTCGTAGGCGTCCAGGCCCGGCAGGCAGCAGGCGGGCAGGTAGGTGTCCTGGTACACGTTGGACGTCTCGTTGATGCTCCTGACGCGCTCGATGTGCCAGCACGAGGGGTCCTGCGCGTTCACGAAGTCGGTGCCCACCACCAGCGGGTCCACCGTCAGCTGTGCGGGCGTCAGCTCGCGGCGGAACTGAAGCAGCCTCGTAGACGGCTCCTCGCCGGACAGCGCGAGCTCTTCTTTGTAGCTAAAGAGCTTGCCCATGAACACGCCATAGTTGCTGGCGCGCACAAAGGTGCCGCGACCCCTCTCGCGGATGACGAGACCATCGCGCACGAGCGCGTCGTACGCCTGGCGCACCACCACGCGCGACACGCCCAGCTGCTTTATGAGCTCGAACTCGGTCGGCAGCTTGGTGCCAGCCTCTATGTCTCCGCGATGGATTGCCTTCGACAGGCACTCGTACAGCTGCACGTACAGCGGTGTGCGAGACGAGCGGTCGAGCGTTATGGGTACACGCCCTTCTTCCCATGTAGGCCTGGGCCTGGGATGGTCATCTGGCACGTCGCTCACTCCTCTCACCATCTGCTGGCGAGGGCCGGCCGCACGCGCGGAAGGCCTCCCGCCATTGTCTGCATTGTGCACAGGATCTATTGAGACTCCTTCGTATGAAGAATGATACAGCTTACAGGCATAAATCAAGCCCTCGTATCCATCTGTGGCATAAGCTCCACGATGGATACGAGGGCTTTGCTTTGCTCGTTCCGACGCAGTTACCGCTGGTCAGCGGTGGTGTCAGCGGCCTTGGTCGCGTCCGCCGCATCAGCCGCGCCTGCAGCGCCCGCAGCCTTGGCGTCGCCATTCGGGGCAAGGGCGGCCTTCTCCTCGGCGGTCAGCGCCTGGTCGGGGTGGGCAGCCACGTACTCGTCCCAGCGGTCGTCCAGAAGCGCGTTCACCACGTCGCCCTCCACGGTCTCGCGGGCCAAGAGCACCGTGGCCATGGTGTCCATCTGGTGGCGACGCTTTGCCAGGACGGCGTGCGCGCGCTGGTGCGCCTCGCGCATGATGCGCTCGACCTCGTCGTCGATGCGCTTGGCCGTCTCGGCGGAGTAGTCGTTGTGGTTGGCGTAGTCGCGGCCCAGGAACACTTCGTGCTGGGCCTCGCCGAACACCTGGGCGCCCAGCTCCTCGCTCATGCCGTAGCGGGTCACCATCTCGCGCGCCATCTTGGTCGCGCGCTCGAGGTCGTTGCTGGCGCCGGTGGTGATGTCGTGGCAGAACAGCTCCTCTGCCGTGCGGCCGGCCAAAAGCACCGCTATCTGGTCCAGCATGCCGTCGCGCGTCTCGAGGAAGTGATCCTCCTCGGGCAGCTGCAGCGTGTAGCCCAGGGCGCGGCCGCGGCTGATGATGCTGATCTTGTGCACGGGGTCGCTGTTCTCGAGGACGTGGCCCACCAGGGCGTGGCCGCTCTCGTGATAGGCGATGACGTGGCGCTCGTCCTGGCTCATGACGCGGCTCTTCTTTTCGGGGCCGGCGATGACGCGCTCCATGGCCTCCTCGACCTCGTCCATGGAGATCTGCTGCTTGTGGCGGCGGGCGGCCAGAAGGGCCGACTCGTTCATGAGGTTGGCCAGGTCGGCGCCGGTGAAGCCGGGCGTCAGCTTGGCGATGCGCGCCAGGTCCACGTCGGGGCCGCAGGGCTTGTTCTTTGCGTGCACGCTCAGGATCTGCTGGCGGCCCTTCACGTCCGGGCGGTCCACCGTGACCTGGCGGTCAAAGCGGCCGGGGCGCAGCAGGGCGGGGTCCAGGATGTCGGGGCGGTTCGTGGCGGCTATCAGGATGACGGCGGAGTTGTCGTCGAAGCCATCCATCTCGACCAGCAGCTGGTTCAGGGTCTGCTCGCGCTCGTCGTGGCCACCGCCCAGGCCGGCGCCGCGCTGGCGGCCCACGGCGTCGATCTCGTCGATAAAGATGATGGACGGCGCCGCCTCCTTGGCCTGCTTGAACAGGTCGCGCACGCGGCTGGCGCCCACGCCCACGAACATCTCGACGAAGTCGGAGCCCGAGATGCTAAAGAAGGGCACGCCCGCCTCGCCGGCCACCGCCTTTGCCAGCAGGGTCTTGCCGGTGCCGGGAGGGCCCACCAGAAGGACGCCGTGGGGTATCTTCGCGCCCATCTTTTGGTAGCGCTCGGGCTCGCGCAGGAAGTCGCGGACCTCCTTCAGCTCCTCGACCGCCTCGTCGATGCCGGCCACGTCCGAGAACTTCACCTTCGGGCGCGTCTCCTCGGTGGTCTTTGCCTTCGTCTGGCCAAACTGCATGGCGCGGCCGTTCTGGCCCTGCACCTGGTTCATGAAGTAGATCATGACGCCCACCAGCAGAAGGGTTGGCACGACGCTTGCCAGGATGGTCTCCCACATGTCGTTGGAGGAGGTGTCCACGGTGAACTTGACGTCGTCAGTGGACTCCATCAGCTGGTTCAGCGAGTCGCCGCCCACGTAGGCCGACTTGAAGTCGGTGGTGGCTCCGGAGTCGCGGTCGTTGTCCGAGCGGTAGTACTTGCCCGTGAGCGAGCTGTCCGAGGTGTGGTAGGTGACCTCCGTCACGCGGTCGTCGTGGACGGCGTTGACGAAGTCGCTGGTAGCCAGGGTGTCCGTGGTCTGGCCGCTCCCGACGCCAGACCCGATGGAGAACACCAGGTATCCCACAAACAGGCAGATGACCACCAGGTAGATGAAGCCAGCGCGCTTGCGCTTGGGCGAGAGGGGCGTCAGGTTGTGATTGTCGTTCAGGTCCGGCAAGGGTAGCTCCTAGCTTTGGTGCCACAGCAAGAAGCGCCCTTTGAGCGAGCCCGCTGCGCACGAGATTCCGACATATGGCAACCAGCCCGGCTTGCGGCCGGGCTGGCGCAGCGCTCTATATTGTGGCGCAAACTTAGGGAAATTTATACTTCTTACACGAAGAGTTGCCCTAAGAATATACCTCGTGCTTCAGGACGCCCACGTAGGGCAGGTTGCGGTAGTGCTCCGCGTAGTCCAGGCCGTAGCCCACGATGAACTCGTTCGGCACGTGCGTGCCCACGTAGTCGGGGTGCACGGCAGGGGCCTTGCCGGGGATGTCCTTCACGGCGAAGGTGGCCACCTTCACGTCGGCCGCGCCGCGGGCGCCCAGCATCTTCATCAGGTAGGACAGCGTCAGGCCGGAGTCCAGGATGTCCTCGGCTATGAGGACGTGGCGGCCCTCCAGCTTTGTGTCCAGGTCCTTCACGATGCGCACGACGCCCGAGCTCTTCACGCCGTTGCCGTAGCTGGAGACGGCCATGAAGTCCACCTCGCACGGCACCGTGATGGAGCGCAGCAGGTCGGCGGTAAAGACGAACGCGCCGCGCAGCACCGCCACGATGAGGGGGTTCTTCCCCGCGTAGTCGCGGCTGACCTCGCTTCCCAGGCGGCCGACGATGCTCTGAATCTGCTCCTGGGTCAAGATGACCTTCTGTATGTCCTGGCTCATGTCCTGAGACTGCGCTGCCATGCTGGCTCCTCCCCTGCGGACCCGCGGGTCCTGACTGCTGCACTTGACCCCATGGTACACCGCGGGGGCGCTACCTCGCGCCGCCCTGCGCCGAAGCATCCGAACGGACGCTGAGCTCCAGCAATGTGCGGGTGCCAGGCGTCACGCGAGCACGCTCGTCCACGCGCACTCCCACGACCCACAGCACGGGGCCGCTGGCGTCGGCGCGCACCACGCGCACGCCCTGGCGGTCTGCGGCGGGAATCTTCGCCTCGTTCAGGAGGTCCGAGAGCTTCTTGCTCTGGCCGTGCATGCCCAAGGGACAGATGACGTCGGCCACCTGCGGGGCGTCCACCCACAGCCGTCCGCCCAGCGAGGGGTCCACGCCCGCCGCCTCGGCGTCCAGAAGCACGCTTTGCCCGGCCCACTCGGCGCCGTGGGTGCGCGCCACAGCCACAGGGTCCGAGCCCGGTGCCACGGGCGACAGGCTGGCCTCCAGGTGGCGTCCGCCGCCCAGCCCCAGCGTACCAGGCACGTCCAGCCAGCCCGAGAAGGCCTGAGGGTCGGCCCCGCGCGCACGCAGGAACAGCATGCCGTACTCCACGCGGGCGTCGACGCCCAGGGGCGTGGAGACCGAGCCCGACCCCGCGGCCACCAGGCGCAGCACGGACTCGATGTGGCGGGCCTCCAGCCGCGCCGCGGGGCACACCTGCAGCAGCGCCTGGCGCACGACGCGCCGCGCGATGGCTATGTCGCATGCCGCCAGCCGTGCCGCGTCCAGCGCCAGCACGCCCTCGGACGTCCTGCGCGTCAGGTCGCGCAGGGTGCGCGACGACACGCTGGTGAGGTAGGAGTCCTCGTCCGACAGGATGTCGCACGTGGTGGACAGGCTGCTGACGACGCGCGGGTTCCTGCGCTCGACCACGGGCATGACCTCGTGGCGCACGAAGGCGCGCAGGTAGCGGGTGTCGGCGTTCGTGGCGTCCTCGCGCCACACGATGCCGCGCATGCGCAAAAGCTCGCACAGCTGCGCGTGCGTCATGCCCAGAAGCGGCCGCACGATGCGGTTGCGGCGGCGCGGGATGCTGGACAGGCCTGCCGGGCCCGTGCCGCGGATGGCGTTCATAAAGAAGGTCTCCGCACGGTCGTTTGCCGTGTGCGCCGTCACGATGCGGGCCGCGGAGCGCGGCGTGCCAAACTGCTGCGAAAGCTCGTTTGCCAGCTGGGCCGCGGCCTGGTAGCGCACTTCTCGGCCCACGTTCTCCACGTTGTTGGCGCCGTTGGCGGAGGCGCCCGCCTGCTGGCGCTGGCGCTCGGCGGCCAGAGCGGCCACGTCCACGCGGCGGATGGTGCAGGGTATGCCAAAGCGCGCGGCCAGGGACTTCACGAACTCCTCGTCCTCCTGCGCGTCGATGCCCCGTAGCTGGTGGTTTATGTGCAGCACGTGCAGGCGCTCGCGGGCGATGCGCGCCTGGCCGCGCCCGTCCTCGATGTCCAGGGTCGAGGTGGCCGCCAGCACCAGGAGCGCGGTGGAGTCGGCCCCGCCCGAGACCATCAGGACCACGGGCGCACGGCCCGCGTCGTCGGCGGGACCCGACGGGCGGCCGCCCGCGGGCTGCTGCGACAGATATCTGCGACTGACGCTGGTCATGCTGCTAGATGCCTCCGTTAAAGAGGAACCACACCAGAAGGGTGACTATGAGGGCGGCAAGCACGTACACGAGGTTCCACAGGCCGTTGCCGCCCTGCTGGGCCTTGCGGGCCTGGCGCTCGGCACGCTTCTGCTCGCGGCGCAGGTCGCGCTTGGACGTGGCGGGGTCCACGTAGTCGGGCGAGAAGGGATCGGTCGTGTTCGGGACGCCCGAGCGCGCGGTGCTCGAGCCCTGGGCGTACGCGCGGTCGCCGGCGGGCACGTGTCTGCCATCGTTGGTCGAGAAGTGACTTCCTTTGGGCCTTGCCATGCATCCTCCCTGAATCTGTTTTCGAGAAGACCTTACACCCCGCAACGGACAGACCTGGGCTTTCCTTCATAACCCCATCGCGTGGGCCGCGCCGTCCCGCGCTTGCGCTACCCTTGCATGCGCCGGAAAACTGGCAGCTCGCCAATCCTTGTCTGGCCTCGCCGCCTCCGGCTCGTAACGACGTTCCCAAGGAAGAAGTTCTTCTGATGACTCCATGCATCCACCTGTACGTACTGGCCTCGGGCTCGAAGGGCAACGCCGCCGTGGTGGCGGGTCCCACCGGATCGGTGCTGGTGGACTGCGGCATCTCGCGCCGCGCGCTGCGCCAGCGCGCCGACCAGGTGGGATGCGACCTGGACCGCGTGGAGGCCATCCTGGTGACCCACGAGCACGCCGACCACACCGACGGCCTCTCGGTGGTCATGAACCACTTCGACGGGCCCATCTATGCCACGGCGGGCACGGCGGCGGGCAGGAAGTTCCTAGCCCACATACCCTTCCACCTGGTGGACCACGACGCCACGCTGCAGCTGGGCGGCATGCAGGTGCAGTGCTTTGGCACGTCGCACGACGTGAACGACCCCATGTGCTTCCGGTTCTCGGTGCAGGACCAGGGACAAAAGGACGCGCTGGGCTGGGTCACCGACACCGGCTACCTCAGCGACCGGGCCATGGACCTGCTGTACGGCTGCCGCATCCTGGGGATCGAGAGCAACCACGACCCGCACATGCTGCAGACCGGCCCCTACCCCGGCTTTTTGAAGCAGCGCATCGCCAGCGACACCGGGCACCTGTCGAACGACCAGGCCGCCGATGCCCTGCGCGACCTGGTGACATCGCAGACCGAGACCGTGGTGGGCCTGCACCTGTCGCAGGAGAACAACCGACCCAGCCTGGCCTGCCGCACGCTTGCCGCGGCGGTCGGGGCGCAGCAGGCCAACGCCACCTTCACCGAGGCGCGCACGCCCGACGGGACGCTGAGCGTGTGCGTGGCATCGCAGGACGTGCCGATGGAGGTCTACTAAGGAAGCCTACAAAAAAAGGGGGCGACGCCGAAGCGCCGCCCCCTTGGGCAACCTGCCTGTTTAAGAAGTACACGTGCTAGCAGACGAAAGCTAGTCGATGGAGACCTTCGTGACGTTCTCCTTCTGCTGGATCTTCGGGACATTGACCGTCAGAACGCCGTTCTCCAGCTTTGCGGTGACACCCTCGGTCGCAGCATCCTTCAGATAGACGCCACGGGAAGCCTGCCACTCGCCGGTCTCCTTGTGCAGGTAGTTCTTGTTCTTCTCCTCGTCGGACTCCTTCTTGTCCACGCTGATGGACAGACGGCCCTCGTTCAGCTCTACGTCGATCTCCTCGCGCTTCACGCCGGGAAGGTGAGCGCTGACGACGTACTTGTCGCCGGCGTCCTCGACGTCCATCTTGAACGCGGCGTCACCGTCGACCGTGGCCAGCGGTGCGAAGAAGTCATCATCAAAGAAGTTGCTGAACGGCCATGCAGCCCTGCGAAGAGCCCTGTCATAACGATCATACGGAACCATTGCCATAATGAATCACTCCTTACAGCTTGTGGGTGAGGTGCCCCGCCTTTCTCGGGCGCCTCTTTCGTTCGCTGTTATATATGCCCAGGGGAAATTGTTTTATGCGCGCACCGCAAGATTTTCTTAGTTTCATTGGCTTAGTAAATCTAAGTCTATAAGTAATAGATATAGCGTGAATAGGGCTTGTGAACAGGACGTGGAGGGGTACTCCCCTGCGACGTGCGCTCCTCCGCCCTCCGTTCACGGCCGCTCGTCGCCCGTTCACACCCAATCCAAACTTGCATCATGTTTGTGGCAAGCTCGCCGCGCTCAGCCGATACGGCTATGATGGGAAGGCAATTTCACCTCAGCGTTCGGAGGCGCCCTCATGGACGACAACGACATCACCTATACGTCATCAAAGTCGGCCTCGGATGGCCGCGAGGACGTCCCCACGAGCAAGGGTCTGGAGTCAACGGGAGTCGGCAAGCCCATCCCCCGCGGCAAGGCCCGCGAATTCGGTGGCACCGGCGAGGTTCCCATGCCCCGTCCCACCGGCTATTCCGGCAGGCACACCCCCTACATCAGGCAGCCGCGCCCGCGCAAGACGCAGGAGGCCATCAACGACATGGAGCAGGACGAGACCTACTCGGTAGGCTTTGCCCATGACTCCAACGTGGCCGTGGGCGGCAACACCCCTCTGAGCGGCCTGGGCTACCGCCGCTCCCGCGCCGACATGGGCAAGCTGCAGCGCGACCTGCACTACGGCCAGTACCTGGAGATTCCCAAGGGCAAGCGCCAGATCTTCTCGTCGCGCGAGCGCGAGCAGCAGATTCGCTCCCGTGCCATCACCGTGGGCGTCGTGGCCTTCCTCATCGTGGCGATTATCATCATCCTGCGCATCTCGATGGGCTAGCGAGCTGCCAGACAGGCCACCAGACCCCGCTGCCGGCTAGTCCCAGGGGTCGCGCTCGAACAGCGGCTCGGGATGCGGCAGACGGTCCGAGTACGGGTCGTAGCCGTCGTCGTCCTCGTTTTCCGCGCGCAAGAAGGGCGCGTCCTCAGGCGAGATCTTCGGGCGCTTTTGCGCCGCGGGCTTCGCATGGGCGTGTGCGGTCTGCTGTGTCCGCGAGGCCGCTTCGGACACGTGCATGCCGGGCGCCTCACTCGCTGGCATCTCGTCGGTAGGTTGCTGGTCGCTCGACGGCTCTACCTGCATGTTCTTCTTGCCCTCCTGGCTCGAATCATCGCTCAAGAACAATCGCTCCCGTCTGGTCGCGGCGGCATTCGTGCCGCAGCCGCAGCCCTACCTTGCACGCGCTGGCAGCACACGCCCAATCGCGTCCGGCGCTGGCCATTACCCCAGTAGCGCGTTTGCCACGAAGCTGGCCTTGCTGCCGCCCTCGGCAGATGCGTCCACGACATCGAACAGCGCCTTTGGCGCGTAGACCACCTCGGCCTGCGTCTTTTTCTGGTCGTTCACGTACACCAGCACGCACCAGGCATTGTCGCCCGACTCGCCGTATGTGCAGTAGAACTCCCTGCCGCGAGCCGCGGAGTCGCTGGGCAGCACGGCATTCTGCTGGCTGATCGACTCGGTGCCACCGGAGAGGCCGCACATCTGGATGACGCGGTCGACCGCTCCAACCGTGGCTCCCAGCTGAGGCGCCGTCGTGGCCTCCAGACTCAGGCGCACGCCCAGCCCGTCCATGGCGGTGCCTTGGCCCAGCAGGTCGGCGACCGCGGAGCCGCCCTGGGCCACGCTGGCGCTCCAGGGCGCAGAGCTCACCAGGACGGTGCTACCATCCGTGGAGTCCAACCTCTCAACAAGCTTGCCAGCGCTGTCCAGGTAGCCCACCGCCACCGAGTAGCCCTTCTGCGTAAGGAAGTAGCTCAGCGCCTGCGGAAGAGCACTGTAGTAGTCGGCCACATGATAGACATCGGCAGGCAGCGGGCTCATGACCGTGACCTTGACCGAGCCCTGGGCGTCTGCCCGCGAGCCGGCCGAAGGCGTGGTGCTCTCGACGTAGCCCTTCTGGTGGTTACCCTCGCTGGAGTACACCACCGTGGGCGTGAGGCCCGCATCCTGCAGCACCTTCAGCGCATCGGCGGAGCTGCGGCCGACCACGTCAGGCACCTTGGGCAGCTGCGCCACCGTCAGGGTGATGAGGTCGCTGCTGACGAACGTGGCCCCCTCGCTGGGCGACACCGACAGCACGGTACCCTCGGCCTCGCTGGAATTGGTGTAGGTCAGCTTTACGTTCGTGGCACCTGCGTCGGACAGGGTCTGGCGGGCGTCCTGCACGTTGGTCCCCACCACCGTGGGCACCGTGCGACTTTGTCCCACGGTCAGCGTGACCGTGGCACCGTCGTCCACGCGCGAGCCCACGCCCGGGTCAACCGAGATCACGCGGTCGTTTCCGTCGTCCGAGGCCACGTAGGTTATCTGTGCGTTGAGGCCCTTCTGGCTCAGCTTTGCCTGGGCGTTCGAGCTCACGAGGCCCACGACCGAGGGAACGGTCTTTCCGCCCCACAGCTCCAGGTGATAGGTGACTCCGGCAATGACCACGCCCACGATCACCGCCATAACGGCGCACACCACGACGGCCTGAAACCAACCGCGGGTGTGCTTGAGCTCGCGCTTCTTTCCGGGGGTGCGGGGGTGGACGTCCTGCCAGCGCACGTCGCTGGAACGACGCTGCCCCACAACGGGGGCCATGCGGTTCTGCGCCAGCTTTTGCAGGCCCTCCGAGGGTCCGTCGTAGCCCTCCGCCGAGGTGGACTCGTCGCCGATGTCAGGGTCGTCCTCCAGGGCGCCAGGCATCACGGGCTCGTACTGCTGGGGTGCTTCGT
>JBJEKW010000027.1:0-83716 GCA_051878835.1 Atopobiaceae bacterium
CGGTCACGTCGTAGGTCGCGCCCTCGCCCTCGACGAAGCCGTCGCCCGTGGCGGTCACGGTGTGGTTGGTCAGGGGCTTGCCGTCGTAGGTCTTGGAGTCGGACGCGGAGGTCAGCGTGACCTGGCGCGGCGACACCGTGAGGGTGCCATCCGTGGTCTGGATGTTCGTGAAGTTGGCGGTCACGTCGTTGCCGGATGCGTCGAGCACCTTGTACGAGGCGACCTTGTTGGCGACGAAGCCGGCGTCGGTGATGGTGCCGTCCGTCGTGGCCTGGTAGGTCAGGCCGTCGGGCAGGCCGGACTCGTTGACGTCGGCAGACGTCAGAGCGGTGCCGTCGTAGGTCTTCGAGGCGCTGCCGGCGGTGAAGGTGACCGTGGCGTCGTTCTTGGTCACCTCGAGGGTGCCCAGGTTCTCGACGACGTTGTAGTTGGACTGCTTTGCGGTGCCGGTCCAGTTGAGCTCGTAGGTGTTCTTTGAGCTGCCGACCTCGGTCTGGGAGCCGGTCACCTTGAAGTCGACCGTCTCGCCGTTCTGCAGGCCCTCGTAGGTGGCGCCGTCGGACTTAGTGAGTGCAGTGCTGTCGTAGGACTTGGAGGCGTCGGGGGTCGTGACCGTCAGCGTGGCGGGGTTGATCTTGTAGCTGCGCTCGACCGTGCCGGCGTAGTTGCCCATGCCGGTGACGGTGACGTTGACGGTGCCGACGTTCGTGGTGTCCTCGCTGTAGGACAGCTCGTAGTCGGTGCCCTCGACCAGGTCCTTGCCGGTGGTGGCGTCGTGGACCGTGGGCTTCTGCTGCTGGGACTGGCCGTTGTAGGTGACGTCTGAAGGCTTAGAGACCTCGAAGCGGGACTTGTCGTCGATGCTGGCTGCCGTGATGGTCAGCGTGCCAGGCACGAAGGTCACGCTGTAGTTGCCCTGGCTGGTCTCGCCAGACGGGGTGATGGCATAGGAGCCCGGAGTCTCACCTTCCACACGGCCCAGCGTGTAGCTGACAGTGTCGTTGTTCAGCGTACCAGAGACCGTAGCCGTGAAGGTCGGATCAGACTCGTCGTACTTCTTAGTGGCGTTGTTGGCGGTTACCGTAACAGGCCTCTGGGCCACGCTGATGTGCAGGCCGTCCTTCTGGACAGTCTTGTAGCCAGCCTTGGAGGCACGGACGCTGATGTTGCTGGTGGTGCCCACGTCAGTACGGCTCGGTGCCGTCGTCGACCAAGTCGCACCACCGTCGGTGGAGTACTCAATCGTGGCGCCAGGCACAGAAGCAGAAGCGCTCAGGGTATGAGCCTGGCCGTCGTAGGTGGTATCGATGCTGTCGGCATTGACCAGGTTGATCTTTGCGCAGTAGACGATCGTGATGGTCTGGCCATCAGTGGCGGAGCTGACATTGAACTGGTCGGTGCTCAGCGGCTCGTAGATGCTGGCCCAATCGGAGCCTGCAGCCCGGGCGACAATCGCCTCGACCTGGGACTGGTCGATGCGTGCTGCTGCACCGGCTGCGACGACAGCCGTAGCGGAGCCTGCATTGGTGGTGGTGCCGTCTGCATTGCGCAGCTCGACGTTCACCGTGACGTTGGCCTCGCCGTTCTGTGTCCACTGGCTCACGAAGTGGAAGTTGCCATTCGTTGCATAGGCAACGTTGCTGCTGTCGATGGTGAAGGTGTCGCCCGGCTGGTAGACCTTGCCCGACGTGTCGCCCTCAAGCACCCAGCCCGTGAAGTGCTGACCCTGCTTCGTGGTCGTGCACTCGGGGATGGTGAAGGAGCCGTTGTACTTGTATGAGCCAGAAGCGGCGGCATCGTCGTAGCTCGTCGTATAGGTCGTCGAGGCGTCAGGTGTCGCGACGATGGAGATGCGGATGTCCTTCGGCTGCCAGCCCCATGCATCGGCACCGATGGTGATGGTGTAGGAGCCATCGCTGTTCTGATCCAGCGACCAGTTGCTGTCAGTGTTCGTCAGCAGGTTGCCGTCCTGGTCACGAGCGGTGATGGTCACGCCGGACTTGCTCAGCGTGTAGCCATCCTTGACCGTGAACGTGAACGTCGAGCTATATCTGGTGTCCCTGACATAGAAGTCGAAGATGCCGGGGTAGAGCTTGTTGCCGTCCACATGGTTGGCCGTGCCGTTGTCGGAAGTCACGTAGTCGACGCCGACGAGCTGGTTGACCCAGACCTCGGAGGTGTCTTGGTCCTTGTAGTTCGTGCTCACCGAGATGTTGCCGTAGACGTTCTTGCCCGAGGCAGCGGTGATGGTGACCGTGTAGCGCGGTGCCGAAGAGGAGCCGCTCCTCGTGACCGTGATGGTCGTGCCGTCGGAGAGCGTCGTCGTGGCAGTGCCGTTGGTCGGCGGAATGTTGGCCATGACCTCGCCCGAGGCCAGCGTGATGGTCAGCTTGTTCAGCACCTTGGCATTGCTGGACCACTGGTTGTACATGCTCAGCGTGAAGCTGACAGAGCTGCCCGTGGTGTAGCTGAGGCTGCCGCCGGTCTTGGAGTTCAGCGTCGTGCCACCGTAGGTCAGATAAGTGTTGGAGGAGTTTGCAAACGTCAGCGTGTGCTGGCTTACGAGGTTCACGGTCACGGTCGTGGCGCCGGTGACATCGCTCAGGGTGTAGCCATTGCTGGTGGACGTGATGGTGCCGTTGTCCGCAGTGACACTGTCAGCCGAAAGGCCTGTGGAAGGCGTGAAGCTGATGTTCGCCGTACCGTTGGGCGTCACGCCGGAAGGACCGACGAGCGAGCCGGCATCGGCTGCCGTAGCGTCCTTGCCGTCGATCGTGTACTTGTAGGTGATGGCATAGGAGCCGCGGTAGTGAACCTGGAGGTCCGTTGCCTTGGTGGCAGCAATCTGTGCGATGGAGTCATCGGACGTCACAGCCAGGAGCGTGCCGTCAGAAGCGATGGAGAAGGAAACGACGTCCGTGTTGTAGATGGACGCGTGGTCAAAGGCATAGCCAGTAGGAATGTTGCCACTGGCAGCCGCGTTGGTGGCAATGTTGCCCGCGGCCAGCGTGCCCGTGGTGGTGGTGCCGTCGTTGTCGTTCACGAACGTGACCGTGGCGCTGGTGGCCGTAGCGGTGGTGCTCACCGACAGCAGCGAGTTGATGCTGGCCAGAAGCGCTGCGGCGCCCTGCTGAGACTCAGCAGAAGTGCTGGCGGACTCGTCCGTCTGCTCGGTCGCCTGGTCGTCGCTCTGGTCGCTGGACTGATCCTGGGACTGATCGTCGGTCTGCTCGCTAGTGGCATCCTGCGAGCTGGAGTCGTCGGTCGTCGCAGCAGGCTGCTGCGCGTCGCCTGACTGGTCCTGCGAGGATGCGTCGTTGGAGGAGTCGTCGGTCGCGGCCGGCGTCGTCTGGTCGGACGTGCTCTGCGAGGAGTCGTCGGTCGCCGGAGCGGGTGCGGGCTTTGCGGTCTGGCCCACGACGGCATAGATGGACGGGAAGTCCTTCACCTGCACAGTGGCAGCGCCGCCACTGACGGCTGCCAGGCGCGTGGGCGTGCCGGTGGCGCTCATCTGCTGGTACAGGGTCACGGAGTCGCCCGTGACGCCCGATGCGCTGAAGCTGACGGTGACGGCCTTGGCAGGGGTGACCTGCTGGCCATTCACGGTAAACGACAGCTTCACGGCAGACAGGCCACTGACCACGTTGCCGTTGGCGTCTGCCAGCGAGGCGTACGTGGAGTTGACGTCGTTCGTAGCGGAGGTGGCTACCAGCTGTGCGCCCTTGGGCAGCGCGCCCTCGGGAGCGGACACCTTTACGGTGGCGCCGTCCACCGTGGCGCTCAGCGTGGTGGCGGGCATGGTGTCCTCGGTAGTCGTCTGCTGGGTGGCAGGCTGGCTGGACGAGGACGTGGCCGACTTCGAACTGCTGGCAGCAGAGTTGCCAGACGCGCTGGTCGACTTGGCGGAAGTGTCCGCGGACTTCTGGGTGCTGGACGCAGCCTCAGAAGCGCTCTGAGACGTGGTGGTCTCCTGGCTGGACTTCGTGCTGGAGTCCTCGGAAGCCGCCTGTGTGGACTCAGTCGACGCGGTGCTGGTGTCGTCGTTCGTCGGTGTTGTGGTCTCGGTAGGCGCCTGCTCCGCCAGCGCGGGCATGGGCGTGCCAGCCGTCGTCATGGCCACCGTCAGCACCACGGCCATGGTCTTGCTGAACTTGCTGTTCCTGCTCAAGAGGCTGGGCTTTTCGTGAGTCTCGTCTGACATGAGATTCCCCTCTCGATACCTCGACGAGCCCAGGCATCGCCGTGTCGACGGTGCGGACTCGCCCCATTCCATAATCCAACTAGCCATTCTCTGGCATAAATGACAGTATTAGGGACTTCGACCATAATTTTTGTGTACAACAAGTGATTATTCTGTGAATGGCTGGTATTTGACAAAATCGAAGCCCTTCTTTACCGCCATCGCAACGAGCTTGTAAAGGCTCTGCAAGCTTTGGTTTTGTTGCAAGAAGGTCAGACGCGTTGCCACAAACACGCGCCAATGGCATCAGGTGGCAATCAGGCGAACGGTTCCGGCTTATGTCGTAGACATGTTCGGTACGAAAAGGCGCCGGCGCCACCCCGCGTTCAGCGAACGGGGACGGCGCCGGTGCGGTTGCTGGCACGCTGCGTGCTTCTGGATTGCCTTGCGGCGGGCGGCGGGACTACTCCGGGTCGATGCTGACCTTGCCGTCGTGCACATGCACGCGGCCCTCGGCCAGAAGCTGGATGGTATCGGGATACAGCTGGTGCTCAATCTCGTGGATGTGGGCCTCGAGCTCGTCCACGGTCCACCCCTCCTGCACCGCCAGCGGGCGCTGGGCGATGATGGGGCCGCAGTCGTAGCGGTCGTCGGCCACGTGCACGGTGACGCCCGTGATCTTGACGCCGTAGTCGTACGCGTCCTGGATGGCGTGCGCGCCCTTGAAGCTGGGCAGCAGTGCCGGGTGCAGGTTGATGACGCGGTTAGGGAACGAGGCCAGGATGGGCGCGTGAACCATGCGCATGTAGCCGGCCATGATGACGTAGTCGACGTCGTGGCGCTTCAGCTCGGTGGCGATGACCTCGTCGGCAACCATGGGGTCGGCGTAGATCTCCTTCGAGAGGGTCAGCGTCTGGATGCCGGCCTTCTCGGCGCGCTTCAGGCCGAAGGCGCTGGGACGCGAGCTGACCACGAGCTCGATGGTGGCATCCAGGGTGCCGGCGGCTATGCGGTCGATGATGGCCTGCAGGTTGGTGCCCGATCCGCTGATGAGCACGCCCAGCTTTATGGGCTCAGTCGGCTTGTTCATCGATAGGTCACCTTGCCCGTGCCCTCGACGCACTCGCCCATGACGAAGGGCTCCAGGCCCTGGTCGCGCAGCTTTGCCACGACCTCGTCCTGGTCCTTGCGCGCGCAGATGATGCTCATGCCCACACCCATGTTGAACGTCTTGTACGCCTCGTCGGGGGTCAGGCCGGCTGCCTTCACGCAGTAGGTGATGACGGGCGGGATGTCCCAGGCAGGGCCGTCAGCGCCGCCGCGGTACACCACAGCGTCCACGTTGGCAGGCAGGGCGCGGTTCAGGTTCTCGGTGATGCCGCCGCCCGTGATGTGCGCCATGGCCTCGATGGGGGCACCGCCGCGCAGGGCGGCCATCAGCTTTCCGGCGTAGATGGTGGTGGGGCGCATGACGGCGTCGGCCAACGACTCGCCGCCCAGCTCCGCCAGGGGCTGGTTCAGCTGCTCGACGGTCTTGCCCTCGATGGCGACCTTGCGCACCAGCGAGTAGCCGTTGGAGTGGATGCCGCTGGAGGGCAGGCCCAGGACCACGTCACCGGCGTGCACCAGGTGCGGGCCAATCATCTTTGGACGGTCCACGACGCCCACGACGAAGCCAGCCAGATCGTAGTCGTCGGGCTTCATGACACCGGGGTGCTCGGCCATTTCGCCGCCCACCAGGGCGCAGCCGGACATGCGGCAGCCGTCGGCGATGCCCTGCACGATCTGCGCCACGTGCTCGGCCTTCAGCTTGCCGATGGCGATGTAGTCCAGGAAGAACAGCGGCTCTGCGCCGATGGGCACCACGTCGTCCACGCACATGGCCACCAGGTCCTGGCCCACGGTGTCGTGGCGGTCCAGCAGCTGGGCGATGGCCAGCTTCGTGCCGACTCCGTCGGTGCCGGACACCAGCACCGGGTCCTCCATGTCCTTGTAGCCCTTCATGCTGAAGCACGAGCCAAAGCCGCCCAGGCCTCCGATGACCTCGGGGCGGTTCGTGGCCTTGACCGCGTCCTTGATGGCATCGACCGCGCGAGCACCCTCGTCCACGTCCACGCCGGCCTCGGCATATGTGATGTGCTTTGCCATTAGTTCTTCTCCTCCTCAGACTCGTGCAGGACCTCGTCTATGGTCATGCGCGCAGCGCGCGACGCATGCGAGAGGTTGGTGGGGCTGTACCCGTCCAGGAACTTGCCCGCGCTGAAGCTGGCGGGAATCTCGACGGGGTACTTGCCGTTGTAGCAGGCACAGCAGTAGCCGTTCATGGGCACGCACTGCAGAAGGCCGTCCAGCGAGAGGAACGCCAGCGAGTCGGCCTCGATGTAGTCGCGGACCTCCTCGACGCTCTTTCGTGCGCTGATGAGCTGCTTTTGCACGTCGGTGTCGATGCCATAGAAGCACGGCCACTTGACCTCGGGGCAGTTGATGCGCACGTGGACCTCGGTGGCGCCGGCGTCCTTCAGCATGCGCACGATCTGCTTTGACGTGGTGCCGCGCACGATGGAGTCATCCACCATGACGATGCGCTTGCCGGCCACGTTGTCGGGCAGGGCATTCAGCTTCATGCGGACGCCCATCTCGCGCATCTCCTGCGTGGGCTGGATGAACGTGCGGGCGACGTAGCGGTTCTTTATGAGGCCCTCGCCAAAGGGCAGGCCCAGCTCCGCGGCAAAGCCCTCCGCGGGCGGCAGGCCCGAGTCGGGCACGCCGATGACCAGGTCGGCGTCCACGGGCGCCTCGCGGGCCAGCTGGCGTCCCATGGCGTAGCGCATGGAGTAGATGGAGCGTCCCATGACGTAGGAGTCGGGGCGCGAGAAGTACACGTCCTCAAAGATGCAGTTGGCCGGGATGCGGCGCTGGACGCCCACCTCCGAGATGAGGCCGTCGTCCGAGATGCGGATGATCTCGCCGGGGACGACCTCGCGCACGAACTTGGCGCCGATGATGTCCAGGGCGCACGTCTCGCTGGCGACGACCCAGCTGTCCTCGTCCAGGCGGCCCAGCACCAGCGGGCGGATGCCGTGGGGATCGCGGAAGGCGTACAGCGCGTTCTCGCGCACGAGCGCCATGGCGTAGCCGCCCTCGACCATCTCCATGGTGTGGCGGATGCCCTCGCGCAGGTGGTGGGTCTGCTCGGTGAAGTAGCCAATCAGCTTTGCGGCCACCTCGGAGTCGGTGTTGGACCTGAAGGGGATACCCAGGCGCACCAGCTCGGCGCGCAGCTGGTCCGAGTTCACCAGCGTGCCGTTGTGGGCCAGGGCAATGATGACGTCGTTGATTGTGGACAGGTGGGGCTGCGCGGCCTCCCAGCTGCGCGCGCCGGACGTGCCGTAGCGCACGTGGCCAATGGCCACCTTGCCGGGCATGGCCTGCAGGTCGGCGTCCGAGAAGATCTGGCCGCACAGGCCCAGGTCCTTGCGCACCAGCACGGTGTTGCCGTCGCCCACGGCAATGCCGGCGGACTCCTGTCCGCGGTGCTGCAGGGCGCGCAGGCCAAAGTACGTCAGGCGTGCCACGTCGCGGTTGGGCGCCCAGATGCCAAATACGCCGCACTCCTCGTGGATGGCGTCCGGGTCGGACGTCACCGGGTCGTACCCGATCTCCGTTGGGTCAAGCATGGTGGTGTTACCGTATCCTCTCCGTCGTTTCCCCTGGTTGGCGGTGCCGTCAGGAGTCTTGCGCCTCCGACTTGGGGACGCACAGCAAAACGGTCCTGCCGTCGTCCTGGTAGTAGTTGCACGTCACCAGCGTCAGCACGTGCTGGGTGCTCTGGATGACCTGCTGGGCGTCCGAGCGGCTGGTCTGCGCCGATGCCAGCTTGGACTGCAGGTAGGTGCGCAGGTCGTCGGGTGTGCCCGGGTTCAGGTTTCGCACGTCCGTGTCGCTGCCCGTGGTGTAGTACAGGAGCAGCGGCTCCAGCTCGTAGTTCTGCTGCTCGGTCAGGTACCACACGGTGGTCGTGGCGTCGAACGTGGTCTGGTTGTCCATGTCGGCCACGGCCTTGAACATGGCACCGTTGCGCAGGTGATGGCCGTAGATGATGGACTGCTGGTCCACCATGCCCGGCTTCGTGTTCTGGTAGTCCAGAAACACCTGGCCGCCGACCGAGTACTGTCCCTCCGCGTTCGTGTGCAGGTACTTGTCGTTGGAGTCGCCCTGGTACACGGGGTAGTTGATGGCGGTGTTGGGTATGTAGATCCAGCCGACGATGTCGGGGTTCATGGCCTTCAGGCCCGCCCAGTCTATCTGGGGAGGGCCGTCGTCGCCCTCGGGGAACGACGCGTAGTTGGCCAGCTTCTGGTTCTCGACGTCCTGCTCGTGGTACTCCCACTGCTTCGAGAGCCAGTAGCCGCTGGCTCCCACCAGAAGGATGATTCCCACCACCAGAAGGATGGTGGAGATGACCCTTCGGGGAGTCAGCTTGCGGCGCTCGGGCTGGGCGGAGTGGGCTGCCTTGTGCTTCATGGGCACCTGCTACGAGAGCTTCCGGCCCAGGTACGCGGCCGCGGCGGGCTTGTCGAAGTTGCCGTTGGTTGCCTTGTTCAGCGCGCCCATGACCTTGCCCATGTCGCGCTTCGTGGTGGCACCCAGCTGCTGCAGCAGCTGGTCGGCCAGGGCCTCCAGGTCTGCGCCGGACACCTGGTGCGGCAGCAGGCTGGCCAGGGTCTGGGCCTGGGACGACAGGTCGGCGATGCGCTCGGCGTGCGTCGCCGCGCCGGCCTTGCGCAGGCCGTCCAGCTCCTCGTCGGTTACCTTCTGCAGCTTCTTTATGGCGGCGGTGATGTCGGCCTCGGTCACCTCGCGGCGCTGGTCGACCTCGATCTGCTTTATGGCCTGGTTCACCTGGCGCAGGATGGAGGTGCGCACCTTGTCGTGCGCCTTCATGGACACCTTTATCTGATCTAGAAGCTCCTGCTTCGTCACTTGGAACAATCCTCCCTTGCTGGAACGGCCGCGCCAGGGCGCTAGCCCGGCGCGGCCCAAGGACGTGCGATGCCACCTAGGCGTTCGCCATGTCCTCCTTGAACTTCACGATGACCTCGCGCCACTTCGGGTCGGTGGCACCCAGGATCTGCGTGGCGTAGATGGCGGCGTTCTTTGCGCCGCCGATGGCCACGCACGCCACGGGCACGCCCGAGGGCATCTGCACCATGGACAGAAGCGAGTCCATGCCGCCCAGGTCGCTGGTCTTCATGGGAACGCCCACGATGGGCAGCGGGGTGTATGCCGCCACGACACCGCCCAGGTGAGCGGCCTTGCCGGCAGCGGCGATGATGACCTTGATGCCGCGGTCCGCGGCAGAGGAGGCCCAGGCGTGCACCTTTGCGGGCGCGCGGTGCGCAGAGGCCACCACTAGCTCGTACGGGACGCCGAACTCCTCCAGCTGCTTCGTGCATGCCTCCATGGCGGGCATGTCGGACTTCGAGCCCATGATGATTCCCACAAGCGGTGCTTCGGCCATTGCTGCCTCCTGAATTGCTTGGCTTGCCTTTCGTCCAAAGACTCATCCAGTATAGATACAAATCGACCGAAGGTAGTCCGCGGGCCCCAGGCGCACAGGGCTTGAGCATCTCTTCATCTTTGAAGAAGGGCCAGCGCCACAGGGGGGCAGGCACAAAAGAAGGGCCGCCCCAAGTGGACGGCCCTTCTTGCCCGATACGTTTGACTGCTATGCGGCGGCCTTCTGCGACGTGTCGCTGCTGGTGGTGGACGCGGCGCCGTTGGTGGTGGTGCCGTCGTCCACGCCGCCGGCCTCCTCGTCTGAGGTCGAGCTCGAGGTGGCGTCGCTGCTGGACGAGCTGCTAGAGCTGCTGGAGTCCGAGCTGGAGCTGTCGGAGCTGTCGTCCTGCACCGTGACGCTCTTTCCGGCGTCGTTGCTCAGGCCCAGGATGGAGGACGGCGTGAAGCGGTTCGTGATCTGGTCGCGCAGGACCTCCTGCAGCTCATCGTCGATGCCCGAGATGGTGCAGTTGAAGTGCACGCCGGAGTCGGTGTTGGTCTTTGTCCAGACGAACGTGATAAGCGACGTGACCTCACCCTGCGGCTTGAAGAAGCCAAAGAACGACGAGGTCAGGATCTTTCCGTTCTCATCCAGGTGCACCTGCACGTGGTAGGTTACCGTGTTGATGTTCTGGTTCAGCAGCGCGTTCGTGGCCAGGGCGGCAGCCTGCACCTGGGAGCCGGCCAGGCACTCCAGCACGGTCTCGGAGGTGGTGTCCACCACCGTGACCTCCACGCGACCGGTGTTCTCGTCGGCCTCCTGCACGGTGAAGTCCTCGGGGAACTGCGTGAAGCCGTTGCCCCAGTCGACGCCATCGCGCAGGGCGCTGGCCACGGTGCGCACGTTCACGCTGGCCGACAGGTTCGCGGTGTTCGAGCGGCGAATGAAGCCAAAGAAGACCTGCGCGCCCACGATGATGAGGAAGAACACGACTACGAAGATGACGGCCACCTTGGTGATGGTCTTTCCCACGTTCGAACCCGAAGGGTCCTCGTCCGCCAGCGGGTCCACGTCCACGCCATTGCCCGTGTCGTGGCGATGGCGGCGCTCGCGCTTTGCGGTTTCCTCATTTGTGTGACCGGTCTCGTCTACCTTGCTGAACAGCTCCTCGGCCTGGTCGGCGTTCAGGGCGTTCGTCTGGATGCGGGACATCTCCTGTTTCTTATGAGGCATGCCTCTCCCCGTTCGCGGCTCGTATATCTGACCTACATGCATATGTGTGCCGCCCGTACAGGGAGGCGGCACGCGCGAAACACCTCGTACACACTCGAGTTCAGTATACGATTCACGCACAATCGTGGAGCCGAGGTCGGCGAGCACACACAATCAGACGGTCACGGCGCAGTCTGGCTTCAGAAACGCCGCACCCGCCGGACCACCCGCTAGTCCTGGTTCGGCGTCAGGCGATGGCTGACGGCATCGCAGATGAGGGCGCCCACGACGGTCTTTGCATCCTCCACCTTGCCGTCCAGCACGGCGTCGATGAACTCGTTCACGTCCACCAGGTCCACGTTGATGAACTCGTCGGCGTCGGGGCTGCTGTGGTCATACGTCAGGCCCGTGGCCATGTAGATGTGTATGAGCTCGTTCGCAAACCCCGCGCTGGTGGCAATGGTGGTCAAGAAGGCCATCTTCTGCGCGCGCATGCCCGTCTCTTCCAGAAGCTCGCGGTTGGCGCAGTCCAGCGGGTCCTCGCCCGGGGCCAGCTTGCCCGCGGGGATCTCCACGGTCACGCGGCCCAGCGCGGTGCGGTACTGGCGCACCAGGCAGATGCGTCCGTCGGTGGTCAGCGCCACAATGGCCACTGCGCCGGGGTGGCACACGACGTCGCGCAGGGCCTGCTTGCCGTCGGGCATCTGCACGCGCAGGCGGTTCACGCTAAAGATGAGGCCCTTCCATGCCACGTCCTCGCTGAGCACGCGCTCCTCTAGCTGTGCGTCGCGCGGGTCATCACCGCCCAGCACCAGGCCACGCCGCCGGGGTAGCCCCGACTCGTGGTCGCTGGCGCTGCGGTCGCCGTCGAAGGTGAAGGCAGACGTCGCGGCGCTGACCTCGTTTGCCGCGTCCGTCATGGGCTTTACGGTACCGTCATCCTGAATGGGGTTGTTGTTCTGTGAATCCATGCGTCCCGCCTTTCGAGGATTCGAAGAAGGCAACCGACGCGTGGCCGGTTGCCTTCTGGTTGTGCCTTGGGCACCTCAGTTAATACCCATATTTTGGAAGTGCTACAGGTTTGCCCTGCCCTTGATGGCCTTGATGCCGATGTCGTGGCGATAGGTCTTTCCCTCGAAGAAGATCTTGTCGCACGCCTGGTAGGCCAGGTTGCGCGCGTCCTCGAAGGTGGGGGCCACGGCCGTCACGTCCAACACGCGGCCGCCGTTCGTCAGCACGGTGCCGTCGTCGGCCAGCTTTGTGCCGGCATGGTACACCGTGACACCGGGCATGGCGTCGGCGTCGTCGATGCCGGTGATGGGCAGGCCCTTGCGGTACGAGCCGGGGTAGCCGGCGCTGGTCAGCACCACCGACACGGCCCAGTCGTCGTCCCAGGCCACCATGTCGGGGCTCAGCGTGCCGTTGTCGCAGGCCAGGAAGGCCGCCACCAGGTCGCCCTTCATGCGGGGCAGGACCACCTGGGTCTCGGGGTCGCCGAAGCGCGCGTTGAACTCCAGCACCTTGGGGCCATCCTTCGTCAGCATGAAGCCGCCATAGAGGCAGCCGGAGTACGTGATGCCCTCCGAGGCCAGCTCGGCAACCACGCGCTTCTCGATGTCCACCATGGCGTCCAGCTCTCCGGGCAGAAGGATGGGGACGGGGGAGTACACGCCCATGCCGCCGGTGTTGGGACCGCGGTCGCCGTCCTGGGCGCGCTTGTGGTCCTGGCTGGTGGCCAGGGGCACGAGGGTCTTTCCGTCGGTCAGCGCCAGCAGGCTGCACTCGGGGCCTTCCAGCATCTCCTCCACGATGACCGTGCGGCCGGCGTCGCCGAAGTGGCCGCCAAAGCACTCGCTGACGCCCTCCAGGGCCTGCTCGGTGGTCTGGGCCACGATGACACCCTTGCCGGCGGCCAGGCCGTCTGCCTTCACGACGCAGGGGCCACCCAGCTGGCGCACGTAGTCGGCGCAGGAGGCCTCGTCGGTGAAGCTGCGATAGCGGGCAGTGGGAACGCCGGCGCGCTCCATGACCTTCTTTGCGAACTCCTTCGAGCCCTCCATCTGGGCCGCGTCTGCGTTGGGGCCAAACACGGGGATGCCCTGGGCGCGGACGGCGTCGCCCACGCCCTCGACCAGCGGTGCCTCGGGGCCAATGACCACCAGGCCGATGCCGTTGGCCTTTGCCCAGGCGGCGACGTCGGCGGGGGAGTCCTGGTCCACGGGCGCATGCTGCGCCAGCTGCAGCATGCCGCCGTTGCCGGGGGCCACGTACAGCTTCCCGGCCCTGGGCGACTCGGACAGCTTCTTTAGCAGGGCGTGCTCTCGCCCGCCGGAGCCCAGCAGTAGAATGTCGACCTTCTGTGCCATGAGTCCTCCTTCGTCGGGCGCGCGTGCGCCCTTCTTGCCAGAATTACATGCGTCCGCGTTCGACGCAAAGGCCCCGACGCACGAGCGCCGGGGCCGGGTGTGCGCCAGGGGCGCAGGTCAGTTCCTTAGTGCCAGTAGCGGTCGATCGTCTGCTCGCGGTCGGGGCCAACGGTGATGATGGACACGCGCACGCCAGCCAGCTGCTCCAGGAAGTCGATGTAGTCCTTTGCCTCGCGCGGCAGCTTGTAGAAGTCGCGCACGCCCGAGATGTCGCACTTCCAGCCGGGCAGCGTCTCGTACACGGGCTTCGCGTGGTAGAACACGCTCTGGTGCTCGGGCACGGTGGTGTAGCGCTGGCCGTTGCACTCGTAGGCAACGCAGACCTTGATCTCGTCCAGGCAGCCCAGCACGTCCAGCTTGGTGATGGCCAGGTCGGTCAGGCCGTTCACGCGCGCGGCGTAGTTCACGACGACCGCGTCGTACCAGCCGCAGCGACGCTTGCGGCCCGTGGTGACGCCGTACTCGTGGCCGACCTCGGTCAGCTTGTCGCCGGTCTCGTCGTACAGCTCGGTCGGGAAGGGACCGGAGCCCACGCGGGTCAGGTAGGCCTTCGCCACGCCCAGGACGCGGTGGATCTTGGTCGGGCCGACGCCCGAGCCGGTCACAGCGCCGCCGGCGGTGCAGTTGGAGGAGGTCACGAAGGGATAGGTGCCGTGGTCGATGTCCAGCATCGTGGCCTGGGCGCCCTCAAACAGGATGCTCTTGCCCTGCTCGAGCTGCTCGTTCAGGAACAGCGAGCTCTCCACGATGTAGGGGCGCAGGCGCTCGGCCATGGGTAGGTAGGTCTTGCAGATCTGCTCGACCGTGTAGGTGGGCAGGCCGTAGACCTTCTCCAGGATGGGGTTGGTGTAGGCCAGGGCGCTCTCCAGCTTCTCGCGGAAGATGTGCTCGTCCAGCATGTCCTGCATGCGCAGGCCGGTGCGGTTCATCTTGTCCATGTAGCAGGGGCCGACGCCGCGCTTCGTGGTGCCGATGAGGTTCTTGCCCAGCTTCTTCTCGTGCGCGCCGTCGAGGTCCTTGTGGTAGGGCATCACGATGTGGGCGTTGCCCGAAATCTTGAGGTCCTTGCAAGAGATCCCCTGCTCGGCCAGCACGTCCATCTCGCCCAGCAAAATCTCGGGGTCCACGATGCAGCCGTTGCCGATGACGGGATATACGCCCTGGTACATGACGCCGGAAGGCACCTGGTGCAGTGCCAGCTTGTGGCCGTTTGCCACCACCGTGTGACCGGCGTTGGCGCCACCGGCGTAGCGGCACACCACGTCGTAGTCACCCGAAATGAGGTCCGTTACCTTGCCCTTGCCTTCGTCGCCCCACTGGGTGCCAACGAGAACATCTGCAGCCATGCGCATTCCTCTCATGCTATTGGGCCATCGCCACTCTAGGCGCTTCCGGGCGCAAGCGCCCAGACGTGCCTAGTATATGACAGGGCGCACCCCGCGGGGTGCGCTCCATAGTCACTTCTTGCTACTCGCTGTGGTTGCGGTCCACCTCGACGAACTTCGTCGAGCCCGGCAGGAACATCAGCGGCACCGTGTCCAGCGGGCCTGAACGGTTCTTTGCGATGATGAAGTCCGTGACGTCCTTGTCGGGACGGTCGGCGCGCTCGGCCTCCTCGTCGGTCATCGAGCGGTCCAGCAGGATGACGATGTCGGCGTCCTGCTCGATGGAGCCCGACTCACGCAGGTCGGACAGCTGCGGGCGCTGGCCCGTGCGGCCGGTCACCTGACGGTTCAGCTGCGACAGCGCCACCACGGGCACGCCCAGGTCCTTGGCCATGATCTTTATGCCACGAGACATCTCGGAGACCTGCGTGGCGCGGTTGTCGTTGCGGTTGCCGCCCGCCGGGGGACTCAGCAGCTGCAGGTAGTCCACTATGACCAGGCCCAGCTCCTTTCCGTGCAGCATGCGGCGGGCCTTGGCGCGTATCTCGGTCACCGTGGTGCCGGGCGTGTCGTCAATCATGATGTCCAGGTCGGACAGGCTGTTGACCGCCTCCAGGATCTGCGGCCACTGGTTGTCGCGGATGTTGCCCGAGCGGATGTCCATCAGGCCGATCTTTGCCTGCGCCGACAGCAGGCGCTGGGCGATCTCGGCCTTGGACATCTCGAGCGAGAAGAACGCGATGGACGCGCCCTGTGCGGCGGCGTTCACCATCAGGTTCAGGGCGAACGACGTCTTTCCCACGCCAGGGCGGGCGCCGATGACCACCATCTGGCCGGGGCGCAGGCCCAGAAGCCTGGAGTCGATGCCGGGGTAGCCGGTCTGGACGCCGAAGGTCTTGTTGTCGCTGGCGCTCATCTCGCCCAGCTCGGTGTACAGCTGCTCCATCACGTCGGACAGCGTGGAGTACGTGGAACGCACGTCGCGGTCCGTCACCGAGAGGATCATGCGCTCGGCGCGGTCCACGACCTCCTTCGTGTCCTCGGGGGCGTCGAAGGCCAGCGCGCTGATCTGCGCGGAGGCGCCGATCATCTGGCGCAGGATGGCGTCGCGGCGCAGCATCTCGGCGTGGTGGTGCCAGCCTGCCAGGGCAAACGTGTTGTTTCCCAGCTCCAGCAGGTAAGCCATGCCGCCCACCTGGTCCAGCTGCCCCTCCGTGCGCAGGTAGTCCGCCAGGGACACCGGGTCCACGGGGTCGCTCTTTGCGAACAGCGCCTCCATGCCCTCGAATATCTTTCGGTTGGACGGGATGTAGAAGTCGCTGGGCTCCAGCTCCACCAGCGCGTCCTGCAGCACGTCCGTCGAGATCAGCATGGCCGACAGGACCGACTTCTCGGCAGCCGGGTCCTGCGGCATCACGCCCTGCTGCTGCAGCGTGGCTCGCGTGGGGTTGACGTCGTAGTCAGCATCAGCCAAGTGTCGTCCTCCGTTCGTCCTTCTTGCCCGCCTTCGCTGCGGGCGCCATACCAAAATATATAGCCATACGCGCCACGAAGTAACAGCTACAGACGACTGTCAGTGCTGATTGCTCCGTCGGGACAGCTCACACACGCCTCAATGCCAAGAAGGGCAACGCTCGCTCGTTGTGCGATAGCAAAAGGCCCGGGCGGATGGACTCCGTCCGGGCCTGCGATGGCGTTGTGCCGAAGGATTACTCAGCAGCCTCGGTGGACTGCTCCTCGGCGGCCTCAGCCTGATCCTCAGCCTCGGCGGGAGCCTCCTCGGGCTCCTCAGCAGCGGCCTCGGGGCCGACCTGCACGGTGAGGGTGGCGTTGATGTCGCGGTACAGGTTGACGGTGACCTTGTGGGCACCGGCGGTCTTGATCGCGTTGGCGTGCTCGATGCGCTTGCGGTCGACCTCAGCGTTCAGCTGGGCCTTCACCGCATCGGCAATCTGAGCGGTGGTGATGGAGCCAAACAGCTGGCCCTCGTCGCCGATATTGGCGTCGACGGTGACCTTCTGGCCGTCGATCTGCGCCTTGAGGGCGTTGGCGTCGGCAATGCGCTTCTCCTCGCGCTTGGCGATGACGTGCCTGCGCTCCTCAAGCTGCTTCAGGTTACCCTTGGTGGCAAGCTGGGCGATCTTGTTGGGGAACAGGTAGTTCTCCGCGAAGCCCTGGGCCACGTCCACGACGTCGCCCTCGCCGCCCTTGCCCCTCAGCTCACCCAGAAGGATGACTTTCATGGGACACTCCTTTGGTTAGTCGGCTCTCGCCGACACCTTACTTACTTTGTGGGGCCCTGCCGTCGGACGACTCGCCATGCGGTAGATGGCGGAAGTTCGCCCAGACGTCCACAAGACCCACGACGCTCATGGCAAAGAAGGAAAGCTCCAGGTACAGGGCCAGAACGAAGGCGAACGCCTGCAGCACAGGCCACACCTTGTTCTTTTGCATGAGCCAGGACAGCAGGGCTATGCCCTGCACGGCCAAACCCACGCGGGCGTACATGACCGCGTTTGAACCAACCATGCGCAGGGCGTCGCCCCACCACGGCAGGTTCTGCGCGGCCACGATGGCCACGACCCCGGCCAGCAGCACCCCGGGCACCCACAACGGCATCTCGAAGTTCATGAAGAGATTTGCCGTCGAGGCCTGGCGCCCCATGCGACCCAGAGCCACGCGGGCACCCAGGTATGCAAGGGAGGTCCAGATGGCCGCCACCAGGAGGTAGGCAACCGGCCAGACCAGGCTGACCAGCGGGGCTATGACGCCCAGCTGCTGCTGGGTGGACAAAGAGACGTCCGCACCCGAAAGGGCAGACATCGCCTGGTCCACCACGGCAGAGACGGTGGTACCCGTCCATGCCGCCTCGGCCTCGGAGATCAGGAGCGAGACCAGTGCCACCGCGAGGGCGGTCAGGCACATGAGGGTGTTCGACCTTCGGCGGCTGCACGTGGCAAATGCCACGGCCGCCACCACGCCCGCGCACACCGCCGCGTTGACGCCGGTGTCGACGCCATCCCACAGCCCGTAGCGGATGCCGTCAGCAACGCCACACAGGACGCTGCCGACCAGCAGCACCACGGCCAGAGACACGCGGCTGCGCCGGCTTCCCAGGGTCAGGAGCACTGCGGCGCCAAACGCCGCGAGTGCGCACCCTATGCCCTGCTCCACCAGCATGCAAGCCATGCCGACCGCGCACCAGGCCACGCCCCACATGAGGTTGGGCTCCCTGGTGCCCATGGGACTGGGCTCCTGCGGGTCGTCGTCGACGACCTTCAGAATCTCGTCGTCCCTCGTCTCGTCCTTCAGCCCCGTAGGGGGCTCGGGCATTCCGTTGCCATGTCGCTCGAAGACGCTCACTTGCTGAGCTGTCCTGCCTGCTAGCCGCGGTTGCGGCCACCGCGGCTGGAGACCACGGTGATCGTGTAGGGGAGCAGACCCATCACGCGAGCGCGCTTGATGGCCATTGCGATGTCGTGCTGATGCTGCGTGCAGGCGCCAGTGACGCGACGAGGCTTGATCTTGCCACGGTCGGTCATGAACTTGCGGAGAAGCTGCACATCCTTGTAGTCGATGTACTCGGTGTTCTCCTTGCAGAACTGGCAGTACTTGCGACGCGGCTGACGCTGATACTCTTGCTTTTGACGCTGAGCCATGTCACGATGCCTTTCTTTGGGCGGCCGTCGGGCCGCCGCATCCTACTTAAAAGGGGATGTCCTCGTCGAACACGTCCGCGTTGGGCGGGTTCGTCACAGGAGGACGCTGGGAGGTCTGAGGCTGGGCGGGTGCCTGCTGCTGCGGAGCCGGTGCCGCGTACGAGGGGCTGGGCGCGTTGTACGCCGGTGCCTCGTAGCCGCCCTGCTGCGGTTGCTGCCTGGGCTGTCCGCCCTGGCTGTTCCTGGGCGACATGAACTCGATCTCGTCCACGATCACCTCGAGCTTGCTCCTGCGCTGCCCGTCACGCTCCCACGAGCTGTAGCGGAGCTTGCCCTCGATGGCCACCTTGGAACCCTTGCTCAGAAAGCGGGAAAGAGCGTCGGCACGGGAGCCAAACACGACGCAATCGACGAAGTTGGGAACGTCCTCCCACTCGCCCGTCTGCTGGTTGCGACGACGGTCGTTCACCGCGACGCCAAAGGTCAGGACCTGCGTTCCGCTGGTCGTGGACCTCAGCTCGGGGTCGCGCGTCAGATTGCCCGAGATGTTCACCCTGTTGATGCTCATGATTCTCACTACCTCTCGTCTGCGGGACTATGCCCGCGCTTCCATGCCTACTCCTTGTCGTCGCGACGCACGATCATGTGACGCTTGCACGTGTCGCTGATGCGCAGGACGCGATCGAGCTCGGCGATTGCGGAGGGAGCCGCGTGGAAGTTGACGAGGATGTAGTCACCCTCGGTGAGTCCGTCGATCTCGTAGGCCAGCTTGCGCTTGCCCCAGTCCTCGACGTTGTCGATGACGCCTCCGTCAACGGTCACGGCATCCTCGATGCGCTTGGAGACGCCGGCACGGGCCTCCTCAGTTGCGGTGGGATCGACAAAATACAGCAGTTCATAAGCCTTCATGTTGTCACCTCCTCTGGGCTAATGGCTCCGGGACGTGAAGGTTTGCACCCGGAGCAGGAAAGTACGGTTGTGCACTATAGCACACGAACCGTCGGCTGCACGAAAGCCCTATAACTGCGCTGGCTCCCCTCGTGGCTGTCGCCTGCCTCCGTTCGCCCCTCCAACGCGGCACCCATTGGAACCGTAGCAAACCCCACTTGCCACAAGCTGGCCCAGGGCTGTCAGCTAGATTGCCACGGTTTGACGAAGCGGCAGCTCATTCGCCCTTCTTGCCTTTGTTTTGGTTTGAATCGTTATGTAGTGCACACGCAGGTCCTCCATAACGAAGCGCCCCCCGGACCGAAGTCCGGGGGCGCTGCCTCTGCGATTCGATTCGTCTGGAATATTCGGTTTGTCCTTCTCCAGGCCCACAACACATCCACTGTGCAAGAAGGGCATGCGGCTCGACAGCTCTCCATCTATCCGCGAGCCCGTTTCATCTACTCCTGAGAATCACCCTGCGACTCGCTGGGGCTGGCCGCAACTCCCTGGCTCTGGGCGCAGGCGGTGCCGGAGGCCGGTGCCTCTGCAGACGCGGAGACGTCCGTGGAAGCCGCCGGGGCGGGTGCGGCGTCCAGCCTAGTCGTGGGCTGAGCCGGCATCTGGGTCGTGACCTCGTCACCAGACCCGAGCACGGTGGTGGGCTCGGCGGACTCAGCGGGTACAGAAGGCGCCGGCACCTGGGTCGGCTGGGCGGCAACGGGGGAGTCGACGGTCGGTGCAACCGGCGGCTCGGGCTGCGTGCTCACGGGCGGCATGGGGATGGGGGCCTTCGGGGCCACGGGCGCATGGGGAGCCTCGGGCGTGCTCGAAACGTCAAATGCTGGCGCGGCGGGAGCCGGAGACTCAGCCGGCTGCGCAGACTGCTGAGCATTAGGGGCAGGCTGCTGGACCGGCGACGGTGCGGCGGCAGGCGTAGCTCCAGGTGCGGCAGCTGACGCCGTCTGGGGAGCCTGACCAGCCGGAGCCATGGGCAGCTGCGGAGCACCGGAGCTGGGAGCCGTATCCTGGGGCAGGGGGTCGGAGCTCGTTCCCCAGCGGGGCACGTCGAACTGGCGCATCCACAGGGCCGTGGCCGTTGTGGTCAGCATGCGGAAGATCACATGCACCAGGTTCAGGCAGAAAAGCATCAGCACCAGGGCGGGGATGGAGCTGGAGATGGCGTGCAGCAGGTCCTGCGTGGCCATCCAGGTGCTCATGTCCATGCCGTTGGACATGCCGTACCCGTACATCATGCCGTAGGAGCCCGACCCCACGTTCTCGACGAGGCTGACGATGGAGGGCAGCAGCATGCCCAGAAGGGCGATGCCAAAAACGGCCACGACGGCACCGGCGATGAGGCCGCCCAAAAGGTCGATGCCCACGACACGCCACAGGTCGCCGAAGTCGCGGCGGAACATCTGGAATATGCGGTCCAGCCTGAAGCCAGTGCCCAGCCTCTCGTATATGGTCGCGCGCAGCTGAGCCACCAGGGCCATGACGCTCCAGATGAGGCCACCCACAAAGAAGGCCAGGTCGACCAGGTCCGACCAGCCGCTGTTCTCGTAGTGGGGAATCAGGCTCAGCAAGCCGTTCACGATCCAGTAGGCCACGCACAGCGCGGCCACCCACACCAGCCCTACGAGGAATCCGCGCCAGCCGCTGGAGATGAGCTTGCCCACCTTTACGTTCTTCTGCTTTGGGGCGGCGTCCACGTTCCACGCAGTCAGGCGACCCCACTCAAGGGCGTAGCCGTTGATGCCCAGGTCTCCAAAAACGGGGACGAAGCGCGCCACCGACATGACCAGCATGGGCTTTATCCAGCCCTTCTGCTGGGTCAGAAGCGCCCACGAGCGCGAGAGGTAGTGCCCCTGCCGGGTCGGCGCGCCGTCTGTCTGATTTTGTGCCATCGAAACACCTCGATTGGTTCTGCCAAGTCAAGTGATGGCTAGAGCATACCCGACAGCACGGCGTCTACGCCACCGCCCCACCCGGGCAAGAAAATCGACGTAAAAAAGACCGGCCCACAGGACCGGTCCGATGCCTTAAATGGCGGAGGAGGAGGGATTCGAACCCTCGTACCCCCGAAGGGGTAAACGGTTTTCGAGACCGCCGCATTCAACCACTCTGCCACCCCTCCGTAAGGGTGACGCGGCGCCCCAAAATGGGACGCCGCGAAAGTTTTACTGGCGGAGAGTCTGGGATTTGAACCCAGGATACGCTTTAGACGTATACACGATTTCCAATCGTGCTCCTTCGGCCACTCGGACAACTCTCCGTAAAACCGCAGGGGTTAGTATACAGGAACCCACTGCGTCTTGGCCAGACTTTTCTAGAAAATATTTTTCTAGTTCAGCTTGGCCACCTTGCCGTGCTGCACGGCCCACTTGCGGCGCTCGGTCTCGGTCAGCAGGCGCTTGCGCATGCGGATGTTCTTGGGCGTGACCTCAACCAGCTCGTCGTCCATGATGTACTCCAGCGCCTCCTCCAGCGTGAAGGTGCGCGGGGGCGTCAGCTGAACGGCGATGTCTGCGGTCGAGGAACGCTGGTTGCCCAGGTTCTTCGTGCGGGCCACGTTCACGGTCATGTCGCCAGGCCTGCTGCGCTCGCCCACCAGCATGCCCTCGTAGCACTCGGTGCCGGGCGAGACGAACAGCGTGCCGCGCTCCTGCAGCGTGCCCAGGGCGTAGGCGACGGCCTTGTCGGTGCTCATGGAGATCATGGCGCCGTTCTGGCGGCCGCCGATGTCACCGGCGTAGGGGCCGTACTCCGCGAAGTTGTGGTAGAAAACCGCGTCGCCGTGGGTCACGTTCATGATGCGGGTCTTCAGGCCCATGATGCCGCGCGTCGGAATCTTGAACTCGAGGTGCGTCTGCTTCGTGCCGGTCTCCATGTTCGTCATGGTGCCGCCGGCGTTGCCGAAGACCTCGATGACCTTGCCGGAGTACTCGGGGTCGCACTCCACCACGGCCGCCTCGATGGGCTCCAGTACCTGGCCGTGCTCCTTCTTGAACAGGACACGGGGACGGCCAACCTGGAACTCGAAGCCCTCGCGGCGCATCTGCTCCATCAGGACCGACAGGTGCAGGATGCCGCGGCCGGCCACCTCGATGCCGGTCTTGTCGGGCAGCTCCTCGATGCACATGGTCACGTTGTTCTCGCGCTCCTGCATCAGGCGCTCCTTGAGCTGGCGGCCACCCACGATGTCGCCGTCGCGGCCCACCAGCGGGGAGGTGTTGGCCTCAAAGATGATGGCCAGGGTGGGCGGGTCGATCTCGATGGGCTCCAGCTCGACCGGGTTCTCGGGGTCGGTGTAGACGTCGCCGATGTCGGTGCGGTCGATGCCCACGACGGCCGCGATGTCGCCGGCCTCCGCCTGCTTGCACTCCTTGCGGCCCAGGTAGTCAAAGGTAAACAGCTGCTTCACCTGCGCCATTGCGCGCGAGCCGTCGTTCTTTACCACCAGGATGTTGTCGCCGTCGTGGATGGTGCCCGAGTAGATGCGGCCGATGCCGATGCGGCCCACGTAGTCGCTGTGGTCGATGGTCACGCACTGCATGGCCAGGGGGCCGTCCAGGTCCACGTCGGGGGCGGGCATGGCGTCCACGATCATGTCCAGCAGGGGGTACATGTCCATGTTGCCGTCATCGGGGTCCAGGCGGGCAAAGCCGTTGACCGCCGAGCAGTACACGACGTGCTCCATGGCGAACTCGAGCTCCTCGTCGGAGGCGCCCAGGTCCATCATCAGGTCCAGGCAGTCGTTCAGGGCCTTCTCGGGGTTGGCGCCCTCGCGGTCGATCTTGTTGATGACCACCATGACGGCCAGGTGCGCGGCGATGGCGTGGCGCAGGACGAAGCGCGTCTGGGGCATGGGGCCCTCGGCCGCGTCCACCAGCAGCAGGGCGCCGTCGGCCATCTTTAGCACGCGCTCGACCTCGCCGCCGAAGTCGGCGTGGCCCGGGGTGTCGATGACGTTGATCTTTACGCCCTTGTACTCGATTGAGATGTTCTTCGACAGGATGGTGATGCCGCGCTCGCGCTCCTGGTCGTTGGAGTCCAGAACGCGCTCCTGGACCTGCTGGCCCGCACGGAAGGCGTCCGTGGCCTTCAGCATGGCGTCCACCAGCGTGGTCTTGCCGTGGTCGACGTGCGCGATGATTGCGATGTTGCGAATGTGCTCCTGGAGCATGCGTTCCCCGTTTCTAGTCCTCGGCCCACCCAACCACATCCGGGCGGACCACTACTACATATGTATTAGGCAAGAAGGACAGCGGTATTACCGCTGGTTGTTTGCGCATATGGTCGCTACAGCAGCGAGTCCAGCTCGCCGGCCGGCGCAGGCTCGCTCCATCGGAACCTGTCGTGCTTTCCGCGGCCCGTGAAGAACGAGTAGGCGGAGTAGCTCTTTCGCCCGCGCTCCCCGAACTCCACCAACAAAGCGTCCCGGTACGCACCGTCCGTGTCGCACACCATGCCCTCGTACGCGACCGCGTAGCGAACGGGCTCGCCAAGGTGGCTCTTCGGGTCGCCTCCGGCGGCCGCCAGTTTCAGCACCTGCTCGTGGGCCGCGCGCAGCGTCTCCTCCGGACCGTCATCGGCAAACTGGAAGGAGGCCACGTTTCTCTGCGCGTCCTCAACCACCACGAGCACGTTCACCGGCTGCCCGTCGGCCAGAAGGTCCAGGGCGTCACCCATGAGTGCGCTCGACAGCTGGTCCAGCTCGGGCGAGATGTCCCCGCGCTCGTCGTTGTTGACTGACTCCGCCATCTGACCCTCTTTCTCTGTAATCGGCAAGCGGCAACAATATCCATGTGAATAGTAGCGCTCCGACGTACCCAACCTTGCGTGACCGCAGGTGGCACACGTCATCTGTGGCACTTCTCCATGTGCTGCGCCCTAGTGGGTCACCAATATGACGATGATGCCCATGACCAGGCTCACGATGACAGCCACCAGCACGGGAAGCCAGGGCGACATCTGCGGCGCGGGGGCAGGAGTTGGCTCGGGGGCGGGGGTGGGATGGGCCGCAGCGTACTCGTTCATGACGTCGGTCATGATCTTTCGCGTGCGCTCCTCCTCCTGGCGCTCCTTCTCCTCCTCGCTTAGCTGGGGCGACTTGGCCTCCTCGATGGCGGGGTCGGCCAGCTCGCCCTCAACCTCCACCGTCTCGGGCTCCGTGTTCTTGCGGATGTGCGCGATGGCCTCGTTCATCTGCTTCATCTGCTCGGACTTCATCTGGCTGTCCTTTGCCAGGAGGTCCAGCTTCTTCGAGAGGTCGGCCACCTCCGCCACAGATGCGGGACGCTGCTGGTCGGTCATCTGGATGCCCAGGCGCGCGTAGTAGCCAAGGGCCTCCGCCTCGCTGCACTCGTGCGCCTTCGCGTACTCCTGCACCTTCTGCCTGACGTCGGCGGGAACTATGGCCTGCTGGGTTGAGGACTCGCGAAGCGACTCGGCGGTCTTCGAAAGGCCCTGCAGCTGGTCCATGACCTTGCCGAAGTGCTGGTCCATGCTCTGGCCCAGGTCCGCCGCAGGCTGCGCGCCAGACGCGTCAGCCTCCGCAGTGGTGCCTCCCTCGTCCTCCAGCTTCATGCCGGCGCGGGCGAAGTGGCTCATGGCCTCGGCCTTGGTGCACTGGTGCTCCTCAGCGTACGACTGAATCCTGTCGTTGATGTCCTCCGGCATGCGCATGCTGAAGGTGGTGGGCTTCTTTGGCATTAATGCTCTTTCCTTGGCTTGAAATACCGTATTAATCTAGCCCACCCGCATGCTACGCATGCAACACACGACGTAATACCATACTTAAACCGCAGCAATACGGTACTACGGTCGTAATACAACTGTGGGTACCAACGTGATGCGCTGCCGGCGTACTACACCGCTACGTTCTATCTAGGTACTTGTATTAACCAATATTTACCTGGTGTAATACGTTACTAAAGTTCATTCTCTGTATGTATTAATGTGTCTCCCGCCGCTGCCAGCAGGACACGGTATTACATAGTGCAGCAACGTAGAGCCCCTAGTCATACACGGCGAGAGATCACGTCAGCGCTACGTTGCGGGCACAGCGGCAGTCGCAGGTGCGATGCCAGTTGTATACATCTCCAGCCCCATCGCGACTGCACCGCCCGAATGCGCCTCGCCTGGCACAACCTTCGACACACCCCGCGCTCTACGACAGACTCGGACGGGATGGCCCCGGCAGGTCGTCTGATCCACCGTCTGGTCCACATACCCCTACGCCCTCACAGAAGTCGACAGCGAACGTGGGGCCGTCTGAGGCGTCTTAGAAATAACTTAGGGATAGAAGTGACGAGTCAGTCTCCGCTGGCATTACAAGGCCTCACACGATCTCGAACTTCAGGGCGCACGCTGGTGACTACTACGGACGGCTCGTCTCGTCCTGTGTGCAAACCACCCACGAACGCGATGAGCGCTCAGCGTGGCACGGTGGCTCCCGTTGGAATGCAAACGCTCCATTGGACATCGGTAGCTCTTTGGGCTGATTCCTGGTTAAGAGGGCTCTCCGGACCTCGTAGCTTGCCTTCGGTCCAAGGGACGCGGCGCAAGTCCCGGAGCCCCTCTGCCTGGGGACCCTACCGCGATATGCGGACAACGCGGGGAGGCAGCATCCGTACATCTCACGTGCAAGAAAAAAAAGCCGGGGGTCATATGACCTCCGGCTAGCGTATTCATGGTGGAGACAATGGGGTTCGAACCCACGACCTCAGGCTTGCAAAGCCCGCGCTCTCCCAGCTGAGCTATGTCCCCGAAACGCGGATGGAACTGCCTTCTTAATAATAATCGCCCCAGCGGCGACTCGGCTCACGCTGGGGCGACTATTGTCGAAGAAAGTGGTGGGCCCGACAAGGTTCGAACTTGTGACCTCCCGGTTATCAGCCGGACGCTCTAACCAACTGAGCTACGGGCCCATCCGCGAGGAAAGAATATACGCGGCTCGACCCTCTTTGTCAAACGCGAATTGGAACTTTTTTTCGCGATACACACGCCGTACTGGTTTACCGCAGATGTTCGCCGCTTTTTTATTTAAATATATATTCAAAATTTCTCTTCTCGGCTGCCCTTTTTGGCCTCATGAGGGACGCTTGAGCCCACAGGTCCTCTTTGGAATCAGAAAAAAGTTTCGGGAAACCGGACGGCACCTGGTCCGCCGTTTGTGAAGGCCAAGCGCCAGCCACGGGCAAACTTTGGAATTCTTTGTTCTTGCAGCGAAATATGGGTACGATATCCACCCGAACAGTATGTGGGAGGTATCGGTATGTCGCTCGTTCGTATGGATATCCAGGCCGTTGTGGTTGGCGGAGGCGTGGCCTCCTCCCTTGTGGTCCTGAAGCCCCACGGGAAGCGGGGCCATTCTTCTACGAAGCTCCCCATTCGCATTGGCGCCGTCGAGTCGGCGGCCATCAGCATGGGCGTGGACGGCCAGCAATCCAACCGGCCCATGACGCACGACCTCATGCTCAGCGTCATCGACGCCCTGGACGGCAGCCTGACTGGCGTCAGCATCAGCGAGGTCCACGGGACCACGTTCTACGCCCAGCTGCGCCTCCTGAAGCCCGACGGCGAGCAGGTGCTGGTGGACGCCCGCCCCTCCGACGCCATCGCCCTGGCGGTGCGCACGCACGCCCCCATCTTTGCCGAGCAGGAGGTCCTGGATACCGCCGGCATGCCCGACTTCCGCGCCGTGCGCGAGGAGGAGCAGCAGGAGGAGATCCAGAAGTTCCACGAGTTCGTGGAGAACCTCTCGCCCGACGACTTCAGCATGTCTGCCCACGGCGGCTCTGACGAGCCCGACGGCGGGCAGGCCCCCGAGGCCTAGCCGCGCCAGGAGGACGCCGCGCCACACGATGCGCCACTCACGGAGGCACCATTTGGTATGTTAGCCACGTCGTTAACATACCGAATGGTGCCTCCGTCATATGTGGATGGCACGGACCGACGGACGATGCGGCGGACGCGTAGGTGGTCCGGACAAGATGGGATGATGGGTGCCAACAAGCCACGCGACAGGGGCACAGTTTGACTCGTTTTCGCTTGTGAAAACGAGTCAAACTGTGCCCCTCAGCCGTTGTCAGACATGACAACACACGGAAGGGCCCCAGAGAAGCTCTGGGGCCCTTCTGCGGTGCTATGCGGTCGTCCGTGGCGGATTACTCGTCGTCGTCCAGCATGTCGGCGTCAAACTCCTCCTCGCCGCCGATATCGACACTGTCCTCCTCGGACTCGGCCTCCTTGGCGCCGGCCGCGGCCAGGTCCAGGGACTCCTGGCCCTCGTTCTTTGCGGCCGCCTTCGGGGCCTTCTTCTTGTGCGCGACCATGCGGGCCATGGCGCTGACCTTGTCGTCGTCGGTCAGGTTCATTACCTTGACGCCCTGCGTGGCGCGACCCAGGCTCGAGATGTCCGTGGCCTTCACGCGCAGCATGACGCCCTCCTCGCTCACGATCATGAGCTCGTGCTGCGGGCCCACGACGCGGCAGGCCACCAGCTTGCCCTTCTTGGACGTCATGTTGATGGTGTAGACGCCCTGGCCGCCGCGCTTGTGCAGCGGGTACTCAGAGACGGGCGTGCGCTTGCCGTAGCCGTTCTCGGTGATGACGACCAGGTCGCCGTTGCCGTTCGTGATCTCCATGCCCAGCATCTTGGCGTCGCCCTTCAGGGTGATGCCGCGGACGCCCGAGGTGTCGCGACCCATGGGGCGCACGTCGGCCTCGTCGAACATGATGGCCTTGCCGTCGGTGGTGCACAGGATGACGCGCTCGCCCTTCTTTACGCGGCGCACGTTCACCAGCTCGTCGCCGGCCTTCAGCTTGATGGCGATCAGGCCGTCGCGGCGGTTGACGTCGTAGTCGCTCATGGCGGTCTTCTTTACCATGCCGTCGCGCGTGGCGAACATCAGGTACTCGTCGGCGGGGAAGTCGCGGCAGGTCAGGACAGCCGTGGGGTGCTCGCCCTCCTGCAGGTTCAGCACGTTGGCCAGAGCCGAGCCGCGCGCGGTGCGCGAGCCGATGGGCAGCTCGTGGACCTTCAGGCGGTAGACCTTGCCCTTGTTTGTGAAGAACAGGATGTAGTCGTGCGTGCTCGCCACGAACAGGTCCTCGACGAAGTCGTTGTTCTTGAGCGACAGGCCGCGCATGCCCTTGCCGCCGCGGTGCTGCTGGCGGTAGGTGGCCACGGGCAGGCGCTTCACGTAGCTGGCGTGCGTGAACGTGACGACCATGTCCTCCTCGGCGATGAGGTCCTCGACGTCCAGGTCCTCGGCCGCGGTGGCATTGATCTTCGTGCGGCGCGCGTCGCCGAACTTGTCGGAGATCTGGCGCAGCTCGTCCTTGATGACCTCGCGCATCTTGTCGGGGTGCTCCAGAAGGTCGCGGTAGTAGTCGATCATCTGGTGCAGCTCCTTGATCTGCCCCACGAGCTCGTCGCGGGCCAGGCCGGTCAGGCGGCGCAGGCGCATCTGCAGGATGGCCTCTCCCTGGACGTCGTCCAGGCCGAAGCGGTCATGCATGCGCGACTTGGCCTCGGCGTCGTCGCGCGAGGAGCGGATGATGTGCACGATCTCGTCGATGTTGTCGACGGCGATCAGCAGGCCCTCCAGGATGTGGACGCGCTTCAGGGCCTTGTCCAGGTCGTACTTGGTGCGGCGGGTCACGACGTCGATCTGGTGCAGGATGTAGTAGTGCAGCATCTCCTTCAGCGACAGCGTGCGCGGCACGCCGTCCACCAGGGCGATGTCGATGACGCCGAAGTTCGTCTGCAGCTGCGTGCGCTTGTACAGGTTGTTCAGGACCACCTGCGGCACGGCGCCGTTCTTCAGGTCGATGACGATGCGCATGCCCTTGCGGTTGGACTCGTCGCGCATGTCCGAGATGCCGTCGATCTTCTTCTCGTTCACCTGCTGAGCGATCTTCTCCTGCAGCAGGCCCTTGTTGACCTGGAAGGGAATCTCGGTGATGACCAGGCGCTGGCGGCCGTTCTTGCGCTGCTCGACGTGCACCTTGCTGCGCACGGTGATGGAGCCGCGGCCGGTCTCGTAGGCCTCGCGGATGCCGTCGGTGCCCATGATGATGCCGCCGGTGGGGAAGTCCGGGCCGGGCAGCACGGTCATGAGCTCGTCCAGCGTGGCGTCGGGATTGTCCATCAGCATGCAGACCGCCTCGGTGACCTCCTTGAGGTTGTGGGGCGGGATGTTGGTGGCCATGCCGACGGCGATACCATTGGAGCCGTTGACCAGCAGGTTGGGGAAGCGCGAGGGCAGCACGGAGGGCTCGCTCAGGGACTCGTCGTAGTTGGGCTGCAGGTCGACGGTCTCCTTGTTCAGGTCGGCCAGCATCTCCATGGCTGCGCGCGTCAGGCGGCTCTCGGTGTAACGCATGGCTGCCGGGGGATCGCCGTCGATGGAACCGAAATTTCCGTGTCCGTCAATCAGGGGCAGGCGCATCGAGAAGTCCTGGGCCATGCGGACCATGGCGTCGTAGATGGACGAGTCGCCATGGGGGTGGTACTTGCCCATGACTTCGCCCACGGTCCAGGCGGACTTCTTGTGCGGCTTGTTCGGGGTGATGCCCGCCTCGTTCATGGCGTACAGGATGCGGCGGTGCACCGGCTTCAGGCCGTCGCGCACGTCGGGCAGTGCGCGGGCCACGATGACCGACATGGAGTACTCCAGGAAGGATGTCTTCATCTCGGAGGCCATGTCGGTGGGCTTCAGCGCTCCGCCGTGGATGTCGGTCAGGTCCAGGCGCGTGCCGGCCTCGTCCGATATCGTGTGCGAAAGGTTCGCGCCGGCGAGGTTCATGTTCTGCTCGTCGTCGTCCTCGTCCGACTCGTCGTCCGAGCCGTCCAGGTCGTCGTCGAAGTCGTCCGAGTCGTCGGACTCCTCGCCGTCGATGTCCTCGTCGTCCCCGTCGTCGTCCAGGTTGTCGGCGTCGTCGTCGGACGGGCCCCTCAGCTGGTCGTCCAGGTCGTCGTCGCCGGGGCGATGGGTGTTGTCGTTTGCCACGTAAAACCTCTTTTCTAGGCGTCTAAGGCGTCAAGAAGCGCAGGCGGGCGGCGGCCCGCCCACAGGCTAGATGTCCAGGAAGCGCACGTCCTTGGCGTGGGTCTGGATGAAGTCCTTGCGCTTCTCGACCGTGGTGCCCATGAGGTCGGCCACGGCGCGCTCGGCAGCCATGCCGTCCTCGATGGTCACGCGCAGCATGATGCGGTTCTTCGGGTCCATAGTGGTGGTCCACAGCTGCTCGGGGTCCATCTCGCCCAGGCCCTTGTAGCGCTGCACGGTGTACTTCGAGGGGTCGGAGAACTTGCGGGCCTCCAGCTCCAGCTCCTCGTCGGTGTAGAGGTACTTGCCGTGCTTCTTGCCCTTGGGCTTCAGCTGGTACAGGGGCGGCTGCGCCACGTAGATGTAGCCCGCCTCGATCATGGGCTTCATGTAGCGGTAGAAGAACGTCAGCAGCAGGATGCGGATGTGGGCGCCGTCGACGTCGGCATCGGTCATGATGACGATCTTGTGGTAGCGGGCCTTCTCGATGTTGAACTCCTGGTCGACGCCCGTCCCGATGGCCGTGATCAGCGACTGGATGGTCTCGGACGAGAGCGCCCTGTGCTCCTGCACGCGCTCAACGTTCAGGATCTTTCCGCGCAGCGGCAGGACGGCCTGGATGGAGCGGTCGCGCGCCATCTTTGCCGAACCGCCTGCGGAGTCGCCCTCGACGATGAAGAGCTCGGTCATCTCGGCGTCGCGCACCGAGCAGTCGGCCAGCTTGCCGGGCAGGGCGGCGCTCTCCAGAAGGCCCTTGCGGCGCGTGGCCTGGCGCGCCTTCTGGGCGGCCATGCGGCCGCGGGCGGCCTGGTTGGCCTTCTTGAAGATCTCGCGCGCCTGGTTGGGGTGCTCCTCCAGGTACTCCGACAGGCCGTTGCTCACGATCTTGTTTGTCAGGGTGCGCATGTAGGAGTTGCCCAGCTTTGCCTTGGTCTGGCCCTCGAACTGGGGGTCGGGCAGCTTGACCGAGATGACGGCCGTCAGGCCCTCGCGGACGTCGTCGCCCGTCAGGTTGGCGTCCTTCTCCTTCAGCAGCTTGTGCGAGCGGGCGTAGTCGTTCACGGTCTTGGTCAGGGCCGTGCGGAAGCCCTCCAGGTGCATGCCGCCCTCGTCGGTGTAGATGTCGTTGGCGAAGGACAGCACCTGCTCGGAGTAGGTGGTGTTCCACTGCAGCGAGACCTCGACCTCGCCCTTGCGCGCCACGGGCACGTCGGGGCTGGTCTTGTCCTCGATGTAGATGGGCTTCGACAGGCCGGGCAGGATCTCCTTGCCGTTGTTCAGGAACTTCACGAAGTCCACGATGCCGCCGTTGTAGCAGAACTCGTCGGTACGCGGGGTCAGCTCGCGCTCGTCGGTCAGCGTGATCTTGAGGCCCTTGTTCAGGAAGGCGGTCTCCTGCAGGCGGTCGTGCAGCGTGTCGTAGTCGTACACGGTGTTCTCGAAGATCATGTCGTCGGGCCAGAACCAGATGGTGGTGCCGGTGGCCTTGGTCGTGCCGACCTTCTGCATCTTCTTTACGGTCTTGCCACGGGCGAACTCCATCTCGTAGATGCCGCCGTCGCGCTTCACGCGGGCGATCAGCTTCTTTGACAGGGCATTCACGACCGAGACGCCCACGCCGTGCAGGCCGCCGGACACCTTGTAGGCGCCGTTGTCGAACTTTCCGCCGGCGTGCAGCACGGTCAGGACCACCTCGAGGGTGGGGATCTTCTTTTGCGGGTGCATGCCCACGGGGATGCCACGCCCGTTGTCCTCCACGCTGATGGAGTTGTCGGGGTGCACCGTGACCTTTATCTTCGTGCAGAAGCCGGCCAAGGCCTCGTCGACCGAGTTGTCCACGATCTCCCACACCAGGTGGTGCAGGCCCGTGGAGCTGGTCGAGCCGATGTACATGCCGGGGCGCTTGCGCACGGGCTCAAGGCCCTCAAGGACCTTGATGCTGCTGACGTCGTAGGACTCCTCGTTTTTCTTTGCCACGTATTTCCTCTCTTTCGAGAAAAGCCGCCAAGAAGGGCCAGCCTGGGCCCTGAAGCTGCGGCGGACTCGAGCACGCAACATTCTACTACGCGCGCCGCACGCGGCCGGCCCGAGGAAAATTGAGGCATCGTAACAACACGAAATGTACCTGTGGAGCATTTCCAGCCAGTTTGAGGCTAGATTTTCAATTTTGGCCAGTTTGACCCTTTTGACGCCTGAATGACGCCCTGACGGCGCGAGAAATGGCAGCCTTCAGGCTGTCGGGCACGCTGGGCGACAGCATGGAGCACAGCTGCCGCACGCGCTCCTCCTCCTTTTGGTCCAGCTGCGGCCAGGGCTTGGGCTGCGGCTTCTGCGTGCGCTCAACGCGGCGCGCCACGTAGGACGCCTTCGACAGGCGAAACTCGATGCCCGACACCTGAAAGCCGAAGTACGCCAGGCGCGAGAGGTACAGGTCCTTCTGGGCCGAGAAGTCGTTCAGGTAGGCGTGGGAGTCCACGTAGACGCCCAGGATGGGCGCGCTGTTGGCTCCGCGGCCACGTCGCAGGTAGACGCCCGTGGTGTGGCGGCGCTCGGTGTCGCCGTTGCAGCTGTACCAGGCGCGCGCCGCCTGCTGGTTCAGGCTCAGCTTCGCGCCCTCGCGCTGCCCCACGACGGAGCGCACCAGGTCGCCTGCGCTGGACGCCGAGCGCGTGTAGCTGGACGCTGCCCGCGCGCGCTCGAACTCCTGGTCCAGCTGGGGGCGCCCCGTGCGGGCGGCCACCTCGCGCTGGGCCTTCTGGCGGGCCAGCCGCGCTATCCGCGCCCGCTCGTCGGGCGTGGTGCGCTGCGGCCGTCCGGCTCCGGACTCGCTCCCCGAGCCGTCCCAGCCGGGCGCGGCGGGGTTTTGCGGCACGTCGGTCCTACTCACCGAACCTCACCACCTCCGAGCGCGCCAGGAGGTCGTCGGGGAAGTATCCCATGTTCGTGGTGGTGACCACGGTCTGGATACCGTCCTGCACGAAGCGCGTCACGGCGTCGCGGCGCTGGGCGTCCAGCTCGCTCATGACGTCGTCCAAAAGCAGCAGGGGCTGGCTGCCCAGCACCTCTGCCGAGCAGGCCACCTCGGCCATCTTCCACGCCAGCACGATGGAGCGCTGCTGGCCCTGGCTGCCGAACGTGCGGGCCTCGCGGCCGTCTATGGTGAAGCGCAGGTCGTCGCGCTGCGGCCCCACCGTGGTCTGCTGGCGGCGCAGGTCGGTCTCGCGGCTCTGGGCCAGGCGGTCGGCGAACACCTCGCGCACCTGGTCGCGGTCCATGCCGGCCACGTCCACGCCCAGGCTGCACTCGTAGGTGCAGTCCACGCGCTCGCCCTCGCCCACGCGCTCGTACACCTGCACCAGGTGGCGGCGCAGCCGCTCGAACAGGTGCACGCGCGCCACCAGCAGCGTAGCCCCGCCCAGCGCCACCGACGCGTCCCACGCGTCCAGGAGCCCCAGGTCGGGGCTGGGCGACTTCAGCAGGCGGTTGCGCTGCTCGACGGAGCGCGCGTACGCCTGGCACACGCGGCGGTACCCCGCGTTGGCCTGGGTGCCGAACGCGTCCAGCTCGTCTCGGCGGTAGCGGGCGCCGCGCTTCACGAACCACAGGTCGTCCGGGCAGAACAGCACGCTCATCAGCGTGGCCGAAAGGTCGGCCGGGCGGCACTTCTTGCCGTTGCGCACGAACGAGCGCTTCGTCGGCGTGACGTCGCAGGCCACGTCGATGACGCGGCCGTCCCCCTCCAGGCGCGCCGAGATGCGCGCCTGCTCCTGCCCCTCGGCTATGAGGTCGGCGGCGCGCGGGTGCCTGAACGAGGTGCCCGCCGTCAGCAGCTGCAGCGCCTCGACGGTGTTGGTCTTTCCCGTGGCGTTGCGGCCGCACAGGATGGTCATCCCGTCGCCGAACACGACGTCCTTCGCCTGGAAGTTGCGGTAGCACAGCATGCCCAGGCTCTTTACCAAAAGGCCCAACGCTACATCCTTACGGGCATCAGCAGGTACAGGTAGTTGATGGTCGAGAAGGACTTGAAGATGGCGGGCTGCATGGGTCCCTGCAGCTCCAGCGTGATGTCCTCCTGGCCCGAGGCCGCGTTCACGCAGTCGAACACGTAGTGGTAGTTCAGCGCGATGGACACGGACTCGCCCTGGACCTCGGCCTCCAGCTGCTCGGTGGACTCGCCCTGGTCGGGGGAGCTAGCCGACAGCGTGACCATGCCCCCGTCGGCGTCCACGTCGAAGCGCACCGACGGGTTGGCCAGCGCCACCACGCTGACGCGCTTCAGCGCCGCCGCCAGCTCGGAGCAGTCCAGGCTGACCGAGCAGCTGCAGCCCTTCGGCAGGAGGGGCTTGTAGTTGGGGAAGGTGCCCTCGATCTTTCGCGTGACGTAGGTCGTCTCGCCGAACTGGAACACGACCTGCGAGCCGTCCTGGCCCTGCTCGTTCTGCGTGATGCCCACCAGGATCTTCTCGGTCATGGAGGGCGTGGCCAGGACGTCGTGGAACGTGGCGCCTGGCACGATGGCCGAGAAGGCCTCGTCGGTGCTGGACGTCTCGGTGTTGGAGTCGCACACGGCCAGTCGGTAGGAGTCGGTGGCCACCAGGCGGATCACGTTGTTCTCGACCGTCAGCAGGATGCCGGCCAGCATGGGACGCGAGGCGTCCTTGCTGGTGACCTTGTACACGCGGTCCACCATCTTTGTCAGGAGCTCGCTGGGCAGCTCGATGGAGCGTGCCAGCTGGTACTCGGGGAACTCCGGGAAGTCCTGGGGGTCCAGGGTGTTCAGGCGGAAGCGCGACTTCGCGCAGGAGATCTCGCAGCCGCGCTCGTCGGACTCCACGGATACCGCGGCGTCGGGCAGCGTCTTCACGATGCTCGAGAGGATCTTTCCCGAGACCACGGTGGCGCCCTCCTCCTGGACGTCGGCCGGGATGCGGTGGCGCACCGAGATGTTGAGGTTCGTGGTCTGGAACTCCAGGGAGCCCTGCTGCGCCTTCATGTAGATGCCCGACAGGATGGGCAGCGTGGAGTTGGCGCCCATGCCCTTCTGGACAACGGACAGTGCCCTCTCCAGAGCCGACTGGCTAACGGTGAACTTCATGGCATGCCCTTCCTTATTACTTAGTTCTTTTTATTTAAATAAATACAGGAGTAATAATAGGCCGTGTTCAAATGTGGACAACTGCATTGAGGCGCAGGTAGACGGCCAAATCTTTCCTCCTGGCGAATCGACTTTCTTTCTTCCGTTTCCACACCGGCGCCAACGCGAGAAATTGCTTCTACACGCTGCGCCGGGTTGTCGCCACCCTTCGTAACGATATCGTCCGAGTTTTCGACGGGCCGCGCAAGCCCCTCGCGGGCGTCCGGGGCTACTCGCCGATGGCGTCCCGGATCCGCTCGATCCTGTCGTGCAGGACCCGGTTGGTTTTCGACATCTCGTCGACAACCCCGATGCTGTGCTTGATGGTGGCGTGCGTGCGCCCGCCGAACTTCTTGCCTATGTCGGCCAGGGTGTCGTCGGTCAGCTCGCGCGTCAGCCAGATGGCCACGTGGCGCGGCTCCATGAGCTCCTTGTTCCTCTTGCTCCCCACCAGGTCGGCGTGGTCGACGCCATACTCGTCCTCCACGGCCTTCTGGATCTGCTCCACGGTGATGACCTTCTGGCCGGTGGGCCACTTCTGCTTTGCCAGGGAGCGCACGTCCTCGGCCGTCAGCTGCTGGCCCATGGAGGCCTTCTGCGAGGCGTACATCAGGCAGGAGCGCACGAAGCCCTCGATGGTGCGGATGTTCGTGCCCGCCCGCTCGGCCATCAGCTTGCGCAGGTCCTCGGGTATCTCGACGTCCATGCCGGGGATGTGCTCGTTGATGGAGTCGATGCGCATGTGCTCGCAGAACGCGTCCACCAGCTGCAGCTTCATCTCATAGTCGGGCACCTGAACGCCGATGGTGAAGCCCGAGTCCAGGCGGCTCGTGACGCGCTCGTCGAAGTTGTTGCCGCCCATGCCCAGCTCGGAGGGGGTGCGGTCGGCGGCCATGACGATCTGCTTACCGTGGGACACAAGGTAGTTGAAAGTGTCAAAGAAGAACCCGATGGTGCCGGCGGCCCTGCCCAGGCTCTGGACGTCGTCGATGATCAGCACGTCCACGTCGTGGTAGTTGTCGGTCAGGGCCTGCGCCGCGCCGGTGCGGGCGTTCTTCATGGCCTTGGTGTAGTCGTCGATGAAGTCCGTCGCCATGCGGTAGACGCAGGTGCGCGTGGGGTCGTTCTGGTCGATGTAGTTCCAGATGGCCTTGAGCAGGTGGGTCTTTCCCAGGCCGCTCTTTCCATAGATGAACAGCGGGTTGAAGCCCATGCCCTGGCCGTTGGCCACCTGCTTGGCCGCGTTCAGGGCAAAGCGATTCTGCGGGCCCTCGACGAAGCGGTCGAACGTGTACTTCAGGTCGGCGTCGGTCATGGGCTGGACCAGCGGGTTCTTCCTGCGCGGTGGCACGCGGGGCGTCGGGTTCAGCTGGAAGGGCTGGTCGGCGCCCGCGGCGGGCTGTGCGGCGGGCGAGACGGGCATGGCCGTGCCCGCTACCTGTGTCGTCGGCGCCTCGGCGGGCGAGGGGGCCGCTGCCCCGGCTGCCGCGCCGGCCTGCGTTGCGGCGCCCGCCGGGGCTGGCGTGGGCGTGGGCTGTGGCTGGGTGGCCACCGGCGCCTGCGCGGCCGCGGCGCCGACGGGCTGTGCCGTCGGGACGGCACCCTGGGCGCGCATGCCGGGCACGGGCTCGGTCTTGCGCGCGGTGGCCTGGTTCCAGCGCTCGAACTCGTCGCTGGAGAGCTCGGAGTTCGTCTGCAGGGGCTTCGCGTCGGGCGCCGCGCTCTGGACGACCAGCTTCAGCGGCGCGAACGCCACCTCGGCCAGGCACTTCTCGATCTGCTCGGCCTTGCGCGAGACGGTGCGCTGGACAAAGCGGGAGCTGGTCTCTATGTGCAGCGCCTCGTCGTCCAGGGCCGTCGCGCGGCAGCTCTTGAACATGGCTATGGTCGATGCGGGCAGCCCCTGCTGGGCCAGAAGGTCCAGGGCGTCCTCCCATAGGGCGATTGCGTCCGATTCGTTCGTTGCGTCCATCGAAAACTCTCCGCTATTCCCGCGTCAGTGTTGAAAGTTGGGGCGTGCAAGGCACGTGATTCGCCATTATATGATGAAAAACAGGGGTGGGTAGCTGGGAAATGTTGAAAAGCTGTCGATATCATCATCACGATATCGACAGCTTTCGAAAAACCGCCTAGTTGGGCAAGAAGGGCATGCGCCGCCGGGCCTGCTTCGGGGCCTGCGGAGGGCGAAACGCTACATCCCCTGCTCCAGGAATGCACGGCCCAGGTTCGTCAGGTGGCGTTTCTGGCCGTCCTTCTTTATGAGGCCGTCGTCCTCCAGCTGCTTCAGCTCGCGCGTCCAGGTGGGCTGGGAGTCGCCGTACTCGCGCTGCAGGTCGGACGGCCCCACCGACTCGTGGCGCAGCAGGTACTCAAGTGCTGCGCGTCCGCGCGTGGACAGGTGGATCCACGAGAAGGGACCCTGCTGCTGGGTGCCGGAGGCGGAGCCCGCGGCGCCAGCGACAGGCTGCTGGGGCGGGAAGCCCTGGGACTGCTGGAACGGCTGGGCCTCGGGTGTCCCCTGCCAGGTAGCCTGGCCTTGCTGAGGGCTGGACTGCTGCAGGGAGGCCTGCTGGGGTGTCCCCTGCTGGGCCGCGCCGTACTGGCCCTGGTAGGGCTGCTGGTACTGTGCCGCCTGGGGCGCCCCCGACATCTGCCCGTAAGGTGCGGGCTGCTGGCCGTACGCCGGAGCCTGTCCGTAGCCGGGTGCGGGCTGGCCGTATGCGGGCTGGTACGGATAGCCCTGCTGCGCGTAGGGCGCCGTGCCGGGGTACGCGGGGGCGTAGGGGTAGGGCTGCTGACAGTACTGTTGCGGCTGAGGCGTCTGGCCGGGCTGCGCTTCTTGACCGTAGGGGCGTGGCCGGGACTGCGCCTCTGTGCCGTCCGCAGGCTGCGGCTGGATTTGCGCTTCTTGCCCGTATGGGGCCTGGGCGTAGGACGCTTGGCCGGCTTGGGGCTGCGCGAACGGGGCCTGCGCGGGCGCAGCCGCGTCGCCCTGGTGCGCGCGGGCGGCCCGCGCGGGGTCCGTCGATATGGTGACGACCGTGCCCTGCGTCAGGTTGTCCTCGATCAGCAGGCAGCCGCCCTTCGACTCCATGTATTGCTGCACGTAGGGGAGGCCCGAGCCGACACCGCGGATGTAGCGCTTCATCTCCTCGGTCGCCGTGGAGGTGCCGTACTCCAGCGCGCGGTCCTTGTAGCGGATGCCGGGTCCCTGGTCCGAGAAGCGGATGGTGTTGCCGCGGTCCAGGATCGAGATGGTTGGCTCTATGAAGTAGGCGTGTATCAGGTTCTCGACGATCTCACGGATGACCGTGAAGGGGATGGAACCTCCCTGCTGGTGCGAGAGCGCGGTCACCTGCGCCGTTATCTCCTCCAGGTAGGAGCGCACGTCGGACGGGTCGACCACCACCACGCGCGGCGCGGCGGCCTCGTCGTCGTAGACGGCTATGCGCGCGGCATAGCACACCCTGCTGGCGCTGAGGCCGTGGTAGCCCTGGGACGGCTGGGATGTCTGCGCGGCCTGGGAAGCCTGCGGCGGCGTGGGCTGCTGGCCTGCGGGCTGGGCCATGGGCTGCTGGCCCGTGGGGCTATCGCCTGGCGCAATGGGGTTCGTGCCCGGCGCGACGGGGTCGCCGTTGTCTACAAATGGGTAAAAGGCTCTGGCCACGGCCCTCTCCTGTGTCTGATGTGTCTGATCGTGAAAGACGCTGATGAAAACTTTCACGCAAGTTTACTCGTGCGGGGAAATAGTAACCCCATGTGCCGGGGAACGGATGAAGGCTCTTGGCCGTGAGCTGGGGTTTATTCACGGTTTGAAGCGAAGTTTTCATCCGCATATCGACGAATGAAGAAAACATTTCACGACGAAACTTCTGTGGAAGAAAGTTTTCGACAGTGGATTATCAATTGTCAATAAGTGCTGTTTACCGTGTCGTATGCCGTGAAATGACAGCGGAAGTTTCTGTAGGGAGCCCCTGGAATTTACGACTGACTTTTCACCCTTGGATGAAAAGTTGCGAATAAACCCTTCCGGAGGAAGAAAATATTCTGCCTCTTGAAGAAATGATTCTTGCCCGTGAAGAAATCATTCACGTGGCGCCACACGGCGGGACGGTTTGGCCACATGGCTCGAACTCGGCGCGGCCTTTCCTCCGTCCCCTGTTCATATGGATGAACAATCCTCCGCCTCTGCTCACGTGCGGTTTGTGTGTGGATTGATGGCGCTATAGTGAATTCGTGCGCGGGCACAAGTAAAAATTGACATTTGCAGCCAATCACTCGTAAACTTTTTTGGCTTGACTCTGATTATTGGTTTCGGTCCAGGAGGATTTGAAATGAAGCGCACTTATCAGCCGAATAAGAGGAAGCGTGCTACGACCCACGGCTTCCGTGCTCGCATGGCAACCAAGGGCGGCCGCAAGGTTCTTGCCCGCCGTCGTGCCAAGGGCCGCAAGAGGCTTACCGTTTCCGACTAGGCGATCGAATGGAGACCATCAAATCCAGGACGGAATTTGAGAAGGTCTTCTCTGGTGGTAGGCGCTACAACCACCAGCTGGTGCGCATTACCGTTCTTCGGGACGCTGGCGACGAAGGCGACTGTCACAGGGTCGCCTTCGTCGCTGCTAAAAGGCTGGGAAACGCGGTCTTCAGAAACCGGTGCAAGCGCGTCCTGCGCGAGGCTTCGCGCATGTGCGGACTGCCGGTGCAAGGAGCCGATGTGATTCTCTTTGCTACACGTCGCACGCATGACGCCTCGCCCGCCGAGGTGTCCGTAGCCCTTGCCGCCCTTTTGCGCAAAGCTGGTGTACAGAGGGATGAGTGAGCAGCATCGAGGTACCGTGGCTCGGGTCTTTCTGGCCCTCATCCGCGGATACCAGCGCTACGTCTCGCCTTTGCTCCCCGATTCTTGCATCTATAGCCCGACCTGCTCTCAGTATGCACTGGAAGCCATCCAGAAGTACGGTGCGGCCAAGGGCAGCTGGCTGGCGTTTCGCAGGATATTGCGGTGCAATCCCCTTCATCGTGGTGGCTATGACCCCGTTCCCTGACTGACGAAAGGCGCGGCAAACCATGTGGGATTGGTTTATTGACTTTTTGGCCAGCATTCTGGCTGGTCTCGAGGGGCTGTGTGGCGACTGGGGTGTCGCCATCATCATCCTGACCCTCATCATTCGTGTAATCATCATGCCGCTCATGACGAAGTCGACGGCTTCCTCGGCAAAGATGCAGGCTCTCCAGCCAAAGATGATGGAGATCCAGGAGCGCTACCAGAACGACCCCGAGAAGCAGGCCGCTGAGCTCCAGAAGTTCTACGCCGAGAACAAGTTCAACCCGCTCGGCGGCTGCCTGCCCATTCTGCTGCAGATGCCCGTCTTCTTCGCACTGTTCACGGTGACGAAGAGCAAGATTCCCGAGGGCGCCACCCTTCTGGGCGGCATCATGCTGGGTGCCTCTCCTTCTAGCATGATGTCTGCGGGTGGATTCGGCGCCGCGTGGCCCTACATCCTGTTTGACATCCTGTTCGGCATCCTGACCTTCATCCCCATGGTTCTGCAGATGAAGAACAGCACGAACCCCGAGCAGTCGCGCCAGTCCGTGATGATGGGCGCCATCATGTCTATCTTCATGCTGTGGTTCGGCTGGACCATCAACGCCGGCGTTCTGCTGTACTACGTCACCTCCTCCATCTGGCAGGTCGTGCAGCAGCAGGTCGTCACCAACCGCGTCATGGAGAAGGTCAAGGCTGAGACCGAGGAAAAGCTGAAGAACAAGCCCGTCGAGGTGGACGTGGTGCGCAAGGAGCGCAAGCCTCGTCCTCACAAGAAGAGCTAGCATCTAGGCGCATAAAAGACTACTAGCGGGGGCATGGCACACCATGGCGTGCCATGCCCCTTGAGCGTGAATTGGAGGTAAGCATGGACGATGAGCAGGAGGTCGCCGAGGACCTGGAGGACACCGAGTCCAACGACGACACCGCAGCTGACGAGGCTTCTGACGTCGAGCAGGACGATACCGCCGAGTCCACCGACGACGAGTTTGCTGTCATCCGCGAGCACTACGCTGCGAACAAGCAGCTCACCGACGACGAGCTGGACAAGGTGGCCGACGTGGCCGTGTCGTACCTGCGCCAGATCCTCTCGTACTTCGGCGAGGACAAGGTGACCATCGACGAGTACGACGGCGACGAGGGCGAGCTCATCCTGGACATCAGCGGCGGGGACCTGGCCGTGCTCATCGGCCGTCACGGCCGCACGCTCGACGCCCTGCAGATGGTTCTGTCGTCGCTTCTCAGCAGCAACCTCAAGTTCCACTACCCCGTGGTCGTGGACATCGAGGGCTACAAGAACCGCCGCAAGGAGAAGCTGCAGAACCTGGCTCGCAACGGTGCGGCTCGTGCCAAGCGCCAGGGCGGCCGCGTCTCGCTGCCTCCGATGAACGCGTACGAGCGCCGTCTGGTGCACCTGGCGCTCGTGGACGACGAGGACGTCGCCACGCACTCCGAGGGCACCGAGCCCGACCGCCACGTCGTCATCACCGCGGTAAAGCACTAGCGTGGTCGCGGCTACCCGCGCAAGCGACGGCTCCGAAAGGTCGACGGCGCCGAGAGGCTGACGGCACCGAGACGCTGACGGTACCGTCAGCTGCAACCACTGATTGCATAGGGCGAGAGGGACATTGGTCCTTCTCGCCTTTTTTATTACGGCTCATTTATTACGGCTCAGTCGATTCTCGACGGCGCTGGGCGTGAGTTAGCTAAGCGGCACGACGAGGCTGGGCGGTGAGCTCCACTATCGATTGCGAGGTGCGATGGTCCCGACGCGGCGTGAACTAGGTCGTGCATCTGTTGGCGGGAGTCCTCGCTTCGTGCGGTCTGTCTGTGTTCTTCGAAGCGCAAGTACTCGGTGCCTGGGCTGCATGGAAAATACTGGAGGTGGCTGCCTCCGGGTGCTTGGTCCGAAACGAACGGTCCGCAATCGAGTGAGCTTTGTTGGCGTGGACTCGGCGATGACAGAGCCGGCGAGGTCCGTGCCGAGGCCGCCATTTCATGATTGGGTTTATTGGCCCGACCGGGTTGGGCCTTGTGGGGGAGGAAGCAGCAGCATGACCTACGACGAGCTCGTTGACGAGCTGACTCAGGACGTCGAGCCGTATGGCATCGAACTTACCGACAAACAGAAGGACAAGCTCGTTCGCCATCTGATGCTGGTGATCCAGAAGAACCAGACGCTCAACCTGACGCGCATCACCAACGAGCGTGATGCGGTTGTGCTTCACATCCTGGATTCCCTGCTGATGGCTGGCATGGTGGAGGAGACTCCCAAGGGCAGGTTCATGGACATCGGAACCGGTGCCGGCTTCCCCGGAATCCCCCTGGTCGTGGTGACGGGTCGCAAGGGCGTGCTGGTGGATTCCGTTGCGAAAAAGGCCAATGCCGTGGACGAGTTCGTTCAGGAGTTGGGCCTCAGGACCCGTGCGACAGTGCGTGCGGGCCGCGTCGAGGAGATGCCCGCTCGCGACCGCTGCGGCTATACGGCAGTCGTCGCTCGTGCCGTGGGTCAGATCAACACGCTGATTGAGTACGCGGCTCCCCTCCTGCAGATTGGTGGTCGCCTGGTGGTAACGAAGGCGTACCCGAGCGACGAGGAGATGGAGGCGGGCCTGCGCGCCGCAGAGATTTGTGGTTTCGAACCCGCTGAGTACGAGACCCACGAACTGCCGCGCGGTCTGGGTCATCGCGAGATCTACTCCTATGAGCTTGTCCGTCATGCCCGCATTGGTCTGCCCCGTAAGGTTGGCATGGCACAGCACCATCCGCTGGGATTGCGCTAGGAGTTGCGCGTTGCTTCCAGCCGTCCCAGAATCATGCGACGGCACTTCGACTGAACTGGTGAGCCCGGAGCCTCCAATGTTTCACGTGAAACATTGGAGGCTCTTTCTGCGTGTGCGTAATTGCAGTAAGCGCGACGCATGGGCGCGCCCCGGTTCTTCCTCGCGCGGGGGCGAATGCGCCTTCGCTCTAGAAGTAGTGCCATTGGTCAGAGAAACTTACCAACAGAGAAACTTCCCAGAGAGCCTCTGCTTGTTCGCGGGGGCATTCGCGACGCCGTGGTTTTCATCCGCTCGATCTCGTGCAAAACAGGTGTCAAAACCGAAGTTCTTCTTGACCGTTAGTTGAATGGCACGGCGTCTAATAAGTGGGAAACCCGGCTAGGTTGCTGCCGAAATTGCCATCCTTGTCGCTGCGGCGTGGCAAACGGTCCTCCATTGCCTTTTCGAACGTCCACGAAGGACTTGGTGGAAGTCCCTTGGACGGCTTTGGCTTTTGAATTCATGTCTCGTTTGTGATGGATACTGTCACAGCGAATGGCCAGTTTGATAGACGCGCAGGTATAGGGCTTGCCGCTTCGGAGCGCCTTGGCGTGCAAGATTGCGGCAACTGGTATTCGACCTTGGGGAGCGTGTAAAGTAATACATCCGACCCGTGGCGCCAGCGCTCGACTGTAGCGTCGCAGAAGGAGGAGACATGGGATACACGTCGGTAAAAAGGGGCCTGCCCAACAGGAACTCCAGCGTCATTGCTATCATCAACCAGAAGGGTGGCGTGGGAAAGACAACCACGGCCATTAACCTCTCGGCTGCATTGGGCGAGGGCAAGAAGAAGGTCCTTGTGATCGACTTCGACCCGCAGGGTAACACCACGAGTGGCTTTGGCGTCGACAAGGACCAAATCAACGCTGACATCTACGACTGCCTGATGAACGACGTCCCGCTGGACCAGATAATTCAACCGACCCCGTGCCCCACGGTATTCATCGCTCCCGCCACCATTTCCCTTGCCGGTGCGGAGATCGAGCTGGTGAACGCCGAAAACCGTGAGACGCGCCTGAAGAACCTCCTGGCGCCCGTGCGTGACGAGTTCGACTACGTCTTCATCGACTGCCCTCCTTCGCTGGGTCTGCTGACCGTGGACGCGCTCGTGGCGGCCGACTCCCTGCTGATTCCCATCCAATGCGAGTTCTACGCCCTGGAAGGCCTCACGAAGCTCCTGGAAAGCATGAAGATGGTGAAGGCAAAGATGAACCCGGGTCTCGAGATCTTCGGCGTTCTGATGACCATGTACGACAGCCGCACAACGCTTTCCAAGCAGGTCGTGGAAGAGGTCCAGAACTTCTTTGGCAAGAAGGTCTTCAAGACCATCATCCCGCGCAATGTGAAGCTGTCTGAGGCTCCCAGCCATGGCCTGCCCATCAACATGTACGCGCGTGTGAGCAAGGGTGCCCTGGCCTACGGGAAGCTGGCCAAGGAAGTGGTGCGGCGTGGCTAGGAAGGGAGGCCTGGGCCGTGGGTTGGAGTCCCTGTTGGGCGAGACGGCCGGGGAGGTTGGCGAGTCCCCTGCCGACGCCGAGCTGCCCGTGGACCAGATTCACCCCAACCCGGACCAGCCTCGCAAGCATTTCGACGAGGATGCCCTGAACGAGCTAGCCGACTCCATACGACAGAACGGTCTGCTGCAGCCCATCCTGGTGAGGAAGGACCGCGACGGGTACGAGATCGTGGCGGGCGAGCGCCGCTATCAGGCGGCGTGTCGAGCGGGCTTGCAGTCGGTGCCTGTGACCATCCGAGACATCAGCGACGAGGACGTGCTGAAGCTGGCGCTTATCGAGAACCTGCAGCGCACCGATTTGAACCCCATGGAGGCGGCGAGGGGATACCAGCTGCTGATGGAGCAGAACGGGCTTACGCAGGAGGAGTTGGCGGGCATCCTGTCGAAGTCCAGGAGTGCCGTAGCCAATGCGATGAGGCTCCTGGCGCTGCCGGAGCAGGTGCAGGAATACGTGCGAGATGGGAAGCTTTCGTCGGGGCATGCGCGCGCAATCTTGTCGGTGCCTGACGATGAGGGCAGGATACGACTGGCCGAGCGCGTGATTGCAGAGGGGCTTTCCGTCAGACAGACAGAAACTCTCGCTCCGTTAGTTTCTGTCGGTCCCCAGGCGGCAACCGCGCCCAAGGAGAAGCGTCAGGTACCGCAGACGTTCCAGACGGCAGCAAAGCGCTTAGGCTCCGCTCTGAACACGAAGGTCAGGGTGCGTCAGGTCAGGGGAAAGAACCGTATTGAGATTGAGTTTGCCTCCGAAGAAGAGCTTGCTCAGCTTGTGAGCCGCTTGGATGGCACGAACGACTTCTCTGGGAGTGATGAGGAATGAAGGTCAGGCACTTCTTGCTTTGCACCGCCGTCATGGGTGCGGGCGGATACTGGTTCTACAACCATGGTCTGAGTGACGAGCAGCGCATCCAGATACAGGACCGCGTGGCAACGGTCAAACAGACCGTCCAGAACGCCGTCGATGTGGTGAAGCCGATGGTGCAGGAGGCCATGAAGCAGAAGAACGTCGACCACTCGAATCAGGCTCGCACCGCGGCGCAGTGGGAGTCGCTGGGGTACTAAGCCTTGCTGCGGGCACGGTGAGCCTGCGGCGCCGAGCCATGCGGGCTGATGACTGCGTAGTTGCTGGCGTGGATCCAGACGAATGGATTACGACAGCAGGAGGGGCATCCCAAAGAGGGGGGTGCCCCTCTTTTTTTATCGTCCTCTCGGCGTCGGTGGGTCAGAGTGCAACGTCGGTGCATGTGGCATCGGCGAAAGGGGACGTGCGCTGCTGCCGCCGGCGTCGGGTGAGGAGAAGCGCCTGTTGCCGTGGGTGGACAGGAGTGGCAACAGTGCATCGCTAGCGATGGTGGCATTGGCGGGGGTGCGGCGCAGGGGCAGGAGGAATCGGATTGGAGCAATTGGTGCGCTGGTGTAGGCGGCATCGGCTGGCGAGAAGTGCGATGCTGCTGACCGTATCTCCTGGCTGTGCGGTAAGGGTCGTGCTGGCGGTATCTGACCGCGATGGGCGACGAGCGGGCAACATCGGGATCCTTGTGAAGCCCCTCGCTGCGGCTCTGGAAGTGAGGCTCGTGTCATCTTATGCGGCGTGAGAAGAGCCAGGTTGCTGACTGTCGAATGCCTCGCGTGATTTAACGTCATGTCGCCAGCCTGACCCGAGCAGCGTGGCTATGGACCGGTCAGTGCACTCGCCAATCTGGAGCACGGGCACATTGGGCTTGCCCACAAAGGACCGTACATCGAAACGTATGAGCAAAGACCCCCCATGTTTCACGTGAAACATAGGGGTGGATTTTGTGGGCGTGAAGGCTTGTCGGGCCGTCGATTTCTAACGAGATTTTCAATGCATGCAGCCCGCATTTCCCAGCGATTCGTGGGCGAGGAGAGGTGTATTCAGAGCGCATTTCCTCGTAGTACAGGGTGCAGCACGAAGCCGCGCCCTGCCGATGCTAACCGTGTATTTAAGCAGGTAAAGCACGTAATAACACGGGTTAATACGTCGTGTACTACGGCCATTCACGGTGCGCTAACAACGCCCAACCAAAGAAGTGAGGCTGGCGCGTCGCGGCTCCCTGGGCTGCGGGGGGGCCGGCAGGCATTATTAACTCGGCGAGCATTATCAGGCTAGACGTACTGGACTGGTAGTCGTCGGCAAATATCGTCTACCGTGCAGTGCGCTTGCTTACTACAGCTGTATTAGCCCCTGTGGTACGTACTCCCATCGTGTTCCTGCGTGTATTACGCGTTATCCATGAGCGCGAGATTCGAGACGCGGAAGACCTGTCGCGTTTGGCTGATTTGACTGCAGCCTGTAAGGCTCTTACCTAACGAACAAATACATCTCGTGAATGCCTGCGCGTGGTGCCGCGTCAACAGAAACCCGTTGATATAAAACGGCCGCCGACACTCAACAAAGTGCCGGCGGCCGTGCGTAATGCATCTGATAATGCGTCGCTAATACGCCGTCCTTCTTGTATTGCGACGCGTAATACGGGGTGAGAGACTCGGTGGCTAGCCCAGGATCTTCTGGCTCAGCTGGCCGCAGGCCGCGTCGATGTCCGCGCCGCGGGAGTTGCGGATGGTTGCCTCGACGCCCACGTTCGAGAGGTAGCGCACGAAGTCGTTGGCGCGCTCGTCGCTGGCGGGCTGGAACCTGGAGCCGGGGATGGCGTTGAGCTTGATGATGTTCACGTGCGCCAGGGTGTCGCGGCAGAAGTCGCACAGATAGCGCAGCTCCTCGTCGCTGTCGTTGACGCCCTTGATGAGCGCGTACTCGTAGGTGGGGCGACGGCCGGTCTTGTCCACGTACTCGCCCATGGCATCGTACAGATGGACCAGCGAGTACTTCTTTACGCCGGGCATCAGGGCGTCGCGCGTCTTTTGCACGGCGGAGTGCAGCGAGACAGCCAGGGTGAACTGCTCGGGCTCGTTTGCGAAGCGCAGGATCATGGGGATGACGCCGCACGTGGAAACCGTCAGGTGCCTGGCGCCGATGCCTGCGCCCTCGGGGGAGTTGAGCTTCCTCAGGGCTGCCAGCGTGTTGTCGTAGTTCATGAAGGGCTCACCCTGACCCATGAGCACGACAGACGTCACGCGGGTGTTGAAGTCGTCGCGCACGTGCATGACCTGCTCGTAGATCTCGCCTGCGGTCAGGGAGCGCTTCAGGCCGGACTGGCCCGTGGCGCAGAAGGCGCAGCCCATGCCGCAGCCGGCCTGGGTGGAGGCGCACACGGCCAGACGGTTCTTCGTGGGCATGCCGACGCACTCGACGCCTACGCCGTCTGGGAAGCGCAGGAGGTACTTCTTGCTCCCGTCGGTAGACACCTGTGCGGCGACCTCCTCGACGCCGCCTAGCGTGCAGACCTCTGCCAGGCTTTGGCGCAGAGCCTTCGGTAGGTTGGTCATCTGGTCGAAGGAGCTTGCGTTCTTCTCCCAAACCCACTCCTCGACCTGCTTCACGCGGAACTTGGGCTGGCCCAGGGATTCCATCAGCTCGGCGACGGCGGTGTGGGACATGGAGTGCAGGTCGCGCTTGCGCCCGATAGGCCTTCTGGGGGAGGTGGAGTCATTCGTGGGTTTGGCGATTTCTGCCATGGTATTTCTGCCCTTATCTCTGAGGTATACGAAGTATGGAGTATCCTGTCTTGGTTAGGTTACTTCCGATTTGAGTCTAACGCAGGCGCGCTGGACCTGAGGAGATACAGACATGGCAAGCACTGACGTTACACGAAACAGGGTTGCGGTACTGGCCGGTGGCTGGTCTGACGAGAGCGACATCTCGCTGGAGTCTGGCGAGAATGTCGTCGAGGCACTGACCGAGGCCGGATTCAACGACGTCGAGCTTCTGAACGTGGCCGACTCTGACTTCGTCGAGCGTTTTGCACGCGGCTCATACGACATCGCCTTCATCGCCATGCACGGCCGCTTTGGCGAGGATGGCTGCATCCAGGGCCTGTGCGAAATCCTGCACATTCCCTATACCTTCTCGGGCGTCCTGCCCTCCGCCCTGGCCACTGCCAAGGACGAGGCAAAGATGTGCTATCGCGCCGCTGGCATCCCCACGCCTGACGGCATCACGGTGCCTGCCGGCGAGGACCTGACCGAGGGACAGATCGATCAGGTCATCGAGCAGCTGGGCATGCCGCTGTTCGTGAAGCCCGCCTGCAACGGCTCCTCGTTCGGTGTGACTCGCGTGACCGACCGCGCGCAGCTGCACGAGGCCATCGCGAAGGCCACGTCCGAGGGCGACAACGTCCTGATCGAGAACTGCATCGAGGGCATGGAGATTACCGTTCCCGTGGTGGGCAACGACGACCCTAGCGCTCTGCCCATCGTCGAGATCGTGACGAATGCCGACTTCTACGACGTAAAGGTGAAGTACGAGCCGGGCTCCCTGCATCACGTGATTCCCGCTCGCCTGGAGCCGGGCGTGTACGCGAAGGCCCAGCAGTACGCCGTGGCCGCGCACAAGGCCCTCGGTTGCCGTGGCTGCTCGCGCAGCGACTTCATCGTGAAGGCTGACGGCACGCCGGTCATCCTGGAGACCAATCCCATTCCCGGCATGACCAAGCGCAGCCTGCTGCCCGATTCCGCGCGTCACGGCGGCATCGAGTTCTCTGACCTGTGCAAGAAGTTCATCGAGCTGGCACTTGAGGACCGCGATAATCAGCGGAACGAGGACCAGCAGAAGTAGCGAGTCGCAATGAGCAACACGCATAATGATTCACAGACGGGGAGCCAAGAAGTCACTCTTGACTCCCTTCTTTTGCCCGGGACTCCCGAGCACATCCGGCGCAAGTACCTGGGGCTGGAGCAGAAGGCTCAGACCGTCGACTTCGGCCTGCTGGAGGAGGACATCGTGGTCCTGGACACGGAGACCACGGGTCTCTCGTTCAGGGACTGCGAGCTCATAGAGATTGCCGCCGCCAGGATGTCCGGGCGTGAGGTCGTGGACCGTTTTCAGACGTTCGTCCACCCCAGCACGCCCATCCCTCCCGAGATTCAGCGCCTGACGCACATAACCCAGCTGGACGTGCAGAACGCCCCTGACGCGCAAGAGGCTGTGGCACAGCTGGCCGACTTCGTGGGCGGCGTCCCGGTACTGGCGCACAACGCCACCTTTGACCGCACATTCGTCGAGGCGGTGCCGGGCGGTACAGAGGTCAGTGACAACTGGATAGACACCCTGGCGCTGTCGCGCATTGCCCTGCCCAGGCTGAGCTCCCACAGGCTTGCCGACATGGCCCATGCGTTCCACTGCGACTCCGTTACTCACCGTGCAACGGACGACGTGGATGCTCTGTGCGGCATGTGGCGCATCATCCTGTGCGGACTCGATATGCTGCCGAAGGGACTCCTGTCGCTGCTGGCCGACATGCACCCGGACGTCAACTGGGCGTTCAGGCCCATATTTGCGCACCTGGCCCTTGAGGACGAAGGCGCGCACTTCTCGCTGAAGGCGACCAGGCACGACCTGATTCACGCTTCGACGCAGCCGAAGCGCGCCGACGCTGGTGACGACGGCATGCTGCTGCATGCCCCGACCGAGCAGCAGATAGCCGAGGCCTTTGCCCCCGGTGGGGTAGTCAGCAGGATGTACGAAAGCTATGAGCGTCGAGACGAGCAGGTAGCCATGGCGCAAGAAGTGCGCGACGCCCTTGCGACCTCGACGCATCGTGCCATCGAGGCGGGCACGGGTGTCGGCAAGTCCGTTGCCTACCTGCTGCCCGAGGTGCTGTTCGCCCAGATGAACAACGTGACGGTGGGCGTCGCCACAAAGACGAACGCCCTCACGGACCAGCTGGTCTCGCATGAGCTGCCTGCGTTGGATGCCGTCCTGCCGAATGGAGTCAGCTTCACCAGCCTGAAGGGCTACGAGCACTATCCGTGCCTGCACCGGCTGGAGCGCGCGGTCCAGAACGACCTGCCGCTCTCGCAGGTGGACGGCACCGGCAAGTCCCCCAACACTATAGAGGCGGACATGCTGACCGCCATCGCAGTGGTCTACGCCTTCTCCAGCCAGTCACCCGACGGCGACCTGGATGCCCTGGGCATTCGTTGGAGATACGTGCCGCGCCAGATGCTGACCATCAGCTCGAACGACTGCCTGCGTAACCGCTGCCCCTTCTTCCCCGACGAGTGCTTCGTGCACGGCGCCCGCCGTCGTGCGGCGTGCAGCGACGTCGTGGTGACCAACCACTCGCTGCTGCTGCGTAACGTCGCGGCAGACAACGCCATACTGCCTCCCGTGCGTCACTGGGTCGTGGACGAGGCCCATGGCTTCGAGGACGAGGCCAGAAAGCAGTGGGCCGTCGAGGTGTCCTCCGACGCCGCGCGCTCTGCCTTCGAGCTTTTGGGTGGTACAAAGACGGGTGTCATTCACGCGCTGATGGTGCGCTCGGTTGGCATAGACGGTGGGACGCTAATAACCGCCCTGCTGTCGAAGGCGGCAGCATCGCTGTCCAGGGCCAGCGTTACGGTGGCCGACTTCTTTGAGTGCGTGCACGAGTTGGTGCATCTGGCTGGGCGCTCGAATGGCTACGACGGCATCAACCTATGGATTGACCAGAAGGTACGGGAGTCTGACGAGTGGGGTGCCGTGAAGCGGTCCGGTGCGGACTGCGTCGAGGGGTTGCAGCAGTGCGTCCACTTCCTGAAGCAGGCTCAGGACGCCCTCCAGGCCCCCGAGCCGCAGCTGGCGGGAGACCTCCAGGAGCCCATTCGCAACCTAGACGACCTTCTGAGCGGCATCAAGCTCATAGTCGTCGAGCCGCAGGAAGGCTACGTATACTCCGCTAGGCTGTTCAGGCAGCAGAAGCGCATCGGCCAGGAGGGGCTGCTGGCTCAGAAGCTGGACGTAGGCGCCGATCTGGGCTCCGAGTGGCTGTCCACGATGAAGAGTGTCGTGTTCACCAGCGCAACCATGGCTGTGGGCAAGAACTTCAACCACTTTGACCACGCCGTGGGCCTGGATTCGCTACCCGCAGGGAAATACAAGAATGTTCAGCTGAGTTCCAGCTTTGACTACGATCACAACATGTCGGTAATCGTGACGAAGGACATGCCAGCGCCTAATGACCGCAGGTACGTCGACAGCCTGACGGACCTCCTGTTTGACATTCATAAGGCAATGGATGGCTCGGTGCTGACGCTGTTCACGAATCGTCGAGAGATGGAGCAGGTGTATGCCTCGTTAGCCCCGCGCCTATCGGAGGTTGGGCTGGAGCTGGTGTGCCAGGATCGTGCCACATCCGCCAGGCGCCTACGTGAACGCTTCATTGCCGAGAAGAGCTTGTCTTTGATGGCACTGAAGTCGTTCTGGGAGGGCTTCGACGCATCTGGTGACACGCTTCGCTGCGTCGTTATCCCAAAGCTGCCCTTCAGCAGCCCCCACGACCCGCTGGTGCAGGAGCGCGAGCTGAGGGAGGACCGAGCCTGGTGGCGCTATTCTCTGCCAGACGCCATTCTTTCCGTGAAGCAGGCTGCCGGCAGGCTCATCAGGAGTTCCACCGATTGCGGCATTCTGGTGCTGGCGGACTCGCGCCTGGTCACAAAGAGGTACGGTCGCGACTTCATGCGATCGCTCCCCTCGAGGAACTGTACGAACCTGGAGACTGCCAACGTCGGCCGTTTCATCGGGATGTGGAGAAGCGCGCACGAGTAGTGATGTGGTGGCTGTTGAGATTGCCGGGTGTGTAATACAAGCCTGACGAGGACCAGGCTGCTTTGATGCTTTAGTAATACATGTAATACAAATCGCGTGCTGTCGGAATGGGCCGACAGCACGCGATTTCTTTTCCGCGGTGAGAATAGCTGATCCGAGACGCAGCAATAATGCATATGCGAACTAGTATTACAGAGCCGTGATACATCGGTGCGAACCTGCATTACCAAAGGAATACGCGTATTACCGCAGGTGAAAGCTACTTATCAAGCGCGTCGAGTTCTTCCTGGGCATATGAGCGCACGCGGGACGCCAGGCTGACGTTCGATGTAGTAACGGTGCCTCCGCATGCAGCCAGATGGCGGGGCAGCCAGTTGCTACCTGGGTAATACGGTATCTCGGCTGTGATTGTATCGCTGGTGCGTTGTATTATCTCGAGACCTGGCCACTCAAACAGGGACAGATAGCGTGGGTCGGAAAATACCAACGTAACACGCTGCGCCTCGGTACCTTGTGACTGCTCATCGGATGGCGTAATACGCGTATCCGCATGCTGGTCGGACGGCTTCCGGTCGGCTGGCAGCGGTTTGCGTACGATGTTCTGCATGCGATCGACTCTGAACGTACGGTCCCCTCTGCGGTCCAAGTCATACGCATTTAGGTACCAGCCGGAGTCGCCATACGTTATGTGCTGCGGGACAACCGTCCTGCGATGCTGAGTGGTGTCCGCCGCACCCTGGTACAGAAAGCTGAGGGCGTCCGAGTCCGCTATGGCTGAGGTCAACACCACAAGGTCCTGCGATTTGGCAGTTGTGACGGCCGGAGCTAGGGTCTTCTGGATCTGGGACGCACTCGTGCTGGGGTGGCCATACGAGTCCATCAAATGATGCCTGATGGGGTCATCCTCGGGCACATTCAGGTAATTCAGTGCTGCCATGAGCGCTATGGACTCGCTTTGCGTCAGCCTGAGCGGCCTTCCGACGGTCGCGTTGTCGAAGGCAATTGACAGCTGGTCGTCACTCTCCTGGTATACGGAAAGAGGGGTGCTGTACTCGCCGCCGGCTTCCATCAGGAGCACAAGCAGCTTACGGGCATCGTCGGTGCTGATGCCCAGCCTGGCACTGAGTGCCTCGACGGAAACGGTGTCGCCCTTTTGCGCAAGTGAGCCCAACACGCTTACTAGGTCGCGTGCTTCTTGCAAGGCATTGGCTCTGCCGCTTCGCCGTTGGCGGGGACGAGAGGATTTTGCTGCGGCTGTATTAGGTGTATTACTCTGCATTACGTAAGGTGCCCTCCAGTAGTGAGCGGTAGTCTGCAACGAGTTCCTGAGGTAATACAGGTCGTATTCCCTGCGATATGGCCCATGAGGCAGCATCGCTTGTGCTGCTGACGTCTACGTCCCACACGAGTCCAAAGTCCTTTGTGGTCGAAAACGTGCCCTGGCCGCGGCTGGTTACCCGCAGACTCCACTGGTCATCCGAGGGGACGCTGAAGCGCGCGGTGTATCTGCGCGGTCCCAGTTGGAACGGAAGGCGGATGTAGTCGCGTATGTCGAAGTCATCGGGAACCTCGTAGGTCGTAGTCTTCTGGATCTTTGCGGCGCGAATGCGGCTGGAGTTGTACACGTGGGGGTCTATGCAACCCTTATCCAAGTTCGTTGCGACTACATATGTATTACCGCGCAAGGGGTAGAAGCCAAGCACGCCCAGCGTCCTCCGGACAGTGCTGCCGTCTGCCTTCTGGTAGGTGACTTGGACGCCCGTATGTTGCGAGGCTGCCTGCTCCAAGGTGGGCAGAGTGGACGGTCTTGATGAGTCCACCTTTGTCAGACGTACCGGCGTCTGAGCGTCGAACGTGCGGTCGATCTTTGCCAGGGCTTGCCTGAGGTCGCTTGCGTAGGGGAATGACGGGTCGCTCGCCAGGGGCGCACACGCCAGATCGATTGTCAGGGCCTCCTTTGCGCCGAGCGCACAGGGATTTGCGAAGGTGGCCTCCGTATTGATGGCCCAGCCGGAATTCGTGCCCTCCTTCGAAACGAGGGATATCACGACGCCGCACAGAACCAGCTTCTGCCTGTCGCGCATGAATGCCTTGCGTGCCGACTCGTCGCTTTGGATGTTTGCATAGAAGTTGCGCCTGACGTAGTCGGAGCTCAGTGGGGCGCTGGCGTTCTCGAACTCCAGGGCAATGGACAGCAGGCGCTCCGCCTCTGTATCGTTGCCGGAGAGTTCGATGAAATCTTCTGACACTGCAGGACCTTTCTGTAATACGTAAAAATACCGAGGTAATACACCATGTATTCAAAGTGTATTTATATGGTCGAACGGTAATACACTAGGCTAATGACAGCGTATTACGAAAATGATGAAACGCGTTCGCGCTGCGCTTCGTGAATGCGGCGGTTGTCTCGGCCCTTGGAGGCAAGGCACTATAAGGCGTCGTTGCGACAAAGGCCAAATCCTAAAGCTGCCACAGTGACCAGAGTGTAGCAATCGCGCTGCCTACGCATGTCTGTTGGTGCGGGTGCGGGATTGTCCCCCATACAGCCAAAAACGGCAATGCGGCAGGTCAGTATTTGCGAATACCAAAGAATAATTAATGTGAGGCTGTGGAAAAAAGCATGTGCCTGTGGCGGACCCACCACGGCCAAACTGCGAAAACGCAGGCGCATAGACGTATACTCGAACGACGAATATATATGGCACTTACCTCACGCCAAGCGAAGGAAATCAAATGGCAAAGACGCGCGACTACATGGACTATCTCGACAACGAGATAGGAATTGCACCCGCAAACAGTCAAGAGGAGTTCCAGGCGGCGGAGACCCTGGTCGAGATAATGAAGGACCACGGCCTTGAGCCGACGATCCAGGAGTTCGACACTCACCCCCTGGGCAAACTGATGCCCGACGTTCTGGCCATCGTGCTCCTGCTGGGCGTCCTCCTGACTGGCGTGGCCGGCGGTGCCGTGAGGGCCGTGGGCCTGGTGCTGGCCCTGGCTGCCGGCGTCCTGCTGGTCATGGTCCACAGGGGAAACAACGTCTTTGAGAACTTCGGTCCCGTGGAGCGCAGCCAGAACGTGGTGGGCGTGCACCACGCCACGGGCGACAAGGTCACGAAGGGCTCTCGCCCCATCGTGATCGTCGCGCACTACGACACTCCGCGCGAGAACTACCTTTACGGAAACGCTTTCGCTCGCTACCAGTCCACGCTGTACAAGGCCTCGTTCCCCTGCGTGCTGGTGGCTGCCCTGATGGCGCTGACCCAGGTGTTCGGGTTCCTGCCCGTTGCTGTGCGGGTGCTCCTGTGGGTCGTCGGCCTGGTGGCGTGCATACCCCTGGTGGTAGTGGCCATTGCAAACATCATGGAGCGCTTCGCAGCGTGCACGTCCGGTTCCAACGACAACAAGGCCTCCGTGGCTGCCATGCTCTCGGTGCTGGCAAAGGTGCGCCCCGGCACCGACCGGGTGGACGCCGCCGCCGAGGGCAGGCCGTATGTGCGCAGGGCGTCCGAGGACCAGAAGCCCCGCATGGTGCAGGTAGTCGAGAAGCCCAGTGGCGTTCGCCACGGCAAGGAGGTCCTAGAGTCCCTGGGCATCCTGCCTCCCACGTGCCAGATCGTGTACGAGGAGCCCAAGGTGGTCACGGTCCCGGCCGACCAGGCAGTGGACGGTGCGCTGTATGAGCGTGTTGAGCCCGAGCCCGTCGAGGCACCCGAAGCGACCCAGGACCAGGCTTCGCAGGAGCCTGCACCTCAGGAGCAGCAGGCGGAGGACACGGATCAGCCGGAGGCGGGCGCATCCACCGAGGAAGCCCAGGCGTATGACCAGCAGGCCTACGACGAGCAGGTTTCTGCTGACCAAGTGACTGCTGACCAGAACTATGCCGACACGGCGGCGCCTGACGCCACCGCATACGACCAGTCGTACGACGCAAATGCGGGCCAGGGTGACCAGCAGGCGTACTACGACGATCAGCAGTACTCCGATGGACAGGACTATGCCGACTACGGCCAGCCGCAGGATGCGACCGCCCAGGCCGAGCCCGCGGCAGACGGCCAGAAGCAGGCAAGCCCTGCCGTCGACCAGAACGAGTCCGGCTACCAGCCAGCGGCTGACGACTACTACGAGGACCAGACATACGACGACCAGGCTTACGAGGGCCAGGCGACGCGGGAGGCAGCCGCGCGGCCGTCCGACCTCGAGGCCACGCAGGACCTGAACGAGAACCCAGCCGTGCGCCTGAACGCAGACGCCTCTGCTAAGGGCGCCGCCTCTTCTGCGGCTCAGAAGGCAAAGCGGAAGGGCATGGGCTTCTTCCAAAAGCTGAAGCAGAAGTTCTCCCGTGCCGGCAAGCCCGTCATCGCGCGCGGCGAGAACAAGGACCTGCAGGGCGCGGACTACTCCAGCTTTGAGACCAGCTACAAGGGCGACGAGGACGTCGAGGCATGGCGTGCCGACGATGGCAGCGAGCTGAGGACCGTGCGCCCGGGCGACCTTCGTCCGCGCCGCGTCCACGACGACAGCGATGCGGTGCAGCAGGGCTCTGCTGCCGATGACTACTATCAGGACGCCGTTTACGATGGCGCCCAGGACGAGTACTACGAGGACGAGTACCCCGCCACCGACGAGTACGCCGACGAGAGCGGCCAGGAGTACGACGACTACGACGAGGGCTACGGCGATGACGGCACCGCGGCCGATGAGCCCGCGCAGCAGGCTGAGGATTCCGACGCGGACAACACCGCGCAGGAGCACGCCCCCGCATACGACGAGGACCTTGCGCGCGACCAGACCGAGATAGCCGCTTCCGACCAGGACGAGTCGGAGGAAGACCTGGAGTACGCTCCGCAGACAGATGAGCAGGACGCCTCCACTCAGGTGCAGCCGGCTGCGGATGCTTCACAGACTGCCGCAGCAACGGAGGGCAGTTCCTCCGGGCAGCGGGATACGGCTACTGACAACGTGGCGTCAGAGGATAACGCGCAGGACCAGGATGCCCAGATGTCCGAGGAGGATCAGCCCTGGGATGTGACACCGTCCGAGGCGCCGAAGGACGGCTTCGCATCTGAGGACGGGTCCGCCGCCGATATGCAGAAGGCGCCTGCGTCACCTGACGACTCGAAAGATGACGCGGAGGCGCAGACCTCCTCGCAGGACAAGAGCCAGGGGGTCCCTGAGCCCGTGCGTCTGGATACGCTGGAGTCGCCGCGTCGACAGGCGGCGCGGCGCCGCAACGCCGCCACTGCGTCGAGCAATCGCGACTCCTCGAAGGACGTGCCCGTGGAGCCGGCAACGTCTGGAGCGCAGGCTGCCCAGCCGGCGCCGCACCTGGTGGACACCGATGCCACGACGACGGAGCAGGCGGATGATGGCCACTCCGCCCCGCAGGCGGCGAGCGACCTCAGCTGGGACCAGCCCAGCGTGGAGGACGAGGAGTACGCCCAGGAGACGACGGACGACACGACCTCCGACGATGCGTCCGCAGACGTCGACTACCAGGGCGAGGAGGAGTACTACGACTCCGACGAGGCCTATGACTCGTCTGCGAACGACCAGGGCTACTCGGACGACGCCTATGACGACTACGACCGCATGAGCGGCCAGTCCCAGGACGACTGGCGCGAGGATGACTCCTATGGCGACTACGACGAGCACCAGGTCTCTCCGAAGGACAGCGGCGCGAAGGGCCACGGCTTCCTCGACCGACTGAAGGGCTGGTTCGGAGGCCACAAGTCCAGCAATGGCGACCAGGCCGACCGCGCTGCCGTCAGCTCCTACGACGAGTACTACGACGAGGCGTCTGACCAGCAGCCGGATCAATACGATGCGGACGAGCAGCCCTACAGCGGCGAGGCTGCGACTGATGACGGTGCGCAGGAGAAGGACGCCTACGCGGACGCGCGCTCGTACGACGATGGCCCCGCAGACGCCGCTGCGCGCGCAAAGAAGCACCCCCAGCGGGGCAAGGTCGGCGAGTTCGAGGAAGTGAGGGGTGAGGACTACCTCCCCAGCGATGGGGACGCCCTGGACGACCTCGACGCGGACTACGACTTCGGGCAGCCGGATGACACCCAGGCGGCCAACGACGACTACGACCTGGACCAGCGCAGCAACTACCTCCAGTTCGACGACGACGAGGAGGAGAGCCCCGACATTCTGCCGAAGGACACCTCCGGGCTGGACACCATCTCGGAGGGCTACGAGCCTGCAGTTTCCACGGCCCATGGCTATCCGCACCGAAAGGCCCCCAAGCCCATCGACGATCCCTCGTGGGGGAAGTCCTCGTATGAGCCTCCCATCAACACGTCAGGCATCGCACGCCGTGCAGCCCTTTGCGACCTGCCTGATCCCTCCGGCAAGGAGGAGGACCCCCTGGCCGAGGGTGCCGAGTATGACGACTACGACGAGGCTGAGCCCTACGACTACGAAAATGACGACACCGCCGGAGAGGACACCGAGGGCATGGACGTCAGCGACGACCAGCATGGCAACCGCAGGACGAACTGGAAGGGTGGCGCAGCCGTTCGCTCCGACTTGCGTGACCCCGCGCAGCAGCCGGCTGATGAGACCACGGAGGAGGCTGCCGTCAGCGAGCCTGCTGACCAGGTGACAGACGATACGCAGGACGCGGATCAGGTCGTACCGGACGACGAGGACGCGCAGGACGCCATCCTCCAGATGGGCGACGACTATCTCGTGTCTCACGACGTGTGGTTCGTGGCGGTCGGCGCATCCAGCGTGGGCCATGCCGGCATAAAGTCGTTCCTCGCGAACTTCCGCCGTGACATCAGGGGAGCGTTCCTGGTGAACCTGGACAGCATCGGCGCCGGCGCCCCTGTGGTCCTGACGCGCGAGGGTCGCGACGACGGTCGCCGCGCCGACCGCAGGAGCCTCAGGCTCTTCACGAAGACCGCCCAGGACCTGCATCTGGACCTGCAGACCATCGACTACGGCTGGACGGATACCGACGCCACGCCCGCCATGCGCTCCCGTGTGAGGTCGTTCACGGTGATGGGCATGGACGAGAACGGCCTGCCTGCCCTCTCGCACACCATGAACGACGCGCCCGTGAACGTGGATCCCGGGCAGGTGTCCTCCATCGTGCGCACCATCTGCGAGTTCATTCGCAGGTCGTAGCGGAAGAGGCCCGGGCGGGCTGCCAGGGGTGGTTAGCCCGAGACCGTGGGAAAGAAGAGCTTTGCAGAATAAGGCGGAGGGGCGACCGGGTGGTCGTCCCTCCGCTCTTTAGTCCGTCGTTGCGGACGCTTAGGCGATAGAGTGGCTCTGGGGCTGGCCGGGAAAAGACGTGCTGCCAATAGTGCCGCGCCGGCCTGCTTCTACGCCACGTGGTCGGAAAGATAGGTCACGATCTCGGACCCGCCCAGCACGGGCACCTGCCCGTTTACCAGCAGACAGGGTACCTGCAGCCTGCCCAGCAGGCCTTGGAGCCTTGATCGGGCCTCTCGGCTGCACGTGACGTCCGTCGTGGCGATGCCGACTCCGCGGTCGACCACGTACGAGCGGACCTTCTGGCACTCTTCGCTGCCGGGCATGACAAAGAGCTCCAAAACGGGTGCATGCTCCATTGCGGACATCTCCTTCGGGTCTGGTGTATCCGGATCTGGTATCCCCCTACCTTAGCGCCTGGGGTGGATCCTGGGACGCACGAGCACGAAGGCCGAGGCAAAACAGGCCAGTGTCCCCAGCATGCAGGCGCCAATCAGCGCGTCCATCCCCCTGTCGCCCGTGGAGGGCAGCTTTGCGGAAGGGCTGCTGCTGGTGAGCTTGCCGGCGGGGTGTTCGGGCGTCGTCGGGACGGGAGAGTTGGGCGTCGTGCCACCCACGTGGACCGTTTGGTCCCGATCCTGCAAGTCCCTGTGACTGGCCACCGTGGCGCCGTTTGTCTGCAGGTCCTCGAAGGCCACCACGTCGGTACCCGCCAGGTCGGAAGCGTCCAGCTGGAAGGCCACCTCCACCTGCCCGCTCTCCTCTGAGGGGATGAACGTCGCCTCGGCGGTGACAGGGGTGCCGTCGGAACGGGTGACGGGACTGCCGTCGTTTCTGTGCATGAGCGAGCCCAGCACGTGGTACTCAATGCCCGGCTGCAATCCGGAGTACGCAACCGTGTCGACCAGGTGGATGTCATTGCTGGCATCTATGTCGTGGTCGCCGTCGGCGGAGTCGACCAGCGTGGTGCGCACGGAGGGGACATACACGGCCTGCTCGGCGTCGTCTATGTCCTCGTGCGTCGCCACGACAGTGCCGTCCAGGCTCAGCTTCTCGAACACCACGAGCTTCTTGCCCACCCATTCGGAGGGTTCCAGGGCAATCTGCACGTCCTGGGTGCCGTTGGGCTCGGTCGGGGTGAAGCTGACGGAGGAGGTCACCTCGGCGCCGTTGTGGAGGATGGCCTGGCCCGTGGTGGCGTCCATCAGCCTGGCGTTGAGCGCGTACTCCTTTCCGGGAATCAGGTTCTGGTGGGTCACGGTGTCCACGATGGTGGAGCTGCCCTCTGCCGAAAGCACGTGGTCACCGTCGGACTGGTCGCGCGCGCTGGTGCCGATGCTGCAGAAGCGCACGGTCTGCTGCTCGTCGTGTGCGTCCTCGTGGCGCGCCACCTCGACGTCGCCCAGCGTCAGACGCTCGAACGCCACCGCGGTCATGCCCCTGAGCCGCGAGGCGTCGGAGATGTCGAAGGACACCGTTGCACAGCCGTCCGGGTTGTCGGGCTTTAGCTGCGCCGATGCCGTGAGCTTGTGCCCGTCGACGCTGATGGTCTGCCCCGTGCTGGCATCCACGAGCGTGCCGCTGAGGGTGTAGGACCTTCCAGGTATCAGGTTGGCATAGCTGACCTGGTCAACGATCTTTGTTGCGCCCTGGGGCGCCGCGGTGTGGGACCCTGCGCACGTGGCGTTGGTTTCCAGGCTCGGCACGTTTATGGCCTGGTCGTCGTCGGCTATGTCGGTATGGCTGGACACTTCGTGCCCCGCCTGCTGGAGGGACTCAAAGAAGACCAGGGTCTGCCCCGCGAACGCGGATGTGTCCGCGGTCACGCTGACGTCCACGGTTCCATTCGAGTCCGTGGGCGTGAACTCCTTCGTCGCGGTGATGATGCTGCCGTCGGACGCCTTTGCCGGGCCCAGGTCGCGGCCGTCGGCGCCGCGCAGGTGCAGCGTCGCCACGAGGCTGTAGACGGAGCCGGGCTGCAGGCCCGAGTAGGCCACCGTGTCTACCAGGATGTCATTGCCCGTTCCGGTGGCCACATGGTCCTTCGTGGCCGAGTCCGTGGCGGTGGTGCCGATGCACGCGAACCATACGGTCTGGTCGGCGTCGTTCAGGTCGGCGTGCGCGGCCACCTCTTTGCCGTCCCGCATCAGATTCTCGAATGCCACCACGGTGTGGCCTGCCAGGCTCGTGGCATCCAGGTCAAAGGTCACCTGCACGCTACCCGTGCTGGCCTTGGGCACCACCTCGATGGTCTGCTCGATGGTGCTGCCGTCCACCTGCAGGGGCTCGCCCGTCTGCTTGTCCATCAGCGTGGCGTGCAGCTGGTACTTCTTGCCGGGAGTCAGGCCCTGGTAGCGCACCTCGTCCGTCAGCCTGGTCGACTTCTTTGGCGCGGTGGAGCGCGCGTCGGAGCCCGAGCCGGTCAGGGTCGTCTGCAGGGTGATGGGCGTGTTCGTGATCGACCTTTGCACCAGCGCGTGCTCGGAGCCTATGGTGACCTCGAAGGGCTGCGCTGGGACGTAGTGCTGGTTCGAGGTCGAGGGGAGCTCGCTGACCTCGTAGGTGCCGTAGGGCAGGGCGCCGCGCTCGTTCGTCACGCGTGCCTGCACCCCGTTGGACCAGGCAAACCACACGCCGTTGGAGGCAGAGAGCTTCGTCTGGTCCACCGACTCCACCCCTCCGTCGTCCAAGAAGGACACGGCCAGGTCGTTGCGGTTGGTGCCCGTGGAGTGGGGCACGGCGCTGGTGCTGGCCACGCCCGAGCGGTCGGAGACGATGACGTGGCGCTCTCCGGTCTGCTTGTTTGTGACGAGGAAGGCGATGCCGGGCAGGGGCAGCCCGGTGGAGGCGTCGGTCTTGTGGATGCAGAGGTCACCCCTGATGACGGTGTCTCCCACCTCGACGGGCTGGAAGCCCGTGGCCTCGAAGTGACCGTCCGACTGCTGCTGCCCTCGGATCTGCTGCAGGTACACCTGCCTGTCGCTGAGGTTGTAGCCCACGGGTGCCGCCGTCTCCTGGATGGTCACGGTGCCCAGCGGCAGGATGGGGTTATGGTCGGCGTCCAGGTACAGCGGGTCGCCAGAGGCCAGGTAGGTGTCGGGGTCCTTGTACGCACCGACAAGGCTGCAGCGTCCCTGCGCGTCCGTCCTCAACACCCACGAGCGAGTGGGGGAGTCGGGCAGGTCGGCGACGTCGTCGTAGTACCCGTCGTAGTAGCGCAGCGTGAACTGGGCGCCGGCAAGGCCTTGGCCGCCCGCCTGGTCGGCGTCGGTGGCACTGGCGTCAGCCTGTGCTGAGGAGGACCGCGCGCGCAGCAGCCTGCCTCTGTCGGCGTCGTACTTCGACACCACCAGGTCCACGGGCTGGCCCAGGGGTTGGTCGGTCACCTCCAGCACGCCGGACGAGCCCGACCCCACATGCACCTCGCGAACGGTCCCGTCCAGCTGGTAGCCTGCGGGTGCGTTGACCTCGCGCACGTAGTAGGTGCCCAGGGGCAGATGGTCCAGCTGTCCCTCGCCCTTCTGGTTCGTGACGATGCGACCGACGAAGCTGCTGGTGCTGCGCAGCTTCCAGCGCTGGGCCACGGTGGAGCCGTCCGTCCCCGCCGCCACGTTGGTGCCCGAGTGGATGTCGCTCCCGACGACGCCCAGGTACCTGCCCGAGGCGTCCCTCAGTGATATGGTCCCGTCATCGTTTTGGACCACGGACCACGATCCCCCGTCGCCGGTGACGGCGTTCCCGTCGCCGGTCTGACTGGTGAGGGTCGTGCCCTCGGCCTTGTTCTTCAGGCCGTAGGAGCCGTCGGGGTTCTTCTGGAAGAGCCACTGCTGGTTGTCCGCACCGCTGCAACGCCACAGCCCCACGTTGTCACTGCCCGTGTCGGCATCCAGCACGTAGTTGTCGTTTGCGCCGGAATGGACCAGGTACCAGTAGCCGTCCAGGGGGTCGGTGTCCTCCTTCGCCAGCGCCACGTCGGTCTGGTTCTGGGCGTCCTGCTGCGTGCTCCAAACGCCGAACACGGCTCCGGCCAGCGAGTACGCCCCGTTGTCCTGGGTCAGCTTCGCGAGGCCGCTGGACTTGCGGACCCAGATGGTGCCCTCCAGGGGCACCTCATGGCTGGCCTCGCCGCAGGGGCGCAGCGTGGACGTCTGCCCCTCGTGAACCTCCACCTGGTAGACGTTGTCATCCAGCTGGTACCCCTTCGGGGCGCGGCGCTCGCGCACGTAGTAGGTGCCCTCGGGCAGCTGCGCCGGGTCCTTGGTCGGGCCGTTTGCCCACACCAGCAACCGCCCCTTGCCGTCGGCGTCGGTCACCAGGTAGGTGCCGGTGGACTGCGTGCACTCCTGGTCCTTCCATACGGAGTACCAGGCCCCCTCGAGCGAGTACGCGTCGTTCGAGCCTATGGTCTTGGGGTCAATGGAGTCCTTCTGCAGGTCGATGTCGCCGGAGTGCGTGCGCACCACCAGCATGGGCTGCGAGAGGTCGTCCGTGCCTCGCTTTGTGTACACGAGGGCGCAGCGGTTCTCGGGAGCCGTGGGCACGTTGCGCGCCGGGTCCTCCTCGAAGGCCCTTGCCGCCTGGTACAGGCGCACGCCGGCCTTCCACCCCAGCTCGTCTCGGGTGATGAACTGGAGGATCCTGCCGGGGTTCCTCATCTGGTCCGACTCGTGCAGCAGCCTGCAGTCGGTGTCCAGGCAGCCCTGCTCCATCCAGTAGGCGTACTGGGTGGCCCAGCGCGCCTCGTCTGCCGTGAGCTCCTGCCCCTCGATGACCGTCGTGTTGTTGTAGCCGTGCAGCGTGATGTAGCCCATGGCGCCCGTGGCCACGTGGCTGTAGTCGTACTTCTCGCCGGTCTTGGGGTCGTGCTTCTCGAGCTCGAGGCAGTACGACACGTTGCCCTGGGCGTCCGTGAACGAGAAGGTCGGGTTGTTCATGTTTCGCTCGGTGGTGAAGGTGGTCTCGGATGCCGCCTCGTCTGGCTTCTCGGAGGGCGACGACGTGTCCTGCGCAGCGGCGCTGAGGGGGCACAACAGCTGGTACAGCACCAGGATCGTGGCCAGCGCCGCGTTGAGGACGGCGCGCGGAGCGCGTGCGCGGCATCCGTGCGAAGCGTCTGCGGGTCGCCGCTTGGCCATGGCCTCCCAGGACGCGAACGAACTTCTGCCTGCGTGTCCGGGCGCCACGGGGCGAGAGCCATGCAGCCGGTCGCCTCCGCGCAGTCGTGCGCGGGGCCACCGGCGCTGGCGCTCTGCGTCCGGGACCGCATCCAGGCGGGCGCGACGCGCGTGCGCCGCCTCCGGCGCCACCCCTCGGGGTGCATGGGCAATGCTGGGCTTCGTGGGCATGTGTTCCTCCCTAGCTCGTGCCGTGCCCGTCGGGGTGTACCTTGCGCTCCCGGCGAGCCGCCACCGCGTGGCGGAGCGCCACAATACCCCCTTTGACCTGCATGAACATTGCCTTTGGCTGGCATGTGTCTGGCAGGAAGCTGGCACGTGCCTGGCAGCGAATCGAAGCCTTCGCAGGTCAGAATCCCTGCGCGCTGCCGGAATTTTCCCGCCGGCACCTGGCGTGGGAGGGAAAAATTTTTTTCTGTGTTAGAATTCCCTTCGTACGCGGGCATCGCCAAGTGGTAAGGCAACGGCTTCCCAAGCCGTCATCCGCGGGTTCGAATCCCGTTGCCCGCTCCAGAGCATCCTTAGGGCCCCATATGGGGCCCTTTTCATGTGTGCGGAGTCTGCTTGTCCTTCTTGCTGGGTAGATACCGTTGGGCGTGCATGCACGCATGAGCATGACATTAAAATTTTTATGATTCGAGGAGGAATCCCATGAGTCTTCCCATGACCGAGGCCGAGGTCCGCAGCTCCATGCGGGGCCTCTCGCATCAGCTGGACCTCTATGCCACGCTGTTGGTCCGCAAGGGGGCGGCGGTGCAGCAGGGCAGCGAGCTGGTGGTGTTCGCCCCCGTGGAGCGCGCCGACTTCGTCCGTCGCGTCGTCCGCGCCGCCTACAAGGCCGGCGCCGCGCACGTGACCGTGATCTGGTCCGACGACGAGATCACGCGTCTGACCTACGAGAACGTGGACATCGAGCGCCTGCGCCACACGCCGTCCTGGAAGCGCGAGCAGCTGGACTCGCTGGCCCAGGCCGGCGCCAGCTTCCTGTTTCTGGAGGGCACGGACCCGTCGGTGCTGAAGGGCATAGACCCCGCGAAGCCCGCGGCCGTGTCCCACGCGCGCAACACCGAGTGCAAGGCCTTCCGCGACGGCATGGACTTCGGCCGCAACGTGTGGTGCATCGCGGGCGTGCCCGTGGCCAAGTGGGCCTGCCACGTGTTTCCCGGCCTGTCGCCCGAGGAGGCGGTCTACCGCCTGTGGGTGGCCATCCTGGAGGTCTCGCGCGCCGCGGGCGACGACCCGCAGAGCGAGTGGGAGCGCCACAACGCCAACTTCGAGAAGAACAAGCGGATCCTGAACACGTACGCCTTCGACAGCCTGCACTACACGTCGTCCAATGGCACCGACCTCACGCTGGGCCTGAACCACGGGCACATCTGGGAGGGCGGCGCAGGCCGCACGGTGGACGGGAAGGTCTTCTTTCCCAACATCCCGACCGAGGAGGTGTTCACCTCGCCCGACCGCAACCGCGCAGACGGCGTGGTGCACTCCGCCCTGCCGCTGGTACACGCGGGCCAGGTCGTGCGCGACTTCTGGTTCAAGTTCCAGGCAGGCAAGGTCGTGGACTTTGGCGCCTCCGAGGGCAAAGACGTGCTGGCGCACATCCTGAAGACCGACGAGGGTGCCTGCAGGCTGGGCGAGTGCGCACTCATCGCCAAGAACACACCCATCCGCGAGAGCGGTGTGCTGTTCTACGACACGCTGTACGACGAGAACGCCAGCTGCCACCTGGCGCTGGGCATGGGCTTCCCCGAGTGCATCGACGGAGGCTTCCAGATGACGAAGGAGCAGCTGGTGGAGCACGGCGTCAACCAGAGCAGCACGCACGTGGACTTCATGATTGGCTCCGACGACCTCAACGTGACGGGCCTCACGGCCGACGGCCAGGAGGTGCCCGTGTTCGTGGACGGGCTGTGGGCCTGGTAGAAACCGGCGCGTGGGTCTTGGGTGACCGCATGGCGTGATAGAATCGACAAAGATGCGCTCTTAGCTCAGTTGGTAGAGCAGGGGACTTTTAATCCCAAGGTCGAGGGTTCGACCCCCTCAGGGCGCACCAGAGAAATCGCAGGCCGGGAACAGCTGGGTTCCCGGCCTTCTTTGTGTCCCGTTTGTTTCCATTTGCACGGAATCTGTCGACTTTCGGCGCCTGAGCGTCCGCCAAGTCCTATAGTGCGAACCACCAAAAGGGCACGCGCCAATCGGGCAGCGTGCCAGCTGCAGCCGCGTGCGTTGCACGCGCCACTCGCTTATGAGGAGGCCACGCTATGAAGCGTATGTTCGCGAACATGCACCACCGTACCGCGAATGGGGTCTCTCTGCGACGTATGAACCGACAGGACGCCTAAACCAGCGTTTTTGTCCGTCGGCACCAAATGGCCACCAGCTGGCCCTTCTTACCACACAGACAAATTGCGTTGCGTCTTGTCGGACTTGAAGCGTTCACACTTCTTCACGTCTACACATATATAAAAATATTAATTACTTAGGAGACTTCATCATGGCAAAGGAAAAGGCAGTTCTGGCGTACTCCGGCGGTCTGGACACTTCGGTCATCGTGCGGTGGCTGCAGAACGAGAAGAACATGGACGTCATCGCCATCTGCGGCAACGTGGGCCAGGACGAGAAGGACCTGGACTGGGTCGTCCAGAAGGCGTACAAGATGGGCGCCATCTACGCCGAGGCGCTGGACATGCGCGAGGAGTACTGCAACACCATCGTAAAGAGCGCCATCCAGGCCAACGGCATGTACGAGGGCGTCTACCCCCTGCTGTCCGCCCTCAGCCGTCCCGTCATCTCGAAGCACCTGGTGGACATCGCCCACCAGTACGGCGCCACCACCATCGTGCACGGCTGCACCGGCAAGGGCAACGACCAGGTCCGTTTTGAGACCTGCATCCACGCCCTGGATCCCAGCCTGAAGATCATCGCCCCCGTGCGCATCTGGGACCTCACCACGCGTGAGAGCGAGATGGACTGGGCCGAGCAGAACGACGTGCCCATTCCCGTGACCAAGAAGAAGCCCTACTCCATCGACGACAACCTGTGGGGTCGCGCCATCGAGTGCGGTGTCCTGGAGGACACCTGGAACCAGCCGCCCGCGGACATCTGGACGATGACCACCGACCCCGAGCAGGCTCCTGACACCCCGACCTTCGTCGAGATCACCTTCGACGCCGGCGTGCCCGTGGCCATTGACGGCCAGAAGATGGACCTGCTGCCGCTGGTCGTGAAGGCCAACCAGATTGCCGGCTCCAACGGCTACGGCCGCATCGACATGATCGAGGACCGCACCGTGGGCCTGAAGAGCCGCGAGTGCTACGAGTGCCCCGGCGCCATGCTGCTGATCGAGGCCCACAAGCAGCTGGAGACCCTGTGCCTCGACCGCGAGACGCTGAAGCTGAAGCAGCACATGGACCAGGAGTGGGCAAGCCAGGTGTACTACGGCTACTGGTACAGCCAGGTCCGCAACTCCATCGACGCCTTCAACGCCTACACGCAGAAGTTCGTCAGCGGCACCGTGCGCTTCAAGCTGTACAAGGGCTCCCTGCTGATGGACGGCGTAAAGAGCGACTACAGCCTGTATGATTATGGCCTGGCCACCTACAGCGAGGGCGACACCTTCGACCGCACCGCTTCGAAGGGCTTCATCGACATCCACTCGCTGGAGAACACCACCTGGTCCAAGGTCCAGGGTCCCGCCTCGGGCAACCAGCCCGCGTAGGCACGGCACAACCAGACGACGTGGCGGCCTTGCCCCTGTGGCAGGGCCGCCTTTTTATCAGAGGGACGGCATCGGGAGGCAGCACATGGCACTTTGGGGCGGCAGGTTCCAGAAGGGCGTCGACCAGTTCACGCAGGAGTTCGGCGCCTCGCTTGAGGTCGACAAGAACATGGCCCAGCAGGACATCGCGGGTTCCCGCGCGCACGCGCGCATGCTGGCAAAGCAGGGCATCATCAGCCAGGACGACCAGAAGGCCATCGACGCCGGCCTGCGGGACATATCGCAGCAGATAAAGGACGGCACCTTCCCCTGGGACGTGAACGACGAGGACGTGCACATGGCCGTGGAGTCCAAGCTGACGCAGGCCATAGGCCAGCCCGGCGCCCGCCTGCACACGGGACGCTCGCGCAACGACCAGGTGGCCACCGACATCCGCCTGCTGGCGAAGGACCTGGCGTCCCAGCTGATGCACGGCAACGTGGAGCTGCGCCGCGTGGTGCTGCAGCAGGCGCAGCAGCACCTGGGCGTCGTGATGCCCGGCTACACGCACCTGCAGCACGCGCAGCCCGTACTGCTGTCCCACCACCTGCTGGCCTACTTCTGGATGTTCACCCGCGACTACGTGCGCCTGCGCGCAGCCTACGACGCCGCGGACGCCAACCCCCTGGGCTCGGCGGCGCTGGCGGGCACCACGTACCCGCTGGACCGCCAGTACACCACGCAGCTGCTGGGCTTCGACCACGCCATCCCCAACTCCATGGACGCGGTGTCCGACCGCGACTACCTGCTGGATTTGGAGTACGCCTGCAGCGTGGCCATGATGCACCTCTCGCGCCTGTGCGAGGAGATCGTGATGTGGAGCTCGACGGAGTTCGGCTTCATCACGCTGTCCGACTCGTACTCCACGGGATCTTCCATCATGCCGCAAAAGAAGAACCCCGACTTCGCCGAGCTGACGCGCGGAAAGACCGGCCGCGTGTACGGCGACCTGATGGCCCTTTTGACCACCATGAAGTCGCTGCCCCTGGCGTACAACAAGGACCTTCAGGAGTGCAAGGAGGGCCCGCTGGACGCGGCAAAGACCCTCAGCGACTGCATGGAGATTGCCGCCGGCATGCTGGAGACCATGACCGTGCACGACGACGTCATGCTGTCCCAGGCCGGGAAGGGCTTCACAGCCGCCACCGACGTGGCCGACTACCTGGCAAAGAAGGGCATGCCCTTCCGTCAGGCCCACGAGGTCGTGGGCAAGCTGGTGCTGTACTGCGAGCAGCACCACAAGGGCCTGGAGGACCTGACCGCGCAGGAGTTCAAGGCCGCAAGCCCGCTGTTCGAGGACGACGTGGCCCAGGACCTGGACCCTGCGGGCATCGCCAACGCGCGCAACACCTACGGCGGCACGGGCACGAAGGCCGTCCAGGTGCAGCTGGGCGAGGCTGCCGATGCGCTGAAGGCGGACCAGCAGAACCTCCCGCACTAGCGCTTTGCGGATAGAGGACTTCTGAATCGAGGGGTGTTTAATAGCACAACGAGTGCCGGGTGGAGCGCTTCTACCCGGCATTTTTTTATTTAATGTTGATTACAAGCAAGAAAATACTCATATACAAAAAGAAATCATCAATCTTGATGTAACTCGGGAACCTTAGATTAATCCCTAGTTCGAATGGCCGGAAGCGTGCCAGTTTCTACGGGGAGGGTAGCCGCTTCCGATGAAAGGAGCCAATATGGCATCGTACAAGGCGGAGATGTCCCGAAAGACCTTCATAAAGATGATGGGTGTCGTCAGCGCCGGCAGCGCCTTCGCGCTGGCAGGCTGCGGCAGCAAGCGCGCCTCTGAGGCATCGGGCTCCGACGGCTCGAGCATCGCCGACACCATCACGTTTGCCCAGGGCGCAGACCCCCGCGGCCTGGACCCCGCGTACGTGGACGACGGCGAGTCCGCAAAGATCATCGCGAACATCTACGAGAACCTCGTGACCTACGCCGACGACTCCTGCGACGTCCAGTGCAAGCTGGCCACCGACTACAACATCTCGGACGACGGCCTGACCTACACCTTCAACCTGCAGCAGGGCGTGAAGTTCCACGATGGCAGCGACTTCAATGCCGAAGCCGTCAAGAAGAGCATCGAGCGCCAGCTGGAGGGCACGGGCCGCACCGACGACATGACCTACGCCTCCTTCACCTTTGGCACCGCCTCCGAGGGCAATGGCGTCAAGTCCGTCGAGACCGACGGCGACTACACGGTGAAGATCACCCTGGCCGCCGCCTCCGCTCCCTTCATCAAGAACATGGCCATGGCGCTGGCTGCCCCCATCGTCTGCCCTGCAGTGTTCGAGAAGGACGCCACCGGCCTCATGGAGAACCCCGTGGGCACCGGCCCCTACAAGTTCGTGTCGTGGGACAAGGGCCAGAACATCAAGCTGGTCGCCAACGACGACTACTGGGACAAGGACAACGCTCCCAAGACCAAGAACATCGTCTTTAAGTTCATTGCCGAGAATGCCTCGCGCGTGACCGCTCTGAACAACGGCGAGGCCGACATCATCGACGGCCTGGACGACTCCGTGGTCGACACCATCACCAGCGCCGGCAACCAGCTCTACACGGCCGACGGCATGAACATCAACTACATGGCTTTCAACTGCACCGACAGCAGCGTGTGCAAGGACCAGCAGGTGCGTCACGCCATCGCGCAGGCCGTGAACGTGGACGAGATGGTCAGCTCGCTGTATGGCGACTACGCCTCCGTCGCGAACTCCATCATGCCCACCTGGATGGCCCCGTACGACTCCGACATCCAGCAGACCGCATACGACCCCGATGCCGCCAAGGCCACGCTGTCCTCACTGGGCATCACCTCGCTGAAGTGCATTACGTACTCCAACGTGCGTCCCTACAACACCAAGGGCGGCCAGGTCCTGGCCGAGGCCGTCCAGGGCTACCTGAGCAAGGTCGGCGTGAACCTGGACATCACCGCATACGACTGGACCACCTACAAGACCAAGGCCACGACCGATCCTTGGGACGTCGCCTTCTTTGGCTGGGTTGGCGACAACGGCGACCCCGACAACTTCATGAACCTGCTGGCCGACTCCAACGCGACCATGAACTACTCGCAGTTCAACGATGCCGACTACAAGGCGCTCATCGCCAAGGGCGTCGCCACCAGCGACGAGGACGAGCGCAACGACATCTACAAGCAGGCCGAGCAGATGGCCGCCGAGAAGCAGCCCTGGCTGCTGATCTCGCACGCCAAGAACCTGGCTGGCTACAACCCGAAGGTCTCGGGCTTCGTCATTCACCCCACGGGCGTCGTTCGACTGTGGAACGCGACCAAGCAGCAGTAGGTCGTCCATCCGTAGAGCTCTGAAATCGGACACGGACGCGTGGGGCGGGCCCGCATCCGCCCTACGCGTCCGCTTTTTCTGCAACGAAAGGAGGCCAGCGCCTTGAGCAAATACATCGTCAAACGCATCCTGCAATCGATACTGGTGCTGCTGGGCGTCTCGGTCATCGTGTTCTTGATCATGAGGGTGTTCTCCTCGGACCCCGCCCCCGTGGTCTTGGGCGAGCATGCCACCCCCGACGAGATCACTGCCTGGCGTGATGCCAACGGTCTGAACGACCCCATACTGATCCAGTACTTCAACTTCCTGGGTGGCGCCCTTCACGGCGACCTGGGCACCTCTTACTACACGCACACTCCGGTGTCGCAGGAGATTGCCAGCCGCTTCCCGGCAACCATCGAGCTGGCCCTCGTGGCCATCCTGATAGCGTCCTTCTTGGGCGTGAAGCTGGGCGTCGTGGCCGCCACGCACCGCGGCAAGGCGGCCGACGGCGGCACCCTGATGTTCGCCCTGCTGGGCGTGTCGATGCCCGTGTTCTGGCTGGGCATCCTGTTCATCATCCTGTTCTCGGGCGTGCTGCACATCCTGCCGTCCAGCGGACGCGTGGACCCCATGCTGCAGCCCGTGGGCGGCACGGGCCTCTACATCCTGGACACGCTTCTGTCCGGTGACTTCGAGGCTCTGGGCAACGTGCTCCAGCACATCATCCTGCCCGCCGTCACCCTGTCCATGTACTCCATGGCCATCATCACGCGCATGACGCGCTCGTCCATGCTGGAGACGCTGGGCGAGGACTACGTCCGCGTTGCATCCGCAAAGGGTCTGCCGCGCAAGGTCGTCGTGAAGCACCACGCCCTGCGTAACGCCATGCTGCCCGTGACCACGGTCATCGGCCTGCAGCTGGGCAGCCTTCTGGGTGGCGCCATGCTGACCGAGACGGTGTTCGCCTGGCCCGGCATCGGCAAGTACACCGTGGACTGCATCCTAAAGAGCGACTTCCCGGTAGTGCAGGGCGTCGTCCTGCTGATCGGCGTGATCTTCGTCATCATCAACCTGGTCGTCGACATCATCTACGCCTACCTGGATCCTCGCATCAAGTACTCGAAGGAAGAGGGGTGATCATGATGGCAGAAGCCGAAGCTAAGGTGGCACCCGAGGAGGAGAAGCCCGATTCGCTGGCCAGCGACGTGTGGTACTCGCTGCGCGGCAACAAGGCGGCCCTCATCAGCCTGGTGGTCATAGCGGTGCTGGTGGTCATAGCCATTGTGACCTCCCTGTTCCCGCAGATCCTGCCGTACGACCCGTATGAGCAGGACCTCTCGGCATCGTTCCAGGCGCCGTCGGCGGCGCACTGGTTTGGCACGGACCAGCAGGGCCGCGACATATTCTGCCGCATCCTGGTGGGCACGCGCATCTCGCTGTCCGTGGGCCTTCTGGCTGTCAGCATCTCGCTGGTCATCGGCGTGACGCTGGGCGCCATCGCCGGCTACAAGGGCGGCATCGTCGACACCATCATCATGCGCATCATGGACATGATGCTGGCCATCCCGTCCATCCTTCTGGCCATCGCCTTCATGGCGGCCCTGGGCAAGGGCATCGACAAGGCGGTCGTGGCCATCGGCCTGGTCTCCATCCCCGAGTACGCGCGCATCGTGCGCTCGCAGATCCTCTCGGTAAAGGAGAACGACTACGTGGCGGCCGCCAGGGTCATCGGCGACAAGGACTCCGTCGTCATCTTCCGGCACGTGCTGCCCAACGTGGCGCCGTCCATCATCGTCCGCGCCACCCTGGGCATCTCGGGCGCCATCCTGGACTGCGCGGCCCTGGGCTTCCTGGGACTGGGCGTGCAGCCGCCCGCGGCCGAGTGGGGCGACATGCTGGGTCGAGGCCGCAACTACATCTTCTCGGCCCCGTACACGATGATTTTCCCGGGCCTCGCGATCACCGTCACCGTCCTGGCGTTCAACCTGCTGGGCGACGGCCTTCGCGACGCCTTCGATCCCAAGGCAAGGAGGAGGTGATCGCATGCTGCTAGAGGTAAAGAACCTCGTTACCGAGTTTCCCACCCGCAAGGGCGTGGTGCGCGCGGTGAACGGCGTCACCTTTGGCGTGAACGCCGGCGAGACGGTGGCCCTGGTGGGCGAGTCCGGCTCGGGCAAGTCCGTGACGTCTCTCTCCATCATGCGACTCCTGCAGGAGCCGGGCCACGTGGCTGGCGGCTCCATCACCTTCGACGGCACCGACCTGCTGTCCTTGAGCGAGCAGCAGATGGAGCAGGTGCGCGGCGGAAAGATAGCCATGGTGTTCCAGGAGCCCATGACCAGCCTGGACCCCGTGTATCGCGTGGGCGACCAGATAGTCGAGGCCATCCAGCAGCACTCCGACGTCTCGAAGGACGAGGCGTGGGCCCGTGCGGTCGAGGCGCTGCGCGTGGTCGGCATCCCCAGCCCCGAGGAGCGCGCCCGCGACTACCCGCACGAGATGAGCGGCGGCATGCGCCAGCGCGTCATGATAGCCATGGCCCTTTCGTGCAACCCGAAGCTGCTGATAGCCGACGAGCCCACGACGGCCCTGGACGTGACGATCCAGGCCCAAATCCTGGACCTCATCTACAAGCTGCGCCAGGAGTACAACATGGGCGTGCTGCTGATCACCCACGACCTGGGCGTCGTGGCCGAGGTGGCCGATCGCGTGGTGGTCATGTACTGCGGCCAGGTCGTCGAGCAGTCCCCCGTCATGAAGCTGTTCGAGAAGCCCCTGCACCCCTATACGCTGGGCCTCCTGAACTCCATTCCGCGCCTGGACGACGATGACTCGAAGCGCCTGTACACCATCAAGGGCCAGGTGCCCAACCCGCTGCACCTGCCCAACGGCTGCCCGTTCTCCGACCGTTGCGAGAAGTGCATGAAGGTCTGCCGCGAGGTGGCTCCCCAGCTGAAGCCCCTGAAGGACGACCCCGAGCGCAGCGTGCGTTGCCACCTGTACGACGAAGAGGAGGGGAGGTAGCCCATGGCGGAAGACCAGAAGAATGCGACACAGGACCCGGACGTCCTGCTGGACGTGAAGCACCTCACAAAGAGCTTCGTGGCCGCCTCGAACTTCTTTGGCAAGCCCACGTCGTTCGTGCGCGCGGTGGACGACGTCTCGTTCCAGATTCACCGTGGCGAGGCGTTCGGCCTGGTGGGCGAGTCCGGCTGCGGAAAGTCGACCATCGGAAAGATGCTGGTGGGCCTTCTGACCCCGACCAGCGGCACCATCACGTTCGAGGGCACCGACCTCACGGCGCTGACGCCCAAGCAGCGCCGCGCCTACTGCAAGGACATCCAGATCATCTTCCAGGACCCGTACGCCAGCCTGAACCCGCGCATGACCGTGGGAAAGATCATCGCCGAGCCCATCCTGACGAACAAGATCCTGCCCCCCGACCAGGTGGACAAGCGCGTGGACGAGCTGCTGGAGTGCGTGGGCCTGGCGCCCTACATGCGCAACCGCTACCCCCACGAGTTCAGTGGCGGCCAGCGCCAGCGCGTGGGCATCGCCCGTGCCCTGGCCGTGAACCCGAAGCTCATCGTGTGCGACGAGCCCGTCTCGGCACTGGACGTGTCCATCCAGGCGCAGGTGCTGAACCTGCTGGACGACCTGAAGGACCAGTTCGGCCTGACGTATCTCTTCATCGCGCACGGCCTCAACGTGGTCAAGCACATCTCGGACCGCGTGGGCGTCATGTACCTTGGGCGCCTGATGGAGATCGCCTCGAAGAACGAGCTGTACCACGACCCGCTGTGCCCCTACACCCAGGCCCTGCTGTCGGCCATTCCCTCGGTCGACCCGAAGCTGCGACGCAGGCGCATCATCCTGGAGGGCGACGTGCCCAGCCCCATCGACCCGCCGGCGGGCTGCCGCTTTGCCAGCCGCTGCTTCGCAAAGATCGGCGCCTGCGACGTGGCCGCGCCCGACCTGAACGAGGTCCTGCCCGGCCACTACTGTGCCTGCCACCGCTACGACACGGTGGACCCCGACTTCGTCATCGCCCGCTCGCGCGAGATCCAGAACGAGGCCGCCCGTCCCACGTTCGGTCGCGGCGACAAGGACGTCAACGCCGACCCCGTCGACGTCGACCCCGAGTCCTAGGCCTCGACCCACGCGTTCGGCGTCAGCCGGAGCCAACCACATACGCCCGCCGTTCTTCTGCCAAAGAGGACGGCGGGCGTTTCGTGTGCGCCGCCCCACCGTGTCCGAGCGCGGTAGAATCGAGGAAGCCGGCATCCTCACGAAAGGAAAGCGCATGATCGATCGCTACACCCGTCCCGAGATGGGCCATATCTTCTCGTTGGAAAACAAGTACGCCATCTGGCAGGAGATAGAGGTGCTAGCCTGCGAGGCCCAAGCCGAGCTGGGCAAGATTGGCATCACGAAGGAAGAGGCCGCCTGGATTCGCGAGCACGCCTCGTTCAACAAGGAGGAGGTCGACGCCATCGAGGCCGTGACGAACCACGATGTCATCGCCTTCCTGACCAACATGGGCAGCTACATCGACGCAGACGTGCCCGAGGGCCAGCCCAAGCCGTCTCGCTGGGTGCACTTCGGCATGACGTCGACCGACCTGGGCGACACCGCCCTGTGCTACCAGCTGAAGCAGGCCACCGAGATCATCCTGGACGACTGCAAGCAGCTGGGCGAGATCTGCAAGCGCCGCGCCTTCGAGGAGAAGGAGACGCTGTGCGTGGGCCGCACCCACGGCATCCACGCCGAGCCCATGACCTTCGGCATGAAGTTCGGCAGCTGGGCCTGGGAGCTGTACCGCGACTACCAGCGCCTGAAGGACGCCCGCGACAACGTTAGCTTCGGTGCCATCTCGGGCGCCGTGGGCACCTACTCCAGCATCGACCCCTTCGTCGAGGAGTACGTGTGCGAGCACATGGGCCTGAAGCACGACCCGCTGTCCACGCAGGTCATCAGCCGCGACCACCACGCCTACCTGGCCGGCGTCCTGGCCACCACGGCCGCCACCTGCGAGCGCATCGCCACCGAGGTGCGCGCCTTGCAGAAGACCGACACCCTGGAGGCCGAGGAGCCGTTCAAGAAGGGCCAGAAGGGCTCCAGTGCCATGCCGCACAAGCGCAACCCCATCACCATGGAGAAGGTCTGCGGCCTCTCGCGCATCGTGAAGGCAAACGCGCAGGTGGCCTTCGACAACGTGGCCCTGTGGCACGAGCGCGACATCTCGCACAGCTGCACCGAGCGCGTGGCCACCGCCGACAGCTTCATCGCCCTTGACCACATGTTCCAGTGCCTCATCCGCGTGATCGGCGGCCTGAAGCTGTACCCCGCGCAGATGATGAACAACCTGAACAAGACCCGCGGCATGCTGTTCTCCAGCAAGGTGCTGCTGGCCCTGGTCGAGACGGGCATCACGCGCGAGCAGGCGTACAAGATCGTGCAGTCCAACGCCATGGCCACCTGGGCCGACGTCCAGCAGTGCCAGCCCGGACCAACCTTTCGCGAGCGCCTGGAGGCGGACCCCGCCTGCACGCTGTCGAAGGAGGAGCTGGACCGCATATTCGACCCGTGGTCGTTCCTGACGCGCATCGACGTGGTGTTCGACCGCCTGGAGAAGCTGGAGTTCGACTAGGCTGCAGCTTCATACGGAATTCCATGAGGTGGCGCCCTCGGGCGTCGCCTCTTTTTTGTGCCGGGTATACTCTCATGTGTTAACTGCGAGAGGAGAGGCATGTTCCAGTACGACTTCACGCCCCGGGGCGTCTGCTCCAGGGCCATCCACGTCGCGTTGAGCGACGACGGCCAGACGGTGGAGGGCGTCCGGTTCGAGGGCGGCTGCAACGGCAACCTGAAGGCCATCGGCAAGCTAACGAAGGGCATGAGCGTCGACAAGGTGGTCGAGCTGCTGCAGGGCACCACCTGCGGCCCGCGCCGCACTTCTTGCGCCGACCAGATGACCATCGCGCTGCGCCAGGCCCAGCAGGCCATGGCACACGACGCAGCTGCCAGCGCATAGACCGGAGCCCATCGTGCCCGCACACAAGCGCCATAGCATCACTCGCAGGGGTCTGTTCCGCGGGATGTTCGCCACGGCCGCCACGACGGCCGCCGTGGGGGTGCTCTCCGGCTGCTCGCAGCAGTCGGAGGACACGACGCCCCAGCCCACCGTGGTCGACTCCGACGCGGCCACCGACATCCTGAACACCTACACGTCGCAGGACTTCGACCTGACCCAGACGGGCAGCTGGACCATACCCCTGGGCAGCGTGCTGCACGAGGGCGAGGGCACGTGGCTGCCCGTGACGCAGGCGGGGTCGTCGGCGTCGCCCATGGTGAAGGGCTGCGCGTTCTCCACCAGCTCGGGCAACCTGTCAGAGGTGGTGTCAAAGACCATAGGCACCAGCACGGCCGAGGTCATCTACGACGTGCGCTGCTCCGACTCGGTCTACGCCTGGGTCGAGCTGAACTACCTGACCTACGACTGGACCCTGTACGCCTCGGCGTTCAGCGAGGGTGCGCTCACGGGTAGTGCCACCACGCTGTGGTCGGCGAACTCCGACTACGACCCGCCCGCGTTCGCCTGCACGGGCAGCACGGTCATCTGGCAGGTCATGCCGTCCACCTCGGGGTCCAAGACCTCCGAGAGCTCGTACTGCTACCTGTGGAAGCTGGGCGACTCCAACGCCAAGTCCGTCGTGGAGTCGCCGGGCCGCTTTGCCACGGCACCCGTGGTGTCGGGCGACACGGTCACGCTGACGCCGCGCGTGCGCTCCAGCGAGGGCGTCTACTACGGCGTCACCGCCTACAGCCTGTCGAACGACCTCGCCAGCATCGAGGACCAGCTCGTGCTGCCCCAGACGGTGAAGCCGTTTCGCGCCGTGCGCATTGGCGACCAGTTCGTCACGTCCATCGAGGCCTCGTACAGCTCGGGCGGCCTTCTGTCCGGCATGGGCACCTATATAGGTACGTCGTCGGGCGACTTCCTCTCGCTGTCGCGCGAGCCCTTCGCGGGCGTGGCGGGCAAGGACGGCAAGTACGTGATCAAGGTGCGCGCGTCCTACATCGTGGTGGACACCACGCAGAGCACCTACAGCGTGCTGTCCGCCTCGAACCGCTGCATCGACTACGGCGAGTACCCCGCGCGCGTCGGGCAGACCGACACGTTCGTCACGTTTGCCACGGTGAAGGACGAGACCACGGGCTACCCCGCTTCCGTCACCGTCAGGGCGTTCACCCTTTGATTCAGTTCCGTTCGTGCTTTGTGGGGTACACTAATACAGCACAAGAAGAACATCTATCCTGCCGAAAAACGGGATTTTGTGGAAGGGGCTACCATGGCTTCAGACGAGAAGAGAATTCTTTTGGTCGAGGACGACAAGGTCATTCGTGACGCCGTGGCCGCCTATCTCGAGCGCGAGAACTATATGGTCCGTGGCGTTGGAGACGGTCAGAGCGCCCTTGAGGAGTTCGAGAAGCACTCGTTTGACCTCATCATCCTGGACCTCATGCTGCCCAAGCTGTCGGGCGAGCGCGTGTGCCGCGCCATCCGCGAGACCTCGAACGTGCCCATCATCATGCTGACAGCAAAGGGCGAGGTAGAGGACCGCATCATCGGCCTCGAGCTGGGCGCGGACGACTACCTGATCAAGCCCTTCTCGCCCCGTGAGCTCGTGGCGCGCGTGCGCGCGCTGCTGCGTCGCGCCCACGCCGAGAGCGAGCCCCAGCTGGAAGTCCTGGACTTCGGCGACCTGGTCATCGACATCTCGGGCCACAAGGTCACCATCGACGGTCGCGAGATCGACCTGACCGCCTCCGAGTTCAAGCTGCTGACCACCCTGGCACGCTTCCCGGGCCGCGTGTACACCCGCATGGAGCTGGTCGAGAAGGTCCTGGGCTACGACTTCGAGGGCTACGAGCGCACCATCGACAGCCACGTGAAGAACCTGCGCGCAAAGCTGGGCGACGACCCGCGCAACCCGCGCTGGCTCTACACCGTGCACGGCGTGGGCTACCGCTTTGAGGCGCCCGAGGCCGACATGGCAAAGGCTAAGGCCAAGGCCAACCGGGCAAAGTAGCCGTGTCGCGCCCCGCATCGCAGCCGTCGGCCGACTCCGCCGCCGACTCCAACCGCTCTTCCTACAACACCATCCAGCCCAGCCCGCGCTCCCGCATGACGTATGCGGGGCGCATGTCGCTGGCGTTTGCCTGCACGGCCATCATGACCGTGCTCATCCTGGTGTGCGTGCTGGCCATCGTGTGGACGAACCAGTTCCAGTCGTACACCCGCGAGAACATGCAGCGCACGGCCCAGTCCATGGCCCAGACGCTGTCGCAGGCCTATGAGGCCAGCGGCGGCTGGACGGACGAGTCCATCGAGACCGTGCGCGAGTACGCGCAGACCATGGACGACGTGGGCGTGCAGCTGAAGGACGCCGCCGGCGACGTCCTGTACGACGACGCGCGCGTGGCGCAGATCCAGACGCAGGGCCACGGCCCCGTGGTGTTTCCGGGGGACGACTACCCCTACGTCTCGGCCGACGTCATCCTGCAGGACGGCACGCGCGTGGGCACCATCCAGTTCTGGGCCATCAGTAGCGACGCCTTCCTGACAAAGACCGACTCCGCCTTTAGGACGAACTCCTACGGCGCCATCTTTACCGCGGGCATAGTGGCCATCGTCTTGGCCTGCGTGCTGGGCTACTTCGTGTCCCGCGCCCTGACGAAGCCCATAAAGCGCATCACATCCACGGCCAGCCAGATTCGCAACGGTGACCTCAGTGCCCGCACGGGCCTGCGTGGCGACGACGAGATAGGCCGCCTGGGCGAGACGTTCGACGACATGGCCACCACTTTGGAGAAGGACATAAAGCTGGAGCACCGCCTGACCAGCGACGTGGCGCACGAGCTGCGCACGCCGCTCATGGCCATGCAGGCCACGGTGGAGGCCATGCAGGACGGCGTGCTTCCCGCGGACGACGAGCACCTAGCCACGGTGGCCATCGAGGTGCGCAGGCTGTCGCGCCTGGTGGACGCCATGCTGAAGCTGTCGCGCATGGAGAACGGCAAGACCCCGCTGCGCATCGAACGCTGCGACGTGGTTGCCCTGGCCAGCGGACTCGTGACCTACCAGGCCCAGCTCTTCTCGGACAACGGGCTGGGGCTCAGCTTCTCGAACGAGACGGGGCATGACCAGCTGTTTGCCGAGATTGACCCCGACCTCATCCGCGAGGCCCTGGTGAACCTCATGAGCAACGCCCTGCGCTACACGCCCGAGGGTGGCAAGGTAAATGTCAGCGTGGCAAAGAGCCGCTCTGACGTCCTGATATCGGTCCAGGACACGGGCATGGGCATCGCAAAGGAGGACATCCCGCGCGTGTTCAGCAGGTTCTGGAGGTCCGACGCCAGCCGCGAGCGGGTGGCCGGTGGCCTGGGCGTGGGCCTGGCGCTGACGAAGGAGATCGTGGACCGTCACAACGGCACCATCTCGGTCGACTCCGAGCTGGGTGTGGGCACGAAGTTCACGCTGAGCCTGCCGCTGGAGCACCGCGACGCGCGCACGCAGCAGAATGGCTCGCGCACTGCGTAGCCTGGCCTGGGCATACGTACCTAACTGCATAGCAACTTGGTCAAGCTGAGCGCCGTGGTCTCCACCCGGCGCTCGTTCTATTACAATTTGAGGGTCTGTACCTCCAGAAGGGAGCATGTGGAATGTCTACGATTGAGCTGCGTCCCGATTCTCACGGCAAGGTCCGTGACATCTATGATTGCGGCGACAGCCTGCTCATGGTCGCTAGCGACCGCATCAGCGCGTTCGACTACATCCTGCCCGACGAGATTCCTCACAAGGGCGAGATCCTGACCCGCATTTCGGCGTTCTGGTTCCAGAAGTTCGCCGACCTGATTCCGAACCACCTCATCACGATGGACGTTTCCGAGTACCCCGAGGAGTACCAGAAGTACGCCGACTACCTGACCGGCCGTTCCATGCTGGTCAAAAAGGCCAAGACAATCCCCATCGAGGCCATCGTCCGCGGTTACCTGACCGGCTCGGGCAAGAAGACCTACGACCAGAACGGCACTGTGTGCGGCATCAAGCTGCCCGCCGGCCTGGTTGAGGCCTCGAAGATTCCGGAGCCTATCTTTACCCCGTCCACGAAGGCTGCCCTGGGCGACCACGACGAGAACATCAGCTACGAGCGCTGCGCCGAGCTGGTGGGCGAGGAGACGGCACGGCAGCTGCGCGACTCCGCCCTGAAGATCTACACCGCCGCCGCCGAGTACGCGTCCACGCGCGGCATCATCATCGCCGACACGAAGTTCGAGTTTGGCTACATCGACGGCCAGTTCTCGCTCATCGACGAGTGCCTGACGCCCGACTCCAGCCGCTTCTGGCCCGCCGAGGGCTACAAGCCCGGCCACGTCCAGCCCAGCTACGACAAGCAGTACGTGCGTGACTGGCTGAAGGCCAACTGGGACATGCAGGGTCAGCCGCCCCACCTGCCCCAGGAGGTCATCGAGGGTACCTCCAAGCGCTACCAGGAGGCGTTCCAGATCATTACCGGCCATGAGTTTGTTCCTATGAGGGAAGCCTAATGTCACTTCGCGATACCATCCGTGGCGCCCGCGAGGAGGCCGCTGCCAACGCCAACGACCTCCGTAAGGGCTCTGACGACACCAAGCCAGCCGACGACGACATGCCAAAGGAGTGCGAGGGCTTCTCAAAGAAGTCCATCACGCGCGCCAGGCCGGCTCGTGAGGCCGCGCAGGGCGTGCGCATCGTGGACGCCCGTGGCAACTCCAGCCATGGCAAGACTCCTCAGTCCAAGGAGGAGCGCAAGGAGGCCAAGCGTCGCGTTCGCGAGCTGGACGACATGCGCGCCACCGTGTCCAACATCATGCTGGAGCAAAACCCCGACTACATCCACAGGCGCCGCGTCTGGTGGGGCCTCATGGGTGCGGGCTTCGCCTGCCTGGTTATCGAGCTCATCGTCTACGGCGTGGGCACCCAGGGCGGACAGGCCATCGGAGAGGTGGCGGGCATCATCAGCGTGCTTCTGATGGTGCTGGCATACGCTGCCATCATTGGCTCTTTGGTCTACGACTGGGTCAAGGTGCGTCCCCTGCGCAAGGTGTGCGACTCCGTGGCTGATGGCATGACGGTGAAAAAGATGAACGCCGTCATCGACAACGACGCCCGCGAGCGCGCCGCCCGCAAGGCCCAGAAGGAGGCCGCAAAGGCTGCCAAGAAGAAGTAGCCCGCTGCGCGACCTCGACCTCGCGTCTGCCGCGCTAAGATGCTACAATGACTAGCGCGCTGCGCATGCCGATGCGCTTCAAAAGCCCTCGTAGCTCAGGGGATAGAGCACTGGTTTCCTAAACCAGGTGTCCGTGGTTCGAATCCGCGCGGGGGCACCAGCGAAAAATGGCCTCCTACCTGCAGAAATGCGGTAGGGGGCTTTTCTGTATCGATATCAACAGTGTGTGGCTCCCGGGATGCTCAAAGGGCGCTAATGGTTGCTTTATGGCCTGCATATTGTGGCTAAGCGAGTGATTATTAGGCCTGCCCATGGGTGATTTCGGCAATGCGGCGCGTATGGTATCCAGCTAAACCAAGCAATGATCTAGGCTCTCCGATTCTGGGTACCCAGACCTGGCTCGTCTGCGCCAATCGGTGCAAAGTACACAGCTCTGGGTACCCGAACCTGGT
>JBJEKW010000027.1:83816-92259 GCA_051878835.1 Atopobiaceae bacterium
TGGGTACCCGAACCTGGTGACTTTGCACCGCTCGACTCGCCATAGCAGAAGCTACGAGCCGTCTACCAGGCCCTTTGCAAAACGGCTGATTTCGGCCGGTGCAGACTGCACGGTTCTGGGTACCCAGACCCGGCTACTTTGCACCAGGGAGTGCAGACCACCCGGGTGTGGGTACCCAGAGTCGGCGACTCTGCACCGGCAGCAGCTCAACGAGACGTCCGACGGAATGATTCATCGGACGCATTCGCCTGCATCGCGCGCGCCAGCACAGACAAGCCAGACATGGGTACCCGAACCCCCCACCCTTGCAGATGCTATCTCCTGATCTGAGCGCCACAGCAATGAGCCACTCCGTCTACCTGGGGCTTTGCGAGAAAGCCAAAACGGGCTTCTTCAGGCTCCAGGGGTGTGGGTACCCGAACCTGAACTGCATCCCATTTCTTGGACACGGGAAATGGGATGCAGTTCACCTGCGGGTACCCACACCTGCCACTCCTGCAGGAAAGCCTGACAGGGGGTTCGACCTGTGGGTACCCAGACCGGCGACTCTGCGCTCGGGTGCGCAAACCTGGCGGGCGCGGGTACTTGCGGCAGCCACGTCTGCACATGAGAAGTTCAAAAGGGCTTCTTGCCCCGTGCTTGACTTGTCCCATGTCTGGTAAAGGTGCTGTGACCTGGCAAAATCACGCATGATTAATTCCCAGCGCATGGCTGGTGCAAGGTTGGTGCATGGTTGGTGCGCGGTTGGTGGATGGTTGGGTGGTGGGATGTACTGCGATACGATGCCTGAGTGCGGAGTGAGAAACTGCGGTGGCTGACAACGCCGCGTATAAATGAGAAAGTGTAGTGGACGGCTATACCACGCATAAAAGAAGGGGCACCACGGTGGAAACCGTGATGCCCCTGCGTCGTGCCTTTGGATCAATCCTCAGCATCGCGACTGTGAATCGAGCTGCTTGCGACACTCCCTGCGATGAGACCGGGCGAGTGTTCGCTCGCGTACCAGTGAGCTAGCGAACTAGTGGCCCGAATTCGTGGTAGTGCTGGTGCCCGACCCGCTGGTGTTGGAGCTGCTGTTGCCGCCGGTGCTTGCGCTCGAATCGTGCGACGAGTCGTCACTGTCCGAAGTCGAGGAGCTTGTCTTGTCGGAGCTGGACGACGAGCTGGTCCCCGTGGCGATGCCCAGCGTGATCGTGGCGCCCTTTGTGGCGCTGCCCGTCTGGGACTGCCAGGTCACCGTGCCGGCCGTAGCGGTGCTGCTGGTGTCATCGGAGTACTTCACGGTGAAGCCCGCTGCCTGCAGCGAAGCCGCCGCGGCCGCCTTGGTCTGGCCAACCACGTTGGGGACCGTGACGCTGGAGGAGCCCAGCGACACGGTGATGGTGACCGTGGTGCCCTTTGCGGCGGTGCCGGTGACGGACTGGGCCGAGACCTTGCCCTTGTCGTAGGAGTCGCTGTAGTCGGACTTCGTGACCACGGTGAAGCCCGCGTCCTCCAGGGCGGAGGTGGCGTCATCCTCGCTCTTGCCCACCACGTTGGGGACCGAGACGGACTCGGTGCCCTTGGACAGCTGGTACGTCACGGTGCTGCCGGCCTTTGCTGTGGTGCCCGCGGCAGGGCTCTGCGAGGCAACCTTGCCCGTCTCGACAGAATCGGAGTACACCGAGTCGCCTGCCTGGCCAATGAGGCCCAGCTTGCTCAGGGCCGCCTCGACCTCGGAGGGGCTCATGCCCGTGAGGTCGGGCACGGTGACATCAGCCGCAGGGGTCTTGCCCTTCGAGACGACGATGTTGATGGCGGTGCCCTCCGCGGCGTCCCTACCCGCGTTGGGGTCCTGGTCCACGACCAGGCCTGAGTCCATCGTGTCGTTGTACTCCTCGGTCACGGTGCCCACCTTGAAGAAGCCGGTGGACTCGATCTGCTGTACGGCGTCGTCCTTGCTAAGGCCGTACAGGTTGGGCACGGACTGCGTCTGCGTCTGGTTAGAGAGCACATACGCTGCGGCGCCGGCTGCGCACAGCAGTACCAGGATGGTGATGATGATGGCGACGGTGCGCTTCTTGCCCTTGCGCTTGCGTGCTTCCTCGGTGGCGCTCTCCTGGCGCAGGTGACCCGTCTGGCTGGCGTTCACGTGACGCGCGGCCGCTGCCATGTGCGAGGTGGCCTGCGTGCTGTCGAGAGCGTTCGTGGGCTGCAGGGGAGTGGCCGCTACGGGTGCGATGACCGAGGTGGCGTTGCCCACGGCCGAGAGGCGGCCCGCCAGGTAGTCGCGCAGCACGTGGTAGAGCTCGTCGGCCGTCTGGAAGCGGTCCTTCGGGTCCTTCTGCATGCACTTCAGGATGATGGACTCCAGCGCGGCGTCCACGCGCGGGTTTATCTGACTGGGCGGCTTGGGCTGCTCGCGCACCTGTTTCAGGGCCACCGTGATGGCGTCGTCGCCGTCGAACGGCACGCGGCCGGTGGCGGCCTCGTACATCACGATGCCGAGGGAGTACAGGTCGGTGGTGGGGCCTAGGGGCTTGCCCTGAGTCTGCTCGGGCGACACGTAGTGCGCGGTGCCCAGGACCGAGTTGTCCGTGGTCAGGTGGCTGTTCTTTGCGCGTGCGATGCCGAAGTCCATCACCTTGATGTTGCCGTCGGGCTGCACCATGATGTTCTGCGGCTTGATGTCGCGGTGGATGATGTCGTGACGGTGGGCCACCGAGAGCGCCTGCGCTATCTGCGAGCCAATCTGTGCCACCTTGCGGCAGTCCAGCGCGCCGTGCCTGCGGATGCCGCTCTTTAGGTCGGTACCGCGCAGGTACTCCATGATGATGTAGTAGGTGTCGCCGTCCTTGCCCCAGTCGTACACCGACACGATGTAGGGGCTCTGCAGGGCTGCCGCTGCCTGCGCCTCCTGCTTGAAGCGCGCGGCGAACGACGGGTCAGCCGCGTACTGGGGCAGCATGGTCTTTATGGCTACCGTCCTGCCGAGGACCTTGTCGAGTCCGCGGTACACGATGGCCATGCCACCCGTGCCTATCTTGTCCTGGACCACGTAACGGCCACCAAGAACCCTAGCTGGCATCAAATTCTCCTATCAACCACGTAGCCATGCCACATTTTGTCTGAAGTGCGATGTAGTGCGTTTGAAGCGTCGGCGTTCGTCGTGTGACTGGTCCCGTGCGCCGGGCCCGGGCCTCACCTCGTCTGTGTGTCATGACGCCGCCCCCTTGGACTGGACGTTCAGGCAGGCCGAGAGGACCTGGCCCGCGACCTCCGCCGCCACGCCCGTGACGTCCTTGCCGTTGCCCTCGATGCAGACCGAGATGGCCACGGTGGGCGAGTCGTAGGGAGCAAAGCCTATGAACAGCGAGTTGATGGAGTTGTTCCCCACCTGCGCGGTTCCGGTCTTTCCCGCCACCTTGTAGCCACTGACGCGGGCGCCCGTGCCGGTGCCGCTTTGCACGACCGCCAGCATGGCCTCCTTCACCTTGGCTGCCGTCTCGGAGGAGATGGCCTTGCCCAGCGACTTGGGCGAGGTCGTGGACGTGGTGGCGCCGGAGGGCGACAGCACGTGGTCCACGACGTAGGGGTTCATGACGATGCCGTTGTTGGCGATGGCGGCGGCGACCACGGCGTTCTGCATGACCGTGGTCTGCGGGCCGGCGGGGCTGGCGTGCTCGCCCACGGGCTGGCCGCACGCGGCCCAGGCGGTCTCCCACTCGGTCATCTCGGACGGGTCGGGCATCAGCGACGCGGTGCAGGTGAAGTCCTGTCCCAGCGAGCTGCCGTAGCCGAAGGCCTTCGCGTAGCTGACCAGGGTGTTGGCGCCCAGCTTCGTTCCGATCTGGCCGAAGGCGGTGTTGGCCGAGTAGGCCAGCGCCTCGGACAGCGAGATCTCGCCGTAACCGGTGTTGTGGTCGTTCGAGACGGCCTGCCCGCCGATGTTCATGGACGAAGGCGCGTTGATGGTGCTGTCCAAGTTGTAGGTGCCGGTCTCGAGTGCAGCCGCCAGCGTGACGACCTTGAAGGTGGAGCCGGGCGTGTACAGCTGCGTGGTGCGGTCAACCAGCGAGCTGCTGGAGCTGCTGAGGGCACTGCTGATGTCGGCGAGGTTGAACGTGGGGTTCGAGGCCTTCGCCAGCACGGCTCCCGTGGAGGGGTCCAGCACCACGATGGCGCCTGTGTAGTTCTTCAAAGCGCTCTCCGCAGCCTTCTGCATCTGGTAGTTCAGCGTCAGGACCACGGAAGAGCCGGGCGTCTGGATGCCGGCAAGCGAGTTCAGGGCGTCCTGCCAGGTGGAGTAGTTCTGCTGCCCGGTCAGGGTGTCGTTCATGCTGGACTCGATGCCCGAGGTGCCGTACTGCGTCGAGATGTAGCCCACGGTGTGCGCGGCTACCGAGCCGTTGGGGTAGGAGCGCACGTAGGTGCCGTCGGCCTGCTGCACGCTCTCGACCAGCGTCTGGCCGTCGGACGTGATGATGGCGCCGCGCTGGACGTAGGCGGTGCGGGCGATGGTGTGGTTGTTGCTGGGCATCTCGCGGTACTCCTGCGCGCGCACCACCTGAATCACGGTCAGGTGGGTGATCAGCAGGGCAAACAGCACGGCGAACACTGTGATGAGGTGCACCAGGCGGTTGCCCAGGGCTACGCGGCCCAGGACGCCGGACTCGGGGGTGTCCAGGCCAAAGCTGCCGCGCACGTGGCTGCCATGGGCCACCGCGGCGGCCTTCTCGGAGCGCACCTGGGGCATGGTGCCGGCGCCGGCCATCTGGGTGTCGCGGCCGGTGGCCTCGTCACCCGCGCGCAGCAGCAGGCCGACCACGATGAAGCTGGCCAGAAGCGAGCTGCCGCCCTGGCTCATGAAGGGCAGCGTGACGCCGGTCAGGGGCAGGAAGCCCGTGCAGCCGCCCACGATGAGGAAGGCCTGGAAGGCGATGGAGGTGGTCAGGCCGATGGCGGTGAAGGCCGAGATGTCGGACTTTGCGCGCGCGGCCGTGGCGAAGCCGCGGACGGCGAACAGCATGTAGGCAATCAGCACGGCGGAGCCGCCCAGAAGGCCCATCTCCTCGCCGATGGCTGAGAAGATGAAGTCGGACTCGACCACGGGAATCAGCGTGGGCATGCCCTTGCCGATGCCGGAGCCGATGAGGTCACCGTCGGCCAGCGAGTACAGCGACTGAATCAGCTGGTAGCCGCCATCGGGGTTTCCAAAGGGGTCCAGCCAGATGTCGATACGGTTCTGCACGTGGGAAAAGACGTGGTAGCACACGACGCCGCCCAGCAGCAGAAGCACCATCGAGATCAGCACGTAGCTGACGCGCCCCGTGGTGGCATACAGCATGACCACAAAGAAGGTAAAGAAGAGCAGGGCGCTGCCCAGGTCGCGCTCGAAAACGACGACCAGCAGGCTGATGCCCCACATGGCCAGAAGTGGCATCAGCATGCGCGGGCGGGGCAGTGCCAGGGGACCCACCTTGTGGGTGGACGCCGAGAGGAGCTCTCGGTGCTCGGCAAGGTAGGCCGCCAGGAAGAGGATTATCAGGATCTTTGCCAGCTCGCCGGGCTGGAAGGAGAACGGGCCGAACGTAATCCACAGCTTGGAGCCGCCGCGCTCGGTGCCGATGAGCATGGGCAGCACCAGAAGCGCCACGCCTGCAAGGCCCATGATGTACTTGTACTGTGCCAGGTCGTCCAGGCTCTTTACCAGGAACAACGTCAGCACCATGGCACCCACCGAGATGAACAGCCACACGACCTGGCCCACGGCCAGCTCGGGCTTCAGCCTGGTGACGAAGGCGATGCCTATGCCGGACAGCACAAAGACCAGCGGCAGTATGACGGGGTCGGCGCCGGGCGCCAGGAACCTGATGGCCACGTGGGCCACCGCAAAGGCGGCAAACAGGCCGATGGGCACTGCCAGCGTCTGGAACGTCACCGCCGTGTTGGTGTTTATGACGTACATGGCGTACAGCAATATCACGGGCAGAGCCCCGGCACACAGCAGCAGAAGCTCCGTGTTCCTTCTGGTGATGATTGACTTGCCCATGCTACTCACCCGATCCCTGGGTCGATTGCGAAGTGGAGTCTTGTTGCGCCGACTGCGCGGTGGCCTCTGCGTTCTGCTGGGCGGCCTGCGCGGCTGCCTCGCCGGTGGCCGCCGCCTCCGAAGGCGCTGACTCGCCCGTCTCGGCGGGAGCGCCGCTGGAGGACTGGTCTGCCGTCGAGGCCGCGTCCGACGAGCTCTGCTCGCCCTTTGCCTCGGCCGCCGCCTCCGCGGCCTTTGTCTTGTCGGCGTCTATCTGGTTGCGGTACTGCTCGATGGTGGCTCGCCCGGCCGACTCGCTCTCGACGTGGATGCCGGAGTCCAGCTGGTGCTGGGTCGCCTCGGGCAGGTCGCTGACCTGCACCGAGCTGGTATCCACGAGCTCGTACAGGGGCAAGCCCAAAAAGTCTCCGTTCAGGCCCCGATACACGCCGACCGACCCGTCGTTGTTCCCGACGTACCAGTTGTTGCGCACCAGCCCGAACGTGGCGGCTCCCACCACGGCCAGAGCGACCAGGGCCACGACGACCCACACCATGACGGCCTTGCGCCTGCGCTCGCGGTGCACCTCGGCCAGGCCGTCCTCTACGACGTCGATGACCACCACGGTCACGTTGTCGTGGCCGCCGGCCGTGAGGGCGGCCGAGGTCAGGTTGTTGGCCGCTGCCTGGGGCGTGGCGCTGGAGACGGCCAGGGCCTCGATGTCCTTGTCGGGCACCATGCTGGAAAGGCCGTCCGAGCACACGATGACGCGATCTCCCGCCTGTACGCCCAACGTGAAGTGGTCGGCGTACATGTCGGGGTCCGAGCCCAGGGCGCGGGTGATGATGGAGCGTGACGGGTGCAGACGAGCCTCGTCGGCGGTGATTTCGCCTGCATCCACCAGCTCTTCCACGTAGGAGTGGTCGTGCGTGATGCGCACCAAAGAGCCGGCATGCAGCAGGTACACGCGGGAGTCGCCCACGTGCGCTACGGCCATGCGGTTCTTGTCTATGAGGACGCAGGTGGCGGTGCAGCCCATGCCGGGCTTGCCTTGCCCCTGCTTGGCGCCTTCCAGCACGGCGGCGTTGGCGGCCTCGACGGCCGCGCCCAGCGCTACGTCGTCTGCGGTCTCGGGCGCCTGCGCGCCAATGGTGTCGACGGCAATCTTGCTGGCGACCTCGCCCGCGGCGTGGCCACCCATGCCGTCGCACACGCAGAACAAGGGCGCGCGCACCAGGAAGGAGTCCTCGTTATGTTCGCGCACCAGGCCCACGTCCGAGCGGGCGCCCCACGAGAGGTACTTCGAGCTGCCGGTGGCGGTGTCAGCGCCAGGCCGGTTCTCGACGGGCATCTCGTTGCGGCCGGGGACGTTCACGGGCTCCGGCGTGCTTTCGGTGTTTTGGTCGAGCTCCTCGCTCATCGACGGCTCACTCGCATGATGGTGTCGCCAATCTGCACCTCGTCACCGTCGCGCAGCGTCACGGGCTGGCCGATGAGGTGGCCGTTCACCATGGTGCCGTTGGTGGAGTGCAGATCCTCCAGTACCAGGGCGGGGCCCTGCAGCGTGAAGCGCGCATGCGTGGCCGAGACGTACGGCTCGTCGATGACGATGTCGGACGAGGGCGAACGGCCCACGACGACGGGTCCCAGCATGTCCACGTGCAGGCCCCTCAGCTGCTTCGAGCCCTTCTCGACGTCTACAGACCAGATGGCCGCGTCGCGGCGCTGTCCGCGCACCAGGCCGATGCCCGTGCGCATGGCGGCAAAGAGGAACAGGTACAGCAAGATCACGAGGAGGATGCGACCTGCGAACAGTATGAGGTCGATCATGCTAGTTGCCCTTGAACTGGAGGTTGATGAGGCCAATGGTGATGATGTCGCCGTCGCGCAGCGAGCAGGCCTCGACGTCTATATCGTTGACCAGGGTGCCGTTGGTGGAGTTGAGGTCGTTGATGACCCACTCGCCGTTGTCATAGGTCAGCATGGCGTGGTGACGCGACACGTTGGGGTCGTGCAGCACTATGCCGCCGGGCGTGCGCTCGCGGCCGATGGCGGTGCGCGGCGCGGTGGCGACGTAGGTGTGGCCGGACTGCATGTCGGTCAGGGTGCAGGTGGCGGGACGGGCGTTGTCGGCCACGGGCTCCGATGCCACGACGGTGGGGGAGTCCTCCTGCTGGGGCTCGGCCGTCTGCGGGGCGCTGGCGGCCTCGGGCTGCTGAACCGGCGCGTAGGCAGGGTTCGCCTGGGCCTGGCCCTTCTCGTAGTTCTCCTCGGCGATGTCCTCTAGGACCTCGTTGGGGATCACGTCCAGGCCGTCCATGCCGGAGTCTCCGGACACGGGGGAGGCCACGACGGGCTGGGCATATGCAGGCTGGGGCTGGGCCACGCCCTGCTGCGGGACGGGCTGCACGCTGGCTGCCACGGGCTGCATGG
>JBJEKW010000027.1:92359-141799 GCA_051878835.1 Atopobiaceae bacterium
TGGGCCACGCCCTGCTGCGGGACGGGCTGCACGCTGGCTGCCACGGGCTGCATGGTGGGGGCGGCCTGAGAGACGCGCGCGCCGGGAACCGGGCGCACGCCCTGCGCGCCCTGACCAGGCTGGCGGCCCAGGAAGGCGTTCTCCTCGTCGCGCAGGCGTGCCAGGGTCTTCGGGTCGACGTTCTCGGCAAAGACGGCGAACTTGCCGGGCTTCAGGCCCGGGTCCACCATGAAGCGCACCAGGGGGCGCCCCACGAACGTGTAGCCGCGCTTCTTTGCCTGGGCCTCGACCAGCGCCGAGACCTCGTCGGTGATCTGGGGATAAAGGGTGCGCATCCTCTGGTCGTCAGAGGAGGAGACCAGCACCGTGTACAGCGCGGGTGCCGTGTCGACGCCCTCGATCACGAAGGTCTCGTCCTCCATCTCGCGTACCGCACGCTTTGCGAGCTTCTTGAACGAGAAGGGCGTCGCGGCGTTGTTGTCGTTTGCGTCTCCAAAGATGGCGCCGATGCGCTGCTCAAAGACATTCAGTACGTTCATTGACTATCCTCACCCTCTGGGCCCATGCGATCTGAACCTATAAGGACATCCATCGCACACATAATTCCTCCCCAGACTAGCGCAACAGCGAGGGCGGTCGCCGCCTCAGGGGTCCATATGCCGCCATTTTCCACGTGTGATAGAACGGCTAGGCAAACGGCGACTATCGCAAAGCACGCCGCCTGCCCTACTATTCGGAAGCCCGGCGTTCCCCTGGACGAGATCCACGAGCACGCCCCCGCCGCCGCAGCGCAGCCCAGCATCATCCACCAGCTCCAGGGATCCAACAGCAGCGCCGCGCACGATGACGCCAGCTGGGCGGGGGCAAACGACGCGGCCCAGCAACGCTGTACGAACTTGCACAGCAGCCAAGAAGCGCCGCCCGTCGCAGCGGCCTGCAGCGGCTCGGCCGCCAGGCCCGCCATGGCTGGCCCGCATACTGAGGAGCCCAGTGCCGAGGGCAGAAGGACCGCGGTCGTGGCCGAGCGGTCCTTGCGGCCGGCATAGGCCCACCACGTCAGGCTGACCACGCCCAGCACCAATGCCACCGGCATGGATCCGGTGCCCTCCTGCGCGGACGTGGCCAGCACAAACGCTGCCAGCACCAGCGCCGAGCCCAGTGGCGGCCAAGCCCAGGCGCACCCGCCGGCCGCCAGGGACACCACCAGCCGCGCCTGCCAAGAGGTCTGCAGCACGAATGGCAGGACGCGAAAAGCGAGGTAGGCCGTGCACAGCGCCGCGGCGCTCCGGGTGATGGCAGGGCGCAGCCAGGGGAAGCGTTCGGCCCAGGTGAGCCCTGGGTCGGCGTCGGCGCCCAGGGGGCCGTCGTCTCCCGCCTCGGCCTGTTCTATGAGGTCGCGCAGCGAAGCCTGGCCTTCCTTGGGGTCTCCCAGGTTGGGGACCACGGTCTTTGCCAGTTCCTCCACGGAGGCCATGCGGCCTGCGGGATCGGGGTCCAGGGCCCGCAGGAGCGTCTCCTCCACGATGCCCGCCAGCTGGGGCTCCACCTTCGAGAGGGCGGGGGTGGGACCGTGCATGATCTTTTGCAGTGACGCCGTGGCGCTGGACGCGCGGTAGGGGCAGCTGCCCGTCAGCGACTCCCACACCACGACGGCCAGCGAGAATATGTCGCTGCGCTCGTCCACCAGCTCTCCGCGTATCTGCTCCGGGGGCATGTAGCCCACCGTGCCGCCGCGCGCCCCGCCGTAGCCGGCGGCCGAGGCCAGCGTGGCCATGCCAAAGTCGCCCAGCTTCACGGTGCCGGTGCGGTCAATCATGATGTTGGCTGGCTTTATGTCCAGGTGGAGCACGCCGTTCTCGTGCGCGAAGGCCAGGGCCGCCGAGACGCTCTCCAGCACGTGGGCGCACTCGTCAAAGGTCAGGACGCCGCCCTCCACGCGCTGCAGCAGGTCCTGCAGGTTCAGGCCGTCCACGTACTCCATGACCAGATACGAGCTCGTGGCGTCCGTCTCGAAGTCGAACACCGTGACTATGTTGGGGTGTGCCAGCATGCCCGAGGTGCGCGCCTCGGCCAAGGCCTCGTCCAGCGTGGATGCTGCCTGGGGATCCGAGCCCGGCAGCAGCAGGGGCATGCGCTTTATGGCCACGCGCCGCTGGAGCCTGGTGTCCCAGCAGACGCTGACCGTGCCGAACCCGCCCTCGTTGTTCTGCGCCAGCACGCGATAGCGCCCCAGCAGCATGCGGCCCACCGCATCGGGGCGTGCTTGCTCTGCGCCCTGGGCGTCCGGGCGCATCGCTGCGCCATCGGGTGACCCGGTGGGGCTTGATGGCTGTGGCGACCTGAATCCCTGCACGTCAGCTCCTCGTTTGTGCTTCGTTTGCCGCGTCGCGGGCGCGGCGCCTTCAGCGGCGTCGCGTGTGCTGCCAAAAACTTTTTTCCATTTTACGAGATTCATGCTTGCACAAAACAAAACGGTTTAGTACAGTATGAAACCGCACGCGGGCGTGGCGGAATTGGCAGACGCGTACGGTTCAGGTCCGTATGAGAGCAATCTCATGAAGGTTCAAGTCCTTTCGCCCGCACCAAGCACTCTAGGAGCGCTACGACCTACTGGTCGGAGCGCTCTTCTTGTATACGTCGCTTGCCCCCTGCGCTCATGGCTGCCCCCGTGCCGTCGACGTATTAACCGTCGACACATAAAGAAAGGGACGCCCGAAGGCGTCCCCTGTGATGACCCACCTGGCCGAAGCTGCCGTGGCTACTTGTTGTCGTCGTCGAACTCGGACCAGCCGCTCTCGTCGTCATCGTCGTCGAACAGGTCCCAGTCGTCAGGCGACTTTTTGTGGTTGTAGAACTCGCGCCTGGTCTTGCGCTCCAGCAGGAACGCAATGAGCAAGAACAGCAGTATTCCACCGACCAACAGGCAGGTCACGCCGGGCCTGGTCCCAAACAGCCAGTTCATAAAGTCCAAAAACCACATGCGTGTGCCTTTCCTTCAAAGCGTCATGTGCGAATGTGGACAAGTATATACTTTGGAGCACCTAGTATGCGCAGGCTGACAACGTGCCCAGCCGAAATAGAGGGGAGTTCCATGCTCGACATCAAGTTCGTGCGCGAGAATCCGGACGTCATCGACAAGTCGTGTGCGTCCCGACAGAACGCGCACTGGGATCGCGAGAAGTTCTTTGAGCTGGACGAGGAGCGCAGGTCCGTCATCGTAGAGGTCGAGAAGCTGCAGGCCCAGCGCAACTCCGCTTCGAAGCAGATCGGCGCCCTGATGCGCGACGGCAAGACCGACGAGGCCAACGCCGCAAAGGCCCAGGTAAAGGCCAACAAGGAGCGCATCGATCAGCTGAACGACAAGCGCGCCAAGGTCGAGAAGGACCTGTTTGACCTCGTGGCCGCCATCCCCAACATCCCCCACGAGTCCGTGCCCTACGGCAAGGATGACTCGGACAACCCCGAGGTGCGTCGCTGGGGCGAGCCCACGAAGTTCGACTTCGAGCCCAAGGCCCACTGGGACCTGGGCCCCTCCACGGGCATGATCGACTTTGACCGTGGCGTCAAGCTGGCTGGCACGCGCTTCTACCTGCTGGGCGGCGCCGGCGCACTCATGGAGCGCGCCCTCATCAACTTCTTCATCGACATGCACGTGAAGGCCGGCTTCAAGGAGTGGTGGCCCCCCGTCATCACGAACTACGACAGCCTGTTTGGCACGGGCCAGCTGCCCAAGTTCGACGACGACCTGTTCCACGTCAGCGGCGGCATGTACCTGATCCCGACCGCCGAGGTCATGCTGACGAACATCCACCGCGGCGAGGTTCTGGACGGCGACAAGCTGCCTCTGTGGTACACCGCCTTCACCCCCTGCTTCCGCGAGGAGGCCGGCTCGGCTGGCCGCGACACGCGTGGCATCATCCGCGTGCACGAGTTCGACAAGGTCGAGATGGTCAAGTTCTCGAAGCCCGAGGACTCCATGAACCAGCTGGAGAGCATGGTCCACGAGGCCGAGCTGTGCCTGCAGACGCTAGGCCTGCCCTACCACGTCGTCACCCTGTGCACCGGTGACATCGGCTTCAGTGCCACGAAGTGCTACGACCTCGAGGTCTGGCTGCCCAGCTACAACAACTACAAGGAGATCTCCTCCTGCTCCAACTGCTGGGACTTCCAGGCCCGTCGCGCCAACATCAAGTACCGCGACCCCGAGCACTTCAAGGGCACGCGTCTGGTCCACACCCTGAACGGCTCCGGCCTGGCCGTTGGCCGCACCATGGCTGCCATCATGGAGAACTACCAGAACGCCGACGGCTCCATCACGGTGCCCGAGGCTCTGCGCCCCTACATGCGCGACATGGAGGTCATCAAGCCTCTGGCCTAGCGCCACATCCCGTGGGACAAGCCGTCAGTCTTCGGTGCTGATTTTTCTGGAGGGTCGTCCGGTTGGGCGGCCCCCCTTTTCTAGAAAAATATTGCGAACAGATGTTCCCAAACAGCGCATCAATGGGTACACTTGTACTATCGACAGCCAAGGATCGGAGGCGCGCATGGAAAACGCAGCGGCAGTGGGTTGCATGGTCACTCTGTATCGGCAGGACCAGGGGGACGAGTGCCGGGAGGTGTCTGCCACGTTCGACGCCGGAGGCTACCTCCTGGTGGGCGAGAAGAGCTTTGGTGAGCTCAGCAGGTTCGCCTATGGCGAGGCCAGCCACTACCACCAGGTGGCCCTTCCACCCGACAGCGTGGACGAGCTGTGGAAGGTCACGTACGTGGATCCTCTGGACGAGCGCGAGCGGGCCGCGATGGACGGACTACTGAGGTTCTTCCAGGCGTCGGGGGCGTTCCTGTCGGACCTGATGGACGCGCTTGACCGCAGCGGCGTCCCGTACACGTACCTTCCCGGTAGCGGAAGGATCACCGCCGTCTATAGGCCCAAGCAAACGGGGGAGACTGCGCACATTTAGGCCCTCATACAGAAAAAGCCCCGCATCCGAAGATGCGGGGCTGCAATTTCTGGTGCGGCGTGAGGGATTCGAACCCGCGACAGACTGATTCGTAGTCAGTTCCTCTATCCAGCTGAGGTAACGCCGCTTGCGACTTCTAACTATGCCATTCGGCGACCATGGCGTCAAGAACTTTTTTGACTTTTTTCTCGGCGTAGCTTTGGAGCCATGGTGGCGTGAAGACCGTGGCACGCATTATGCCTGCTAAGAGGTGCCAGGTGAGCTCGTGACAAGAGGGGGGGAGGTCTTGACGTGGGGGACATGCGAATCCCCGGTGAGTCGGCCTAAAAGAAAACCCGCCTCCGGGGAAGCGGGTTGCATAATCTGGCGGAGAGCTGGGGATTCGAACCCCAGATTCCCTTGGAGGGAATACTCGCTTAGCAGGCGAGCACCTTCGGCCTCTCGGTCAGCTCTCCAAATCAAGTGCTTAGGTATAGTACTCCAGAATCGAGGTTCTCACAACAAATCCTTTTGAATAAATTCGTCGTTGACTACGATGTCGTCCTTGTGGTCGCGGATTGCCTGCCATGAGAAGCGCTCTACCAGCTGGTCGGCGGTCACCTCTTCGCCCGGTTGGGCCAGGCCGACCGTGGACGCCAGCTTCCCCAGCAGGCGCTGCGGGCCTGCCATGCGCTCGCGCAGCACGCCCAGGTCCAAGTCACGGTCGCGCTTCGACAGCCGTCGTCCATCGGGTGCCATGAGGAGGGGCACATGCGCATAGGTGGGCTGGGGGAAGCCCAGGAGCCTTTGCAGATATATCTGACGCGGAACGGAGCCCAGAAGGTCGTGTCCACGCACCACCTGGGTCACGCCCATAAGGCCGTCGTCCACGACCACAGCCAGCTGATAGGCGATGACTCCGTCGCTGCGCCTGACCAGGAAGTCGCCGCAGTCGCGGGCCAGGTCCTCGTGCTGCCTGCCGTAGACCACGTCGTCGAACCAGATGCTGCCATGGGGGTCTCCCTGGTCGGGCACCCTGACTCGTGTGGCGGGATCACGAACCTCGGATTTCTCCTGAACCTCTTTGGGTGTCAGGTTGCGGCAGGTCCCGGGGTACACATAGGTGCCGTCCGAAAGGTGCGGGGCCGTGGCGGCGTGCAGCTGCGACCTGGTGCAAAAGCAAGGGTACAGAAGGTTCCTCTTGCGCAGGGTCTCGAGGGCACTGGCATAGGCCTCGCCGCGCTGGCTTTGGTAGTAGGGGCCCTCGTCCCACGTCAGCCCCAGCCAAGCCAGGTCGTCCATCAGCAGCTTTGCTGCCTGGGGGTCTTGGGCTCGAGGATCCAGGTCCTCGATGCGCAGGATGACGCGCCCGTTCTCGTGGCGTGCTGCCAGCCAGGCCATCAGCAGGGCAAACACGTTGCCGGCATGCATCCTGCCCGAAGGCGTGGGCGCAAACCTCCCCACCGTGGTCAGGGGGCGCATTTCATCGAACGTGCTGCTGAATGACATCGTTTGTGGTCCTAGCTGTTTGAGGTTGAGTCTGCTTTCTCGTTGGCTTGCGGCTGCCGTAGCAGGTGAGCGTACGCATAGACGTTAGCCACTCCCGGATAGGAGGACTCGTGTTGGTATACGCGCGCATAACCCAGATGGTCATAGTAGCCGTAGTCGCAGCCATCGTCAGTCATGAGGTAAAAGCCTCGCGCGCCCTCGCGGCGCAGGTGGTTGCACGCCGCATGCAGAAGCCTCGTGCCGACTCCGGTTCCCTGCAGGGAGGGATTCACTATCAGGAGCTCTATCGTCGCGTCCGCCCAGGGCTTGCCCTTGGATGCCAGGTGCGCGCTGGCCCGGGCTTCCTGGTCTATGAGCTCCAGCTGGCTGTTGGTCTCGTGAGGCCCCACAAGCTGATGGAGCCGTTCCTCATAGGCATGCCTGACGCCGTCCCAATGTTGGCGCCGGTCCTCGCGACCACGCAAGGCCACCAGCACGGCGGCGCGCGCCACGCCATCCACGCAGGCAACCTGGGACCAGTTGTGACAGCGCAGGTGCGCCGAGAGCTCGGCCGCCCCCAGAAGAGGCTGCGCCTGCTGCGCCGCATCCGCGAACCACATGTGTGCCACGAGTTCGGCCAGGGGCTCGAAATCCCTCTGCTCGAAGGGGCGATACGCTAGGTTTGCTTTCTGCGACGTGTCTTGCGTGTGTTGCATCGTGTTCTCCTGGACATGCGGCGACCCGGATGCCACAGCCGCTAGACTGTGAGGGCCATATCAGGTGATGGGTTGTGCTTCTTGCCATCGTATCAGCTTGGTATGGGCATAAGGGAAAGTGTCCGTGAGCCTGCGAGGGGCGTACATTGCCCCGACGGAAGGGGACTTCGTATGAGTGAGAACAGCACGGGGCAGAAGCAGGGCTTTACCCTGGGCGCGCCCACGCTGGTGTGCAGGTGGAGAATAGCCAGCCAGAGGCTGCCGATGGCCAACCGCCACCTGCGCGCCTTGGGCGCCCGCTTCGTCAACGGCGAGACCATGCCCAAGGCCCTTGTGGCGTGGGCAAAGCAGCACGTGGAGTGGACGTTGGAGGACGGCAGCGCACGATGGCCGGATGGCGTCCTCATGATCGTGGTTGACCAGGACGGCAAGGCGGCCATGACGGTGGGGCCGTACAAGCCGCTGCAGAGGACCAGCACCCAGGGGCTGCTGGAGCGTGCCCGCTACGCCGAGCAGGAGGGCAACGCCACCAACGTGGCGCCCGAGACGCTGTGGGCGGTGCGCGGCGAGGACCTGGTGTGGGGCATGGACCCGGACCAGAGCCCGTCCGGCGCAGCCACCCTGGTGAGGGACCTGGCCCTGACCGTGGGCATGAACGTGGTGCGCGACGCCCACCTGATGGATGAGGTCGAGCGCGGTGACCACTTCGACGAGCTGTTCCTGGTATCCGACGAGCACGGTGTCGTGCCTGCCTCGGATGCGGCGGGCAGGCGCGCGCAGAGGTTTGCAGACGGCTACCAGAAGCTGCTGGACTCCATGGCGCGCAAGCGCTAAGGAGAACTGCGAGCACCGAAGCGCGAAAAAACACCGGCGTGCGCAAGTGTCTGGGTTCTGCATGTGACGCATCGAGCAAAGCTCCGAATTATAGCAAGTAGTACGCAGGTTTGTGCCTTGAAATAGATGGCAAAACCACCGAGCGGTGGCAAAGCCTCGTCTAACAGATGCGTCAAGGACCCCTGTGGGCATTGCGTTATGATAACAAATGCTTCTGGATGTATGTCGTTTGGGGGAACATACGCATGCGTCCCGAACGCGGGTTTTGCCTGGTAGAGCCGGCAAAACTTTAAAGCAAGGCAATAGCCACCGCAGGGACGGTGGACCGTATCGCTTCGAAGGAGAGGATATGGCAAGGAAATTCAAGTCTATGGACGGTAATGAGGCCGCGGCATACGTGTCGTACGCCTATACCGAGGTGGCGGGCATCTACCCGATCACGCCGTCCAGCCCCATGGCCGACCACGTCGACCAGTGGGCCGCAAAGGGCATGAAGAACATCTTTGGCACCCCCGTGAAGGTCGTCGAGATGGAGTCCGAGGGCGGCGCTTCCGGCACCGTGCACGGCTCCCTTGGCGCTGGCGCTCTGACGAGCACCTACACGGCGTCCCAGGGCCTGCTCCTCATGATCCCGAACATGTACAAGATCGCCGCCGAGCAGCTGCCTGCCGTTTTTCACGTCAGCGCCCGTACCGTCGCCACCCAGTCGCTGAACATCTTTGGCGACCACTCCGACGTTATGGCCTGCCGTCAGACCGGCTTTGCCATGCTGGCCGAGAGCAACGTCCAGCAGGTCATGGACCTGTCGCCCGTCGCTCACCTGGCCGCCGTCAAGGGCAAGACCCCGTTCCTGAACTTCTTTGATGGCTTCCGCACCTCTCACGAGATTCAGAAGGTCGCCGTCTGGGACTTCAAGGACCTCGGCGACATGCTGGACATGGGCGCCGTCCAGGCGTTCCGCGACCACGCCCTGAACCCCGAGCACCCGCACGCCCGCGGCAGCCACGAGAACGGCGACACGTACTTCCAGAACCGCGAGGCCTGCAACACGCTGTACAACGAGCTGCCTGACGTCGTCGAGTACTACATGGACGAGATCAACAAGCGCATCGGCACGGACTACAAGCCGTTCAACTACTATGGCGCTCCCGACGCCGACCGCGTGGTCGTCTGCATGGGCTCCTTCTGCGACACCCTGAAGGAGGTCATCGACTACCTGAACGCCCATGGCGAGAAGGTCGGCCTGATTGAGGTTCACCTGTATCGCCCGTTCTCCATCAAGCACCTCGTGGCCGTCCTGCCCGAGACCGCAAAGAATATCGCCGTCCTCGACCGTACCAAGGAGCCCGGCTCCGTGGGCGAGCCTCTGTACGAGGACGTCGTGTCCGCTCTGTACGAGGCTGGCATCTCGGGCCTCACCATCGTGGGTGGCCGCTACGGCCTGGGCTCGAAGGACGAGCCTCCCGCGGCAGCGTTCGCGGTCTACGAGGAGCTCAAGAAGGACTCCCCGAAGCAGGAGTTCACGCTGGGCATCGAGGACGACGTCACCAACCTGTCGCTCCCGATGGATCCCGACGCTCCCAACACCGCTGCTCCTGGCACCATCGAGTGCAAGTTCTGGGGCCTCGGTGGCGACGGTACCGTTGGCGCAAACAAGAACTCGATCAAGATCATCGGCGACCACACCGACAAGTACGTCCAGGCGTACTTCCAGTACGACTCCAAGAAGACGGGCGGCGTCACTGTCAGCCACCTGCGCTTCGGCGATTCGCCCATCCGTTCGCCGTACTACATCACGAAGGCTGACTTCGTCGCTTGCCACAACCCCTCCTACATCGTGAAGGGCTTCAAGATGGTGCGCGACGTCAAGCCTGGCGGCACGTTCCTCGTGAACTCCCAGTGGAGCGATGAGGAGTTCGCCGAGCAGCTGCCTGCCGTTGCAAAGCGCTACATCGCAAAGAACAACATCTCGGTCTACCTGATCGACGCCATCGACCTGGCCGCCAAGGTCGGCATGGGCAAGCGCACCAACACCGTGCTGCAGTCCGCGTTCTTCGCCCTGGCAAAGGTTCTGCCCGCCGAGGACGCCCTGAAGTACATGAAGGACGCCGCTCAGAAGTCCTATGCAAAGAAGGGCCAGAACGTCGTCGAGGCCAACTGGAAGGCCATCGACGCCGGCGCCACCGCGTTCCACAAGTTCGAGGTGCCCGCCGACTGGGCAAACGCCACGGATGAGCCCAAGGAGGTCAAGCTCGAGGGCCGCGAGGAGCTCGTGAAGCAGGTCAAGGAGCTGCTGATGCCCATCGACCAGATGGAAGGCGACAGCCTGCCCGTCTCGGCCTTCGAGGATCACGCCGACGGCCAGTGGGAGCTCGGCGCTTCCGCCTACGAGAAGCGTGGCGTCGCAGTCATGGTGCCTCGCTGGGATCCCTCTAAGTGCATCCAGTGCAACACCTGCTCCTATGTGTGCCCGCACGCCACGATTCGCCCGATTGCCATGAACGCCGAGGAGGCCGCCAACGCCCCCAAGGCCATGAAGACCACCGACCTCAAGCTCCCGAAGAACACCGGCTACACCTTTACCGTTGCCGTGTCGCCTCTGGACTGCATGGGCTGCTACAACTGCGTGGCCGTCTGCCCGAAGAGCGACGTCAAGAACGGCGGTGCCCTCACCATGGTCCCGCAGGAGTCCGAGGCCGATCAGGCCGAGGTCTGGGACTACGCGGTGAACAAGGTCAGCGAGAAGCCCGAGCTGGCCGGCGACACCAACATCAAGGCGTCCCAGTTCCACAAGCCGCTGCTGGAGTTCTCCGGCTCCTGCGCCGGCTGCGCCGAGACCAGCTACGCCCGTCTGGTGACGCAGCTGTTCGGTGACCGCATGTTCATCTCGAACGCCACCGGCTGCTCCTCCATCTGGGGCAACCCCGCGGCTACCTGCCCGTACACCACGAACGCTGCCGGCCACGGCCCCGCTTGGAACAACTCGCTGTTCGAGGACAACGCCGAGCACGGCCTGGGCATGGAGATTGGCTACGAGGCCGAGCGCAACCGCGTCGTGGCTATGACCGAGGCCCTGCTGGAGTCCGACTCCGCCTCCGACGACCTGAAGACCGCCGCGTCCAACTGGATCGAGGCCAAGGACAAGACCGAGGCTTCGCAGGTCACCGCTGCTGCCTACATCAAGCAGCTCGAGGCCGCCGGCACGCCTGAGGCCGAGAAGATCCTGGCCGACAAGTCGTTCCTGACCAAGAAGTCCTTCTGGATCTTCGGCGGCGACGGCTGGGCGTACGACATCGGCTTCGGTGGCCTGGACCACGTCCTCGCCTCGAACCGCAACGTCAACGTCTTCGTGTTCGACACCGAGGTTTACTCCAACACCGGCGGACAGGCCTCCAAGGCCTCGAACCTGGGCCAGGTCGCTCAGTTCGCCGCTGCCGGCAAGGAGACCAAGAAGAAGTCCCTCGCCGAGATCGAGATGAGCTACGGCTACGTGTACGTCGCTCAGGTCGCCATGGGCGCCAACCCCATGCAGACCCTGAAGGCAATCCGCGAGGCCGAGGCCTACGACGGTCCTTCGCTGATCATCGGCTACAGCCCCTGCGAGATGCACTCCATCAAGAAGGGCGGCATGATGCACTGCCAGGAGGAGATGAAGCGTGCGGTCGACTGCGGCTACTGGAACCTGTTCCGCTTCAACCCCGCTGCTCCCGAGGGCAAGAAGTTCTCGCTCGACTCCAAGGAGCCGAAGGGCGGCTATCAGGACTTCCTGATGAACGAGGCTCGTTACGCTCGCCTGACCCGCGAGTTCCCGGGCCGCGCCGAGGAGCTCTTCGCCGAGAACGAGGAGGCCGCAATGCAGCGCTACGCTCACCTGCTGAAGCTGAAGGATATGTACGCCGAGGCGTAATGCAGCTGTAGGGCGCAAGGTACCGCAGGGCTAGTCACAGGCCGGACCAGGGTTTCCTGGTCCGGCCTTTTTTCGTTCGTGGGTGTCGCGGAGCCGCGGGGGCCATGACCCTGGGCGCGGCGCCGTTGCGCACATCCCATAGCAGCTGTGATGTAGAATTCGACTATGCGTCTGCCTTCGGACGGGGCGGCCCAGGGGCCGCGGCGCAGCCAGACGCAAGGCCAAAGGGTGGCCAGGCAGAGAGGCATAGCTAAGGTGAACCCCGTAATCGTGATTCCCACGTACTGGACGAAGGAGGCCGTCGCGCCGCGCATCGGCGAGGTGGGCACCTACGACCACGCGACGCCCATCGCAAAGCCCCGACCCGAGCTGGAGGACTGCCTCGAGTCGCTGGAGCAGGTGAGGGGAGTGCTGCGCGTCGTGGTGCTGGTGGTGGCTCCGCCGTCGTGCGTAGACTCGGCACGTGCGCGCGTGAACGCCATCTGCATGGAGCACCCTGCCCTGAACCCGCTGATCATCGGCCCGAAGGAGGCCAGTGCCATCTCGAACGCCATCCACATGGTGGCGCCCAACATGGTGGGCGAGACCGTGTCGCTGCGTGGCTATGGCGCCATCAGAAACATGGGCCTTGCCGTGGCAGCCATCCTGGGCCACGACATCGTGGTCTTCCTGGACGACGACGAGATCGTGCTGAACGAGAACTTCCTCATCGACGCGGTGTATGGCTTGGGTCTTCTGACCAGGCAGGATTTGCCCGTGTCGGCAAAGAGCGGGTACTTCTTGAACTCGCACGACTCCTGCTACGCGGACGAGTCCACCACGCACTGGTGCGACCGCTACTGGACAAAGAAAAAGGAGTTCAACGCCTGGATGCGCCGCGCCCAGGAGGGCACGCGCATCTCGCGCTCGAACTACGTGTGCGGCGGCTGCCTGGCCATTCATGCGGACGCGTTCTGCCGCGTGGCGTTCGACCCCTACATCACGCGCGGCGAGGACATGGACTACCTGTTCAACCTGCGCATGAACGGCCTGGACGTGTGGTTCGACAACCAGTGGTACGTGAAGCACCTGCCGCCGAAGACCCCGTCCGACGCCGCGCGCTTCATGCAGGACGTCTATCGCTGGACGTACGAGGTCGAGAAGATCGATGTGGCGAACCACCGCATCGGCCTGCACAAGATAACGCCCCAGTCGCTGTCGCCGTATCCCTCCACGTGGATCACGCCGGAGGTGCACAAGAGGATATTCCGCACGTCGCTCTTGCGCGCCATCAGCCAGCCCGAGCACCGCGAGTACTTCTACATCTGGACGCACGCCCGCGCCGACGCAAAGGTGTGGGCGCGCAGGGTCAGCGAGAGCTACCTGCAGTTCCAGACGTACTGGCCCGGCATGATGGCGCAGCTGTGGCGTGACCAGCCCCTGGCCGAGGCCATCCTGCAAAGCGGCGCCCCGCACGTGCCCAGCCGACCCAGGAGGGACCGTCGCAAATGAGGGAGTGGATTCTGAACCATACCTCCCAGCTGGTGCAGTTTGGGCTGGTTTTGGTGTCGCTGGCCATGCTGGGGCTCTTGTCATGGGGCATCTCGCAGAGCAACCTTATCGCGTGCATGATTGCCGGCGCCATCCTGGCCGTCGCCATCGTCATGGCCGGCTCGGTGCTTTTGATGCCCGACGACCTGAGGTCGCAGGCCACCGAGCGCACGCTGCGTTTGGCCTCCAGCACCCTGAGCCACATGCGCGGCGGCCTGACGCCCGAGAACTGCACGGCCGTGTGCCAGCTGCTTTTGCCCGAGACCCAGGCCTCCGCCATAGCCATGACCGACGCCTCGCACGTGCTGGCCTACGTGGGCGAGGAGCCCGCCCCCTACCCGCAAGGCTCGCCCAACAGCGCGCCTACCCAGGAGGTGCTAGAGAGCGGCCACATGGAGACCTTCTCGGGGCGTGACGTCCAGGCCCAGGATGGCGAGGCGCAGAAGGGCCGTGCCGTCGACGGCTTCCCGGTGGGTGTCATCGTGCCCCTGGTGGTCAGCGACAAGTCCATCGGCACGCTGAAGCTGTACTACCGCCACGGCTACCAGGTGGACCGCACGCAGCTGAAGATCGCTCGCGGCTTCGCAGAGCTCCTCTCGACGCAGCTGACCGCCTACGAGCTGGACCAGCAGGCGGAGCTGACGGCGCGCGCCGAGGTGAAGGCGCTCCAGGCGCAGATCAACCCGCACTTCCTCTTTAACACGCTGAACACCATCGCCTCGTTCACGCGCACGGACCCCACCAAGGCCCGCGACCTGCTGCGCGAGTTCTCGGTCTTCTATCGCAGGACGCTGGAGAACTCCGACTCGCGCATAGCGCTGTCGCGCGAGCTCGAGCAGACGCGCCGCTACCTGAAGATCGAGCGCGCCCGCTTTGGCGAGGACCGCATCGTGGAGGAGGAGCACGTGCAGGAGGGCCTGGAGGGCGTGCTGGTGCCGTCCTTCCTGGTGCAGCCCATAGTCGAGAACTCCGTGCGCCACGCCATGCGCGACGAGGGCCCGCTTCACATAGACATCCACGTCGTCACCGACGGCAACGACGTGCTCATAGCCGTGGCAGACGACGGCCTGGGCATGGAGAAGGAGGTCGCCGCGCACCTGATGGATCCGCATGCCCCGCACACGGGACATGGCACGGGCATTGCCCTGCACAACGTGGACGAGCGCATCCGCCGCTTCTACGGCGAGGGCTCGGGCATCGAAATCATGTCCAAGCTGGGCGAGGGCACCTGCGTGACCCTGCGCCTGGCTGGTGCGGCGCCAAAGATTAACTCGCGCGCGACGCAGTCTGATAACGGCTAGAATAAATGGGTATGGGAAACGTCGCGCTATGCGCTGTGTTTTGGGTTAGGTGATTTTATTGCTGCACGCCATGATAGTCGACGATGAGGCACCGGCCCGCTCCGAGCTGAAGTATCTCCTCGAGGAGACGGGGCGCGTCGACAGCATTGTCGAGTGCTCCTCCGCACGAGAGGCCGTCGAGCGTCTGATGGAGGCTCGCGCCGACGTGATGTTCCTGGACATCTCCATGCCGAAGACCTCTGGCATGCAGCTGGCCGAAGCCCTGCACAAGCTGAAGAACCCGCCTGCCATCGTGTTCGTGACCGCCTACAGCGAGTACGCCCTCGAGGCGTTCGACGTGGACGCCATCGACTATCTGATGAAGCCGGTCGAGACAGACCGTCTGAACCAGGCCCTCGACAAGGTGCAGGCGCGCATGAAGCCTCCAACCACCACCCACGCCTCCGTCGAGCGCATCCCCGTCGAGAAGAGCGGTCGCAAGGTGCTGGTTCCCATAGACCAGATACGCTACATCGAGGCCAAGGACGACTACTCCTGCATCTACACCGACACCGATCGCTACCTCTCGACCATCTCGCTGGCAAAGCTGGAAGACAAGCTGACGCCGCACGGGTTCTTCCGCGTGCACCGCGGCTACATCGTGAACCTGGCCTACGTCGAGGACGTCGAGGTCGTTTCCAGCGGCATCCTGCAGCTGGGCATCAACGGCATCGAGGGCAAGAAGATCTCCGTCTCCAGGAGGCGTGTTGTCGCCCTGAAGAGGGCACTGGGCCTCTAGTCCCCGGAGGGACCACCCAACCACATGGAAAACGGAGCAATGCGCTACGACATCATCTCGGACACGCACGGACACCTTTCAAAACCCTTGCTAGACGCGCTTGAGGGCGCCGACATGATCATCCACGCGGGCGACTGCTGCTCGTTGCAGGACTATCTGTGCCTGCAGCAGATAGCCCGCGTTGTCATGTGCCTGGGAAACAATGACGCCTACGTCGACTACAGCCCGGCCGTGAAGCGCATGGTCAGGATCTTCTCGTCGAACCTGCGGTGGGAGGTGTGCCACTACCAGGAGCGGCTGGACCTGGCCACGTGCGACGTAGCCATCTGCGGGCACACGCACCGGCCGTTCGTGCGCCGCGAGCCCAACGGTGTGCTGCTGATGAACCCTGGCAGCCCCACCTATCCGCGCACCAGCATGGGCCCCACCATGGGACGCATCATCGCGGCCGACGACGGCACCATCCAGAGCGCGCAGATACTGCAGCTGGCAGATGAGGACGAAGACCGTCCGGGCTTCGCGAGGTTCTTCTCGCGCAGGTAAAGCGCGGCGTCACGCGGACGCGGCGGCACGTCGGGGTCATGCTGGCGTGCGTCCCCTGATGGGCGTGAGCTTGTGACGCCTAGGCACCGGCAGACGCCGAGCCGTCTGGGTCGTCGGGGGCCTTCGCCATGTCCGACGTCGACATCAGCATGGGGCAGAACACCTTCGTGTAGATGGCCAGCCACGCCAGCGACACGCAGAAGCCGGCTATGACGTCGGAGGCGTAGTGCACGCCCAGGTAGATGCGGCTGATTCCCACCAGGGCTATGATGGCGGCAAAGCCGATGCAGCACAGCCAGCGCATGACGCGGTCGCGCTCGTAGTGCCACACCATCCACGCGCACAGCCCAAAGAACGCCATGGACACCATGGAGTGTCCCGAGGGAAAGCTGTATCCCACCTCAGACACCAGCCTGAAGCCGTCGGGACGGGGCCGCTGCACGATGGCCTTCAGCACCTGGTTCAAAACCAGCGCAGCCGCCAGGTTGATGGTGGCGCACAGACCGGGGCGCTTGCCGGGCGCGAAGGCGGCTATCATCAGCAGCATCACCAGCAGCGCCTCGGGCGTTGCCAGATCCGAGAAGCCCGTCATGACGCTGGTCAGCCAGGGCTGGCGCAGCTTCGTCACGAACAGCGTGTACGCCAGCTGGTCGAAGCGCATGACCTCGCCCTCCAGCACGTCCTCCAGGATGGCCAGAAACACCACCAGCGCCACGGCCACGACGACCCACCTGCGCTGGCGCACCACGGTGTGCCACAGCGACTTCAGCATGCGTTCCAAGAAGAGCATCCCCCTTGCGCGGCCGATGGCCGCTTCGCGGACCCTTTGTGTCGTTACGGACTTTGCCAGATGGCGCGCGTGGTCCTCTCGCGCGCGTTCTAGCCATCATAGGCTGCGGGTGCCGGTACGTGCGCAAGCCCGCGGTAAGCGTGGCCCCAACGTGGCCATACAAAAAGCCAGGCGGCGTGCCATGGCACGCCGCCTGGGGAAGAAGGAAGGGACAAACGAAGATGTAGCCGATGGGGCACAGCCGCTACAGGTTGGCCTGGATTTCCTTTTCCAGGTCGTCCTTCGGCATGAGGCCCACCATGGTGTGGACGGGCTTGCCGCCCTTGAAGATGATGAGCGTGGGGATGGACACGATGCGGAACTTCGTGGCCAGGTCGGGCTCGTCGTCGACGTTGCACTTATAGAAGTCGACCTGGTCGCCCACCTGCTGGCTGACCTGCTCGACGATGGGGCTGAGAGCGCGGCACGGGCCGCACCAGGAGGCCCAGAAGTCGATGAGGACGGGCTTGGTGCTCTGAGCAACGACCGAGTCGAACGTTGCGGTAGTGATTTCATTCACGGCCATGGGGTATCCTCCTGAGTGTCGAGAATGGCTTTCGTTTGGCTTGCGTAGCGCTTATACCCGTTTTTTGCGGTCTGCCGACACCCATTTGAGGTATGGAGGCCCTGTGTGCGGGGCTGCCCCCAAGGCGGACGGAGGTCGACGTTCGTCGCATGGGAGGCGGTCGCATGGCGTTGCACCACGAGGCCTACAAGGAGGCCTACGTCAGCAAGGCGCGTGCCGAGGTGGCGCACCTGGAGAGCGCAGGAGTGGTCCTTTCGGGCAACTCGTTCTCGCAGGTGCTCTTTGCGAAGGGGCAGCCCGACCCGGGCGAGCTGGACGACAACGGCAGCCGCCTGCTGGCGGGTCCCGACGGCAAGGCGCTCAGGGCCTCCCTGACGGCGCTGGGGTACCAGCCGCAGGACTGGGCGGCCATGAGCACGGTGACGGCGTCGGGCGACATGCTGGATCCCGAGCTTCTGCGCCTGGCGGTGACCACGCTGGACCCCTCCACGCTGGTGGCCTGCGACGAGCCGGCGGCCCATGCGCTGCGCGAGGCGTATGCCGACGACCTCGTGGCCATCGAGGACTTCGACGCCGCCATGCTGGAACCGGGCGTCGTGGTGCCCGTGCGGGGCATGCGCGTGATGAACCTGGGAGGCTTCGAGGCGGCGCTGTCCGACCCGCGCCAGAAGCAGGTCATGTGGGCCCGGCTAAAGAAGCTGCCGCCCCTGGGCGAGCCGTACTAGGGGCGCGACCGGCCCGTTCTTCCGGGACGCTTCTTTACCTGCGTAAACTGCGAGTTTCGAACGCGTGACGGACGCTGGTCTGCGTGTACCATATTCCGACTACTATGCCGTCCTCCATCGGTGGGGGTGGCCTCGCGAAACCCGGAAGGTCCACTCATGCGCATCAGCTACATCCTTGCCCAACGCCAAAGCTACTCGTACGAGATATTTCCCCCGAAGGGACAGATGAGCGTGGACCAGGCCGCCGAGGTCGTGGACCAGCTGGTCCAGAACCACCCCGACTGGATCAGTGTGACCTTCTCGGCGGGCGGTTCCGGAAACTCCCAGAACACCTTTGCCATCGCGGGCGACATCGCGCAGCGCGGCACGCAGGCCCTGGCCCACCTGACGTGCATGGGCGCCACGCGCCAGGACGTGGACGGCTACGTGGAGCAGGTGCGCCTGCACGGCATACAGAACGTCCTGGCCCTGCGCGGCGACCGCATTCCCGGACGCGACGTGCGCGACTTTGCGCATGCCAGCGACCTGGTGGCCTACCTGAAGCAGCTGGACCCCGACCTGTGCGTGGGCGGCGCCTGCTACCCCGAGGGCCACGTGGAGTGCGAGAGCCTGCGCCAGGACATCGAGCACCTGAAGGCAAAGCAGGACGCCGGCGTGGACTTCCTGGTGACGCAGCTCTTCTTTGACAACGACGACTTCTACCGCTTCCGCGAGCGCTGCGACCGCGCGCGCATAAAGGTGCCCATCGTCGCTGGCATCATGCCCTTCACCAGCGTGAAGCAGATTCAGCGCATGGCGTTCAACTGCGGCGCGTCCATTCCCGCGAAGGTCGTGAAGCGCCTGGTGCGCGCCGGCGACAGCAAGGAGGCCCAGGCGGCGGCAGGCATCGAGTACGCATGTCAGCAGCTGGTGGACCTGGCGGCCAACGGCGTGGACGGCCTGCACATATACAGCATGAACAAGCCCGCCATCGCCAAGGCCACGCACGACGCGCTGGTGGACTGCGGCTATCTGCAGAACTAGGAGCAGCTAGGAGGTCCCGCAAGGCATGGCACAGCTGCAGAGCTACGACATACGTTCCATAGACGAGGCAGAGGTCCTGCGCTACATGGGCTACAGCGGCCAGAAGTACTCTCCCGAGCTGGAGGGGCGCATCCGCCAGACCATGCAGGAGTGCCTGGACGTGTCGCAGCCGCGCGGCCTGGTGCAGGTGTTCGAGGTGGCGGGACGCGGCACGAGCGCGGACGGCCGGCCCGAGGTCAGGCTGGAGGGCACGGCCCTGACGCTGGTGGGCGACTCCATGCAGGAGCACATGGACGGGGCCGTGGCCGTGGGCGTGCTGGCCGTCACGCTGGGCATGGCAAACGAGCGCCAGCTGAAGCGCCTGAGCCTGACCGACCACATCCAGCAGGTCATATTTGACGCGGCGTCCACCGCGCTGGTGGAGCGCGCCGCCGACGCCGCCGAGGCCAGCATCGTGCGGCAGGCCGCCGACCGCGGGCTCTTCACGAACTTCCGCTTTAGCCCGGGGTACGGCGATATGCCCATGCAGACGCAGCCCGTGCTGCTGCAGACGCTGGACGCGCAGCGCAGGCTGGGCATCACGCTGACGCCCACGCTACTGATGACCCCCACAAAGAGCGTGACCGCCGTCGTGGGCATGTTCCGCGAGCGCCAGCCGTCCACGCACGGCAGCTGCAAGGGCTGTCCCTGCTTTGACTTCTGCACCATCAGACCTACCGGGAGGACCTGCCGTGGCTAGCACCAAAGACCCGTTCGTACGTCCGAAGCCGATGTTCGGCACCTACGACCACCGCCGCCTGCGCGTGAAGGACCAGCACCTGGCCGCCGCCCTGGCTGGCAGGTCCTTCTTGCGCTTTGACGGCGCCATGGGGACGCAGCTGCAGGAGCGCGGCATGCAGGCAGGCGAGCTGCCCGAGCTCCTGTGCCTTTCGAACCCCGCCGAGATAGCGCAGATCCACGCCGCCTACGTGCAGGCGGGCGCCGAGGTCGTGACCACGAACACGTTCGGCGCCAACCGCGCCAAGCTGGCGACGGCGGGCGACGACGCCCCCACGGTGGACCAGGTGTTCCAGGCCGCCATCGCCTGCGCCAAGGCGGCGCACCCGCGCTACGTGGCGGCCGACATCGGCCCCACCGGGTCGCTGCTGCAGCCCATGGGCACCCTGCCGTTCGAGACGGCCTACGACCTGTTCGCCGAGCAGGCCATAGCGGCCACGCGGGCGGGCGCCGACCTCTTCATCATCGAGACCATGGCCGACCTGGCCGAGATAAAGGCCGCCGTACTGGCGTGCAAGGAGAACTCCGACCTGCCGATCTTTTGCACCATGACCTTTGGCGAGGACGGGCGCACCTTCCTGGGCACCACGCCCGAGGTGGCGGCGGTCACGCTGTCGGCCCTGGGCGCGGACGTGCTGGGCATCAACTGCTCGCTGGGCCCCGCGGACGTGGCGCCCCTGGTGGAGCGCATGTTGCCCTGGTCGCGCGTGCCGGTGATGGCCCAGGCCAACGCCGGCCTGCCCAGCGTGGTGGACGGCGTCACGGTGTACGACATCAAGGCGCCCGAGTTCGTGGACGCGGTCCAGGGCATGGTGGACGCCGGCGTGTCGGTGGTGGGCGGCTGCTGCGGCACCGCCCCCGACTACATCGCGGGCGAGAAGGACATGCTGGCCCGCAAGACTGGCCCCGCACCGCGCAAGGTGCGCGACGACTTCGTGGTGGCCAGCTCGCAGCAGCTGTGCGTGCTGCGCCCCGGCGACGTGGGCGTCATCGGCGAGCGCATAAACCCCACCGGAAAGAAAAAGATGAAGGAGGCTCTGCGCTCGGGCAACTACGACTACATCATGAGCCTGGCCATCGAGCAGACCCGCGCCGGCGCGCAGGTGCTCGACGTGAACGCCGGCCTGCCCGAGGTGGACGAGACCCAGGTCCTGCTGAAGATAATGGCCGACCTCCAGGGCGTCACCAGCCTACCCCTGCAGGTGGACTCCGCCGTGCCGCAGACCATCGAGGCCGCGGTGCGCAGCTACCCCGGAAAGCCCATCATCAACTCAACCAACGGAAAGCAGGAGACCCTGGACGCCGTGGTGCCCATTGCCGCGCACTACGGCTGCGCCCTCGTGGGACTGACCATAGACGAGGCCGGCATCCCCACCACCGCGCAGGGGCGCCTGGACATCGCCAGGAAGATAGTCCAGCGAACCGACGAGTGGGGTATCCCGCGCCAGGACGTCATCATCGACTGCCTGGCCATGGCCGCCTCGACCGACCAGCGCGCGCCGCGTGCCATCCTGGACGGCATCCGCCTGGTAAAGCAGGAGCTCCCCGGAGTGCGCACCGTGCTGGGCGTGTCGAACATCAGCTTTGGCCTGCCGTTCCGTCCCCTGGTGAACGCCACGTTCCTGGCGGCGGCCTTTTCGGCGGGTCTGGACCTGGCCATCATCAACCCCGCGCAGCAGCGCATGATGGACGTGGTGAACTCCTGGCGCGTGCTGTCCGGCGAGGACGAGAGCGCCCAGCGCTACGTGGCCGACTACGTCAACCGCTCTGACAAGGCACCCGCGGCCGCGGCAGGCGCGGCTGGCGCGCCGGCGCAGGGTGCGGCGACCTCCGCGACTGCCCCCGGCCCTGCCACCGACCAGCAGGCGGAGTCGTCCGACCCCGTCGAGCGCACGAAGCAGCTGGTGCTGGCCGGGCGCAAGGGCCCCATCCCCGACCTGGTGCAGACCATCGTGGCCGACCACGGCATCATGTTCTGCATCAACGACGTGCTGATTCCCGCGCTCGACGAGGTGGGCAGGCGCTTCGAGAAGGGCACGTTCTTCTTGCCCCAGCTGATGGCGTCGGCGGAGGCGGCGAAGGCCGGCTTCAACCGGCTGAAGGAGCTGAACGGCGACGCGGCCGACGTGCCATCGAAGGGCAAGGTGGCCATCTGCACCGTGAAGGGCGACATCCACGACATCGGAAAGAACATCGTGAAGATGCTGCTGGAGAACTACGGCTACGACGTCGTGGACCTGGGCCGCGACGTGGAGCCGCAGGTGGTCGTGGACGCCGTCGTGCGCGACCACATAAAGCTGGTGGGCCTCTCGGCGCTGATGACCGCCACGGTGCCGGCCATGTCCGACACCATCCAGCTGCTGCACGAGCAGGCGCCCTGGGCCAAGGTCATGGTGGGCGGCGCCGTGCTGAACCCCGAGTACGCCCAGATGGTGGGTGCCGACTTCTATGCGAAGGACGCCAACGAGTCCGCACGCATCGCGGGCGAGGTGCTGGGGTAGGGCCTATCCCAGGTCCACGAGGTCGTGGTTGATGGGCGTGTGGAACAGCCGCTCCACGCGCACGGGGTCGCGCGTCTGCGCCAGGATCCACATCAGCTTGGTGTAGATGGACTCGAAGGTCATGTCGTAGGCCTCGATGACGCCGCGGCGGTCGCGGATGTGCAGCCCCACCTGGTAGATGGCCATGTCGGATCCCTCGTGGGGCACCTGCGTGGTCACGACCACGATCTTTCCGGCCTGCGTCCAGCGCTCGATGGCGCGGGCGAATGCGTCGTCGCCGGACTCGTCGGGATACATGGGGATGCCGCCCACGCCGAAGCTCTCCAGGATGATGGCGTCGAAGTCGTCTATGAGCTCGTCGAACACGTGCGGGCTCATGCCCGGCACCAGCTTCAGCGGAAAGATGCGCCCCTCCAGCGCATGCGAGAATATCGGCACGCTGGGCGCATCCCCCGTGGCTATGTAGCGCACCACGCGGCCGCCGCGCACGACCGCCAGGTCGGGGAAGTCGATGCTGGAGAACGCGTTGTAGCTCTTTGACCTGGTCTTTCGGGCGCGGGTGCCGGCGATGACGTGGCCGTTGAAGACTATCATGACGCCGCGCGAGCCGGGGTCTGCCGCCACGGCAAAGCTGTCTATGAGGTTTCGGGTGCCGTCGGTGGCCGTGCGCTCGATGGGCTGCTGGGCGCCCGTCAGCACCACGGGCTTGGCCAGGTACAGGCACAGGTACGATAGCGCCGCCGCCGTGTAGGCCATGGTGTCAGTGCCGTGCATGACGACGAAGCCGTCGTAGTCGTCGTAGTTGTCCTGGATGGCCCTGGCTATGCGCAGCCAGTGCTCGGGCCGCATGTTGCTGGAGTCGATGGAAAACAGGGGCAGCGTGGACACGTCGTAGCCGTCGCGCAGCTCGGGTACGTACGACAGGATGGCGTCTGCCTGCATGCCGGGCGCCAGCCCCTCGGCGCCTTCCACGGACGCGATGGTGCCGCCGGTCGAGATAAGCAAAATCCTCTTCATGCCACGCCTCCGATGGTTTGGCTGTCTGTATGCTCCCTGTGGAATCCTTCTCACATCGTCGCAGCTGAGACACTGTGTTGCCTTCACGCCGACGGCTGTGTGGCCGTGTCGCTTCAGCTATGCCGTTGTACAATATGCGATAACTGCCCGCGATACATCGCGTGATTCCGCATCAGATGGAGGAACGACATGGAAAACATCCCGGCACCCGTAGACGCCACCCAGACCAAGGCTTGGGCAAAGCTCCAGCAGCACCACGACGAGCTCGTGGCGAACAACTTCAGCCTGAAGCAGTGGTTCCAGGAGGACCCCGACCGCGTGTCGAAGTACTCCTTCGACGTGAACGACCTGCACTTTGACCTGTCCAAGAGCTACCTGGACGACGAGACCGTGGACGACCTGGTCGAGCTGGCCCAGGAGGTCGGCCTGGAGGACCGCCGCAAGGCCATGTTCTCCGGCGTGCACATCAACACCACCGAGGACCGCGCCGTGCTGCACACCGCACTGCGCCGCCCGAAGTCCGAGGAGGGCAAGCTCATCGTCGACGGCCAGGACTGCGTGAAGGACGTCCACGAGGTGCTGGACCGCATGTACGCCTTCGCCAACCGCGTGCGCTCCGGCGAGTGGAAGGGCGTCACCGGCAAGAAGATCCAGAATGTCATGTCCATCGGCATCGGCGGCTCCGACCTGGGCCCGGTCATGGTGTACGAGGCCCTGAAGCCCATGGCCGACGCCGGCATCAGCGTGCGCTACGTCTCGAACATCGACCCCAACGACATGGCCGAGAAGGTCAAGGGCCTGGACCCCGAGACCACGCTGATCATCATCGTGTCCAAGACCTTCACCACGCTGGAGACCATGACCAACGCGCGCGAGGCCAAGACCTGGCTGCTGGAGGGCCTGAAGGCCCAGGGCGCCATCGACGGCTCCGACGCCTCCGTGGCTGACGCCGTGAAGCACCACTTCGTGGCCGTCTCCACCAACCTCGAGCTGGTCGAGAAGTTCGGCATCGACCCGCAGAACGCCTTTGGCTTCTGGAGCTGGGTCGGTGGCCGCTACTCCGTCGACGCCGCCGTGGGCCTGTCGCTGATCATCGCCTTTGGCCCCGAGCGCTTCCAGCAGTTCCTGCAGGGCTTCCACGACCTGGACGAGTACTTCTGCAACACCCCGCTGCGCCAGAACGTCGTCGCGCTGATGGGCCTGCTAAACGTCTGGTACGTGAACTTCTTTGACGCCGAGAGCCACGCCGTGCTGCCCTACAACCAGTACCTGCACCGCTTCCCCGCGTACCTGCAGCAGCTGACCATGGAGTCCAACGGCAAGTCCACGCGCTGGGACGGCACGCCCGTCACGACCAAGACCGGCGAGATCTTCTGGGGCGAGGCCGGCACCAACGGCCAGCACGCCTTCTACCAGCTGATCCACCAGGGCACGCGCCTGATCCCCGCCGACTTCATCGCCTTCGTGAACACCGCCAACCCGACGAAGGACGGCCAGCAGGACATCCACGAGCTGTTCCTGGGCAACTTCCTGGCCCAGACGAAGGCCCTGGCGTTCGGCAAGACCGCTGACGAGGTCCGCGCCGAGGGCACGGCCGAGTGGATGGTCCCCGCCCGCTGCTTCACCGGCAACCGCCCGACCACCAGTATCTTTGGCACCGAGCTGAACCCCCACACCCTGGGCGAGCTCATTGCCCTGTACGAGCACATCACCTTCACCGAGGGCACCGTGTGGGGCATCGACTCCTTCGACCAGTGGGGCGTCGAGCTGGGCAAGCAGCTGGCAAAGCAGATCACGCCTGCCTTCCACGACGACAGCAAGCTGGACAGCCAGGATCCCTCCACGAAGGCCCTCATCGCCTTCTATCGCCAGAACCGCAAGTAACCAGCGGTTCGTTCGGCTGCCAAGGTCATGCGACCATGGCACCGCAGCCACAAAACTCGCTCCGACTGGCATCAGCCAGCCGGGGCGTTTTTCTAACTTAGCAGTTGCCCACGCGAACGCGGTCCAGGTATTGTCGGGCCACGTCGGCCAGCTGGTAGACCGTCTGCACGGGCGTGGGGCCGCAATCCGTCATGTGCCAGCGCGGGAAGAACCTGGTCACGTGCAGCGTTATAGGGTCGCCCTGCACGGGCAGGCCGGCCAGCCACTGGGCGATGCGCCGCATCTCCTGGGGAGTGTCGTTCATGCCGGGCACGATCAGCGTCGTGACCTCCAGGTGGCAGCTGGGCTCTGCGGCCAGCGTGCGGATGGTCTTTTGCACGCACTCCAGGCTGCCGGCGCACATGCGGTAGAACTCGTCGCTGAAGCCCTTCAGGTCGATGTTCGCCGCGTCCACCAGGCCCCTCAGCTGGTCGATGACCCAGGGCTCGGCGCAGCCGTTCGACACCAGCACGTTCTTCAGCCCGGCGTCGTGCGCCAGCTGCGAGCAGTCGCGCACGTACTCCCAGCCCACCAGCGGCTCGTTGTACGTGTAGGCCAGGCCCACCATGTCGTGGTCCTGCTGGTGCAGCTGCCGTGCCAGGTCCACCAGCTGCCGGGGCGACATGCTGCGCGTGCGGGCGTGCTCGCGGTCGCACTGCGAGATGGTCCAGTTCTGGCAGAAGGGACAGCGCAGGTTGCACCCGTAGCTGCCCACGCTGAGCACCGTGGTGTCGGGCAGGTAGTCTGCCAGGGGCTTCTTTTCGATGGGGTCCTGTGCGATCGAGGTCAGAAGGCCGTAGTTCTGGCAGGTGACCCGGCCGTCGCGGCAGGTGCGGGCACGGCAGAACCCCACCTGGCCCTCGCCCAGCCTGCACTCGTGCGGGCACACCCTGCAGCGAACGGTGCCCGCCGCCTCGTCAGCCGCACTTCTTGCACCGCTCAATGGTGCCTCACCACCTGGAAGCGCTGCAGCTGCACGTCGTCCTCGTCAGGGTCGATGCCGCCCTTGCGCGCGGCAATGCGCACCTGCTCGGAGGGGGTGTCGACGCCGTCCAGGTCGGGCAGCAGAAGGCCGCGCCTTCCGTCGGAAGTGCTGACGATGACGCCGTAGCGCCTGGGGTCCAGCTGCTGCTGGCTCTGGATGGGCTCGGGCTTGCCCAGCACGTCCACGCTGTACACGAGCTCGTCCAGCTCGTCGGCGTGCACGGGCATGAAGCGCGGGTCGTGGCAGCCGGCGCTGACGGCGTTGTTGCAGATCTCCTGCGCCAGGCTGTCCTGCGTCGGCGCTATGGTGCCGATGCAGCCGCGCAGCTCGCCGTTCTCCTTCAGGCTGACGAAGCATCCCGCGCGCGTAGAGTAGAGCTCCTGGGGCAGGTCCTTGGGCACCTGCAGGCGATGGTGCGTGCGCACGTAGGTCTCCAGCGCGTTGCGCGCCAGCCCTACCAGCGGGTCCTCGTGCGCCTTCAGCTGCTCCATGCGCTGGTGATGCCACTCCTGGTACTTCTGCAAGAAGCGCCTACTGTCGTCGGGACCCGTGCCCGTGGGCGTGAAGGCGGCCACGCCGTAGCCCACGCCGAACGGCCCCTCGTGCGACAAAAGCTCGCACTTCACGGGCACGCCGTCCAGGGCACCCGCCATGATCTGGAAGCTCCTGAGGCCGCACTCGGCTGCGCGGTCGGCAAAGCCGCGGTCCATGGTCAGAAGGCCCAGGAAGTCGCCGGTCGTAAAGATGCGGCAGATCTCCTGGTCGAACTTCGGACCGTCGGGCGCGTAGCCGTAGGGGCCGCTGGAGGTCAGCTTGTGCGAGAGGTCGCCGGACGCCACGTACACCACGCGACGGTCCAGCTGGTTTGCGACCTTCTGCACGGCCATGCCCAGGCGGTAGTGGTCGGCGGGGGACAGGCCCGAAAGGCCAATGCGCACCAGCTTGAAGTCGCGGTAGTACTTCTGGATGAAGTGCAACGGGATCATGGTGGCGTGATCCAGCGTGGCGTCGCGCTCGTAGTCGGTGCCCGCCGCCAGCCCCTCGCGCTCGCAGGTCTGCGCCAGAAGGCCGGTGAACTCCTGGTCGTACGTGGCCTCGTAGCGGGCCTGCGGCGCTCCGAACTGCGCGAACGAGCCCGACGCGTGCGTGCCCGGCGAGATGTGGTTGTAGTCGCGGTACATGACCGAGTGTGGCGTCGAGACCACTATGGTCTGGGGCGCCAGCTTCGCTATGCGCCGGCCGACCTCCTCGTATGCGTCAATGGTCTTTTGGATGCCGCTTTGACGACCCTGGCCCACGGCGGGGATTATCAGTGGCGGATGCGGAACCGCAAATGCGGCGACTATGCCCATGATGCCTCCCTTTGCGCGCGCCACCCGGCGCACGCCTGGCATGGTGACTCATGGGCCTTTGTACCCAACTGTGGGGATATGCCTCAAAGGTATGTGCCGCGAGTGGCGGTGCGTCCGCCCGAGTGGCGAGGCGTCAGCGGCGGGAAGTCCGTCGGCTCCGCACGGCGACGCGGGCAGGCTAGCGCCTTGCCGCCTCGACGAAGGCATTCCATAGGCCAAAGTCGGAGTCCAGCGTCTGCCACGTGTACTCGGGGTGCCACTGCACGCCCAGGCAGAACCTGGCCGAGGGGACCTCTATGGCCTCGGGCACGCCGTCCGTGGCCTTGCCCACCAGCCTCACGCCCTTGCCCAGCCGGTCCACGCAGCAGTGGTGGCTGGAGTTCACCTGGATGAGATCCTTCTGGCCCACGCAGCGCCACAGGAGCGAGTCCCTCTGCACGCGCACGGGGTGGGCGGGGTCGTTCAGGATCATCTCGTGCCGCCAGTGCATGCACCCCTCTTGCAGGGGATACTTAGACACGTCCATGCACAGCGTGCCGCCCAGCGCCACGTTGAGCACCTGGGCGCCGCGGCAGGTCACGAACAGCGGCTTGTCAGCCTGCAGGGTCTTTAGCACCAGGGGGAACTCGAAGTCGTCGCGCTGCTGGCACAGCATGTGCGGGTCGTAAGGACGCTGGTCGCCCCAGCGCTTGGGGTCCACGTCGTGCCCGCCGGGCAGCGCAATGCCGTCGCACAGGTCGACGCAGCGCTGGATGTCGTCGGGGTCCTTCAGAAGGGGCAGCTGCACGGGCATGCCGCCCGCCGCCAGGATGGCGTCGATGAAGTAGCTGGCGTTGGACTCGGAGGGAGCCAGGTGCTCGGGGATGTGGGGGTTCGTGGGCTCTTGGTTCCATCGCGGAGCCACCCCTATGAGGGGCCGGCCTCCCAGTGCCCTGGCGTACGACTCCAAGTCCCTCATGCGATCGCTACCTCTCGTGTGCCGCTTCCTGAACGCTTTGTTCTTCTTGCCATACTATCGCATGCGGCGATAGCGGCCGGGCGGGATGATGTGACCCGGAACCGTCTGCCAGCTTCGTCTGCGACCGCCATCAGCTAGTGGCGATTCAGCTTTGCGGCCACGCGCTCGGCCCACGAGGGAGGCTCGTGGCGGTGCAGCAGGTCCACGACCACGTTGAACGCCGTGGCGCCCATGGGCTTGCGGGCAAACAGCGCCGCGTGGCCGCCCTGGAAGGTGGCGACGCAGTTGTTCTCGTCGTGACGCACATGCTTCAGCTGGCTCAGCGGCAGGGCCTGGATCTGGCCGTCGTGCATCTGCACCACGATGTGGGACGCGGTGGCGTACGTGTTGATGAGGTCGTCGGGACCCATCTGCGCGGCGGGGTAGCCGTGCTTGTCCAGCCAGTGGGCCTTCATGGTCAGGTAGCGCCGGGCGGCGGCCAGCACGCCCACGGTCACGAAGATCAGGACCACCGCCAGCGGCGTGAAGTCCCGGCTGGCCATCATCAGCACCACGATTAGCAGCGAGAGGCCACCCGCCACCAGGTTGAAGTAGGCCGTGCTGTTCTCGGGGCCAATGAGCTTGGCCATCTCCAGCTGCAGGCTGGGCGACAGCTGGAACTCCACGCGCGCCAGGATCTTTCCGTACTGGTCCTCTATGCGCTGGAGCTCCTGCTTGCGCGCCTTGCTGAGGGTGGGGGCCTTCTGGGCGTCCGATGCCTTCTGTGCCATGGGTGGGGTCTTCCGTTCTCGCAGAAAAGGCCGCCCCCGCGATGGGGCGGCCTTCGAAATAGCCGCTACGAACAGCTACTTTACTATGAGAAGGGCAGGCGCGCCACGAGAAGGGCGCACGCGGCTGGCGCCGCGGGGGCGCGCTAGCTGGCGTCGTCCTGCACCACGAGGGGCACGAACTGGTACTTCGTGCAGTCCACGTAGCCGCGGTCGGTCAGGCGCAGCTCCGGGATGCAGGCCAGGGACAGCAGGCCCATGGTCATGAACGGCGAGGTCATGGTGCAGCCCATGGTGGCCCAGGCCTGCTCGATGCGCTCCACCTTTGCTGCCACCTGCTCCACGGGCTCGGGGCTCATGAGGCCACAGATGGGCAGCTCGACCTTGCCCAGGACCTGGCCGTCCTGCACGGCGACCTCGCCGCCGCCGCACTCCAAAAGCTCGTTTGCGGCCAGGGCCATGTCGTGGTCGTTGTCGCCCACCACCAGCAGGTTGTGCGCGTCGTGCGCCACGGTCTGCGCCAGGGCGCCGTGGATGCCGAAGCCCTTCGCGAAGCCGTAGGCGAACTTGCCCGTGGCATGGTGCCGCTCGAACACGAAGGCCTTCAGCACGTCGTGGGCGGGGTCGGCCAGAAGCTCGCCGTCCACGATGCGCACCTGGTCGTGCTCCTCGTGCGTCAGCGTGCTGCCCGAGGACGAGACGATCACGCGCACCGTGGCGTAGTCGCCCTCAAGCGCGTTGCCCTTGGCGTCCCTTGCGGGGATGCGGAAGGTGTTGTCGTCGATGGGGCGTGCCAGGTGCATGGTGTTGGTCATGCTCTCGGGCCAGTCGAAGGGCGCGGGGCAGAACAGCGCCTGCCCGTCACGGGCCACCTCGTCGCCGTCTATGAAGACGCGCATCACGTGGAAGTCGTGCAGGTCGTCCAGGAACACGAGGTCAGCGCACTTGCCGGGGGCAATGCTGCCCAGCTCGCCCTGCATGTGGAAGCAGGTGGCGGTGTTTATGGTGACCATTTGGATGGCGGTCATGGGGTCGATGCCCTCGCCCACGGCCTTGCGCAGGATGCGGTCCACGTGGCCCTCGGACACCAGCGTCTGCGGGTGGTTGTCGTCCGACACCAGGTTGCACAGGCGGGTGTCGATGCGGTGCTGCGTGATGGCAGGCGCCAGGTCGTGCAGGTTCTGCCAGGCGGAGCCCTCGCGCAGCTGGGCGTACATGCCCAGGCGCAGCTTTGCCAGGACGTCCTCCGCGCGGGTGGACTCGTGGCAGCACGAGACGCCCGAGTCTATGTAGGCGTTCAGGCCGCGGTCGGTCTCGGGGACCGAGTAGTGACCGGTCACGGTCTCGCCGTTGCGCAGGGTGACGTCGATCTCGTCCAGCACATGGGAGTCGCCGGCCAGGACGCCGGGGTAGTTCATCATCTCGCCCAGGCCCACGACGCAGTCCCAGTCCTCGGCCTCGGCGATGTCGTGCGCGTCGATGGCGGCGCCGGTGTCCTCAAAGCCGGGGACGGCGGGCACGCAGCTGCCGGGGGTGATCATGCACTTCAGGGGCACGCGCGCGGCGTCCTTTGCCAGCTCGCGCAGGGCGGGCAGCCCTGCCACGTTCATGGCCTCGTGCGGGTCCCAGTAGATGCCCGTGGTGCCGTGGGGCACGACCGCGCGGGCGTACTCGCTGGGGCCCACCATGGAGCTCTCCACGTGGATGTGCCCGTCCAGGAAGCCCGGGGCCACGTAGCTGCCCTGGGCGTCGACGACCTTCGTGCGGGGGCCGATGCAGTGCTCGGCCGTGTGGGGAGCTATGCCCACGTAGGCCACGCGACCGCACGCCACGGCGATGTCGGTGTCGTCCAGGATTTCCCCGGTGGTGACGCACACCAGCCTGGCGTGCCGAATCACCAGCTCGGCCGGCTCCTGCCCCTGGGCCACGCGTATCAGGGTGCGGTTGGCGTCCCATAGAGGTGACTTGCAGAACCTGTTGATCATGCCGATCCCCTCCATCAGTTTGCTTACCTTGGTTAACGCTTCATTATGCCCCGATTTTCGAGGCGTGGGCACGAGTGAGGTCAGCGGCACGTCAGGGGATGCGACGGTACGGCGGGTCGGAGGGGCTTCTTGCCCAGGACAGCTTCGTTTCTGAGCCTTCCGGGCCAGTGGCGCGTGGACGCCATCCGGCTGAAAGGCACATGGCGATTGTGTGGGTGAGCTGGCGCGGAATCGCGTTGTGGCTATGCCTCATGTATAGTGTTTGCTCGAAGCGCACTGGATGGGTTCGGGTGACGTCATACTGCGAACCTGGTCAGGGTCGGGAGACAGCAGCCATAAGGAGCCTCTGGCGGGCACCCGTTCCCATCGAGTGCGCTTGTGCAGCCCCAGCATTGCCGGGGCTGTTTTGCTAAAGGTCCTCGATTCAGGCCATATTTCGTCCACAATCCCGAGCATTCGCAAGGCGCCGCCGCAGCCAGACGGCCAGGCGCGCCCATCGGTTCGGACGGTGGCATCGCGCAACCCGGCGCCGCCGTGCCCGCATATCGTCATCGCACAGATTGGGAGAGCATGGGTTTCATCTCGTTCATCACGCAGCTGCTGAGTGACCCCCGTACCGCCATCGCCAGCTGGATTGCGGCAGGTCCCATGGCCGCCTACGGGTTCGTCTTTCTGATCGTGTTCATCGAGACGGGCGTGGTCTTCTTTCCCTTCCTGCCGGGCGACTCGCTGCTGTTTGCCTCGGGCTTCTTTGCCCACAACGGTGGCTTCAACATCTTTGCGCTGCTGGGCGTGGCGTGGGCCGCGGCCATCCTGGGCGACCAGTGCAACTTCATGATTGGCCACTTCCTCGGGCGTAGGATCGTGGCCTCTGGCAAGGTAAAGGCCATGACGCCCGAGCGCATGAAGAAGAGCGAGGACTTCCTGGACAAGTGGGGCAAGCTCGCCATCTTCCTGGGCAGGTTCTTCCCATTCATCCGCACGTTCGTGCCCTTCATCGCGGGCATGGGCGGCATGAAGTGGCACCACTTCGTGATCTTCAACGTGCTGGGCGGCATCTGCTGGTCCACCCTGTTCACGCTGCTGGGCTACTTCTTTGGCGGAATCCCCGCCGTGCAGGAGCACTTCGAGCTGGTCATCGTCGGCATCATCCTGGTGTCCGTGATTCCCGCCGTCGTCGGTGCCCTGAAGGCCAAGTTCGGCAAGAAGGCCGCCGTCGCGGAGTAGCGCGTCGACATCCGTGCAGGCGGACGCCCCAACCGATTGAAATTTGTTCTCTGGACGCCCCGATCGATCCAGGCGCCCCGATCGATTGGAATTCGTTCCCCAGACGCCCCAATCTGGCATTTCGAGCTCGCCAGGCGGCTCATCTGCTCGATTGGGGCGCCCCAATCCGTGTGATTTCAATTCTTATATTCCATGACTGCGAGAAAAGCGCAGGTCAGAGGCCTGTCGATTGTTATGGGCCTCCTGGAGTGGCGGCAATGATGCTGATTGGGGCGCCCCAATCAGGTGGATAGCTTGGCCCAAACGCCCCAATCGGCGCGTTTTCGCAAGTAGGTTGGGGCTAACACATCGACTGGGGCGTCTGGGGCGTTCGGGGCCCTAGTCGGAGGCCCTCGCCTTTCCTCCCACCTTTCGCTGGAATCGGCTCGGGGTGCCGGCGGATGCAGCGAGTGTGGACTGGGATGCCCGTGCGTGTGACATCTACGAGTGCGACGCCAGCGCGTGCGACGACTGCGGGCGTGACCACATCCTGGCTGGGGTTCCCCGAGCGAGGGGCTGTGCCGGTTGAACGGTTCCGGGGCGCCCACACCTGGAGTTTGTCGCGGACCCGCCGCCTCGGCTTGGATATGCTGCCGCCCAGACCCGGCAATGGCCGCCCCGTCGGCGCCCAGACCCGGCAATAGCGGGCATGTTGGCGCCCACACCTGGAGTTACCCGTCGCCAACCGGGAGCTATCTCCGGAACTGGGCGCCCACATCTGGCCAATTGAAATCTTTATGTCTTTCAGCCACACAAAGCCGCTGGTAGGGGGCTCGACGGTTTTCGCAAGCTCACCGGGGGCGCCGGAAAGTCCAGGTCGGGGCACCCCGAACTGGAGATTGGCGCGTCGCGGGTACCTGCTAACTCCTGATTGGGGCGTCCAGGGGGCACCTATTTCCGGGTCGGGGCGGCGAACGCCCCGATCGGGAGATGTTAACGTGCAGAATCCACCCCGACCTGGAAATACCTGCGGGTAGGCAAGTGGTAACTCCTGATTGGGGCGCCCGAAATTCCAGATCGGGGCGGCGGTGGCTGCACGGTGCGGTCTTGCCACTGGTGCGCTGCCGATGGAACGACATCCAGAGGTGTCTTGCCGGGCTGGCGCCCTGCCGGGCCAGCGCCTTGCCGAGCTATCGCCTTGCTGAACTCGCATTAGTTGATAAGTGCCTTGTTAAGCTACGGCTGGTGATGCCGCGTCAAGTTGAGTTGTAGCCGGTTGTGTTGCGTCTGGTTGTGCGACGGATGGATGTGTTGTAGCTGGTGGTTGCTGCTCGCTGCAGCCGCCGCACCGCTTGTATTAGCCAGTCAAGAAGATCGAACGGCTAGTACACGCGAACAACGAGCTGCTCAATAGCCGCTAAAACTGTCTGTATTAGTCATCGAGAGGTAATTGCGGCTAGTAATTGCAGGTACGAGCCTATGGAAATGCTCTGGCTATGTACATACCTGCCAGAACAACGGGTGGGTACAGGGGATGAGTCAATGCGCCGCGATGGCGCACCTTCAGCATGAGCCTCAGCATGGGTCCCGATTGGCTCCCGATAGGGTCTCGGCATGGGTCCCGATTGAATCTCAGCATAGGGGCTCGGCTAGGTCCAGCTTGGATCTCGGCATGGGGCTCGGTTTGGTCCTGATTGAATCTCGTCGTGGGGCTCGGTTAGGTCCTGATGGTCCCCCGATGGCGTGCCCAGAAGATAGCCCATTGAGAATGACGGCAAGGTCAGCCGCCCACCCCCAACACTACCGGGCCCATGTGGCCAAAGTCCCCGGTCTAGGCTCAGCCTTTTTTAAATCTGGGTAGATAACGACAGGTGTTTGAAACACAACTAGTGTGCAAAAACAGACATGAGTCTGGTGCTGCTGAGGTTACAGCCTGGAGCAACGGACGCCCACAGCTACAGCCCGCAGCAACGGACGCCCACGGCTACGGCCTGCAGCAGCGGGCGCGGCCGCGCGTGCAGCAACGAACGCATCCGTGCCTGCGGCGCACGACAACCCGCCTGGTCGACGGAGAGAGAGGAGCGCGACCCACAGATGGAGGGGCTGTTCAGAGGGGTGCTCAAGCACAGGAAGTTGGTGACAACCATCTTCATCGTGCTCACCGTGATCTGCGCACTCTGCATACCCATGGTGAAGATCGACGCAAACATGAGCGACTACCTGCCGCCCAGCGCAAAGTCGTCGCAGGACCTCGACGAGATGAAGCGCGTCTACGGCAACGACATCACCAACGCCCGCGTGTACGTGACGGGCATCTCGAAGACCGAGGCCGCCAGCTTTGACCAGAGTCTGAAGGACTTGGATGACGTCGTCTCGGTCACGTGGCTGGGCGACGAGGTAAACATGGACGTCCCTCTGGAGGTCCAGGATCAGGACACGATTTCCAACTGGTACGACGGCAACGGCTACCTGTTCCAGGTGGTCCTTGCCAGCGGAACCAGCCAGGCGCAAGTTGACCAGATTCGCTCCATGGCCAAGTCTCTGCAGGGTGCGGATACGGTGGCCATCGACGGCTCCGCGGTGGACGATGCGGCCAACCTGGCCACCATCAACACCGACATGGCCAAGATCATGACCATCGCAGTCGTCACCGTGTTCGTGATTGTGCTGCTTTCCACCACCAGCTACTTGCACCCCATCGTGATGCTGCTGACCATCGGCGTCGCCATCACGCTGAACATGGGAACCAACATCTTCCGCGGTACCATCTCGTCCATCACGCAGCTGGTGGCATCGGTTCTGCAGCTGGCTGTCTCGATGGACTACTCCATCGTGCTGCTGACGAACTTCGGACGGTTCCGCGAGCACACGGACAACCAGTTTGACGCCATGGTCAAGGCCATGACCAAGTCGTTCCCCGTGATCTTGTCGTCCGCCGCCGTGACCTTCTTTGGCTTCCTCTCGCTTGCTGCCATGCAGTTCCTCATTGGCGCCGACATGGGCATTGCCCTGGCAAAGGGCATCGTGTGCTCGTTCTTCTCGATCACGCTGTTGATGCCGTGCATCCTGTACGGCATGCGCAACGCCGTGGCCAAGACCTCTCACCAGCCGTTCATAAAGAGCTTCGCAAAGATGGCTCGCTTCTGCCACAAGGGCGCCGTCCCCGCGTTCATCATCGCGCTGGTGCTGGCTGTTCCCTGCCTGCTGGCTTCGAACAACGTCAGCTTCACCTACGGCTCCGCGGCCAACGAGGCGCCCACCTCGCAGGTAAAGATTGATGGCGACATCATCAACAACGCGTTCGGCGAGTCCCAGACCTGGGCCATCATGGTCCCCGAGGGCCAGTGGAGCCAGGAGGACGCGCTGGTGGACGACCTGAAGGCGCTGCCCACGACGAAGCAGGTCATCTCGTACTCCACCATCGCCGGCTCGGCCATGCCCACCAACCTGGGCGACAAGAGCGAAGTCAGCCAGCTCCTGAACGGCGGCTACAGCCGCATCGTGCTGATCTCGGGCATCCCCGACGAGTCCAAGGGTGCATTCAACCTGGTGGACACCGTGCGTTCGCTGTGCAGCAGCCACTACGGCGACGACTACCACCTGGTGGGCAACGCCGTGTCGTACTACGACATCCGCTCCGTCACCTCGCAGGACTCCGTCACGGTCAAGCTGGCCTCCATCCTGGCCATCGGCGCCGTGCTGCTGGTGATGTTCAAGTCCATCTCGATCCCCGTAATTCTGCTGCTGGCCATCGAGGTCTCCATCTGGATCAACGAGGCCGTGCCCTACTTCACCGGCGAGACGGTCAACTTCGTCGCGTTCCTGGTCATCGACGCCGTGCAGCTGGGTGCCGCCGTGGACTACGCCATCATATTCACCGAGGAGTACCTGGCACGACGCAGGCGCATGCCGAAGGCTCAGGCCTCCATCCAGTCGGTCGAAAAGACGGCCCAGCCCATCATCACGTCCAGCTCGATTCTGATCGTGGCCTGCCTGGGCATCTACTTCAGCGTGTCCAGCCCCATGATCAGCCAGGTCGGCATGCTGATTGCCCGTGGCGCGTTCATCTCGGTCATCGAGATCTTCTTCATCCTGCCGCTGCTGTTTACGGGTGGCGACTGGATTGTGCGCCACACCAGCTATCACGTGGGCTTCTATGACCCGAAGACCGGCGGCGGTCAGCAGCCCGCACAGAGCTCTGCGCCCGTAACCGCGACGCTGCAGGGCGCTGCGCCGCAGGGTGCGGCTCAGACGGTGGCACCGCAGGGTGCGCCGCAGCATGCCACGTCGCACGGCGCGGCAACGCGGGGCACGGCGTCCCCAGACGCCACGTCCTCGGACAGTACGCAGGTGCTGGGCGCCGACGACGCGACCCAGGTGCTGAAGCCGCCTGGCGACAACACCGACGACACCACGCGGCGGCTGTAGCCGGAACGCATCAATCGTGTAACCACATCAAACGGGAGTGACCACATATGAGCAAGCGTGCGAACAGGATAGGGCAAGAAGAACATCCTACCGGCAAGGGGCTGCGCGGGCACCGCATCCTGACGGGCGCCATGAGCGCCATCCTGGGCATCAGCATGTCCATCCCCTTCGGCACCACCCAGGCCCTGGCCGAGGAGGCCAACGGCACCACGACGCAGCCGGACAAGACCGAGCAGAGCGGCACTTCTCAGACGGCGAAAAAGGAAGTCGTCTACACCAAGACCGACGCGCAGGGCGGCAAGAGCGGCATCTACGTGGTGAACTACTGGGATACCGACAGCGCCCAGTCCGTCAGCGACCCGGGCACCTACACGAACGTGCAGAACCTGACCACCTCGGACGACCTCAGCGACGAGGGCGGCAAGGTAAACGTGAACACCCTGGCCGGCCAGCCGTTCTACTACCAGGGCGACCTGGACGCCAAGACCCAGCTGCCCTGGGACATCGACGTCACGTATCGACTGAACGGCCAGAAGGTCTCGCCTGACGATCTGGCGGGCCAGGACGGCAACCTGGACATCGAGCTGAAGATCGACGGCCTGTCCGACAACACGCCGGAGGCGGACTTCGCAAAGAGCTTCGTGCTGCAGGCGCAGGGCACCTTCGACAACGACAGCTTTGACCTGACGGACGCCTCGGACGCCACCGTGGCGACCTCGGGCAACAAGACCGTGGTCACGTACCTGCTGCTCCCCGGCAACAACGGCGACTGGCACATCAAGGGCAAGGCCAGCGACTTCACCTACTCGGGCTGGCAGATTGCCGCCATGCCGCTGTCGACTGATGTGAACGTGCGCGACTACGACACGTCGAAGCTGACGGATGCCACCTCGAAGCTGCAGGACGGTGTGGACCAGCTGGACCAGGGCGGCCAGTCGCTGGCTGACGGCCTGTACAAGCTGGCCACCGGTGCGGACAGCGCCGTGTCGGGCGCATCGCAGCTGTCGACCGGCGCGGACCAGCTGTCTGCCGGCTCCGACGAGCTGGCCAGTGGCGCGGGGCAGGCGGACTCCGGCTCGGCGTCCTTGGCCTCTGGAGCGAACCAGCTGGCAAGCGGTGTCAGCAGGTTGCAGAGCGAGGGCACAAGCGCCGTGTCGTCCGGTGCCAGCTCGCTTGCCAGTGGCGTCAACAGGCTGCAGAAGGAGGGCACGAGTGCCGTCTCGTCCGGTGCGGGCCAGCTGGCGCAGGGTACGGCCCAGGCTGTGTCGGGCACTCAGAGCGCAGCCGCCGGCGGCCAGAAGGTGGCCGCGGGTGCCAGCCAGCTCAGCAGCGGCCTCTCGAAGCTGCAGAGCGAGGGTACCAGCAAGGTTGCCAGCGGCGCGTCGGCGCTGAAGGCGGCCCTTGCCGCGAAGTCGGGTGACTTCTCGCAGCTGAAGACCGGCTCTGCCCAGGTGGCGGCGGGCGTGCAGCAGCTGGACACGCAGCTTACGAGCACGCTGCCCGACATGCTGAACCAGGCCAACACCCAGCTGGATGCCCTGCAGGCGCAGATAACGACCATTCAGGGCCAGGTGGACGGCATCAGCAAGTCCGCGGACCAGCTGTCGCCCCTCGCGCAGAAGACCGAGTCCGACGGCCAGAAGGTCGCCAGCGACCTCAAGACCATGCAGTCGCAGCTGGGTGGGCTGAAGCAGAGCCTCACGACGGCCGGCACGTCTGCGGCGACGGCCGCGCAGGGCAGCGCGACCGCGGCGCAGTCCGCGGGCTCGGCTGCCAAGGAGGCTCAGTCCGCCGCCGGCAGCGCGCAGTCTGCCGCCAGCGACGCCACGTCCACGGCCAGCGAGCTGTCGGCCCTTCTTGCCGACTCGAACCTGACGGACCAGCAGAAGTCCACGATCTCGGACGCCGCCAGCAAGGCGAAGGGCGCTGCCAGTTCCGCGGGAAGCGCGGCGCAGTCTGCGGGCAGCGCCGCCAAGGACGCCGGTTCGGCCGCCTCGAGCGCGGCCAGCGCGGCCCAGAGCGCGAAGTCTGCTGCCGAGACGCTGCAGCAGGTGGCGCAGGCCGCCCAGAGCATCGACACGTCCGCCGTTTCGGCTGACGCGCAGACCCTGGCCAGCGACCTCCAGACCATCCAGAAGGGTGCCGGCAGCCTGACCACCAGCACGAACAACGTTATCAGCGAGTCCGGCCAGGTTCTGGACAGCTCGAAGCAGCTGGTCCAGGGCACGCAGCGGAAGCTGGCGGGCATGCAGACCCAGCTGGGCCAGCTGAGTGCGCTTGCCGGTGGCGCCCAGAGCGTCGCCGACGGCACCAGCCAGCTCGTCGACAGCCTGACCACCGAGGGGACCGACTCTTCGGGCAACCCCACGCTGCTCAGTGCTGCGGAGCAGCTGGCTGCCGGTGCGGCTGCCGTCGACTCCAACGCAAAGACTGCTGCCAGCGGCGCAAAGAGCCTGTACGGTGGCGCGTCTGCGCTGCAGCAGGGCCTGGACACACTGCACAGCGGCTCGACGCAGCTTGACAGCGGCGCTCGTCAGCTGGCCAGCGGCGCGGCGACGGTCGACTCCAACGCCAAGACCGCGGCCAGCGGTGCCAGCCAGCTGGCATCCGGTGCCGCCACGGTCGACGCCAACGCAAAGACCGCAGCCAGCGGAGCCGGCCAGCTTGCCAGCGGAGCCAACACCCTGAAGGCGGGCCTCGACACGCTGAGCAGCGGCACCACTTCACTGCGCACGGGCGCCAGGAAGCTCGCCAGCGGCGCAAGCACGCTGAAGGACGGCCTCGGCACCCTGGCCAGCGGCACCGACTCCGCGCATAGCGGCTCGCAGGAGCTCACCAGCGGCCTGGACACCCTGGCGAAGTCCGTGGACGGCATGGACCAGAAGGTCCTCGACCAGCTGCAGCAGACGATCGACCAGAAGCTGGGCAGGGGCTACGCGCTCCACTCCTTCGTCGACCCCAGCAACACCAACGTCAAGGAGGTCCAGTTCGTCTACGTGGTCAGTGGCGTCACGAAGGACGACTCCAACAACAAGGCCAAGGACGACGACTCCAGCAACACGAACAACGAGTCGTTCGTCCAACGCCTCACCGACCTCTTCACGGGCAAGAAGAACGACGAGTAGTCCGGACGTCCGTCGGCGGCGAAGCGCTTGAGAATGGGCCCGCGACCCCATGCGGCCGCGGGTCCTTCGTGTGAGCACGCCCACCCGGCCCAAAGCGCATAAAGGTGCTCAAACACCCGCTAAGGAGCTCGTTATCGGGTGTTTGAGCACCATTTTGTTGATTCGCTATGGTGGTGGCAGTTATTTGGGTGCTCGTTCGGACGCGAGCGCGCCACCGACGACACCCACGACGACACCCACGGCGTCACCATCGATGGCAGCGTAAGCGCCGCGTAGCTACTTGGTGGCGTTAGTCGCTGCGCTGGATCCAGGTGCGTCCGTTGCCGAGCCAGTTGTCGTGGCGTCCGATGACGATTCTGCGCCTACCGAGCCCGAGGTGGCTGCGCCCGCCGCGTCCGACGTCGTCGCGTCGGCGGCTGCGAGCTTGCCGTCCTTCTGGTGGGTGACGGTCGAACCGTTTTCGGGCGTAGCTACCCTGGCGGTGGCGGAGCCGGCCGGGTCTGCGGTGGCGGTATCTGAGTTGGCGTCGTCCACCTTGGCACCGCTCGTCTCAGTCGCACTCGCATCGTCCGAGCTCGCGCCATCCGCCGCATCCGCGCTGGTCGTGCCGACGTTTGCGGCCACCTTGCTCAGCGCCTGCACGGCACCGCGCAGTCCCTGGCCCAGCTGCTGTCCCAGCTGCTTGGCCACGGGCGTCACGGTCTCGGTCACAGCGTTCGACACGGCCGCGCCGATGAGGCCGCGCAGGAAGTTGTTCATGACCTCTCGATCGTCGGGGTCCAGCGAGTTCACCGAGGCCATGGTGGCGTTGATGCCCGCCAGTCCGCGCGAGAACATGTCGGCCATGCCGTGGATGCCCTGCTGCGTCAGCGCGGCGTACAGCGCGTCCAGCAGCTTCTTTCGCCCGGGGAGGTCGCGCGAGTCCATCAGCTGGTTGAACGTCTGGCGCACCAGGGCACTGCCGTTGTCGGTCGACGTGCCGCGGACGAAGTTGCCACGCATGACCTGCCACTCGATGGCGCTGTGCTCCATGATGTTGTTGCCGGAGGACTTGATAACAACGGGCTCCACCAGGTGGTCGAACAGCGCGCCGACCACGCTGAACTCCGGCGTGTAGAAGTGCACCAGCGGGACGATGGGCCGCACGCTGTCCAGCGGGATCACCTGGTTCTCAAAGCCGGGGGAGTCGTTGCACCACACGTCGATGACGCGCTCGCGCAGCTGCGGCTTACAGAACGCCACGGCGTACGCGGCCAGGTTGCCGCCCTTCGAGTGGCCGCCCACGCGCAGCGGGCCGCGCGTCAGGTAGCCCATGCGCTGCAGGTACTCCAGGGCATGCTCCTGGGAGGGCACGACCTTGTAGCTCATCTCGCAATCTTCCAGCCAGCCCACCAGGTCGTCCCCGGTGCCGCGATAGGCCACGTAGATGGTGCCGTCCGGCAGCTCCGCGCACACGGCGCCAAACTGCTCGTGGGTGTCCAGGTCCAGGCGGGCCTCATATCCGCGCAGCCTCACGTCGCGGAAGCGCTTCGTGGCGGCCATGGCGGGCAGAAGCGCGTTCGTGTGCGCCGAGATGAGCGGGCCCAGGTCGGCCGGGTTCTCAGCGGGGTACAGCTTGCTGTAGCGCTGCGCCGCCTGCGTCACGGTGACGCTGCGCCAGGCGTCCTTGCCCCGCGCCGCGGGCACGATGCCGTCCAGGTCCAGGTAGGACAGCTGGCTAAAGATGAGGTTGTCCACCTCGTTGAACGGAACGGTGTACCAGTCGAAGTCCCCGAACCAGTCGAGGTAGTCAAACATATTTGCCATGGCGTACTCCCTGAGTCCCGGCGTGCGCGTCCGAAGCGTCATTTCAAGTTTACTCGGCTACATATACCCCCTGCGCCCCTTGGATAGCCCATCGGCTCGGTCGGCAACCAAAATGTTGCGCAACAAACTCCGCACAGCTCGCTGAATACTGGGGCAAGAAGGACGAGCCGCTCGCGGCTTGCCCCTCCAAATGATGCGTTCGCCAGTCGCTCGTGACGCGTCCCGTGCCGTTTTGGCGAATGGGCCGATGCTGGTGCCCGCCAGTCGAGTGATGCAAGAGGAAGGACTTCACATGAAAGTTTGCCCCAAGTGCGGCAAGACGTTCGACAAGGACTATCTCAAATTCTGCGATGCCGACGGTACGAAACTGGTGGACTACGTCGCCCCGACCTCGGTTCAGCCTGCCGCCGCGAATCCACCGAGCGTGGCCACGCGCAATTACAACGGCTCTGCCAATGTTGCGAGCAGCACGGCAAGGGCAGCGGCCGCCGATGCGGCGAACATGATCTCGGACGGCTTCGGCCGCTTCAACATCACGTCTGACGGCTACGCTATCTATCTGCCGAGTGTGGTTCTGCAGTGCAGCAATGTGTCAGAGATTCTTTTGACGAGAGACGCCATTCAGTGGAAGTGGGCCATTATTTTGGGCGTGGCCGGCCTTCTGTTCTTGTGCGTACCGCTTATTGGTGTGCAGATTGGCCTTGTTCTGCTCCTCGCGGCAGCAATAGTTGCCATCTGCATGTAGATGCTCGCACAGAAGGCGGTCGTCTTTGCGATGAACTCCGGCGATAGGGTCAAGGTCATCCTTCACGACGAGGAGGAGCTGAGGAAGATCTACCCCAGCCTTTGCCTCAGCGTGCTCCAGCACGCGCCCTGCAGCATCAGCCTGGTAGACGCAAAGCTGGAGATCTCGAAGAACTAGCTTTGAAGAACTAGCTTTCCCAAGCGCATGGGCCCCAAGCCTCTGGGCAAAGGCGCCCAGAGTGTTTACCGGCGGCGGCTGTGGCATCAATGCCCGGCCGCCGCTGGCGTTTGGGTTCGCCGTGGATTGTTTGCTGCCATATACTCTGTTCCATGAGCGTACCCGCATGGGAAAGGGGACATTGTCGATGGCAAAGTCTGAGCGTCCGTCTGCGGTTGGCAAGATTCTGGCACGGATGACCTTGGAGCAGAAATGCGCGCTTTTGGGCGGAGCGGCCGCCTTCAGCACGCGTGGCTTCCAGGCGCTCGACGTGCCCCAGACGGAGCTCTCTGACGGTCCCCACGGGCTGCGCCACCAGTCCGCCGGCGCCAACCACACGGGCAGCGGAGGCAGCGACCCCGCCACCTGCTTCCCGACCGCAGCCACCATGGCCGCCAGTTGGGACCCCATGCTGGGGGAGGAGATAGGCCGCGCCCTGGGCCAGGAAGCCGCAGCTCAGGGAGTTGGCGTCGTCCTGGGTCCCGGGCTGAACATCAAGCGCAGCCCCCTGTGCGGACGCAACTTCGAGTACTTCAGCGAGGACCCCTACCTGGCGGGAAAGATAGCAGCCGGCTACGTCCGCGGCATCCAGGGCACAGGCATCGCCGCCTGCGCGAAGCACTTCGCCGTGAACAGCCAGGAGACGAAGCGCCAGGCGTCCGACTCAGTCCTGGACGAGCGCACGCTGCGCGAGATATACCTGACCGGCTTCGAGATCGTGGTGCGCGAGGCGGCGCCCCGCTGCATCATGAGCAGCTACAACAAGGTCAACGGCACCTACGCGAACGAGAACCACCACCTGCTGACCGACATCCTGCGCAACGAGTGGGGCTTCGACGGCGTGGTCATGAGCGACTGGGGCGCGTGCAGCGACTCGGTGGCTGCTGCCGCGGCAGGTTCTTCTTTGACCATGCCTGACCCCGGGCTGGAGAACGTCCGCATCCTGATGCAGGCCGTGGACGACGGCCGTCTGAGCCAGCACGACATAGACGCCCGCGCGGCAGAGGTCCTGGAGCTGGCGCTGCATCAGCGCCGCGTGCTGGCGAGCGCTCCGACGCAGGTGGACTTCGACGCCCACCACGCGCTGGCGCGCAAGGCCGCGGCAGAAAGCATCGTCTTGCTGAAGAACGAGGTTACCGCCTCGGGCAACCCGCTTTTGCCCTTGGCCCCAGGCACCGAGGTCGCCCTCATAGGCAGCTTTGCCGAGGAGCCTCGCTACCAGGGCGCCGGGTCCTCCCAGGTGAACGCCACACGCGTTGACACGCTGCTGGACCTCGTGAAGGAGTCGCCCCTGCAGCTGCTGGGCTTCGAGCGTGGCTTCAACCGCGACGGCACCCCTGACCAGGCGCTGGCCGAGCGCGCGGCGCAGCTGGCCGCCCGCGCGCAGGTGGCCGTGGTGTGCCTGGGCCTGAACGAGGGCCGCGAGAGCGAGGGCATGGACCGCCGCGACCTGCGCATTAGCCAGAACCAGGTGGACCTGCTGGAGGCCGTGGCCCAGGCGAACCCCAACGTGGTGGTGCTGCTGAGCGCGGGCAGCGCGGTGGAGGTGCCCTGGGCGCGCAAGTGCCGCTCGCTGGTGTACCTGGCGCTCTCCGGCCAGGCGGGTGCCGCGGCGGCGCTGGACGTGCTGACGGGTACCGTGAACCCCAGCGGCAAGCTGGCCGAGACCTGGCCCGTGCGCCTGGAGGACACGCCCACCTACGGCAACTACCCCAGCCGCGCCGCCACGGCGGAGTACCGCGAGGGCCTGTACGTGGGCTATCGCTACTATCAGACGGCGCACGTGCCCGTGGCCTTCCCCTTTGGCTTTGGCCTCAGCTACACCAGCTTTGAGTACTCCGACCTGGAGGTGTGCCAGGACCACGTCAGCTTCGAGATAAAGAACGTGGGGGAGCGCGGCGGAGCCGAGATCAGCCAGCTGTACGTCAGCAAGCCTGACGCCCGCGTGTTCAGGCCGGCGCAGGAGCTGAAGGGCTTCAGCAAGGTGTACCTGAAGCCCAACGAGAGCCGTCGCATCACCATAGCCCTGGATGACAAGGCGTTTCGCTACTTCAACGTGCAGACGCACTCCTGGGAGGTCGAGCCGGGCCTGTACGAGGTGCGCATCGGTGCGTCGTGCGCGGACATCCGCCTGCGCGGCAGTCTGGCCGTCTCGGGCACCAGGGCGCCGAACCCCTACGAGGACCGCAGCCTGGCCCCGTATCGCTACGGCTACGTGGCGCACGTGGGCCGCGGCTACTTCAAGGAGCTCATGGGCACCGAGTTGCCTACGCCCAGGGTCCAGCTGGACCGCAACCTGTGCCTGTGCGACCTGAACCACGGCAGGAGCCCCATCATGTGGGCCCTGTGGCTGGGGCTGACCGTGCTGGAGCACCATGCGCAGCGCAGCGCCACCCCCAACGCCGACCTGGAGTTCGTGTACAACATGCCCCTGCGTTCCATCGCGCAGATGAGCGGCGGCACGGTGTCGCTTGGTATGGTGGACGGACTCGTGTGGGAGGTCCGCGGCCTGTGGGGCCTGGGCATAGCCTGGTACCTGCTGGGATATCCCGTGAACGCGCTGCTGAACCTGCAGACCGCCCTGCGCCTGCAGCGCGACAACCGCCAGCAGCTCCAGCAAAACGCCGACTCAGGGCAAGAAGGGCATGTCGCCGTCGCGACTCAGAACGCCTAGATGCCGAAGCGCCGCCCGTTGCCACGGCGTCGGCTCCGAGCCAGATGTGGCATAGGCGCCCGCTACCACCACGCCGGCGCCGGTACCGCAAGGGGCATGGAGCCGGCTGGCTCGCCCACAGTCCTCTCAGGATGACGTTCCACAGCGCCTGCGCTTCTTGCCCACCTGGGCGGACGGCGCGGGCGCTGCGTTGCAGATTACGTCGTGAGGTCGACCATCCATGCCAGAATGACGGGGGCGGCACGCCTGTGGTCTACCCTTCGAGCTGTAGAAAGAAGACGGCGCAGTGTCTGGCGTCGTCAGGGGAAGGGACAAGGCGTGAAACACGAGCAAATTGTGCGCAAGCTGACGCTGGAGCAGAAGTGCGCCCTCTTGACGGGCGCCACGGCGTTCGGCACGCGGGCCATCCCGTCGGCCGGCATTCCTGCGCTGGAGTTCTCCGACGGCCCTCACGGCCTGCGTCACCAGAGCGCGGGCGCTAACCACCTGGGCATAGGCGGGTCGGACCCTGCCACCTGCTATCCCACGGCGGTCACGCTGGCCAACACCTGGGACACCCAGCTGGTGCAGCAGGTGGGCTCCGCGCTGGGCCAGGAGGCCGCGGTCGAGGGTGTCAACGTGCTTTTGGGCCCGGGCGTGTGCATTAAGCGCAGCCCCCTGTGCGGCCGTGACTTCGAGTACTACAGCGAGGACCCCTATCTGGCCGGAAAGATGGCGGCCGCCTACGTGAGCGGCGTGCAGTCCCAGGGCGTCGGCGCGTGCGTGAAGCACTTCGCGGCAAACAGCCAGGAGACGCGCCGCCAGGCGTCCGACTCGGTTCTGGACGAGCGCACCCTGCACGAGATATACCTGCAGGCCTTCGAGATCGTGGTGCGCGAGGCTCATCCCGCGGCCATCATGAGCAGCTACAACCTGATAAACGGCACCTACGCGAACGAGAACACCCACGTGCTGCACGACATCCTGCGCGACGAGTGGGGCTTCGATGGCGCCGTGGTCACCGACTGGGGCGGCTCGAACGACCACGTGGAGGGCGTGCGTGCCGGCTCCACGTTTGAGATGCCCGCGTGCGGTCTGGACTCGGTCCGCGAGCTGGTGGCTGCCGTGAAGTCCGGGCGTCTGGACGAGGCCACGCTGGACCAGCGCGTGGACGAGGCCGTCGAGCTGGTGCTGAGCACGCACGACGCCGTGGCCAACGCCGGCGACCACTTCGACGAGCGGGGCCATCACGCCCTGGCCCGCAAGGCCGCGGCCGAGGGCATCGTCCTCATGAAGAACGACGCCGTGGCGGGCGACGCCAACCCGCTTTTGCCCCTGGCGGCCGGCACGCGCGTCGCGCTGGTGGGCGACTTCGCAAAGACCCCGCGCTACCAGGGCGCAGGCTCCTCTTTGGTCAACTGCACGAAGCTGGACACGCTGCTGGACGTCGTGCGCGACTCCAGCCTGGACCTGGTGGGCTACGAGCCCGGCTTTGCCCGCGACGGCCAGGCCGACGACCAGCTGGCGACAGAAGCCGTCAAGCTGGCGCAGTCTGCCGAGGTGGTCGTGTGCTGCCTGGGCCTGTCGGAGGCCGCCGAGTCCGAGGGCCTCGACCGCACCGGCATCGAGCTGGCCGCGAACCAGCTGTCGCTGCTGGGCCGCCTGCTGCAGGTGAACCCGCACGTGGTCGTGCTCCTGAGCTGCGGCAGCGTGGTGCGCATGGACTGGGCCAAGGACGTGCCCGCCGTGGCGTACCTGGGCCTGGGCGGCCAGGCCGGCGCCTCCGCTGCGCTGGACGTGCTGACGGGCGCCGTGAACCCCAGCGGCAAGCTGGCCGAGACCTGGCCGGTGGCGCTAGGTGACACACCCTGCGCGGACATCTTCCCGTCCGACGAGTTCAGCGCGCAGTACCGCGAGGGCATCTACGTGGGCTATCGCTACTACCAGACCGCCGGTGTCCCCGTGGCCTACCCCTTTGGATACGGCCTCAGCTACACCAGCTATTCTTACGCCAACCTGCAGGTGTCCGGCGACGGGCGCCAGGCCAGCTTCGACGTGACGAACGAAGGCCAGGTGGCGGGTGCCGAGGTGGCGCAGGTGTACGTGGGCCTGCCGCACGCGAAGGTGTGGCGTCCCGCTCACCAGCTGGCCGGCTTTGCCCGCGTGCAGCTGGAGCCCGGCCAGACGAAGCGCGTGACCGTTCAGCTGAGCGACCGCGCGTACAGCTACTTCAACGTGCGTACCAACGCCTGGGAGGTCGAGGGCGGAGACTACGCGGTCGCCGTCGGCGGCAGCAGCGCTAATCTGCCCTTGAAGGCCACGGTGTACCAGCAGGGCACGGGCGCGCCCGACCCCTACGAGGGGCTGGAGCTGTCCAGCTACCGCTCGGGTGACGTGCGCCACGTCGACTCCCACGAGTTCGAGGAGCTGCTGGGCCACCAGCTGCCCTCCGACAAGGTCACGCTGGACCGGAACCTGTGCTTCCGCGATGTCAGCCACGGGCGCAGCCCGATCTTCTGGATCGTGGGCGCCGTGCTGCGCGTCCTGGTCAAGAAGACCGATGCCAACGGCAGGCCCAACCTGAACGCGCTGTTCATCTACAACATGCCCATGCGCGCGCTGGCAAAGAACGCGGGCGAGTTCATCGGCATGGGAATGGTGGACGCCATCGTACGCGAGATTCGCGGATGGGGCCTCATCGGCATCATCCCCGCGCTGGTGGTGAAGCTCCTGACCGGCAAGCACTTCATCAGCATCTGGTTCTTGTGGTTCATCATCCCGCTGCTGATCGAGTTCATCCGCAACCAGGTGCTGAACGCCCGCGGCAGGAAGCTGCTGGAGCGCCAGGACGCCGAGGCAGCAGCAAAGTAGCCGCATCGCACCGAAAGCAATTCCTAAACTGAAGTCGCGCACAGACGCGCACGCATAGAAGGGCAGAACCATGACCGAGCAAAAGACCGCCAAACCCGTATCGGGCTTCCGCAAGTGGACGCAGGAGCACCTTGGCCTGTGGCAGTTCATCAAGTTCAACGTGCTCAGCAACATCAGCACCATCACGCGCTTCGTGTGCACGTGGGTGGGCACGGCCATCTTCATCAACGCGCTAGGACTCACGAGCCCGTTCCACTTCCTGATCTTTGACTACACGTCGGCGGGCTCCAACGGCCTGGGCGGGTTCATCACCTTCCTGATTGCCGAGGTGCTGGCCCAGGTGGTGAACTTCTTTGTCCAGATGAAGTGGGTGTTCGAGTCCACCGCCGACTTCAGCAAGGCCGCGCCGAAGTTCGCCGTGCTGGCCGTGCTCATCGTCGTCGTGAACCTGATCCTGCCCGGCCACGTGACCGCGTTCTGCGAGTCCACGTGGGGCCTGGACGCCGGCCTGGCCGGTACGGTTGCCTCCGTCGTGAACACGCTGCTAGCCGTCATCGTCAGCTTCCCGCTGCTGAAGTTCTGGATCACCCCCGACGACTCCCAGAAGTCCAAGAAGGCCGCAAAGTAGCAGTTGCGCCCGGAGGCGTTGCCGTGCTGTGGCGTACCGGCGAGCTGCCGAGCCCTCATGGAGACGCGCGCTGACTAGCCGTCGTGCAAATGCGCTGATGCGCCACAGCTAGCTATGCTTCTTTCCACTAGCCCCCTTCCTCAAGGCCCCATCCATCCGGGTGGGGCCTTTTTGGTGGGTGGGCACCATACGCGCGCAGCCGCGCTTGGCGCGCCCTCGCGTATGGACGCGCTCCCGCGTCCGAAAACCTCTGCATGTGAGGCGCGCTTGGCGCCGATGCGGTGATTGCCCGACGGTTTCACCCGATAAGAGGCTTCTTATTGGGTAAAAAGCTCTGATACATGTGTTTGGCAGATG
>JBJEKW010000028.1:0-14576 GCA_051878835.1 Atopobiaceae bacterium
GGCACCGCAGGCCGGACTCATGCGGCACCGCAGGCCGGACTCATGCGGCACCGCAAGCCGGACTCATGCGGCACCGCAAGCCGGACAAGAGCTCGTTTGCACCAAACTGGCGCGACGCTTCGCTATCATAGCTACATGTTCAAACATCAATTAAGCGCCCCCAGTGGACACTGTCTTCGACGGGCGACACTTTCAGCTGATGCATGCCCCCGAGTGGACACGCTTTCAATGGACGGGCGCTTTCAGCGGATGCACCCTTTTGACGCGAAGGAGCAAAACCATGACTGACAATCGCAAGATGGCGCTGGGGCTCATTCTGGGAATGCTCCTGTACTTTGGCACCAGTCTGGCAGTCGACGTGCTGCTGCCCAACGCGGACATCCTGCTGCGCACAGGCATCTTGATTGCCGTGCTGCTGGTGTTCGTGGGCATCCTCTGGGCGGTTGTGCGGAAGCACCAGTAGCCGCCGCCCGTCACCACTGCCCGTTGTCGGCCACTCTCACCGGCCACTCGTCGCCGGCTTCGGCTGCGCACCCCACCACGTCGCTATCTGCCGGATGTGTTCGAACACTTCCGGAGTTCGCCGCCGCTCAAAGGTCCTTCGGAGCTCCTCCGAGCCACCCGAACGTCGATGTGTACGACGCCCACCGAACACATCGGGGACACGCCGGCCTAAAACCACCGCCAGGAGGCGCTCATCGACCCCTCTGCCCCGATGTGTTCGATTACGGCCATACACTTCTGGAGAAAAGAGGAACCCAGCGGAACTGAGGCACTCAGCCCACCCCCACCTTCCAGATGTGTTCGAACACCTCCGAAACGGATTGGTCGCGCAAGGCATTCTGAGGCCGATTCCGCTAACTCGGTCTGGATGTGTTTGATGCGAATCGCGCACATCGAGAATTACGTTGACCTCCGGGCCCATTTGGCAGCCATCCCACCTCCCCAGGCTCGAAGTGTTTGATGCCCATCGCGCACATCGGACACGAGGCCTCTGCGGAACCAGAAAATCAAGCACTTCGGTCCCACGGGAAGTGGCACGCCCATACGGTGATAGCACACCCGTACACATCCGGAACGAGCGGGCACCCATCCCCTCTGGGCCGTACACATCGAGCTTCTTCCCTGGAACCGGAAGGACGGGCCGGAGGGACAGAGCCGGAAGGGACGGACGTGTTCGATTCCAGTTGGAATACCCGCGTCCGGGGCATCCAGACGCGCTCCGCCGTATGATGAACAGGCGGGCGTGCCGTCGCAGCGTCGGCGCCGCTCATCAATTTTGCAAACGCAACATGTCGAAACCGGGGGCGCAAGCTCCAGGATCCACCAAGGAGCACGTATGAGCATCCCCGAAGCTTCAAACGCAACTGGTCGGATGGACAAGAAGGACCCAGCCACTCAGGGCCCGGCCGCCGCAAACGCGGCCACTCAGGGCCCGGCCGCCCAGGACCCCGCCGCGGTCGACGAGGGCCCCAACGGCCCCGGCTCGCTGGGCCGGCTGGGCCCCGACTGGTCTGAGGTCGACCCCCACATCCCCACCGACGAGTCCCTGGAAACCTTCCTCGGCTGGGTCGAGTCGCGCGGCATGCAGCTGTGGGACCACCAGGAGGAAGCCCTGCTGGACATAGCCGCCGGCGACAACGTGATTCTGGGCACGCCCACGGGCAGCGGAAAGAGCATGGTCGCCCTGGGCATGTGCTTCATGGCGCTGTGCGCAGGCGAGCGCAGCTACTACACCGCACCCATAAAAGCCCTGGTCAGCGAGAAGTTCTTTAACCTGGTGAACCTGCTGGGCCCCGACAACGTGGGCATGATCACGGGCGACGTGGTCATAAACCCCGAGGCCCCGGTGGTATGCTGCACGGCCGAGATCCTGGCCCAGGACGCCCTGCGCTTCGGCGAGGACGCCGACATCGGCTACGTGGCCATGGACGAGTTCCACTTCTATGCCGACCGCGACCGCGGCTGGGCCTGGCAGGTGCCCCTGCTGACCTTGCCGCACGCCCAGTTCCTCCTCATGAGTGCCACCCTGGGCGACACCACGCAGATCGCCCAGACGCTGGAGCTGCACACCGGCAAGTCCGTGGACACCATAGCCGACGCGCCGCGCCCCGTCCCCCTGCACTACCAGTTCGTCGACACAGCACTGGAGGGCACGGTCGAGCTGGCGCTAAAGAACGGCGACGCGCCCATATATGTGGTCCACTTCGCCCAGGACGCCGCGCTGAAGAGCGCGCAGTCCCTGGCCAGCTACGGCGTCTCGACGCGCGAGCAGCGCGACGCCATAAAGGAGGCCATCAAGGGCACGCGCTTCTCGACCACGTTCGGAAAGGTGCTGAAGCGGCTGCTGCTGTCGGGTGTGGGCGTGCACCATGCCGGCATGCTGCCTCGCTATCGCCTGCTGGTGGAGAAGCTGGCGCAGCAGGGCCTCTTGCCCGTGATCTGCGGCACCGACACCTTGGGCGTGGGCATCAACGTGCCCATACACACCGTGCTCCTGACGCAGCTGACGAAGTTCGACGGCCGCCGCATGCGCCGCCTGAACGCCCGCGAGTTCCACCAGATAGCGGGTCGCGCCGGTCGCGCCGGCTTCGACACGGAGGGCATGGTCATCGCCGAGGCGACCGAGTACGACATCGACAAGGCCCGCGCCCTGCGCAAGGCCGGCGGCGACCCAAAGAAGGCCCGCAGCATAAAGGTAAAGAAGCCCCGCGAGGGATTCGTCGGTTGGAACAAGGACACGTTCGAGCGCCTGATCAACGCCACGCCCGAGACGCTGCAGCCCCACCTGCGCATCACGCACTCCATGGTGTTGGCCGAAATCGAGCAGGGCGGCGACGCCTGGGCCCGCGTGCACAAGCTGGTGGACGACTCCAACCAGACGCCCGAGCAGAAGATACGCCTGAACACCCGCGTGGACGAGGTCTTCGCGACCCTGCTGGACGCGGGCGTGGTGCAGAAGACCACCGACCAGGACGGCAACGACTCCTACGAGGTGACCGTCGACCTGCCGGACGACTTCGCGCTGGACCAGCCCCTCTCGCCCTTCCTGCTGGCGGCGCTGGAGCTTCTGGACCCCGAAAGCGACACGTACGCGCTGGACCTCATCAGCATGGTGGAGTCCACGCTGGAGGACCCGAACCAGATCCTGCGCGCGCAGGAGCGCCAGGCACGCGACCGCGCCTGGGAGGAGATGCGCGCCGAGGGCGTCGACTTCGAGGAGCGCAAGGCTCGCCTGGAGGACGTCACGTACCCGAAGCCCCTGGAGGAGCTGCTGCTGGCGGCGTTCGACCGCTACTGCGAGCAGGTGCCCTGGGCGGCCGACTACCAGCTGAGCCCAAAGAGCGTGCTGCGCGACATGATCGAGACGGCCAGCGACTTCAAGGGCTACACCGCCCGCTACAACATCGCCCGCAGCGAAGGCCTGCTGCTGCGCTACCTCAGCGACGCATACCGCGTCCTGGACCGCACCATTCCCTTGGACAAGAGGAACGACCAGCTGGACGACATCATCGCCTGGCTGCGCCTGGTGGTGCGCACCGTGGACTCCAGCCTGGTGGACGAGTGGGAGAACGCCTCGACCGACGACGGCTCGGGGGCCGAGGTGGCCGCGCCCGAGCTGGGCGAGGTCGTCGTGCGCGACCGGCGCGCCGTCACGCTGCTGGTGCGCAATGCGCTGTTTGCCCGGGTGGACCTGGCCGCGCGCGGCAAGGTGGACCAGCTGGGCGAGATGGACGCCGACTGGGGCTGGCGCATGCCGCGCTGGAAGGCCGTGCTCGACAGCTACTACCAGGTGCACGACGAGATCCTGCTGGACGCGGACGCCCGCAGCACGAAGTTCCTGGTCATCGACGACTCGGACGAGCAGAGCGACCACGTCTGGCACGTGCACCAGATCTTCCACGACGCGGACGGCGACTCCGACTTTGGCATCATGGCCGACGTGCTGTTGGACCAGACCCAGGATCAGGGCGAGGCCGTGTTCGACAACTACCGGGTCGGCTTCATCGAGGACCTGCTGGGCCAAGGGCAGGACAAGTGAGAAGGGCAGGCGCGGGGCAGCTGGGCCCTTCGGCACCGACGGGTTCCCCCGCCCAGCCGGGCCACTTCGCCCAGCCGGGCTCCCCCACCTTGTTGAACCTTTCCGCCCCATCGAGCTCCGCGACTCAGCCGAACCCCTCTTCATCACTGGGGCTCTCGACTCAGCTGAGCTCCCCTGCCCGGCCGAGCTCCTTCGCTCAGCCAAATCGTACAGACCAGGCTCGTTCTTCTTCCCCAGCTTCGCTCGAGGAGATGTGCGACGACGCGCACGTCATCGCCGTCATCGGCAGCGGCGGCAAGACAACGCTCATCGAGACGCTGGCGAGACAGCTGCGCCGGAGGCATCCTGACTCCGTCGTCGCCATCTCGACAACCACCCGACAGTGGCCGCCGAGTCGGCTGCCCCTGATTGCCAACCAGACCGCGGGCGAAGCTATGAGCCAGCTGGCACGCCTGGGCGTTGCGTACGTGGCGGACACCTGCCCGGCTAGGGGCGCTAGCGCCACTTCGGGCTCGGACGCCACCGATCCGACAACCGCCATATCCCAACAAGACCAGACCGCATCGAACACATCGGCTGTCAAGCTCTGCGAGCCGTCATGGGGCATCGACAGGTTAGCAGCAGACGTGGTTGCCAGCGGCGGATATCTGCTCATCGAGGCCGACGGGTCGCGCGGACTGCCCCTGAAGGCTCACGCCGACTGGGAGCCGGTGGTGCCGCCGTCGACGCAGCGATGCATCCTCGTGGTCGGGGCATCGGGATTCGGGCGGCCGGTCAGGGCCGCGGCGCACCGGCCCGAGCTCTTTTGCAGCCGGGCGGGCTGTTCACTAGAAAGCGCTGCTTCCCCCGAGCGCGTTGCGGACGAAATCGCAATCGAAATCACATGCGGCGCAGTGCACTTCGATGTGACATTCGTAAACCAAGTCGATTTCGGACAAGACGTGGCTTCGCTTGCCCCGCAAGCACTTCAGCCACACCTCACTCCGGCTCAGCCGCGTCATACTCAGACTCTGCCGCACTCCGCCCAGGCTCAGCCATGCCTCACTCCAGCTCAGCCACATGCCACCCAGGCACAGTCGCGCCCTGCCCAGGTCCAGCCACGCTCTGCCCAGACACAGTCGCGCCCCACCCTGACGGAAGTGCTCGCTTTCGCCAGCGAACTTCGCAAGAGGGGCATCTCCGTCCCCATCTGGTTCGGAAGTGCACGAGCAGGCCTTGCAGCCTTGACTACCGTCGGCTAGGAAGAGCGGACACCGCCGTACACTTCGGTCCGGCAATCTTGTCACGCCAACGACGGGCACGTTCTGTCGGCTCCAGCCACCTTCCCAACCGCCTCGCAGGGCAGTCCGGCCCCCTCACGCCAGATGTGTTCGAACACTTCTGACCTACAGCTCTGCCATAGTCCCCGCAGTCCCCGGACTACGCCCTTCTCGCTCGAGGTGTTCGAACACATTGAGTCTGGAGAGACGTATCCTCCGCGTCCTCAACGCGTCGTAATAGGACAACTCCGAAGTGGTCGAACACGTCTGTCATCGGATGCCCTCGAGGGGTCAATTCGTAGGTCGAGAGGTAACTTCTCCCGGAAGTGTTCGAACACTTCCGGCGCGGACAGCTCGTCGAGAGTCAAGGGTCGGAACGACATCCCGCCCAGGTTAGATGTGTTCGCCACACATCGCGGTACAGCTCGCTAACGAGGACGCAAACACGGTGCGGCAGCCCAAACAAGCCGAACTTACCTTGTAAAATCGCCCGCCATCCACAACTGATGCCCTGCTGAACAAGAGGGCTGATCACTACATCCGGTATCTCACGCTACCTTCACGGAAGGTTACCGCCGAACGGCATGCATCTGCCCGCAAACGGTATACGAACATGCGTTTGACATTTTTTTCTTAACAAAATCCAAGGTCTGAAGCACTAATTGCATCATCCCTTACCTGCGCCTTTGCTACCAGTGCCACGTTTTGGTGCTAGTTTGCGTCAAGAACATTAGTTCTGATTTTCGGGCATCATGGCTCCATGGTTACTGTGATCTCACATACAACCGCTCTTTGGACCCTCGCGAAGCTGGCCTCCCGAGGCGAGCTAGACCGCCTGCGGAATCAGAGCTGCATGGGGTCTAGCTCCACCGCAGGCTCGAACACCACCGCAAGCCCGAATACCGCCGCCGGCTCGGGCACCGCCGCGGGCTCGAACACCGCCGCGGACTCGAATGCCGCCGCAGGTTCAGACCTTGCCACGGCCCAATCGCCCAAGGCGGATTCGGCTGGCGATGCCTTGGAGGCATGCGCGTCTGCCCAACTTGTGAAGTCCGAAGCCCTGCCGTGGCTCACGAAAAAGTTGGGGTGCGAGCCTGAAGACCTGGGTCGCATTGACGTCGTGGTGAGCAAGCGATCCGAGCGTCGGCAGTCGCGCCAGGTGCATGCGCACGCCTGGTCCGCAGGCATCTCGAATGACCAGGTAATCAAGCTAAGAGACCATCTGTATGTCTGCTCCCCCGAGTCGGTGTTTCTGCAGATGGCGGATTGTCTTCCTCTGCTGGACCTCGTCCGACTGGGACACCAGATGTGCGGCAGATATTCACTGGCAGATGGCGCAGGCGGCTTCGTGAAGCACCCCGCGATAACCACCATCGCACAGCTGGAAACATACCTTGCAGGCATACCCAAAGGTACCCGCGGAATAAAGAAGGCCCGCAGGGCACTTCGGCTGATGCACAACAACTCTTGGTCGCCCATGGAGACAGTCACTGCGATGCTGCTGTCGATGCCCAGGCGCATGGGCGGCTTTGGCCTGCCATCGCCGCGGCTGAACCACAGGATTGAGCTCGATCGAAACTCCTCGCAGGTCGGTGGACAGGAGAACATCTACGTAGACCTGTTGTGGCCCGACGCGAAGTTCGGAATCGAATACAACGGTGAGGCCTATCACCGCAACACCAGTCGAGACCTCCGGCGCGAGCTCACGTTGCGAAAGGCGCAGCTCAACGTTGTCACGCTGGGAATTCAACAGGTTCGCGACCAAGTGCAGTTCCGCGAAGTGGTTTCACAGGCGGCCGAGCATCTGGGCGTAAAGCTCCGTCGCGCAACGCCGCTCATCGCAAAGAAACGTACCAATCTACTAGCGGCGCTATTGCCACACGGGACGATTCAACGCAACGGAAGCGTCTGCTTCCCCAAGCCACCCTGGTCGCTACCTGCAAGAATTGCCCAATCTTGGACATAAACAGCCAGGCACGATTGGCCTAGGCGGCACGTCCGCCATCGCATATCTTTTACGCTTGGCGAGCGAAACGACGAGAGCAAACGCATGCCAATCGTCGCTTGAGGCATGCTCGTCGACGCTCGCGATTTGCCCTGGGATAACCTCCCCATGGACGGATAAGAGTCTGCCACCTTTCGATGGCTGTGCTGTCTCTCGCGGTTACGCTCCCTGAGCTGCGACCTTCCGGACAATGCCCTCGCGTTTACGCGCCCTGAGCTGCAATCTTCCGATTAATGTCCTCTTAGTTAAGGAATCCACCCTGCGCCGAAGCATCGACTGCTTCCCGTGGACCACTCGAGCCACTAATCGGAATCTCGAATCTCCCAGCACCAAGCCGAATGGCCGACGGATTGCCCGAACGGCAATGCCGGCACGCGGTGTCAGGCGACAGTTCATGCCAGCACACAGCAACTCGTGCAGATGTCAGTCAAACATGGCGGCTCGTGCGGACGACAATCGTACACGTCAGCTCTGAGTATCACCATGGCGCCCGTCATTACTGCCCGGCGAATGCTTCGAGCACGCATTCGGCCATGCACATCCGGCGCCAATGGACGCTCGCACGACGCCATAAAGTCATGCCGTCCTCAACAAGCGGAAGTGTATGGGAGGATTCGCGCACGTCGAGTAAATCTTGGCCCCAATGGCCAGGAATCGCCAAGTCACACTTGATGTGTATGAGGGCGGTCGAACACATCAACGGTGAGAAGCACCGGGAAGCCCCATAGGCACAGCCCAGGCCGGAAGTGAGCGACCCGCCTCGAACACATCTGGCAATAGCGCGCTGACCGTACGCGTTTCAGACTCGCGGTACGACGGAATCGCTCACTTCAAACCCGAGCGAGTGGTGTGTCGGTGGGACAAACGGGCGTATTCGATCTGCCGAGCTGGCCTGCTAGTTCGCACCGGCAGCGGGTCCGGACGGGCAGGGGTTCGGACGGGTGGCGGGTCCGAACGGGCAGGGGTTCGGACGGGTGGCAGGCTCGGACTGGCAGTAAGTTCGGGCGAGCTGCGGGAGCGATTTGGCAGCGTGGTTGGCCTGTCAGTTCGGACGGGGCCGCAGAACTAGATGGCAGGACTGAGCAGCGAGGCCATTTGGACGAGGGGCCCAGCCAGACAGCAGCCCTCTGGGGTAAAAGCCACATCCCAAGCACCACTCACCAGCAAATACCAACCACTCATCGACATGACCGCATGAAATCCCGACACCTCGTAACAGTTCTGCCACACACCCGTCAAGCATGATTAACTCTGCAGTCCTGTTTGGGAAACTTATCGTTTTCCTGCCGATAGCACGACCCCCCTAACATCATGTACATGCAAACGGCTGGTAAGGGGGTCCATATGGCCGACATGATTGAAATAAAAAATCTAAACAAGTACTTCGGCGACCTGCACGTGCTGAAGGACGTAAACCTCTCGGTCAAGGAGGGCGAGAAGCTGGTGCTCATCGGGCCGTCTGGCTCGGGCAAGTCCACGCTCATCCGCTCGATCAACTGGCTGGAGGAGCCCACCTCCGGTGAGGTTCGCATCGACGGCCAGCTCATGACCAGAAAGAACCACAGCGCCATCACGCGAAAGTACACATCGATGGTGTTTCAGCAGTTCAACCTGTACCCAAACATGACCGTCATGGGCAACCTGACGCTGGCCCCCATCAAGCTGCAGAAGAAGAGCCGCGAGCAGGCCGAGGCGGAGGCTATGAAGAACCTGGAGCGCGTCGGCCTGGCACACAAGGCAAACGAGTTCCCGCAGAACCTGTCGGGCGGCCAGCAGCAGCGCGTCGCCATCGCCCGCGCGCTTTGCACGAAGCAGCCCATCATGCTGCTGGACGAGCCAACCAGCGCACTGGACCCCGAGATGGTCAGCGAGGTCCTGAACGTAATGGTCGAACTGGCGCACGAGAACATCACCATGATCTGCGTCACTCACGAGATGGGCTTCGCGCGCCAGGTGGCAGACCGCGTCGTGTTCATGGACGACGGCCAGATTCTGGAGACCGGCACGCCCGAGCACTTCTTCGAGCACCCTGAGAACCCGCGCTGCCAGGAGTTCCTCAGCAAGATTCTTCGCTAGGCGCGCACCCGGCCGCCCAGGCGCATTCGGTTGTGCGCTTGGCCACGCGCACCCGGCCGCCCACGCACTGCCGCACGCCCAACACCAGGCCTCAACCAAGAAGCACAACCGCCCCCGTCATCACAACCACAGGAGGTACATCATGTCCAACATCACCCGCAGGTCCTTCGTCAGCTTCGCGTTCAGCTCCGCCGCTCTCGCCAGCCTGGCCTTGGCCGGCTGCGACGACTCCGACGACGACACCACGTCCGGCAGCTCCAGCTCCGGAAGCTCTGACTCCGAGAACACCGTCACCTCAGACCCTGGCGTCCAGTCGATCAAGGACCGCGGCACGCTGAAGTGCGGCATCAAGACCGACGTCCCCGGCTTTGGCTACGACGACCCCAACACCGGCACCTATGACGGCCTGGAGGTCGACCTGTGCTACCAGATCGCCGCAAAGATCTTCGATGTCAGCGCCGACGAGGCGAAGTCCGGCAACAAGGTCTCCTTCACCGGCGTCACCGCAAAGACCCGTGGCCCCCTGCTGGACTCCGGCGAGCTGGACCTGGTCGCAGCCACCTACACCATCACCGACGAGCGCAAGCAGTCCTGGAACTTCTCGGACCCGTACTACACGGACTCGCTGGGTATGCTGGTGCTGAAGTCCTCCGGCATGAGCACCCTGGACGACCTGGAGGGCAAGGTCATCGGCGTGGCACAGGGCTCCACGACGAAGGACGCGCTGAAGCAGATGCTGCAGGACCAGGGCAAGGGCAGCCTCAACGTGACCTTCCAGGAGTTCCCGGACTACCCCACCCTGTCGGCCGCCCTGTCGTCGCAGACCATCGACGTGTTCTCGGTCGACCGCTCCATCCTGCACGGCTACGAGGACGACACGAACGAGCTGCTGTGCCCCGACATCGTGTTCGGCCAGCAGCAGTACGGCGTCGCCACGAACCTGCACGCCACCGAGCTGACCGACCTCGTGAACGGCGTCATCGACGACCTCGAGTCCTCCGGCAAGCTGAACGAGCTCATCAGCGCCAACGGCCTCGACGCCTAGCGCCCTAGAACCATGTCCGCGGGGCCGTCCGACACAACATCCGGGCGGCCCCATCCATCTATCGAAGGGGGCATCGCATGCTCGGCGGGCTTCTGATGACAAAGCGCTGGGCCAAGACCCTGGCAGAGAGCGACCTTCTGTGGCAGGGGTTCTTCTTTACCCTGCAGGTCGCGCTGGCGGGACTGGCCGTGGCGCTCGTGCTTGGCACGATACTGGGCGTGTTCTCGACCACGCGCTCGAAGGTCCTGCGGGCCATCGCCCGCGTGTACGTGGAGATCTACCAGAACACCCCTGTAGTCGTGCAGGTGTTCTTCATGTACACGGCAGGTCCGCGCGTTCTGATGGCAATCCAGGGCACCTCCTCGCCCGTCCGCATAGCGCCGTTCATCCTGGGCGTCGTGGGCGTGGGCATGTACCACGCGGCCTATGTGGCCGAGGTCATCCGCACCGGCATCCAGGCCATCCCGCGCGGGCAGATGGAGGGCGCCATGTCGCAGGGCTTCACGCGCGTGCAGGCGTATCGCTACATCATCCTGCCACAGACGTTCAAGATCATCCTGCCGCCCCTGGCCAACCAGGCCCTGAACCTGGTAAAGAACACCTCCGTCCTTGCCCTGATAGCCGGCGGCGACCTGATGTACCAGGCCGACGTCATCGTGTCCGACACGGGCTACCTGCAGGGATACGTCCTGTGCTGCGCCATGTACTTCATCATCTGCTTCCCCCTGGCCATGCTGATTACCTATCTCGAGAAGCGCAGCAAGCGCCTGCCCAAGGTGCGCCACGCGGTTCAGATTCCCGCCAGCGCCACGAGCGCACAGAAGGAGGCGTAGGGCATGGACATCTTTACCCCCGCAAACGTCAGCTTCATGCTGACCGGCCTCGTGAACACCATCATCATCTCGGCCGCCTCCATCCTTCTGTCCATCGTCTTTGGCACCGTCCTGGCGCTCATAAAGACGTACGCCCGTGGTCCCTGGCGTTGGGCCAGCTGGCTCGTGAGCGCCTACATCGAGCTGTTCCGCTGCACGCCCAACCTGCTGTGGATCTTGATCTTCCGCTTCACCATGAAGGGCAACGAGCTCCTGATATCCATCCTGGTGTTCACGGTGTTCACCTCGGCGGTCATGGCCGAGATCGTCCGCGGCGGCCTGAACGCGGTCCCGAAGGGCCAGTTCGAGGCGGCGCAGTCGCAAAGCTTCGGGTTCTTCCAGACCATGTGGCTCATCGTGCTGCCGCAGACGTTCAAGATAATCGTCCCCGCCCTGTTCAGCCAGTGCACCACGGTCATCAAGGACACCTCGTACCTGCGCGGCATCGACGTGCACGAGTTCATGCGCAACTCCTCGGTGGTCATGGGCCAGGCGGCCTCGCTGGAGCAGATCCTGCTGCTGTACGGCTTCGTGCTGCTGACCTACTTCGTGCTGAACTTCGCGATTTCGCTGGTGGTTCGCTCGTACCAGCGCAAGCTCGTGGCGGCGTAGCGCAATGGCAAAGGAGACCGGAATGGCAGACTCAAGCAAGTTCAGCGGCGCAACCGCAGGCGCGGCCCCCGCAGGCACCAACCCGGCGGGGACGGCAAACCCCGCAGGCGCGGCATCGTCGGACGCCCACAACCCCGCAGGCGCGCCCAACCCCGTGGTCATCTCGATCGCGCGCGACTTCGGCGCGGAGGGCCACGAGATCGGCGTCCTTCTTGAGAAGCACCTGGGCATCCCCCTGTACGACAACGAGCTGCTGGTTCGCTCGGCCCTGAACTCGGGCGTCGACGTGGGCCAGCTGGCGAACTTCGACGAGAAGAACACGTCGGGCCCGCTGACCTTCTTGCCCGACGTGACCGACCAGCGCACCACGTCGGAGCGGTTCTTTCAGGCGATGCGCCAGACCATCCTGGACCTGGGCATGTCGCGCACCTGCATCATCGAGGGACGCCTGTCGGACTACATCCTGCGCGACAACCCCAACCTCATCCGTGTGCTCATAACCGCTCCTCTGGAGGAGCGCGTGCGCATAGTCAGCCAGAAGCGCGGCATCAGCAACATCGAGGGCAAGTTCATCGTGCGCAGCAAGCAGAAGGAGCGCGAGAAGTTCTACACGCGCTTCTCGGGCGGCAAGTGGGACATGCACATGGGCAAGGACCTGGTGGTGGACCGCTCGGTCTGGGGTCGCGAGGGATGTTGCGACATCATCAGCGCGGCATACGCCTACCGCTGCCAGCATCGGCGCGGCTAAGCGCGGGGCAGGAAGGCCGCAGGCCGGCCATCACGGCGCCCCGATTGTCCAAACGTCAGAAACTAAACAAGGCAAGAAGAACAAGCGGGACGGCACCTTCGAAGTGCCGCCCCGCTTTTCTCTGCCGCTTTGTCTGCCGTGCCATCTGGCCATGACGTTCGACTCTTGGCCGTCGTGCCCCAGCACCCGGCTACAGCACCGAAGACGCCACAAAGAGGTTCGCGCCGGCGCAGATGAGCTCGACGCCGATGAGGAAGCCGATTGCCACGATGAGGCCCTGCGGGTCAAAGAGGCTCCAGATGCCGACCACCAGCATGAGGATGCCCATCGCGAGGACCCAGCCCCAGTTGGCGCCGATGACGTTGGTGTTGAACGCGCCGTGCATCCGCTGCAGGGACACAGCCCTCGAGATGTTCAGGATGCCGCCGATGAGCACCCAGGCGGCGGTCAGGTACACGATCATCAGGCTGGCGGCGACGCCCATGGCGTTGCTGGCGCAAAGCAGGATGCCGAAGCACAGGCTGATGATGGACGCGGCAAGGCTCCATCCGTCGGCTACGCCCAGCTTGCGGCGGGCGCTGTACGTGCTCAGGCGCGCGATGGCATTCACAATCATGACAAATCCGACCACCCAACCCAGTGAGAGGGTCGTCAGGCCCGGGTTCATGCAGCAGTACAAACCGCTGACCACCATAAGTGCCCCGAGCACCATGTTCAGAATCTTGTAGCCTTCCATGACTACCTCCTTGCGATACGCCGCTCGTCAGTCCCGGGCCACTCGACGGCCTTCGGCCACCCGGCAACCCCATACACTCGACGGCCTTTGGCCACCCAACCGCCTCAGTCCGTCGACAATCCTCAGGCCACTCGGGAACCTTGGACCGCGCAACAAGCCCCAGGCTGCTCGGCCGACTCCGTTCAGGCAGCTTGACCGTATCACCTTTATACCCCCTGTAGTGCGCAAACGTAGCCATTGCCCACCCGCGCGGCCAATGCGGCCGCTCAGACGCTCTGGCACACGACCCCGGTCGCCAGGATGCCCGGACACCCAATCGCACACATCCAGCGTGGGCGACTCTCCGGGCGCACACATCCAGCGTGGGCTATCCCCCGTGGCCGGAAACGCACACCGTCCGCCCACCTCCACCCGATGTGTTCGAACACTTCCGACGCAGAAGCCATTTCAGGAGGGCCAAGCGCCCAACCGCCCGATGGCGAGCCAGAAGTGGTCGAACACTTCAGACACAGAAGCCGGCACGAACGCCCACACGAGTCCAGGAATCCCCTCTGGGCTCGATGTGTTCGAACACATCGGGAGGCCGAGACTCCAGGCTCACCCTCAGCGCTGATTAGTTCAGATGTGTTTGGCCGACTTCGAACACATCCGGCATAGCCGTGGGGCTAGGAGCCCAGCGGCCCTTCTTCCGCACGTTCGGGTCCGAAGTGTTCGAACACATCGGGAGGCCAGTAAGCCTGGACCCCGTGTCGGCTCTTTCTCTCCGGAAGTGTTTGACTGGCTTCATACACATCCGGCTCAGCAGGCCCTTCTTGGCCCGCCTCGGGCAAACGGAATCGGCCGCGCCAGAAGTGTACGATTGGAATCAAACTCATCCGCGTCTTGCCGCCCAGACAGGGGCCCTGGGGTCTTCCTGGTCTCATCCGGGCTTGATGTGTTCGAACACTTCCGGCATTTGTGGCATCCGGGGGCAGGGGCTGGCCAGCCCGAAGATTCAACTCCAGAAGTGTTCGAACACTTCAGAGGATGACGTGAACGCAGGCCCAGCCGTCGGCAACAAATGGTCCGTCAGGGCCAGAAGCACCGCCTTGCCGGGCCATTCCGCCAGACGCGTAAGCAAAGTGTGCGAAGTGAGCGAAGACGCCTCGCCGCGGGGAGGCACCACGCCCGCGGGGAGGCAC
>JBJEKW010000029.1:0-14512 GCA_051878835.1 Atopobiaceae bacterium
CGCACCTCCGCGTCGTCCATCGAGCTGAAGTTCGACAGCATCTCGGCCGAACCGGACGAGACGGAGCCCGTGGCGTCCACCTCGCCGTTCTTGAACGCGTTGTAGATGGCCTGCGCGTCCATCTGCTTGTAGGTGACGGAGTCCAGCTTTGGCTTGGTGCCCCACCACTTCGGATTCGGTACGAACACGACCTGCGTGTCGCTGACGGAGTCGATGGTGAACGGGCCGGCGCCCCACTCCGCGTGCGGGTTCAGGTTCCAGCCGTTCTCGAACACGTCGGGGTCCACTGCGGAAGGATGTATGACGTAGGACATGACCGCCTCGGCGGGGTACACGGGCTCGGACATGGTCACGATGACCTCGCGGTCGTCGGAGCCCTTCTCGACGGACTCGATCTTGTCGAAGCCGTCCGTGGACGAGGGAGAGAACCGGCTGTCCTTTCCGCTCATGATGGTCCAGATGGCCTGGAACGCACGGTAGTCGATGGGCGTGCCGTCGTTGAACTGCGCCTGCGGGTTCACCCTTATGGTGATGACCTGCTTGCCCGAGTCCTCGCTGGCGTCGATGGACTCCAGGTAGTCGGGGTTGGGGCTCATGGTGCCTCCCGTGGCGTCGGTCAGGACCATGTTCACCGGCATGTAGTACTGCCAGTAGGTCATCATGTCCACGGTGTTGCCCTCAGCCGAGCAGTAGTTCCAGTTTGGTCCGACCTCGCTCACGGGCAAGACCAGCGTTCCGCCGTCCTGGACGTTGTCGCGGTCCTGCGGGTTGTTGTAGACCATGCCCTTCTGGGGCAGGGGCAGCTGGTCCAGCGCCGTGGTCGCGGGCGAGCCGTTCTGCGGCTCGGATCCCGCGCTGCCGCTAGATCCAGATGAGCCGGAGTCGGACCCTCCCCCGCAGCCCACGAGTCCCAGTCCGGCCGCCGCGACGGCCGCACCCCCGGTAAGACCCAAGAACGACCTGCGCGAGACGTTGAATCTACCCATGTGGCACTCCCCCTTGGTTGCCCGACAGAATACCGACGAGCATAGCCGACAGAACCCAAAGGTTATTTACAGAAGCATTAACTTATGCGAGAGACGTTCACCATCCCGTCAGCGGCAGAATCCACAGTGTAGTTTTACGTAGATCGCGTCACACGACGGCAATCTTACACTGTGCAAGTCACATATGAGCAGGTACACCCAATCGTGAAGAGTCCCCTACTCCAACACTTCGAAGCACCTATGTCCATTTTTCGATTACATACAAGAAGGGCATCTGGCTCGTTTCGAAGCCAGATGCCCAGGGTCGTTCGAATGCCGCCGGCAGGCGAAGCTGTCCGTAGGGGCGCCAGAGCAACCCCACGCGGCGTGCAGTCGCCTACGAGAGCATTGCAGCTAGGCCAAGCCTACTGCGCGTCCTTCTGCCAGCCGATGTTCTCGGGGAGCACGGTCTGGAAGCAGCAGGGACCAAAGTTGGCCAGGCCCTTCTTGGTCACGACACAGTCGGGGCCGGTGTACAGGGGGATGAAGCCATAGGTCTCCATGGCCTCCTTCTCTGCCTCGTTTAGCTGCTGCTTCTGCTGGTCGGGATCGGACACGGAGACGACGGCAGCCAACTTCTGGTCGACGTCGGCGCTGCCCAGGTGCGTGAAGTTGGAAGCGGAGTCGCTGCCGTAGATCTGGACGCCGTTCCACATGTAGGTGGTAGAGGAGCTCCAGGCAAACAGGGCAGCGTCCCACTCGCCACTGGACAGGGTCTTGGAGAACTCGGAAGAGGGCTTGGCGTCTATCTCGACGTCCATGCCGGCGTCCTTCGCCATCTTCTGGATGGCCGCGGCGCGGTTCTTCACCGTGTTGGAATCACCGAAGGTGGTGAAACTGAACTTGACGGAGTTGCCGTCCTTGGCGTAGTAGCCGTCGTCGCCCATGCTGTAGCCGGCGTCCTCGAGCGTCTTCTTTGCGGCGGCCGTGCGGTCGTCGGCGGAGCTGAGGTTCTTCACGTCGTCGGGCATGTTGTACTCGTAGCCGTCAGCCCAGGCGGGGACGAGCAGCGAGCCGGGGTTGTCCTCGCTCCAGTTGACGCCCTGGAACACGACGGAACGCACGGTGGCGGGGTCGATGCACTGCGTGAAGGCCTTGCGCACGGCGATGTCGCTCAGGGAGTCACGCGTGGAGTTCAGCTCGATGCAGGCGATGGACAGGCTGTAGGCGCGACGGATCTCGGCGTTGTCCATGGAGTTGAACTGCGAAAGCATCTCAGACGAGCCGGCCGCGGAGGCGCCGGTGTTGTCGACCTCGCCGTTCTTGAACGCGTTGAACGTGGCCTGGGAGTCCATAGCCTTGTAGGTGATGGAGTCCAGCTTGGGCTTGTTGCCCCACCAGTTGGGGTTGGGCACAAAGACGACCTGCGAGTCGCTGACCGAGTCGATGGTGAACGGGCCGGCGCCCCACTCCTGGTGCGGCGTGTTGTTCCAGCCGTTGTTGAACGTGTCGACGTTGGCCGCGGAGGGGTGCAGGAAGTTGGCGACCAGGGGCTCGTACGGGTAGACGGGCTCGGACATGGTGATGACAGCCTGGGTGTCGCTGGTGCCGCGCTCGACGGACTCAATCTTGTCGTAGCCATCGGTGGCCGCGGGGGTGTAGTTCTCGTCCTTGCCGTTGAGGACGGTCCAGATGGCCTGGTACGCACGGTAGTCGATGGGCGTACCGTCGTTGAACTTCGCCTGCGGGTTGATGTCGACGGTGATGACCTGCTTGCCCGAGTCCTCGGAGCTAGTGAGGTTCGTGATGTAGTCCGGGTTGGGCTCGAACTTCGACAGGGTGACGTCGGTGGTCACGGCGTTCATGGGCATGTAGTAGCCCCAGAACGTCTGCATGTCGACGGTGTTGCCGGAGACGGAGTACACGTTCCAGTCGGGACCGATCTCGTCCACGGGGACCACCAGGGTGCCGCCGTCCTGGATGTTGTCGCGATCCTGCGGGTTGTTGTAGGCCTTGCCCTTCTCGGGCAGGGGCAGCTGGTCCAGAGCAGTGGTCGCGGGCGAGCCGTTCTGGGGCTCGGCACCCGTGACGTCGTTGCCCTTTGCGGAGCTGCTGCTGGTGTCGGAGTCGCCACCGCAGCCCACGAGGCCAAGGCCGGCCACGGCCGCAGCGGTGCCGCCCGCGAGCTTCAGGAACGAGCGACGCGAAACGTTGTTCATGTGTAGATCCTCCCGTACCGAATGATTACAGGAACTGCAAAAACTGGTTACAAACGCGTAGCCGGATTGAAGTATAGATAACGAAATGATGAATGAACCCACCATTTCTTCTTTATGTGATTTTTTATCCTGTGAGTGGCAGCGTTTGCAAGACACATTGCCTGTTTAAACAGGCAAGTGCTCATAAATAATGCTTCGATATATTGCACAAATAGCCGCACACGAAATGTTCACATTGTTTGACACTTATGCAGATGGGCATAAAACACGGCACCGCTTTGCCATTGCGCGGTGCCGTGTTTCAGTTATCGGACAAGAGGGGCCCTCCCCTTCCTTGCGAAGGGAGGGGCCCAGGTTCATGCCCGACGCTACAGTTTGATGCTCAGCAGCGACGAGGCGGGCACCAGCTTGCCGTCCTTGTAGACCAAGCGCTCGCGCGTGCGCTCGACCTTCGGGTCCGGGATGGGGATGGCCGAGAGGAGCGCCTTGGTGTAGGGGTCCTTCGGGTGCGTGAAGACCTCCTCGGTGTCTCCCTGCTCGACGATCTTTCCCAGGTGCATGACGGCGACGGAGTCAGAGATGTGACGTATGACCGCCAGGTCGTGCGCGACGAAGAGGTACGAGATCTTCAGCTGGATCTGCAGGTCCTCCAGCAGGTTGATGATGCCGGCCTGGATGGACACGTCCAGCGAGGCGATGGGCTCGTCCAGCAGCAGGATCTTGGGCTCGGTGGCCAGGGCGCGCGCGATGGCGATGCGCTGGCGCTGTCCGCCCGAGAACTGGGACGGGAAGCGGTCCACGTAGTCGGGGTTGATGCCGACCAGGTACATGAGCTCGCCGATGCGCTTGTTTATCTTTGCGTTGTCCCAGTGCTGTGCCTTCAGGGGCTCGGCCAGTACGTCGTAGATGGGCATGCGCGGGTCGAGGGAGCTCATGGGGTCCTGGAAGATGATCTGCAGGTTGCGACGAAGCTCGCGACGCTCGCGGGCGTTCCTCAGCGTGGAGATGTCCTTCCCCATGACCGTGATGGTGCCGGACTCAGGCTTGGCCAGCTCCATGATCTGCGTCAGCGTGGTGGACTTGCCCGAGCCGGACTCGCCCACCAGTGCCAGCGTCTCTCCCTCGTGGATCTTGAACGACACGTGGTCCACGGCAGTCATGGTGCCCTTGTTCCTACGGATGAGGCCCTTGCCCTGGATGGGGAACGTCTTCATGAGGTCCTTGACCTCCAGCACGATGGGGCGCTGGTCGCGGGGCACGTCGGCCCACTTGGGCATGAGCGGCTCGATGTCGGGATACACCTCGGAGTACGTCAGGTGCTCGTCTCGGATCTTCTGCAGCATGTGGCATGCCACCAGGTGTCCCTCGGAGGCGTCGATGGGCAGCAGCTTGGGCTCGGTCTTGGCGCAGGCCTCGGTGGCCATGGGGCAGCGGGGGTGGAACGGGCAGCCGCTGGGGATGGCGGCCAGCGAGGGCGGGTTGCCCTTGATGGGGACCAGGCGGTGGGTCGCGGCCACGTGGGGCTTGGGCACGGCGCCCAGCAGGCCCATGGTGTATGGCTGCGAGGGCTTGTCGAACAGCGTGTCCACGCTGGCGCGCTCGACGGCGGCACCGGCGTACATGACCATGATGTCGTCCGCGATGCCGGCGACGACGCCCAGGTCGTGGGTGATCAGCACGACGGCCGCGCCCGTCTCCTTCTGGGCGACCTTCAGGACGTCCAGGATCTGGGCCTGGATGGTGACGTCCAGGGCCGTGGTGGGCTCGTCGGCAATGATGATGTCGGGGTTGTTCGCGATGGCGATGGCGATGACCACGCGCTGGCGCATGCCGCCCGAGAACTCGTGCGGGTAGGCGTCCAGCCTGTCCTCGGGGTCGGTGATGCCAACCAGGGTCAGGAGCTCGATGCAGCGCTTGCGCACCTGGTCCTTCGGCATGCCGGGGTTATGAACCAGCAGCGCCTCGGCCAGCTGGTCGCCGATGGAGAACATGGGGGTCAGCGCGGACAGCGGGTCCTGGAAGATCATCGAGATGCTGGAGCCACGCAGCTTCGACATCTCCTCGTCGGTCTTTCCCAGGAGCTCCTCGCCGTGCAGCTTGACCGAGCCGGTCACGTGCGCGTTGTCGTCCAGCAGGCCGATGAGCGAGAGGGCCGTGACGGACTTGCCCGAGCCGGACTCGCCCACGATGCCCAGGGTGCGACCGCCCCACAGGTCGAAGTTCACGCCGCGGACGGCGTCCACGCGGCCGGCCTCGGTGGCGAAGGAGACCCTGAGGTCACGCACGGAGAGCACGGGCTCTCCCTTCGGCGCCCCCTTGGGGCCGTTGCCCTCCAGCATCTCGTAGCGCAGAGTCTCGTCTGCGCTGACCGCCGTGTTGGCGTTCGTTTGGATATCAGACATGAGATCTCTCCGTTGCTAGTTGTTCTTCACTTGCACTTCGGCCGCGGCCTCGGCGTCCTTGGCCTTCACGCTGTCGGCGTCAGCCTCGTCCTCGACGGAGCCGGCGGCACGGGAGTACGGGTCGAAGGCGTCACGCAGGCCGTCACCGATCAGCTGCATGCTGACGCACAGCACGATCAGTACGGCAGACGGGATCAGGATGATCCACGGGGACGAGATCATGGCCGAGGAGCCCTGGCTCAGCAGGTAGCCCAGCGAGGTGTCGGGCGCCTTGATGCCCAGGCCCAGGAAGCTGTATGCCGTCTCGGAGTTGATGCCCGAGATGACGCCCAGCACGGTGTCGATGATCAGGATGGAGCCCAGGTTCGGGATCAGGTGGCGCACGATGATCTTGAACGAGGGGACGCCCATGTACTTCGCGGCACGCACGTAGTCACGCTCGCGCAGCGACAGCGCCATGGTGCGCAGGGTCCTGGCGTATCCAATCCATCCGAACGCCGTCAGGCCGATGATCAGCATTACCCAGCCCTGGGTGCCCGACGCGGCACGCACGATCATGGCCACCAGCAGAAAGCTAGGGATGACCAGCAGCATGTCCAGGAACCACATGCCGATCTTCTCGCCCCAGCCGCGGGCGTAGGCGATGGCCGTGCCCACGATGGATGCGATGATCGTGGTCAGGACGGCGTACGAGATGCCGATGACCAGCGAGCGGCCCAGGCCGTGCACCACGCAGGCAAACAGGTCGAAGCCGCCGCCGTCGGTGCCGAACCAGTGGCGGGCGTTCGGGGCCACGTTGAGCGCGGTGAAGTCGGGCTCGGTGTAGCTGTAGCGGCAGATGAGTGGCCCGAAGATCGAGATCAGAATCATGATGATCAGGATGACCAGGCCGGTGACCGCGCTCTTCTGGCGCATGAAGCGGCGGGCGATCAGGCCGGCGTAGCTGATGCGCTTGACCTCGGAGGGGCCGGCGGCGTCGGCCTGCAGCTCCAGCTGGGCGTTCGTGAGCTGGCCGTTCTGCGAGGCCTTTGCGTTGTTCTGGGGCTGGGCGTCCTTGGCGCCCTGGGTGTTCTTCTGCATGGCCATCTCCTTAGCTCATCTTTATGCGCGGGTCGAGGGCGGCCGCAAACAGGTCGGCCAGCAGCGCGCCGACCAGGGTGCAGGCGCCACTGAACGCGGCGACGGCGACGGCACCATGGATGTCGTTCGTGTTGATGCAGTTAATGAAGTACTCGCCCAGGCCGTGGATGGCAAAGACCTTCTCGGTCATGACGGCACCGGTAAAGATGGATGCGATGGAGAACGCCACGCTGACGGACGTGGGGATGAGCGAGGCGCGCAGGGCGTGCTTGCGGATGGCCTGCCTGCGCGTGAGTCCCTTCGCGCGGGCGGTACGCACGTAGTCGGCGTGCATCTCGTCCAGCAGGTAGGTGCGCTGGCTCAGGTGGTAGCCCACGGCGCTGATGATGGTAAGCACCACGGTGGGCAGGAAGATGTGCTGCAGGAAGTCGATCAGCTGCGCGAACACGTTCGACCCGTCGTAGCTGGACAGTCCCGTGACGTAGAAGATGTGCAGGCCCGTGGCCTGGTTGATCTCGATGGCAAAGAAGACCACCAGGATTGCCAGGACGACGGTGGGTATGACCATGAACACCGAGGCCAGGCCGCTCCAGAAGCGGTCCTGCCACTGGTACTGCCGTTGCGCTGTGTAGACGCCCAGGCTGACGCCTATGACGATGGAGAGGATGGTGGCCAGCGCCATGAGCTCGACCGATGCACCAATCCTAGAGGCGATCTCGCGGTTGACGGAGTCGCCGCTGGGGCTCTGGCCCCAGTCCCACTTCGTGAGGATGTCCCCGAGCCACTTCTGGTAGCGCTGGAGGATGGGGGTCTTGTCGTTGAGGTTCACCTTGTCGAGCGAGGCCTCAATGGACTCCTGAGGGGGACGGGGCGTCTTCGACTCGAAGTTCGAGCGAGGACTCATAAACGCGGAGGCGAGGAAGAACGTGAGCGACGTAGCGACGAAGATCATCACTATGTAGCTCAGCACCCTCTTGGTGATGTACCAGACGAACCGTGCCATGGACTCTCCTTTACCGCCCTGCCCGTTTGTCGTCCAATACAATTGAGGTAGGCAAGGCGTAGCCAATAGGGCACATGCGCACCGACGTCCGCCCTCCACCACGAACGTCGCCAAAACCTGGCACAGGCTCTGGCGACCTTGCGCGTTCGGCCACCAATCACCAGCCGTACGCATACGGCGCAAGTCCACGTGGAGCTGCCGTTGGAGCAGACGTCGGCAGAGCCGCATGGACCAGCGGCGCGGTCGCTGGAAGATGTCCTATGAAAAGCAACGCATCAGTAATGCGCACGCAATAATCGACATTTTAGCACCTAGATTTCCGCAATATTTCATCCGCGCCCGCTTTGGGCCTCATATGAACATTGAAACGAAAAAATTTTGCCGATTCGGCCAATCTGCGCATCGTTTGCGCAGCTAAGAAGTGCAATTCCTATTGTTTCTGTATTGTTACACCCATGAGGACGCCGCGCGAAGCCCCGTGCGAAGTAAGCGCTATCGAACAGCTGAGATTACATGCGTCGAAACAATCTCTAGAGATTCTCCATGTAGTTGCGCACGCCCATGCAGCGGCACCAGGCCATCGTACCTAAATCAATTTCTTCCATACGATAACTTCGGTAGGTTGCGAACGCAAAGTCAACCGCGGCATGGCCCTTCTCCTCGACACTCCACCCCTCCCCCGTCCCATAGGGCATCAGTCCAAAAAAAATGCCCTTCTTGCCATCATGGGCAAGAAGGGCAGCGGACTCGAGGCCTCGCTATTGCGAAGCACTCGATGCTACAGGTTGATGGAGCTTCCCTTGATGGGATGGGGCGCCGCATAGTGGCATGCACAGTAGTGGCCCGGCGCCACCTCACGGAACTCCGGCACCTTCTGGGCGCACTCGGGCTTGGCGATGGGGCAGCGCGTGTGGAACGGGCAGCCCGACGGCGGCTCGATGGGCGAGGGCGGGTCGCCAGCCAGGATGATGCGCTTGCGGTTGTGCTGCAGGTCGGGGTCTGGCACGGGCACGGCCGAGAGCAGGGCCTGCGTGTAGGGGTGGTACGGCTCGGCGTACAGGGTCTTCCAGTCGGAGTACTCCATCAGGTGGCCCAGGTACATGACTGCGATGCGGTCCGAGATGTGCTGCACCACCGACAGGTCGTGCGCGATGAAGAGGTAAGCCGTGCCGTACTGCTTCTGCAGCTCGGCCAGAAGGTTCAGCACCTGCGCCTGGATGGACACGTCCAACGCCGAGACGGGCTCGTCGCAGATGATCAGCTTTGGCTTCAGCGCGAAGGCGCGGGCGATGCCCACGCGCTGGCGCTGGCCGCCACTGAACTCGTGCGGATAGCGGTTGATGTGCTCGGGGTTCAGGCCAACCTCGTCCAGCAGCTGGCGCACGTACGCCATGCGCTCGGACTTGTTGGGCATGACGTTGTGGATGACCAGGGGCTCGCTGACGATCTCGCCGATGGTCATGCGCGGGTTCAGGCTGGCGTACGGGTCCTGGAAGATGTACTGCATGTTGCGGCGCATCTTCTTTAGCTCCTTGCGGCTGAGGCCGGCGACGTCCTGGCCGTCGAACACGACCTTGCCGGACGTGGGCTTGGTCAGGCGCATGATGCAGCGGCCCGTGGTGGACTTGCCGCAGCCGGACTCGCCCACCAGGCCGAAGGTCTCGCCGGGATAGATGTCGAACGACACGTCCTCGACGGCGTGCACGCGGGACTTGTTCATGCGGCTGGCAAACACGCCAGCCTCCACGGGGAACTCCTTCGTGAGGTGCTCCACGTGCAGGAGCGGCTCTCTGGCCGAATCCTGGTTTGCCATTAGGCCTCCCCTCCCTTCCTGCTGCGCGACGTCTCGGGCGCGTTCTTGCGCACGAACTCGGGGTCAGACGAGTAGTGGCAGCGCGAGTAGTGGCCGCTGGGCATGGTGTACACCTCGGGCTTCTGGCGACGGCACAAATCCGTGGCGTAGGGGCAGCGCGGAGAGAAAGCACAGCCCTTGGGCTCGTTCACCAGTGAGGGCGGGTTGCCCTTGATGGGGGTCAGCGGCTTCTTCTGGTCCATGACGGGATCGGGGATCGAGCGCGTGAGTCCCCAGGTGTAGGGGTGCACGGGGTGGTAGAAGATCTCCTCGGCCGTGCCGAACTCCACGGGGCTGCCCGCGTACATGACCAGGATCTTGTCGGCCACGTCGGCCACGACGCCCAGGTCGTGGGTGATCATGATGATGGCGTTGCCGTTCTTCTGCTGCATCTCCTGCATGAGCTCGATGATCTGCGCCTGGATGGTGACGTCCAGTGCGGTGGTGGGCTCGTCGGCTATGAGGATGTCGGGGTCGCAGGCCAGCGCCATGGCAATCATGACGCGCTGGCGCATGCCGCCCGAGAACTCGTGCGGGTAGTCCTTCACGCGCTGCTCGGGGTTGGGGATGCCCACCATGCGCAGGAGCTCGACGGCGCGCTCCAGCGCCTGCTGCTTCGTGTAGCCGCGATGCAGGCGCAGGCCCTCGCCCAGCTGCCTGCCGATGGTGTACACGGGGTTCAGCGACGTCATGGGGTCCTGGAAGATCATGGCGATGTCGTTGCCACGGATCTGCTCCATCTGGCGCTCGCTCATCTTTAGCAGGGACTTGCCGTGGTAGCGCACGTCGCCGCCCTCGATGCGTCCCGGGGGCATGTCGATGAGGCCCATGATGGTGAGCGAGGTCACGGACTTGCCCGAGCCGGACTCGCCCACGACGCCCAGCGTCTCGCCGCGGTCCAGCGTGTAACTGACGCCGTTGACTGCCTTCACCACGCCGTCCTGGGTGTGGAAGTACATCTTTAGGTTGTCGACCTCCAGCAGGTGCGAGCCCTCGGGCACCGGGGTGTCCTTCAGGTCCACCTGCTCGGTCTGGTTCTTCTTTGCCATGGTTATGCGTCCTTCATCTTTACGTCCAGAGCGTCGCGCAGGCCGTCACCCAGCAGGGTGAAGGCCAGGACCGTGGTCAGGATGGCCAGGCCGGGCATCAGCATGAGCCAGGGCTGCGTGGCCAGGTACTGCTGGCCGTCCTGAATCATGATGCCCCACGAGGGGTTGGGCGGCGTGACGCCCATGCCCAAGTACGAGAGGGCCGCCTCGGTCAGGATGGCGCCGCCGATGTTCATGGTGGCGTACACCACTATGGACGCAACGGAGTTGGGGAAGATGTGCCTGGCGATGATGCGCAGGTCAGACGCGCCCATGGAGCGTGCGGCGTCCACGTAGTCGTTCTCCTTTACCGAAAGGATTGCCGAGCGGAACACGCGCGCGATGGAGGGCCAGCCCAGGATGCCGATGGCGATAAAGACGTTCTGGATGCCCTGGCCTATGACGGCCAGCATGACGATGACGAAGAGCGTGTACGGGAACGCCAGGAAAATGTCGGCCAATCTCATGATTATGGTGTCCCATATGCCGCCGTAGTAGGCCGCAAGGGCTCCCATGATCAGTCCGATGACCGTTGAGATGGCCGTGGCCAGAAGGCCCACGGTCAAGGACACGCGCGCGCCGTAGATCACGCGCACCAGGACGTCGCGACCCAGCGCGTCAGTGCCAAAGGGGTGCTCCGGCGAGGGGGGCAGCTTTGACATGGTGGCGGACTGCGTCGTGTCGGTCTGCGTGGGCGAGCCCAGCCACTGGGGAGCCCACATGTCTGCTGTGACGGCCACGACCACCATGAAGGCGATCCAGATGATGGCTATCATGGCCAGCTTGTTCTTCTTGAGCCGCTTCCACGCGTCGCTCCACAGGGTCCGGGAGGGTGCACCGCTCTGCTGGATGTCCTCCTCGACGGCCTCCTCCTCGGCGGCGCCGGGCTGCTGCTCGTTCTGCATCTCTTGCATGACTTGCACCCCCTACTAGGCCTGGTCCTTGGGCGCGCCGTAGCGAATGCGCGGATCCAAGAACGCGTAGCTGATGTCGACAACCAGGTTGATGACCATGACCACCAGCACGATCACCGTGACGCCGCCCATGACAATGGGCCAGTCGCGCTGCGTGATGGCCTGATAGATCTCGTTGCCGATGCCGGGCCAGTTGAAGACCGTCTCGGTCAGAATGGCGCCGGACAACATGCTACCGAAGTCGATGCCAATGTAGGTGACCACGGGGATGAGGGCGTTCTTCAGCGCGTGGTGCACGATGACGTAGTGCCTGGAGCAGCCCTTTGCGCGCGCGGTGCGGATGTAGTCCTGGTTCATGACCTCCAGCAGCTGCGAGCGCATGATGCGCGCCGCATACGCAGTCGAGACGGCCGCCAGCGTGATGGAGGGCAGGATGTAGTACACCCAGTCCTGGAACTCGCCGTTGGGTCCGCCTGCGCCCGAGATGGGCAGGTAGAACGATCCGCCGGTCCACTGCTTCATCCAGATGCCAAAGAACAGCTGCAGCAGCATGCCCAGCCAGAACGCGGGCATAGCCACCATGATGGACGTGATCAGCGTCACCAGGATGTCCCAGAACGAATACCTCTTTATAGCCGAAATCATGCCGGCACCTATGCCGACCACGGCCTCCAATATGATGGCCACTATGGCCAATCTGACCGTGTACGGGTACTTCTGCGCCAGTATCTCGCTGACGGGCAGCGCCCTCTGGTAAGAAGTGCCCAGGTCGCCGTGGAGCAGGTTCCACAGATACGTGAAGTACTGCTGGACCAACGGCGTCGGAATGGTGTTGCCGTCGGCGTCGTACTGCGGCGTACCGTCCTCGTTTGTCAAGATGAGCCCGTGCTCTGCCTTGATGGCTATCTCCGTCTCGGGCGACATCGCCTTGTCGCCTGCTATCAGCTTGATCGGGTCGCCGGGGACGACGTTCTGCAGCAGGAACATGATGATGGTGACGCCCAGGAAGACGGGGATGAACTGCAAGACACGCTTGACGATGTACTTGCCCATGTGAATCTCCCCTTGTCTGCCTGCAGATGCATGACGGCCCTATCCAAATGCCCTGGCCCACCCTCCCCAGAATGGGTGCAGAGCGGATAAAAACCGCAACGAAGAAAAAATATAGCGAAGTGGGGTTTTGGAATCGGTGGCGTTCGAGGATTCCCCACGTGCTCACGAAGCCGTAACCTGCCCGAAATGTTCGGCACAACACTGCAGTTGCGCTCAAAGGTAGCGATAGCTTCGCCTGAAAGGGATTGGCCAAACATGCAAGCGGGGTGCCCAAAAGGACACCCCGCCACAAAGCCGAATTGCAAATGGCCTAGGAGGACTTCTTCTCGGCCGTCTCAACGTGGTTACGACGACCAGCGTCGAAGTAGTAGTACTGCATGTTGCTGGAGGTGGCCGTCAGGTGCGAGTAGTACATGATGGGTGCGCAGGGGCACGCCTCGCCAATCTCGGCGTTGACCTCCTTCATGGCCTCGATGCGCTGACTGTCATCGACCGTGCTGCGCGCGGCATCCAGCTTCGCGTCGACGTCGGCGTCCGAGAAGCCCGACATGTTGTCGCCCGAGCCGGTGCGGAACAGCGAGTACAGGAAGTTGTCGGCGATGGGATAGTCGGCGGTCCAGCCCAGTCGACCAGACTGGAAGTTGCCATTGCGGTAGTCGTTCAGAATCGTGGACCACTCGCGTGTGTCTGCGGTTGCGGTGATGCCCACAGCCTGCAGGTCGGCCTGGACCATCTCCATGATCTCCTTGTGGCCACCCTCGGGGTTGTAGGACAGCTGGATGGAGATGTTGCGGTTGCCCGAAGCGTCAGCGGGGTACTTCTTGTCCAGTAGCTTGGTGGCGGCGTCCTTATCGTAGTGGGCATAGGGCCAGGCGTTCTCGACGTAGCCGTCCAGTGCGGGAGGCAGGATGTCGGAGGCAGGCTGGCGAATGCCGTTGAACAGGGTGTCCACGATGGCCTGGCGGTTGATGGCCAGCGAGACGGCACGGCGGACGTCCACGTCCTGCAGGACGGAGTCCTTCACGTTGAACAGCAGGTAGTAGGTGGCCAGCTCGGCGCCGGTCAGGATCTGCTTCTGCGGGCTGGCGGTGTAGCCGTCGTCAGACTGGCCGTACTGGCTGATGGCGTCGGCAATCTGAGCGGAGGGCACCTCGGAGATGTCGTAGTTGCCGGCCGTGAACTCGCGGTAGGCGGTCTCGACGTCCTTCTGGATGTTGTACTGGATGGCTGCGACCTTGGGCTTGTCGCCGTAGTAGTTGTCGTAGCGCTTCAGGTTGATGTACTGGCCGTCGACCCAGGAGCCGTCCATCTGGAAGGGGCCGTTGCCGATGGGCGCGGTGTAGAACGACGACGGGTCGTCGATGGCGGCCTGCGGTGCGGGAGCCAGTGCGGGGTGAGCGCATACGTAGGGGAAGTCGGCATAGGAGGTGGTCAGGTTCACGACGAACGTGTAGTCATCGGGGCACTCCAGGCCGCTGAAGTCAGTGGTCGTGCCAGCCAGGACTTCGTCGTGACCCTTTACCAGGCCCAGGTGGTAGTCCAGGACGCCGGCGGACTTGACGCCGTACGTCGGGCTGACGACACGCGTCCAGCCGCGCTTGAAGGCCTCGGAGTTCACGGGGTCGCCGTTGTGGAACGTGGCACCCTGGCGCAGGTGGAACGTGAACTGCGTAGCGTCGTCGTTCGACTCCCAGGACTCGGCGGCGTTCGGCACCAACGACTCGGTCTTGAAGTCATAGTCGGTCAGCGAGTCGAACAGCATGTAGCCGACCTGCGTGCCCTGATCCTCGTTCAGGTTGTAGTGGTCGATGCAGTCGGGGTTGCTGATGTAGTACTTGACGGTGGCGTTGTCGTCGTAGTCCTCGGTGGAGCTAGAGCTGCTGGAGCTGTCGCTCTTCTTGCCACAGCCTGCCAGCGCGGCGATTGCGCCTGCGGC
>JBJEKW010000030.1:0-2208 GCA_051878835.1 Atopobiaceae bacterium
TGCAGAAGTCGGACCCATGGGCGCCCACACCTCGGAGTTCTGCAGCAAGTTCTGCAGAAGTCGGACCTATGGGCGCCCACACCTCGAAGTTCTGCAGAGGCCCCATTTGCCCCTCTTACAAAAGACCTGGTAAGAGGCCCGTCCCTCCATGCCAGCCAATTCCTGAATGCAAAGGTCGGACCTATGGGCGCCCATACCTGCCGGTTCTGCAGACTCTCCCGCAAAAGTCGGAGGTCTGGGCGCCCCAATCCGGACTTCCCACGGATCGCTGCGCAAACATAGCCGCTGCGGGTACCCACACTCGCCACGTCTGCGCAAACCACGACCTCCCTCGTCCCCCTCGCTACTTCCGGATGAACTTCTGGTCGCTCTCAGGCATGCCGGCCTCGTCAGAGACGTAGCGTTCGAACGTCATTTGCAGGTCGTACTTGTCGCGCAGCTGCGCGATGGTCTGCATCATGGGCGACGCATGGTGCGCATCGATGGCTGCCTGGTCGGCCCAGGAGTCAATCAGCAGAACGGTCTCGGGGTCGTCGAAGGACACCCAGTACTCGTAGCGCAGGTTGCCGGATTCCGCACGGATGGCATCGACCGTCCCCGTGTCCTCCATCTCCTGGGCGAACTTCTTCGCCGCGCCGTCCGTGCCGGTGTACCTCAGGTTTACCGTGATAGCCATGCTCTTCTCCATTTCGCTGGCGTGGCGATGCTGCTTCCTTCGACCTTACGGGCTCCGCAGCACCCGTGCTGACACCCCGCCGCAAATGGCTGCGAGCAGGGGACGAAGGCGCTCATCGCATGCGCGAACGCTCCGCCGTCCCCCGCCCACGCTCTCGTCTGTTACATCTGCTATCGCTCTGACCGATGACTCGGCATAGTGCAAGAAGGGAATGCTAACGTACTTCTTGGCATTCTTTCAACGCGAGCAAAGGGAGAGCATATGAGCCAGAAGCATGGCCTCGGCACCACCTGTGTGCAGGGCGGCTACACCCCAAAGAACGGCGAGCCCCGTCAGCTGCCCATCGTGCAGTCGACCACCTTCAAGTACGACACGTCGGACGCCATGGGTCGTCTGTTCGACCTCGAGGACTCGGGCTACTTCTACACGCGCCTGCAGAACCCCACCAACGACGCCGTCGCGGCAAAGATCGCGCAGCTGGAGGGCGGCACCGCGGGCATGCTGACCAGCTCGGGCCAGGCGGCCAACTTCTTTGCGTGCTTCAACATCGCCGAGGCGGGCAGCCACATCGTGGCCAGCTCGGCCATCTACGGCGGCACGTTCAACCTGCTGGCCCACACCATGGCAAAGATGGGCGTCGAGACCACGTTCGTGTCGCCCCTGTGCTCGGACGAGGAGCTGGAGGCGGCCTTCCGCCCCAACACCAAGGCCGTGTTCGGCGAGACGATAGCCAACCCCGCGCTCGCGGTGTTCGACATCGAGCGCTTCGCCAAGGCGGCCCACGCGCACGGCGTGCCGCTGATCGTGGACAACACCTTCCCCACGCCCATCAACTGCCGCCCGATTGAGTGGGGCGCCGACATCGTGACGCACTCCACCACCAAGTACATGGACGGCCACGCGGTGCACGTGGGCGGTGCCATCGTGGACTCCGGCAACTTCGACTGGATGGCGCACGCCGACAAGTTCCCCGGCCTCACCACGCCCGACGAGTCGTACCACGGCATCGTGTACGCGGAGAAGTTCGGCCAGGCCGGCGCCTTCATCACCAAGGCCACGAGCCAGCTCATGCGCGACTTCGGCTCCATCCAGAGCCCGCAGAACGCGTTCTACCTGAACATGGGCCTGGAGAGCCTGCACGTGCGCATGCCGCGCCACTGCGCCAACGGCCAGGCCGCGGCCGAGTTCCTGAGCAAGCACCCGAAGATTGCCTCGGTGCGCTACCCCGGCCTGCCCGGCGATCCCTACCACAAGCTGGCCCAAAAGTACCTGCCCAACGGCAGCTGCGGAGTCGTCAGCTTCGATGTGGCGGGCGGTCGTGCTGCGGCCGAGAAGTTCATGGCCGCGCTGAAGATCTGCAACATCGAGACGCACGTGGCCGACTCGCACACCTGCTGCCTGCATCCGGCCAGCTCGACGCATCGTCAGATGACCGACGACGAGCTGGTGGCCGCCGGCATCAGCCCCTCGATGGTGCGCCTGTCCTGCGGCCTCGAGGACACCGACGACATCCTGGCCGACCTGGACCAGGC
>JBJEKW010000030.1:2308-3513 GCA_051878835.1 Atopobiaceae bacterium
GCGGTCTCGCCCTTCTGGATGATGTCGCGAATCTCGCCCTCGCCCAGGGCCATGACACAGCGGGCCGCGCGGTCGCGGTCGCAGCCACAGTGAAACTCGGCGGGCATGGCATCCAGCTCCTGGTAGTCCAGGCCGCGCAACAGGAAGTCCAGCATGGTGGACGGCGTCATGCCCTCCTCCAGCATCTGCGTCACGGACTTCACGCCCCGGAGGTTCTGCTCCAGCGCATCCAGCACGTAGTCCTCGCAGCCGGGCATGGCCTGGATGATGAAGCCGCCCGCCTGTCGCACGGAGTAGTCCACGTCCACCAGCACGCCCACGCCCAAGGAGGTCGGGATCTGCTCGCTCTCGGCGAAGTAGTACGTCAGGTCGTCGCCGATCTCGCCCGAGACCAGGCCGATGGTGCTGGAGTAGGGCTCCATGTGCGGGATGTCGTGCACCACGGTCAGCGTGCCGGCGCCCAGCGCGCCGCCCACGTCCAGATGACTGTCCTCGCGCAGCGGAATCCACACGTTGGGGTGGTTCGCAAAGCCCTTGACCTGGCCTTTGTTGTTCGCGGTCACGGTGATGCCGCCCACGGGGCCATCGCCGTGGATGCTCAGCGTCAGCAGCTCGTCGTCCACCTTCGACATGGCGCCCATCATCTGGCCCGCCATCATCAGCCGGCCCAGCGCCGCCGTGACGACGTTGCTGGTGTGGTGACGGTTGCTCGCCTCCTGCACGGTCTCACGCCCGTTGATGGCGAACGCGCGCAGCTGCCCGTCGGCCGCCGTGCCTCGCACGATATGGTCATGCGCGCGCACTTCCGCGTCGTGCGCCCGCGCCTTCGCGTCGTTGAAGTCTATGATCTGCTCCGTCATCGGGTTGTCTCCCGTCTAGTCGAGTTCAATCCGCTATACAACCTTCGGTTCAATCCCCGGTTCAGAATTGCCGGGCTAGCCAATCTGCTCGCGTAGAACCTCCAGGTGCCGGGCTATGGCATCAGCGCACTCCGCGTATTCCGACGGCGCACCGCCCATGGGGTCGGCAAGCCCCCAGTCCTCGCGATGCTTGCACGGAACGGAGGGACAGGCGACGCCGCACCCCATGGTCACAAGCCAGTCAATGCGAGGCAGCTCAGCGAGCGCCTTCGGGCGCAGGCCGATGGCCGACACGCCACGCCTGGCCAGCTCAGCCAACGCTCCGGGGTCCACCTCCTCCGCCGG
>JBJEKW010000030.1:3613-5805 GCA_051878835.1 Atopobiaceae bacterium
CATATGCATTTGATATCATTTTGACACCAGGAACGGGCCACGCACGGCACCGCAAGCGATTACGCGCGCAACCGCGAGCGCAACGCGCGCTCGCAACCGCACCAGCACCTACAGAAAGGGGCACCCATGTCAACCGAGAAGACCATCCAGGCAAAGTCGGGCTGGGCCATGTTGGCGGTGAACGTACTCATGTACGTGGTGACCGCCGTCGGCCTCATCCGTAGCATTCAGCTGCTAGCCATGGACGACATCCCCGGGCTCGAGACTCCGGCGTTCGCAGGCCCCATGGCGTTGGCCAGCTTCGTGCTGCTGTTCCTGTCGCTGCTCGTGAGCGCAGGCTTCGTCGCCATCCAGCCCGGCGAGGCGAAGGTCTGCCTACTGTTTGGCACCTACGTCGGCACCATCCGCGAGTCTGGCTTCTATTGGGCCAACCCCTTCTACAGCCGCACGCTGGGCCCCGGCAGCCAGGACGAGGACACCTCGGAGGTGGACGCCAAGCAGCCGAAAGTGAAGGGCCTGTCCGAGGGCATCCCCACGAAGATCTCGCTGCGCGCCCGCACGCACAACGGCGAGCGCATCAAGGTCAACGACAAGCAGGGCAACCCCATCGAGATCGCGACCGTGGTGGTGTGGCGCGTGACCGACACGGCCAAGGCGCTGTTCGACGTGGACAACTACGTGTCGTACGTCTCGATGCAGACCGAGACGGCGCTGCGCCACGTGGCCAGCATCTACGCATACGACCACATGGAGGACGACGACGCGTCCAACACCAGCATCACGCTGCGCTCCAACGTCGAGGAGGTCTCCGCCAGCCTGCGAGAAGAGCTTGGCCGGCGTCTGGCTCCCGCCGGCGTCGAGGTGGATGACGCGCGCCTGACGCACCTGGCCTACGCGCCCGAGATCGCCCCCGCCATGCTGCGCCGCCAGCAGGCCGAGGCCATCATCGCCGCGCGCAAGAAGATCGTCGAAGGCGCCGTCTCGATGGTGGACATGGCCCTGTCCGAGCTGTCCGACGGCGGCATCGTGGACTTCGACGAGGACCGGAAGGCCACCATGGCCTCGAACCTGATGGTGGTGCTGTGCGGCGAGTCCGAGGCGCAGCCGGTCCTGAACACCGGGTCGCTGTACTAGCCCCAGGACAATCGCATGACACGGCGAAAGCAATACCCTCTGCGCATAGATCCGCAGGTCTGGGCCGCAGTCGAGCAGTGGGCAGCAGACGACATGCGCAGCGCCAACGCCCAGGTGGAGTGGATCTTGCGCGAGGCGCTCAAAAGAGAAGGGAGGCTCCCGCGCAACGGCGGGGCCTCCCCTGGCGATTCCCCTAGGACTATATAGAGCAAGTAATAGTTCCCATACCAGGCAGCGCGAACGGATGGGTGTTCGCCAGCTTTGACAACAGCCTTGTTTCTACGTGGCATCACGGCCAATCGCTCTGCCGTCTTTATATAGAAATACAAAGCCGTCCCCGAAGCACCGATGCCCCGGGGACGGCTCTGTAAATCCGGTCAATGCAAAAGGTCCGCCACAGAACCAGAATTCTCAGTTTCTGGCTCAATCTGCTACTTCTGCTGCGCCTTCTGCGCCAGCTCCTTGCCAGCGTTCCAGGCCTGGCCGACCTTCTGGTTCACCACGTAGTAGCCGGACTGGAAGTTGTCGAAGGCCAGGGCGTCCAGCTTCTGGGGGTCGACCTTCCCGTTCTCGCTGAGGACCTTCTCGTCCGCGCTCACGTTTACGACGGTGCCCACGACGGCGTGGATGTTGTCGGTCTGGACGACCTCGGCCAGCTCGCACTCGATGGTGACCGGGAACTCGGTGATGATTGGGGCATTCACGTGCTCGCTCTTCACCGCGTGGTAGCCGGACTGCGCGAACTTGTCAGGCAGGGTGTTGCCCGTGGCGATGCCGAAGTAGTCGGCCACGTCCATGTGGCCGACGTCCGCGATGCTGACGGTGAAGGCACCGGTCTGGCGGATGGCCTTCGTCGTGGCGTGACTCTCACTGATAAATAGTGCAATCTTGTCGCTCGCGGCAACCTGGCCCCATGCCGCATTCATCACCTGAACGGTGCCATCCTGGTCGTATGCCGCCACCATCAGTACGGGCATCGGAAACACAGCCGCCTGCTTGCCAAGGTCTTTCCTCATGTAACGCATCCCCTTCCGTATCGCGGGCTTCTTGCAAGCTCC
>JBJEKW010000030.1:5905-14282 GCA_051878835.1 Atopobiaceae bacterium
GCCATCTCGATGGCCTGCTGCGTCTCGGTCACGGCGTCCTCCAGCAGGTCCTCCGTGCTGGGTCCGGGATGTAACCTGCCCGAGTGCTGCATGCGGCTGAGCACCGAGCCGTTTCCCCGAAGCGACGTCGCAAAGTAGACCAACGTCGTCTCCAGCTCATGGAGGCTCATGAGGTCCGACTCGGTCGTGGTCTTCTTTAGCTTCTCCTCGAACTCGCGCCTTTGGCGGTCGATGGTGCGCAGGTCGCGCTGGTACTGAAGAGCCGCCCTCAGCAGGATGCGATACAGAAACTGCCGGCGCAGCCTGGTACTGAGCCCCTGGCCCGAGCCCGCCCTCCCCGTACGCAGAATCGACGTGTCCTGCGCGCAGACCGTGATCACGTTGCGCTCTAGCACCAGGATGCCCAGGGGGATGGTCTGGAAGGTCTGGACGCCGTGGCGCACGTCGTCCACCGGTATATCTATGAGGACGAGCGAGAAGTTCTCCTCATAGTCAACGCGGCTCTTCTCCTCCGGGTCGTTCGCGGCGGCGATGTCGTCGGGGTCCACGGTGCCCAGGCACGAGGCCACCTTCTGGACCTCCTCGGACGAGGGCGACGTCAGCTTTACCCAAACAAAGTCACCGATCTCGTCGACCGCGTGCGTGCCCATCTGGTCAGTCCTGTAGAGCTCGATCATCCGCCGCCTCCCCGCCTTTGCCCACCTTGCCAAAAGCTTACTCTGGCCATGAACAAGGAACGGAGGTGCGTTCATCAGGATTTGGACAAGAATCGCCCGTGAGCAGAGGACGCATGAACAGGGGACGGAGGTTTGTTCACCGAAAAGGGCACAGCTCTCGCCATGCCCTTCTTGCCCTACCTAAACACAGCCATCAGCAGCGTGGACGCCACGATGATGGCCAGCCCCGTCAGCGAGCGCTTGGTGTACGTCTCGTGGAAGACCGCGGCCGAGAACGCCATTGCCACCACAATCGAAAGCTTGTCGATGGGCACGACCACCGAGACGATGCCCTCTTGGATGGCGTAGTAGTAGCACAGCCACGACGCGCCCGTGGCCACGCCCGAAAGGCAAATGAAACCCAGTTCGCGGCGGTCGATGTGGCGCGCCTGCCCCAGCTTGCCGCGCATGGCGACCACGACCCACGCCATCACCAGCACGTAGCAGGTGCGGATGGCAGTGGCCAGGTTGGACTCGACGCCCTCGATGCCCATCTTTGCCAGGATGGAGGTCAGCGCGGCGAACACGGCCGAGCCCACGGCGTACCACATCCACGAGCGGCCCTGGACGTCGTGGTCCTGGGCGCGTCGCTGCACCATCAGCAGCGTGCCCACCAGGATGCCGGCGCAGCCCAAAAGCTTCACGGGCAGGTTGTTCGTCTCGCCAAACAGCACGATGGCCAGAAGCACCGTCAGCACGGTGGAGCACTTGTCGATGGGCACGACCTTGTTCACGTCGCCCATCGAGAGGGCCTTGAAGTAGCAGATCCAGCTGGCGCCCGTGGCCAGGCCGGACAGCGCCAGGAACAGCATGGAGTGCGCGCTGATATGGGTGATTGTGGGAATGGATCCCACGACGGCGGCCATCAGCCACGCGAACGCCAGCACCACGATGGTGCGCACGGCGGTCGCCACGTCAGAGTCGGTGTGGCGAATGCCGCACTTGGCCAGAATGGACGTAATGCCGGCAAAGACGGCGGAGCCAACCGCGGCCAGAATCCACATGGTGCGTACCTCCATCAGTCCGAATGGGCTTATCTTGCGACTATTCTAGCAGGTTTGATTACTATTAATAAGAACAAATCTCATTAGAAAGTGCTTCTTGTCAATGGGACCTGCCAGCTATTGCGCAGCTCCGTCAAATGGCAAGAAGGGCTAGCGTTACCAGAGCCCCGCCTACCCGCCCGAACGCCCCGCCACCCGCTGTGCCACGGGCCGGTGGCGAAGTCAGGCTTTCCGCAACCCCACCCTTGCACGTTGCAAACATGGAACTGCTGCTCGCCCTGGTGAGTTTGCGGCGCCAACGGGCCTATCATGTCCCGTTGAGACATCGGCGCGCCACACGGCGCATCCAGGAGGCACATCACAAATGCAAACATTTGACGAGCTGTACTATCGCGAGCCCTACACGCGCGAGTTCGACGCCACGGTGACGTCTTGCCAGCCGCACGGCGACGGCTTCGCCGTCCAGCTGGACCAGACGGCGTTCTACCCCACCGGCGGCGGCCAGCCCGGCGACCGCGGCACGCTGAGCTACGAGACCGACGCCGCCGAGGGCAGCGTTGCGGCGGCCAGCCCCGACGAAAGCGCCGCTGACAGCGCCACCACCAAGGACGGCACCGCCGAGGCTGACGCTGCCGCCAACGACAACCTGGTCGTGGCCCACGTCTCCGAGGCCGTCCCCGCCGAGGTCGACGCGGACGGCGACGGCAGCGGCGTCCTGCACCTGTGCGACATCGCCCTGCCCGTGGGCACGCGCGTCCATGGCACGCTGGACTGGACCTGGCGCCTGGACAACATGGAGGCCCACACCGGCGAGCACGTGCTCTCCGGCATCGTGCATGCCCAGTTTGGCTACAACAACATCGGCTTCCACATGGGCCAGCGCTGCATCGAGGTCGACTTCGATGGCGTGCTGACCGAGGACGACGCCCTGGACATCGAGCGCCGCGCCAACGAGGCCGTGCGCCAGGACGTGCCCGTCGAGATCTTGCTGCCCACGCCCCAGCAGCTGGACGCCATGGACTACCGCAGCAAGAAGGCCCACGAGGGCCAGATTCGCCTGGTGCGCATTGGCAACGTGGACACCTGCGCCTGCTGCGGCACGCACGTGGCGACCACCGGCCAGGTCGGCCTGATCAAGGTCCTGCGCGTGAACACGAAAAAGCAGAAGTCTCGCCTGGAGCTTCTGTGCGGTCGGCGCGCCTTCGAGCTGGTTCAGGAGCGCATGGGCCAGCTGCGCGACGTCAGCAACTTCCTCTCGGTCGCCGACGAGGAGGTGCCCGAGGCGGTGCGTCGCCTCTCCGCCGAGAAGGATCAGCTGAAGCACCAGCTCAAGCAGGCCGTGCACGAGAAGATCGCCGGCAAGGTCGCGACGCTGCAGGCCGACGATGGTCTGCTGCTGCGCTACGAGGACGGCCTCGAGATCGACGAGCTGCGCTACCTGTGCGAGTGCGCCACCGCGCGCGACGACGTGAACACCTGCGTCGCGCTGTCCGCCGTTGAGGGCAGCGACCGCGTGGCCTTCGTAATGGCGTCTGACACCGTGGATCTGCGCCCCGTGTGCAAGCAGCTGAACAAGCAGCTCAACGGCCGTGGCGGCGGCAAGCCGCAGATGGTACAGGGCAGCTGGGCCACCACCCGCGCCGACGCCGAGTCCGCCGTCCGCGCCGCCCTGGCGTAGCCGCCACCCACGTCACCCTTTTGCAGTGAGGGACACGAAGGCACCATTTGGTACGTTAACCCCGTTGCTAACGTACCGGATGGTGCCTTCGTCATGTTGTCGTGGCTGACACCGTCACGCGCGCAGAACATAGCCAGCGCCGCGCACGGTCTGCAGCAGCTGCGGGTGCGCGGGGTCGTCCTCCAGCTTCTCGCGCAGTCGGTTCATGTGCACTGTAACCGTGGCGCCGTCGCCGACGGCGTCCTCGCGCCAGACTCGCTCGTACAGGGCCTGCCGGCTAAACACCACGTTCGGACGGCGCATCAGGAACGCCAGCAGCTCGTACTCTCGGTTCGTCAGCGACACGGGCTTCCCGTGAGAGGTCACCTCATGCGACGCCGGGTTCAGCTCGACGTGCCCCACCCGCAGCGACTCCTCCTGATCGTCCTGCGCCGGACCCTTCAGCCGCTGCACCGCAGCCAGCCGAGCCCTGACGCGCGCCACGAGCACGCTGGGCGAGAAGGGCTTCGTGACGTAGTCGTCGGCCCCCACGCCAAGGCCGCGGATGACGTCGACGTCCTCTCCGCGGGCTGTCACCATGATGACGGGCATGCTGGAGTGCTCGCGCAGCTGCCGGCAGACAGAGAGCCCGTCCATCCCCGGCAGCATCACGTCCAGAATCGCCAGGTCAAACCCACCGGACAGTCCCAGCGAGAGGCCCTTCTGCCCGTCGGCCGCCACGGTGACCTGGTAGCCGGAGGCCTCCAGGTAGTCGCGCTCAAGATCTGCGATGTCCTCGTCGTCCTCAACCAGCAGAATCTTTGCCGGCTCCTGGTGACTCTGGTATGCGCTCATTCGGCAGCCCCTCCTTCGTCGTGGGAGTCGAGGGTGTGGTGGGAGTCGCACGCGTCGCGTCCGTCGTGGCCGCTGTCGGCATCGCGGCTGTCGCTACCACCGCGACCGTCTTGCTCGTCGCTCTCCCGCACCGCCGGGAACTCCAGCACTATGGTAAGCCCTCCCCCGTCGGTGCGCCGCGCGCAGGCGGTGCCGCCCATCACGTCCATGGCGCGCTGCACGATGGCCAGGCCCAGCCCGCTGCCACCCTTCTGTGAGCTGCGCGCGGCATCCTCCCGGTAGAACAGCTCGAACAGGTGCGGCAGCACGTCTTCCGGCACGCCCGGCCCGTTGTCCGCCACGACCAGCCGCGGCCTGCCCTCGACGCTCTCCACCGAGACCGTGACCACGCAACCCGGCGCATAGCGCACGGCGTTGTCCAGCACGTTGCCGATGGCTCGCTCCAGAAGCCCCACGTCCACCATGGCCGCCACAGGCCGCGTCCACCCCATGCACACCGTGATGCCACGGCGCGCGTAGTCGTCGGCGTTCTTCTCAACAAACTTGCACGCGAACTCGCCCAGGTCGCAGCGGCGCTCCTCATGTGGGAAGTCTCCCAGGTCCAGCTTGGAAAAGAGGAACAGCTGCGACACGAGCTCGCTCAGCTGCTCCGTCTTTGCCACGATGCGCTTGGCATAGCGCTCGCGGCGCTCGGGCGTCGAGGCGATGCCGTCCAGCAGCCCCTCCGCGTAGCCGCGGATGGAGGTCAAGGGCGAGCGCAGGTCGTGCGAGATGCATGCGATCAGCTCCTGGCGGGCGCGGGTCTCGTGCTCCTCTCGCTCGGCGGCGTCCTGCAGCCCCTGCGCCATCTGGTCGAACGAGCGCGCAATGGGCCCGAACTCGTCGTCGCCCTGGTAGTTCACCCTATACGAGAGGTCCCCCGCCGCCACGTGGTCGACGCCGCTCTCCAGCTGCTCGATGGGGCCGATGATGCGGTCGTACACGTAGCGGCGGCAGAAGCGGTTCATCAGCACGACCGCCAGCACGATGGCGGCCAGAAGCACGAGGGCGCTGATGCCGGCGGCCATCTTCAGCGTGCCGGTGGCGACCTCCTTGACCTGGCCAAATATGGCGATATAGCGGGTGGGCTGCGTCCCGTTCTCGTCCTGGATCACGAACGCCGAGGTCGCGGACGTCCGCAGCACGGTGGGCAGCCCGCCCGCGCTGAGCGCCGTCTGCGCCAGCTGCAGGTCCTGGTTGCTGACGCCGGGCGAGCTGTACGCCACCGTCCCGTCATCCAGCACGGCAAACGTCAGCCCGACCGCCGACAGCCTGTCTGCAGTCTCGTCCAGTGAGGCAGAGTCGGCGCCCTGCTTTGTGTCCTTCTCGACCAGCTCGGAGGCGGCCTGGCCCGTCCAATAGAAGTCGCCCTCGTCGCCCAGGCCGACGCCCGACCCCGCGTGCATGGTGTTGTAGATGACCAGCAGGCACACGCCGCCCGCCAGCGCCGCAATGACCACCGGCACCACGATCATGAGCACGTTCGAGACGGCCAGGCGATGCCGGATGGTCGTCTGCTTTAGTGCTTTGCGCCCCATGCAAGCCTCCTGGAATACGATCCGACGGCGTTCAGCCAGTCAGGCGAGAAGTGATGCACGAACGCCACCCAGGCCGCCGACGCCAGCACGCCGCCCAGCACGTCGCTAGGATAGTGCACGCCCAGGTACACGCGGCTGGCGCACACCAGGAACACCAATGCGGCGCAGGTCACGGTCAGTGCTCGGCGATACCTGGGGTCGACGCGACGCTCCAGAACGACCCACATCATGCCCAATGCCGCCATAGACATCATGGCATGGCCCGAGGGGAACGAGTAGCCCGACTCTGCCATCAGCGCGATTCCCTCCGGGCGCGGCCGGCAGAACGCCACCTTCAGAAGCGCGTTCAGCACGCCCGCCCCGCCAAGGGACATCAGCTGCAGCATCATGGTGTCGCGTGCGAACAGCAGGGCGACCACCGCCACGATGGCAAAGAATCCCAACGGGCTGCAGACGTTGGTAATGAACGTCATAACCGCCGTCAGCCAGGGCGTCCTCATGGCCGCGGCCAACGACAGGCCAGCGGCGTCGAACCCCGCCGTGGCACCGCTGAACACCATCGCCGCCAGCACCACGAACCCGAGCGCGCACGCACCGCCCACCACCAGGTCCGTGTTGCTGCGCCTGAAGTCGTTGCGCCTTGCGTCACCGCGCGTAGCACCGCCGCGCCTTGCGCCATCATTTCGCGCGCCATGATACCCAGCGCCATTGCTTCTTGCGTTCGTCATTGCAGGCCGCCTTTCTATTGCGCGCGAGCCCGGCGCTCGCTTGTACCGCTCCGGACTCGCATGCGCGGAGCCCGCCAGCGGCGGCCCCGCGTCACCAATCAACGATTGGCATGTTCGCAGGCGGCGCTGTCGCGCAAATAACGGCTACCTAAACGCTGGATAAACCGGCTACCTGGTCGTTTATCCGATGTTTAGCCAGCCGTTTCCCACGGTTTAGCCACGGCTGAGACCATGCAAACCGTCAAGAAGAACTTCGGGGTCGCGGCGGACGTCGTCTCGCGACGCGCTCGACCAAGACGAGCACCTAGCAGCAGCCAGCGTGCGACACGCGGTCAGCACGCCCGACGCCCCCGGCGGCCCACCCGCAGATTGGAGCAACACATGCAAGCGGCAATGCTCTCACTTATTAGTCAGTTCGGCTACCTGGCCCTGGCGGCGCTCGTGTTTCTGGAGAACGTGTTCCCGCCCATCCCCAGCGAGGTGATCCTGCCGGCGGCGGGCTTTCTGGCCAGCATGGGCACCATGAGCCTGCCCGTGGCCATCGTCGCCGCCACCGTGGGCTCGCTTTTGGGCGCCTACGTGCTGTTTGGCATCGGTAAGGTGCTGAGCGAGGAGAGGCTGACCAAGCTGATGTCCTCCAAGCCCATGCACATGCTGGGCTTTGAGGAGGGCGACGTCCAGAGCGCCATCGGCTGGTTTCGTCGCCACGGCGTCATCACGGTGCTGGCCTGCCGCTGCGTGCCCATCGTGCGCAGCCTGATCTCCATCCCCGCCGGCACGTCAAACATGGGCATCCTGAAGTTCAGCGTCTACACCGCCCTGGGCTCCCTGGTGTGGAACACGGTCCTGTGCAGCGTGGGCTTCTTTGCCGGGTCGGCCTGGGAGCAGGCCTCCTTCGACGCGTCCAACGCCATCGACGTGGCCACGCTGGTCGTGATTGCAGCCGCTCTGGTGGTCGCCGCGGTGTGGATCTTCCGCCGCGTGATTCCCTCCATCAAGGCCGCCGTCCGCGCCGAGGGCAGCGAGTAGTACCGGGTCGCACGCCCCGCCGTACACCCCTCTCTGTCCCACTGTACCTCTGCCCCCATGCCCCCTGCCCCCATGTCCCCCTCACTGACGAAGGCACCGTTTGGTACGTTAACGCCGCCGCTAACGTGCCATTTGGTGCCTTCGTTGTGTGTGTCGACACCGGGTAATGTTCTGGCAGGCAAATGATGGGTATATCATTGGAAAATATGCCATACAATATTCCATCTATTTTCCTATTACTGGAGGTGTGCATGGAAGCCATTTTCCCCATAAGCGCCCTGCAGAAGGACAGCGCCTCGGTCCGTCGCGAGGCCGAGACGAACCTTGTGCGCCTGACCGTCGATGGCCATGGCAAGTACGTCTTTGCCACTGAGGACGTCCTCGAGGAGTACGTCCAGAACAAGGTGGACGAGGCCCTCTACCAGCAAAGGATTGCTGACGCGCTAGAGCAAGCGGTCGCCGACGAACACGAGGGTCGGCTGGTGGACGCGGCAACCTCCATGCAGAGAATCCGTTCGAAGGTTGCCAAGCATGCCGAAAGCTAAGGTGCTCCACACCCAGACCTTCGAGGACCAGCTCATCCAAATCGGCTCGCTTTGCCTGGTCGATCGGGTATCGCAGATTGAAGAGCTGCTGGCCACGATGCCCCGCATGGGCAGCAGCCTTTTGCGACCATCGCTGACGGATCGCTTTGGCCCAGGCATCCGCAAGATTGTCGTGGGTCCCTACGACATCATCTACCGATACACGGAGGGCCGGGTCATCATGTTGGCGGTTATTTCGGCCCGCATCGTGAGGTAGCATGCCCGTT
>JBJEKW010000031.1:0-2467 GCA_051878835.1 Atopobiaceae bacterium
TTCATAAAAGCGCAGTTAAGAAGCCCAACCGGTCTCGTGAAGCCTAGTCACGAACCGGCTGGGCTTCACTTTGCAGCGCTTCGGGCTTGGCATCGGAGGTGATTCGCGAAAGTCGGGGTGCGGGGGCCTGAAGATGTGGGGTCTGTGGGTGTGGGGCCTGGGGACATGGGGCCTAGGAGCCTAGGAGCCTAGGAGCATGGGCGTCCATACCAGTGGCCATGCCCGCGTTTCTTATGGAGTGGCGCGCAAACGTGGCCGCTGCGGGTCCGCTTTCTGCCCTCTCTGCATATCCATGTGCAAAGGCGGCCGCCGCGGGTACCCGCACCCGCCAGGTTTGCGCGCGGGGCGGTGGTTTGCTCAGCCATGCGGTTCGCCCGATTCGCGCGGTACCCCGTCTCGGGCGGGTCTGCATCGTCTGCCCTGCCGAACCGGCAGACCGTCGAACCGGCAGACCTCCGAACCGGCAGCCTGCGGCTGAGCCGCTTGCGCCGGCAAGCCGACCGTCCGCGAACTCGGTGAACTTCTTGCCCTGAAGCCCTTGAGTTCGTGCCGGCCTGTGCTTTAATGGCAGTACCAAACAAAAAGTTATGTTATCAGACAAAACGTAATTTTCTTTTGGGCGAACGGGAAGCGCGGTGCCGAGCGGGGCGTAGTGCCGTGCAGAGTGCGGTGCCGGGCGGAGCGCGGGGCCAAGCAGAGTGCGTTTTACGCGCACCGAGGGCTCCGGGCATCCCAAACCCGAAGGGAAATCGCGCGAGTCTGGCAGGCGAGAGAGGATGGCCATGGAACCGAAGATCAAGTGGGTCGCGAACCACATGCCGAAGAGTGAGGACAAGAACCTGCAGGTCATGAGCCTGGACAACGTCGCGAAGGCGCGTGCGTTCCACAAGAGCTTCCCGCAGTACTCCGTGACCCCTCTGGCCGACCTCAAGGGCATGGCCAACCGTCTGGGCCTGGGCGGCCTGTACGTGAAGGACGAGAGCTACCGCTTTGGCCTGAACGCGTTCAAGGTGCTGGGCGGCTCGTTTGCCATGGCTCGCTACATCGCCCAGGAGACCGGCCGCGACGTCAGCGACTGCGACTTTGACTATCTGACCTCCGACCAGCTGGAGCACGACTTCGGCCATGCGACCTTCTTTACCGCGACCGACGGCAACCACGGCCGTGGCGTGGCATGGGCGGCACACCGCCTGCACCAGAAGGCGGTCGTGCACATGCCCAAGGGCTCCACGAAGACCCGCTTTGACAACATCGCGAAGGAGGGCGCCAAGGTCACGATCGAGGACCTGAACTACGACGACTGCGTGCGCCTGGCCGCGAAGGAGGCCGCCCAGACCGAGCACGGCGTCATCGTACAGGACACCGCTTGGGAGGGCTACACCAAGATTCCGTCTTGGATCATGCAGGGCTACGGCACCATGGCTTCCGAGGCGGCCGACCAGCTGCGCCAGCTGGAGGTCAACCGTCCCACGCACGTGTTCGTGCAGGCGGGCGTCGGTTCGCTGGCCAGCTCGATGGTGGGCTTCTTTACCAACCTGTTCCCCACGAACCCGCCCAAGTTCGTGATCATGGAGGCCGGCGCCGCCGACTGCCTGTACCAGGGCGCCGTTGCTGGCGACGGCAACCCTCGCATCGTGGGCGGCGACCTGCAAACCATCATGGCAGGCCTGGCATGCGGCGAGCCCAACACCATCGGCTGGGACATCCTGCGCAACCATGCCAACGCGTTCGTCAGCTGCCCCGACTGGGTCTCTTCCAAGGGCATGCGTATGCTGGCGGTGCCCGTGAAGGGCGACCCCGCTGTGACCTCCGGCGAGTCCGGCGCTGTGGGCATGGGCGTCATCTCGACCATCATGACCGACCCCGCCTACGAGCAGCTGCGCCAGGAGCTGGAGCTGGGCAAGGACTCTCAGGTGCTGCTGTTCTCGACCGAGGGCGACACGGATCCCGTGCGCTACCGCCAGATCGTGTGGGACGGCGCGTGGCAGAGCGAGGACGACGTCCAGTAGGACATCCCCAGTAACCCGAGCGGGTTTCGCGGCAGATTTTCTCAACCAGGCTCGTCTGGTAGAGGCGGTCGGCAAGGTGCATGTCACCTGCCGGCCGCCTTTCTTGTGCGGGTGACCTTGGGGGAGCTTGTGGTTGGCGGGTCTTCGAGGGGTCGGCGGGTTGCAAGCGATCTACGGGCTGCTTCTGACGCGTAGACCTGGCGATGTTGGTATCCGGACCTGGTCGTGGCAAGTCCTGGCAAGTCACTGGTGCCCACATCTGACGGCGTTCATGCCTGTGTCGCCCAGGCCTGGGGTTAGCTGCCCGGGTGGCGCCCCGAACTGGAGTATACGCAGGCCAAACGCCCCGACCGGGAGTTTGCCCAGGTTTCCGGACGCCCCGACCTGGCGATAACCACCCCTTTGACACCCCGACCTGGCGATAACCACCCCTTTGACACCCCGACCTGGCGATACCG
>JBJEKW010000032.1:0-2445 GCA_051878835.1 Atopobiaceae bacterium
GCGATTCTTTACACCTACTATCACGTACACGCGTTTTTTATAACGCTGGCCTAACAGATGCAGAACCGGCGGACCAATCCGTCGCTCGGGCGCTAATATGGCGCTATGAAGGTCGGGCCCTTGACGAAAGGAATGACCATGGGAAAAATCGCATCGGAGAAGCTTGACATAAGCTACGACGGCCTTGCGGACTACCTGCACGCGAACCATTCCGTGTACATGAAGGTTGACTCCAAGGTCTATTACATTACCGACGTCAACTACGAGGCATGGCGCGCGCAGGACACCAGCATCCGCAACAGCAAGAACCACTTTGTCGACTGCAGCGACCTCGTTCCCACCGTGGACGAGTTCCTGACCCTGCCGTTCGTCAACGGCCACACCATCAAGGAAGTGTTCCCCGAGGCATCGTTCTACGCCTCGACGAAGGGCGTGAAGTCCTAGCCCGGCATCATTTCGTGCCATACACCTGCTAAAGACCTGCGAGGTCGGAGGAAAACCCTCCGGCCTCGCAGCTTTTATATCCGGACTACATCAACCGTTTGGCCCTTCTGGCCGGCCTGGCTCCCAGGTCCTTCCGGGCGCCGCAGGACGCATACCCAAGCCGTCACGCCACAAAGAGGACGCCCCCGCACGTCGCGGAAGCGCCCTTGTCTATTGCAGTAAGAGCCTTGGTCAAGAAGAACCAGCTACTTCTGGCCGGCGTCCCCATCGGCGGGCTTGGCAGCGTCACCCTTCTGCGCGGCGTCCGACTTCTGGCTGGCAGCCACAGCAGCGGCGGTCTTCTTTGCAGCTGCCTTGGCAGCTGCGGCGCCCATGGTGGCGGTGTCGGTCTCGAGCACCTCGTTGTCGCCGAAGGTCTGACGGTCCTCGGGACGCTCCAGCACGGGTATCAGCATGCGAAAGCCGTTCTCGGTGGCGTTCTTGCGCGTGGAGCGCTTTGCATAGCGCTTCACGGCAGCGGCCGACTTGTTTATGGCCACCAGGGTGCCGGCGCCGGCCACGCAGCCGCCCGGGCATGCCATGCCCTCCAGCAGGTAGCCGTTGTACTTTCCACGCGAGGCGTCGCGCATCATCTTTCGGCAGTCCTCCAGGCCCTCTGCGTTCGCCACCTTCACCTCCAGGTCGGGGTGCTCGCGGTGAATGGCGTTCACGACGGCGCTCGCAACGCCACCGGCCACGGCGAACCCACGACCGTCGGAGGACGCCTGGTCAAAGTCGGACTTTCCCTCGTCTGCCAGCTTCAGGTAGTCGATGCCCTTGGCGTCCATCATGCCGGCCATCTCCTCGAAGGTCAGCACGAAGTCCACCTCGGAGCGCACGGACTTGCGCATGGCCTCGAGCTTCTTTGCCGAGCACGGGCCCACGAACACGATCTTTGCGTGCGGGTGCTGGCGACGCACCATGCGCGCGGTCAGGGTCATGGGCGTCAGGGCCATCGAGATGCAGTTGGCGTACTTGGGGAACTCCTTCTTTGCCATGATGGACCAGGCGGGGCAGCACGACGTGCCCATGAACGGCAGCTTGTCGGGCACCTCCTCCAGGAAGTCGTCGCCCTCCTGGATGGTGCACAGGTCGGCGCCCAGGGCCACCTCCTCCATGCCCGAGAAGCCCAGCTGCTTGAAGGCCATGCGCAGCTTGCCCACGTCGCCCTTGCCGCCGAACTGGCCCACGAAGGCAGGCGCCACGATGGCTATGACCTCGTCGCCCGACAGGATGGACCAGATGACCTGGGCAATCTGGCTCTTGTCCACGATGGCACCGAACGGGCAGTTGATCAGGCACTGGCCGCAGGCCACGCACTTGTCCTGCTTTATCTCGGCGCGGCCGTGCTCGTCGGACACGATGGCCTTCATGCCGCAAGCTGCGGCGCACGGGCGCTCGTAGTGGTGGATGGCGTGGTACGGGCAGGTCTTGGCGCACATGCCGCAGTGGATGCACTTGCTCTGGTCGATGTAGGCCTTCTTGTTCACAAAGGTGATGGCGCCCTTGGGGCAGATCTCGCGGCAGGGGTGGGCCAGGCAGCCCTGGCAGGTGTTCGTGACCTCGTACACGTTGTCCTTGCACGCGTTGCACGCGAACTTGATCACGTTGATCAGGGGCGGCTGGTAGTAGGTCTCGGGGCCGGCAGCCTCGCGCAGGCCGTCCGAGATGCGGCCGGGTTTGTCGACGCCCTGCTGGGGCAGGCCCAGAGCCAGGCGGATGCGCTCGCCCACGATGGCGCGCTCCAGGAAGACCGACTCGCGGTACGTTGCCACGTCACCGGGGATGATCTTGTACGGGAGCTCGTCGAACATCTTGTCGAAGTCCTCGTCGGTCATGTTCGGGTTGTCCTTGGTGGCATAGATGACCTTCGCCACCTCGGAGAACACCTGCCGACGGATGTGCGTGAGGTTGGTGTACACGCCTCGCATGGTATTGGGCATAGCGACCTCTCCTTCGCTT
>JBJEKW010000033.1:0-13365 GCA_051878835.1 Atopobiaceae bacterium
TCCACGATGGCGTTCATCTCCTGGCTGAACACGGGCACGAAGCGCAGGGCGGTCGTGAACGTGAACGCGTAGCGGTACGGCACGTGCAGGACCTCGACGCAGGCGTTTGCCAGGTCATTCAGCTTTGTCACGGTCAGCATCAGTATCAGCGGCAGCGCCACGCCCAGCAGCCTGAGGCAGGCCTTGCTGCCCGTGATCAGGCCCTCGCTGGTCATCCAGGCAAACACCACGTCGCCGCCGCGCACGAACGCGGTCTGCAGCAACAGCATGATGACCGCCAGGGGCACCAGCAGCTTCAGAAGCGACACCAGGCGAGAGAACACGCCTGCGTACACGCCCAGCAAAAGGGTCAGTGCCAGCAGTCCCAGCAGCATGGGGTAGGTGCCCGCCAAGAACGTGGCCACGATGATGGCCGTGGCTATGGCCAGCTTCGTCACGGGGTTCAGCCTGTGCAGGAGGGTGTTCCCGGGCACGTAGTCAATCACGTTAGTCATGGCAAACCATCTCCTGGGTCAGGTCCACGATGCCGGACACCTGGCTGATGCCGGCGAAGTCGGGCGAGGTCGTGCGCGCCAGCTCCAGCGACAGCTGGATTATCTGGGGTGGGGCCACGCTGGCCCTTCTCATGAGGTCCTGCTTTGCGAAGGTCTGGCCGGTCTGGCCGCGGTCCAGGATGCGGCCGTTCGCCATGACCACGATGCGCTCGGCGAAGTCGCTGACGACCTCCATGTCGTGGCACACCATGATGACCGCGCAGCCGTGCTGGGCCATCTGGCTGACCGTGTCCATGACCGTCATGCACTCGCGGTAGTCCAGGCCGCTGGTGGGCTCGTCCAGAAGTACGACGTCGGGCTCCATGACCACGACCGAGGCCAGCGCCACCATCTGCCTCTGGCCGCGCGACAGCGAGAAGGGCGCCTCGCCGGCGGGCAGGCCGAACCGGTCTATGACCGCCTGCGCGCGCTGGCGCGCCTGGTCGGTGGGGGTGCCGTGCAGCTCCAGGCCAAAGGCCACCTCGTCCAGCACGGTGTCGCGGCACAGCTGGTAGTCGGGGTTCTGGAACAGCGTGGCGCAGTGTGCGGCGATGCGGCTGGTGGGGACGTCCTTCGTGTCGATGCCCGCGATGCGCACCTGGCCGCTGGACGGGCGCAGAAGTCCGTTCAACAGCTTCGTCAGCGTGGTCTTGCCGGCGCCGTTTTGGCCCACGATGCCCACGACCTCGCCGGGATACACGCTCATGCACAGGTCGTCCACCGTGGCGCCGCCGTTGGGATAGGCGAAGCAAACGTCCTTCAGGTAGACCACGGGCTCGGCACCTTCGGCGTGCGGGCGCGCGGGGACGGCGTGCCGAGAGCCGGCGCGGAACCGCCGGACGTCGGAGGCGCTGGGGGCGCCGGTGCCGGGCGCGGAGCTGGCGTCGGTCGCGCCATTGGTGCCGGTCGCGTCCTTGGTGCCAGGTGCGCCGGTGTCCTTCTTGCCCGCCTTCTGCACCAGGTTGTGGATCAGTGTGGCCGCCTCCTGCACGTTCAGGCAGGGGCTGCCGGCGGGTGCTATGCCCTTCTGGACCAGGCTGTTGTACACGCGGGCCACGCGGGGGCTGTCCACGCCGATGCGGCGCAGCTCGTCGGGGTGCTGGAACACCTCGTGCGGCGTGCCTTGCAGCACCAGCTGGCCCTGGTTTAGCACGGCGACGCGGTTGCAGTACTCGCACAGCAGGGCCACCTTCTGCTCGATGACCACCACCGTGATGCCCTCCTGGCGGTTGATTTGCCGCAGGGTGTCGAACACCAGCCTGGACGAGGCGGGGTCCAGCGCGGCGGTGGGCTCGTCCAGCACCAGCACGCGCGGGCGCATGGCCAGGATGGCGGCGATGGCCACCTTCTGCTTTTGGCCGCCGGACAGCGTGGCTATCTCGCGGTCGCGCAGGTCGGCTATGCCCACGGTCTCCAGCGTCTGCTGTATGCGAGCGGGGATCTGGTCGTGGTCGACGCCGAAGTTCTCCAGGCCGAACAGCATCTCGTCCTCGACGACGGATGCCACCATCTGGGTGTCTATGTCCTGAAGCACGCTGCCGACCACCTGCGAGATGTCCGTCAGGGTGACCTCGCAGGTGTCCTTGCCCTCCACCAGCGTGGCGCCGTACAGCGTTCCGCGGTAGTGGTGGGGGATGGCCCCCGACATCACGGCGGCCAGCGTGGACTTGCCCGCGCCGGACGGACCGATGATGCCCAGGAAGTCGCCCTGGTTCACGCGCATGGACACGTGGCTCAGGGCGGGCGTCTGCTCGTCCGTGTCGTACGAGAACGAGACGTCCTTCAACTCTACGATGGCCTTGGCGGTGCTTTGGGACATGGACAACCTTTCGTGAACGAACGGGGGGCCGCCCGGGCGGGCGACCCCAACATACTAGCGAACCTACTTCTGCAGGACCTTGCTCAGGGGCAGGTACAGCGCCTGGACCACGATGGCGTTGAAGGCGGCGGTGCCCAGGACGATGGGCAGCTTCACGACCACGGTGGGCAGGGCGGCGCTCATGATCAGCGTGCCCAGCACGGCGAACAGCGCGCCGGACACCAGGGTGGTCACGAAGGCGGCCACCAGCGGCGTCACGTTCCTGCCGCCTACCTTGATCTGGCGCTTTGCGATGGCGGCCATCACCAGGGCAGCCACGACCTCGGTCAGGAAGTTCAGGCCGGGGATGGACGTGGTCAGCTGGATGATGGCGGCCGAGATGACGCCGAACAGCGCGGCCTGGCCCAGGCTCGAGCGCTTCAGCAGGATGGCCAGCGCGTAGGAGGCAATGATGAACTGGGGCTTTATGCCCACGATGCCCAGGGCGTTGCCCACGGTCAGGTTCAGGATGAAGCCTGCGGCCAAAAGCACGGCCAGAAGGATCAGGGACGAGACGTCGGTAGCCTTGGTGGTGGGGACGGTTACGGTGCGGGGCTCGGCGGTTTGTGCGGACATGGTGGCTCTCCTTTGGGTGAGGTTCTGCGGGGCGGTTGTTCAGTACAAGAAGGGCAAGTGAAAAAAGTGTTGGCGTCGGTCGGAACGAGGGCTAGTCGTTCAGCTTCAGGGCCTTGCGGATGGGCACGTACAGCGCCTGTACCAGGATGGCGTTGAAGACGGCGGTGGCGAACACCACGGGCAGCATGGCGGCGGCCAGCTGCTGGGCCAGGCCCACCATGGCAATCTTTATCAGCATAAAGATGACGCCGGAGACCACGGTGGTCACGAACGTGCCGATGCAGGGCACCAGCGCCTTGGCGCGGCCGTTGGAGCCCGGGCGCATGCCGGCGGCCACGATGCCCGCCATCAGCATGGCGGCGACACCCTCGGCGGCAAAGTCGATGAAGGGCGACGAGGTGGTCAGCTGGATGACGGCGGCCGAGATGAGGCCGATGACCAGGGCCTGCTCCGCGTTGGGACGCACGACCAGAATGGTCAGGCAGAAGGCCGAGATGATGAACTCGGGACAGATGACGCCGCCCGTGGCTCCCGTGATGGCCTTACCCACGGTGAAGTCCAGGATGAAGCCTGCGGCCAGAAGCACGGCCAGAAGGACGAGGGCCCTCACGTCGAGCTTGCCGTGGTCGGAGGTGGTGACGGTGCGGGCCTGCTGGGTGTTCTCGGACATGGTTGGTTCCTTTCTGGCCGGAGGCTCCGGCCGCTTGGTTGACGCGTTGTTTGGAATGAGCTGGATGGGACGGGGTCTTGCTGGGGTTCGGGGCACAAGAAAAAGGGCCCCCGGTCAAACCGGGAGCCCTCTATGCACGCAAAAAAAGATGGCGCGAGAGACTCACGATCGACCGACCGCTAGCGAATCGCGCCACCACCAGTTCATGGACATGCTGAAGTTGACTGCGTTGCGAATCATGAGTGGCGCTCCTCTCTGCCTTTGGGCCACCTGAGGTGGCTTCTCTCTCGTTGCCGTGCACTATACGCCCGTGACGTCGCGCGCCGCAACCCCCGTTGCGTAAACCCTTTGTTTCGGGGTGGAGAGCTCTTGCAGGCATCGTCGCATCCCACGCGGCCCCTTCCGACCTCTGTGAATTTAGCTAAATAAGAAGAAACGCTTGCAATCGGGAACAAACGGGATAGTATTGATGGTGGCAAGAAGGACCACGGGCCCGCGCCTTTGGCACGTCGCCACGACCCAAAGCGGAAGGGAAGCTGCTCATGGAACTCTTTTTGGACACTGCGGACGCGAAGGCGGTACAGGAGCTCTCCGGGTACCTGACCATTGCCGGCGTGACCACGAACCCCACCATCATCACGCGCTCGGGAAAGACCCCCGAGGAGGTGTTCCAGCAGATGAACGCCGTGCTGGATCCCCAGCAAAAGATGTTCATGCAGGTCGTCGCCACCGACTTTGACGGCATCATGAGCGAGGCGCGTCACATCTGCGGCCTGCGCCAGAACATGTACGTGAAGATTCCCGTGACGCACGAGGGCCTGCGCGCCATCAAGGCGGCAAAGGCCGAGGGCCTGAAGGTGCTGGCCACCGCCATCTACAGCGCTGACCAGGCGTTCCTTGCTGCCATGAACGGCGCCGACTACCTGGCTCCCTACGTCAACCGCATGTGCAACTACGGTGACGGCGTCCAGGCCGTGCGCGAGCTGCAGCAGATGCTGGAGTACCACAACCTCCCGTCGAAGGTGTGCGCTGCCAGCTTCAAGAACACCAGCCAGGTGCACGAGCTGGTGCTGGAGGGCGTTGCCTCCGTCACCGTGCCTCCCGCGGTGGTGCAGGCCATGGTCGACCATCCCGGCACGCAGATCGCCGTGGACGAGTTTACTAGCGCCTGGAAGGACGCCTTCGGACGCACCACGTTCCAGGCCTAGAAAGCGGCACCTTGCACAGCGACACCCCTGCGCAGACGATGCGCGGGGGCGTTTTTTCAAAGCCATGGCCAGCCGGAGAAAGCCCCAGCCAGCTGGGATATCGGGTTGTTCGGACTCGCCTCGAAGGGTTGTTGCGGGCGTTCGCCGGCGGAGTGTGGCTGCTACAGCAGCGCCACGCCCAGGTTCTCGACGGCCTCGCGGTTGGCCGCTCCGGCGGTGTCGGTCACGATGCCGGTAAAGTCGGACACGTGCGCATAGCGGTAGCCGCCCCGTTGCACGAACTTGTGGGAGTCGGCCATGACGTAGGAGCGCTCGGCAGAGGCCAGCACGGTCTGCTTCACTGTGCCGTCCTCTATGTCGAAGGTGGTCACGGCGTCAGACTCCAAGTCCACGCACAGCGCGCCTATGAAGGCGACGTCAAACCTCATGCGCTCCAGCATCTTTGTGGTGGCGGAGCCCACAACGCCGTTCAGCTCGGCGCTTACGGTGCCGGGCAAGCACTGCGCCTGGATCTTTGGCCCGGCTGCCACGCGCTTCAGCACGTCGAACATGTTCGAGACCACCACGATGCGCTTGGAGCCGTGCGCCAGGAGGTCTGCCAGGTACAGGTTCGTGGATGCGCTGTCCAGAAACACGGTCGTGTTCTGCTCTATGAGCTCGTAGGCCTTCTTTGCAATCTCCAGCTTTTGGGAGCGCTGGTCGTCCGTGCGCGCTGTGACCAGGCGCTTTGCAGACGCCTGGCTGGGAATGGCGCCGCCGTAGACGCGCCTGAGCCTGCCCTCGGCAGCCAGCTGCTGCAGGTCCTTGCGAATGCTGTCCTCGCTGACGCCAAAGGTGTTGGCCAGCTGCAGGGTCTTTACGCTGCCATCCGCCCTCAGCCGTTCCAGGATGGCGTCCTGGCGCTCCGTTCGAAACATGCATCCCCCAATCGTTTCTTCTCATTATTGCCCAAAGCAGCGCCTTTGCCAAAGTGCTGCAAGATATGTCAAGAAGTGCGCTACAGATTTGTGGGGGAGTTTCAATAAAACGATAGCAATCAGGAACAAACGCGCTATACTGCAGACAAACGAATCGTAGCCGGGAGGGCCGGATGCTTACCCAGAGGACTCGCCACATCAAGGACGAACTGTTCAGCCACCCGCGCCAGGTGGACCTGGAGCGCGCCACGCTGTACATGCAGAGCTACCAGCAGACGGAGGGGGAGCCCGCCATCATCAGGCGCGCGAAGGCCTTCGTCCACGTGCTGCAAAACCACCGGCTGGTCCTGGACGACTATGACCTTCTGGCCGGCAATCGCACGGCCACGCCACGTGCCGGCGTCGTCTCGCCCGAGATGAGCCCGTACTGGATCCTGGACGAGTTGGACCAGTTCCCCACGCGTCCGCAGGACCAGTTCCAGATGAGCCAGGAGGACAAGGACTTCTACCGCGACGTGCTGGCGCCGTACTGGAGCGGCCGCTCGCTGAACGACTGGTACAACGCCCACCTGGACCCCGTGGTGAAGGAGGCGCAGGCCAGCAAGGTGTTTGCCGTCGCCCAGACCGACAAGGGGCAGGGACACATCATCCCGGACTACCAGCTGGTGCTGAGCCAGGGCCTGGGCGCTATCACGCAGCGCGTGAGGGACCTCGCCTCGGCGGACCCGGCAAACGACTTCTATCGCGCCTCCGTCCTGTGCCTGGAGGGACTCCAGGACTACGTCAGACGCTACGCCGACTTCGTGCGCCAGCGCATGCTGCAGGACGGCGTCAGCAGCCAGCGCGGGAGTGAGCTCGAGCGCATGGCGCAGGTGCTGGACCACGTGGCCACACAGCCCGCACGCGACCTCTGCGACGCCCTGCAGCTGGTCTGGATCCTGTGCGTGGCGCTTCAGCACGAGAGCAACGCCAGCTCCATCTCGCTGGGCCGCATGGACCAGTACCTGCTGCCCTACTACCGCGCCAGCGTGCAGCAGGGCCAAAGCGATGCCTTCCTGCGCGAGCTGCTGCAGTGCTTCTACCTAAAGACCAACACCGTCGTGTTTTTGCGCTCCACCGAGAGCGCACGGTTCTTCGGCGGCTTCCCCACGGGCTACAACCTTGTGGTGGGCGGCGTCGACGCCCAGGGCAACGACGCATCGAACGAGCTCTCCCTGCTGCTGCTGGACCTGCAGAACGACACGCGGCTGCCCCAGCCCAACCTGTCGCTGCGCCTGCACGCCCATACGCCCGAGCCCCTGCTGCACAAGGCCTGCGAGGTCATCCGCCTGGGCGACGGCCTGCCCCAGGTGTTCAACGACCAGGTGAACGTCCCCGCCTTCGTCAACCGTGGCGTCAGCCTGGAGGACGCGCGCGACTATGCGGTGGTGGGCTGCGTGGAGCTGTCCATCCCCGGTCGCATGTACGGCCTGCACGACATCAGCATGTTCAACATGATGAAGTGCCTGGAGATCACCCTGGACTCCCATCCCGAGGGCTGGCCCGACTTCCAGGGACTGTGCCAGGCGCTCGAGCACACCATCGACCACTACGTCGGCCTCATGGCGCAGGGGTGCAACACCTGCGACCTGGCCCATAGGGCCACCAGTCCGACGCCGCTTCTGTCCACGTTGGTGCACGACTCGCTGGAGCACGGCTGCGACATCACGTCGGGCGGCGCGCGCTACAACCCGTCGGGCGTCCAGGGCGTCGGCACGGCGAACCTGGCCGACTCGCTCGAGGTCATCAACCGCGCCGTGTACCAGGAGCACGTCATCAGCTACCAGGACCTTCTGGCCACCCTGCATCGCGACTGGTCCGGCCCGGGGGACGAGGTCCTGCGCCAGCGCCTGGTGAACCGCTACCCGAAGTACGGCAACGACGTGGACGAGGTCGACAGCCTGGGCAGGCACTTCCTTGCCTACTACGGCCAGGCTGTCCAGAGGTACCAGAACCCGCGTGGTGGCCACTTCCAGCCCGGCAGCTACACCGTGTCGGCCCACATCCCGCTGGGTGCGGCCGTGGGCGCCAGCCCCGACGGTCGCCATGCCGGCGAGCAGCTGGCTGACGGCGGCCTGTCGCCCATGGTGGGCCGCGACAAGCACGGTCCCACCGCCAGCCTGCTGTCGGTGTCAAAGCTGGAGAACGTCCTGGACTCCAACGGCAGCCTGCTGAACGTGAAGTTCTCGCCGGCCACCCTGGCGGGCGAGGCGGGCCTTCGAAAGCTGGAGGACTACCTGCGGGCGTTCTGCAGGCTGGACGTGCAGCACATCCAGTTCAACGTCGTCAGCAGGGACACCCTGATAGACGCCCAGAGGCATCCCGAGCGCCATCGCGACCTAGTGGTGCGCGTGGCGGGCTACTCGGCCATGTTCGTGGAGCTGTCACCGCAAATCCAGAACGACATCATCGCCCGCACCGAGCACGTGCTGTAGGGCTTTCTACAGCTGCATAAGAGGCAGGGTGCTGCCCCCGTGGGGCATTATGAGCACGCGCGGCTCGTGGCCCAGTTTTTGGCGCTGCCGCACCATGGCGGCGTCCACGGCGTCCTGCACGTGCGCAAACGGCGTCATGAAGCAGTTGCGCACCAGGTCGTCCGGCATGTCGGACACCAGGTACACGTCGGCGCGCTGCAGTATCTGCGCCACCGCGGCAGCCTTGTGCCCACCCAGCTGGAACTGGCGGTGCAGGTGCTCCACCACGTCGTCGGGGCTGGACGCCTCCAGCATCCAGCGCTCGAACGTGGCCTGGCCCAGGCCCTCGGCGCAGGAGCCCACCAATACGATGACGCCGCCGTCCTTGATGGGGTGCTTCGCGTTGTCCAGCGCCTTCTGCAGCTGGTACAGGTTCAGGTCCTTCGGCGCGCCGCCCTGGCTGACCACCACGATGTCCGCCCGCTCGTGCAGCGGGCAGCCATACAGGCGGTCCAGCTGGACGCAGGCGTCCCTCTGCGCCTTCACGAAGTCGCCGCAGGCGCTGTACACGACACGCTTCTGCTCGTCCAGCACCACGTTCACGATGAAGCCCAGGCCCACCATGCCGCAGGCCTCCTCCAGGTCCAGGCGCACGGGGCTCTCGCTGTTGCCGGCATGCGCGGCGGGGTCCACCATCAGCGAGTGGTTGGCCTGTATGGCCTCGAACGTGCTGACGCCCGGCATGATGGCCTTCGCGCCGCCCGAGTAGCCCGCAAAGTAGTGGTACTCCACGTTTCCCAGCGCCACGCGCACGTCCGCGTGGGCCACCTCCTCCAGGATGTCCACGGGAGTGCCGTGGCTGGTGCGGCCGTAGTGCACCAAACCCTTCGAGTCGCCATTCAGCACGCGTAGCTTGCCGTAGTAGGGGCCCATTATGTGCTGCAGCTCCTCCTGAGTCTGCGGGCGGTGGCTACCCAGGGCAATCGCCAGGAGCACGTCCTCGTCGTGCACGCCCGCCGCATGGAGCTCGTCCATCACGGGAGGCAGCACGGTGGCCGTGGGCAGGGGGCGCGTCACATCGCTCGTGATGATGCAGACGCTTTGTCCGGGGCGCACCAGCTCACGCAGCTGCGGGGTCCCGATGGGGTGGCACAGGGACTGTGCCACCACGGTCTGGCCCGTCTGCTGGAACTCGACGTCGTTCGCGTGCATGACCTCGATGACGTCTGGTTCCGGAAGCTCGAACGTCTCCACGCGCGTTCCGATGCCCACCTGGTATTCCATGATTGCCCCTCCGACGGTCGCAGATAGCGGGTTCTGGATAGCATAGCTCAGTTGCGGGTACGGCCCGGGAGCGATGACGGCTTCGTCCAGAACTCAACGCTACGTAGAACTTTGCACTGTTTTGCCAAAACTCAACGCAGTGTTGAGATGATTTCCGCGGAGCGAACGAACATAGCATCCACTGCCAAGTGCGAATTGTCCTTATGGCATGTAGCTGGCGGTCCGGCGAAGCTGTGCCGGAGGACTCAATCTGCTGCCGCGGGGAGGCTTATGGGCGCCGACGAAATGGGGAAGGCCGAGGAGCGGGCTCGCATCTTGGGCGATTCCGTCGAATCGACTGCCGGCGCCAAGGGCACGACGAGGCGCAAGGCAACCCAGGATGTCACGACTAGCACGACGGGCAGCTCAAAGCGGAACTCGCTCAGATCGAACGTACCTGCGGGTACTGTGGCGGCGTCGGAGAGCGCCAAGCTGCAACCTGCGTCTGCGGGCAACCGCAAACAACGTCAGGACCTGGAGCCGAATCAAGGGCCCGTGGTAACGGATGGCCAGGAACCTGAGGACGGCCGCAACATAAAGCTGCGGGAGATTCGGACGCTGGCACATAAGAGCCAGGCGGAGATAGGTGCGCTGGTGGGTCTGTCCAGCGGCGCGGTCAGCAACTGGGAGCGCGGCGTGCGCCCCATCAACTCGAACTACATCGTGAAGATTTGCCGCTACCTAGGATGCACCCCCAATGACTTGCTGGGCTATGAGGGAGAGCTCACGCTGCCGCAGATGGACGTCTACGAGGAGCACGTCTATACGCTGGTTCACGACATGAGCAACAAGGGCAAGAAGCGCGTTGCCGACACCCTGGACAGCATGTCGAATGACAAAAGCCTGTATCCGGCGAAGAAGTCCGCCTCCACGACAAGACGCCGTCGCTCCAAGAGGGGTGGGTCCTCGTCTTCGTCAGAGGCATAGGCTGCAACAAGTCCGAGCTTCTTGACGTCGTCGAAGAGAGGCACGGTACATAGCGGAGAACTGTAAAATAGCGCGCCCGGACCCCAACGGATCCGGGCGCGCTCGATGACACTGTTTGCCGTGGCCTACCTGCTGCGACGCGCGCGGGAGCGAGCGACGCCCGCGGCTGCCTTCGAGCGAGACTTTGGGCTGGATGCCACCGCTGCCCGCACGGCTGCGGCCTTGCGCGACTTTGGCGCGGGCTCCTCCTCGGACTTTGCCGAGTGCGAGCCCCTGCGCCCACCGCGCGGGGCCTCGGGCTTCACCGTGGCGCACTCGTCGTTGCGACCGTCGCCGGCCTTGGCCAGGCGCTCCAGGTTGACCTTGCGCTTCTGCTGCGCCGCCTCCTTCTGGGAAGGTGGCGGGGTGGCCTGGCCGTCCTCCTGCTTTGCGATGTCATCCAGCACGATGGGCAGGAAGTAGTCCATCTGCTTTTTCCACCAGGGCCAGTCGTGGCTGACGTCGAAGCCCCAGAAGTCGCACCAGGCGCTGACGTCCAGGCGGTCGAACTCCTCGCTGAGGACGCGCAGGTCCTTGACACCGTCCTGCTCCCAGGGACCCTGCCCGACGCAGAACACGAGCTCGCGTTCGTTGTACAGGTCGACGTAGGGGTGCGTGGGCTCCATGTTGCTGAGGAAGGCGGTGATGTCGTTGTCGTAGAGGGTGGGGCTCATCCAGTCGCCGAAGTAGTAGCTGGTGCGATATACGCCCGACAGCGCGATGCATCCCTCGAACAGGTCGGGCCTGCGCAGCGCCATGATGGCGGCGTGGGTGGCTCCCAGGCTGGCACCGCACGCCAGGGGGCGCATGTCGTCGCTGCAGACCTCGTGCACCATGGGCACGACCTCGTCGCAGACATAGTGGTAGTAGGACTCCTGCCTGGCGGTGCGCTCGTCCTTGTTTGCAGACTTGGCATACCAGGACTCCGAGTCCACGGTGTCGACGCAGAACAGCCTGATGCGGCCGGCGTCTATGAGCGGGGACAGCTCGGCCACCATGCCGAAGTCCTCCCACTCGTCGCAGTTGGCGTTCTGGGTCGGGAACACCACCAAGGGGTAACCGGCGTCGCCATAGCACAGGACATCCATGTCCTTGTCCAGGTGCTCGCTGTGCCGGGTGTAGAGCACTCGTTCCATCAGCCGATCCCATCTCTATTGGACGAGTCGGGTGCGCAAGCTTCTGCGCGTGGCGACTTTGTGGGCCCGTTGGGTCCGAGCGCATGCGCTGGCCTGGCTTCGTCCTCCTGGCTTATGCGCCCACGCTATCATCCGAAGGTTTCACGCAGGTTTTGAGGTGCGCACAAGATGGTTTTAGCCGGCCGACATACGAAAAACGCCCGGCCAGAGGTACCTGGTCGGGCGATGCGGACATGTTGAGCATTAGAAATAGTCGCGCTATACCTGTGAAGTATAACGCGACAAGTTAGATACGGGATGCCTCTTCTGCGAAGCGACTCTCTATGCGTTGGACTCGGAGCTCGACTGCGCGGACGGGCGTACGGCCTGGCCCGCAGCGCCGACAAGGCGTCCTTCGGCACCCTGTGCGCTGATCGCGCCTGGTGTCCAGTTCACGATGATGATGCCTGCGCTGGCCATGCCCAGGGCAAAGACCGCCATCCAGGGCGATACCACGTTCGTCTCGCCCAGGAGCAGGGCCGACAGGATGGCGCCGAACACAGGGTTCGTGAAGCCAAAGATGCTGACGCGCGACACCGGGTTGTGAGCCAGAAGAACCGCCCAGATGGAGTATGCCGCCGCCGAGATGAATGCCAGGTAGCCCAAAAGCGCCAGCGCCCCCGGCGTGGAGGGGTGCAGCGACCCGCCGCCCAGAAGCCCCATGGCGCACAGGGTGAGGCCGCCTATGAGGAACTGCCAGCCCGACAGCAGCACCGAGTCATGTCCCCTGCGCGAGAAGATCTGGATCAGGCTGGAGGAGGTTGCCGCCGCGATGGTGGACAGCAGCACCACGCCCTCGCCCGCGAAGGTGAAGCTGGCCGTGCCGCCGCTCGACAGCGAGACGGCTGCCACGCCCAGAAAGCCCACGGCGCAGCCGATCAGCTTGCGGGCGGTCAGGCGTTCCAGCCTGAACACGAGCGACGCCACCAGGATGCAGAAGAACGTGTTCGTGGCCTCGACGATGGAGCTGCCCACGCCGGACGCGTGGCTGAGGCCGGGGTAGAACAGCGCGTACTGCAGCGTGGTCTGGAACAAGGAAAGCACGATGGCGGGGGCTATGTCCGAGCGCGACGGCCGCAGGGGCTTCCGGCGCACCAGGCTCATGATCAGGATGACGCCCAGGCCGGACAGCGTGAAGCGCGTGCCCGCAAAGAGGATCTGCGACGCGGTGTCGGCGCTGCTGATGCCAAACAGCTGGTAGCCAATCTTTACGCTGGGAAACGCGCTGCCCCACAGCAGGCAGGCCAGCGTGGCAAGCAGGGCCACGCCCAGCGTGCTGCTCAGAAACGGTCGCTTGGGGCGGGTCGAGCCTTGGATTGAGCCCTTGGGGCGGGCCATAGCTCCGTTGCCGGCTGAGTCCTGCGGGCGGGTGGTGCCGGTGGTGCCGATGACAGCCGGCTGCTCGATGCCGGTCTTTCGTGATTGCAATGGAACCTCCTCGTATGTCAACCCGTCCATTTTCAAGCAGGGCATACGGGCATGGGCCCAACTGCACAATTCCTGCAGAGCGCGGTGCGGCGTCGAGGAGGGCCGGAAGGACCGCGCCAGTGGCAAGGGGTAACCCCATATTGGCGGGGCCGCCCCACGGCAGGGGACGTGCCGGGGGGGGCGAATCCTACGCCAGCGTATTGGCAAAGGGCAGGTCCAGCTCCCGGTCGCAGGCCACCACCATGAGGTTGTCCGGCA
>JBJEKW010000034.1:0-53350 GCA_051878835.1 Atopobiaceae bacterium
ACGCCCAGCTCGCGCAGAGCCTCACCCATAATAGCCGAGAAGGTCGGCGCCGCAGAGTACGTAGACAAATACGGCGTGTTGTGAAGTCCCACGTAGCACAGCACCTGGGCGTCCGGGGCCGGGGCGAAGCCTATGAGCGAGGCCAGGTACTTCCCCGACACGTATCCGGTTCCGCTTTCGTTCGCCTGCTCGCCCGTGCCGGTCTTTCCGGCTATGTCGTAGCCCTCCACCTGGCCCGTCGATCCGGTGCCTTCCTGCATGACCGTGCGCATCATGTCGGTGACCTCTGTGGCCGTCTCGCCCGACACCGCCTGCCCGGTGGTGTCCCACGTCAGGTCCTGGTCGCCCACCTTTACGGCGAAGTGCGGGGTCATGAGCCAGCCCCCGTCCGCGATGGCACCGACGGCCTTCGCCATCTGCACCATGGGGATGGCCAGCCCCTGTCCGAAGGCCATGGAACCCAGGGTCGACCCCTCGTACTGGTCCAGCGTCTTCACGATGCCGTCGGACTCGCCGGGGTAGTCGATGCCGGTCTTCTGCCCTATCTGGAACTTGCTGACGCCCTCGCTGAAGTTCTGGGCGCCGATCTCCTGCTGCGCTATGAGTGCAGCTCCCACGTTGGAGGAGCGACGCAGGATCTCGCGCACGCTCATGGACGTGGTGACCGAGCGCAGGTCGTCGTCGCGCACCGTGTCGGAACCGACCACGATGGAGCCCGGCACGCTGAAGGTGGAGTCTGGCGTGATGATGCCGTCCTCGATGCCGATGGCCATGGTGAGCACCTTGAATATGGATCCGGGCTCGTACGAGCTGGACACCTGCTTCAGCGTGAGCGCGTCGTTCGTCAGGGACGAGGTGTCCGAGAGGTCCGCGTAGGGAGTGGAGCACGCGGCGATGATCTCGCCCGTCTTTGGGTTCGTGATCATGCACATGCCGGAGTCGGCCTCGTACTTCGTCACGCTCTTCTCGAGCGTGTCCTCGACGGCCTTCTGCACGTTGATGTCCAGTGAGAGCACGATGTCCTGGCCGTCCTGCGGCTCGGTCGTCTGGCTGATGCCGCCCGCGATGGGGATGCCGCGACTGCCCGTCTCGAACGTCTCCTGGCCGTCGGTGCCCTTCAGCTGCTCGTCGTAGTACAGCTCCAGGCCGCTGATGCCGTTGCCGTCGGTGTCCACCATGCCCAGTATCTGGCCGGCGGCCTGTCCGTACGGGTAGACGCGCTTCGTTGTCGACAGCAGGTAGATGCCCGTGTAGCCCTTGCTGGCCAGGTCGGACTTCAGCTGCTCGGCGGTCTCCTTGTCGGCTTTGCGCACCAGGTAGGCAAAGGTGGTGTCGCGCGTCAGGGCGTCGTAGTAGTTCTCTGCGCTGGCGCCGAACGCCTCCTTCAGCATGAGGGCCTCGTCCTCGGCGTTCGAGACCTCCTGAGGGTTGCAGTAGATGTCGTAGCACTCCTCGTCGGTGGCCAGGACGTTGCCATTGCGGTCGTAGATGGTGCCGCGCTTCGCCTGCAGGGTGATGACGTTCGTGCGGTGCTCCTGGGCCTGGGCCGACAGCGTGTCGTGGTCCACGACCTGCAAGAAGAACAGCCTGCCCACCACGACGGCGAACAGCACCAGAAAGATGCCGAAGACCCAGCGGAACTTGCCGCCGCCCGGGCCAAACCCAAAGAGGCCCTCGCCCCTGGAGGAGCGAGCGCCCTTGTGCTGATGCGAGCTCCAATTGGAGCCGCCCCTGCCCCCGAAGGAGCCGTTATGTCTATCGAAATTTCTCACGGCTAAAGCTTACGCCCTTCTTACCTGGCGCAAGGTGTTGCGCCGTGCCTGCGCAGCATCAACAAAAACCTTCCCCACCGTCACGTCCGTGGGACGCTCGCGGGGGCGGTGGCAAAGCCTGGAAGCCGGCTAATCCGACACGTCTATGGTGGCGGAAGGCGTCACCTGCACCATGCCGTAGTTCTGCTGCGCGATCCGCGTGATGCGGTCGGCGCTGGAGAGGACCGAGCGGGTCACCTGAAGGTCCTTGTTTTCCTCGCGCAGCTGCGTGATGTTGGACTCGACCTTGTTGTTCTGCCTCATGAGCGTGACCGTGCCCGCGCTCAGCGCCACGCGGACGCAGCACAGCACGGCCAGGAATACGACGACCACGGCGATGGCGCGCAGCCTGGCCACGAACTGCGGAGACACTCCGCGGCGCGCGTCGGCATCCAGGTGCCCGCCCTCGAAGGTGCGAAACCTCCTGAGGTCCTGCCGCCTCCCCAGGGACTGGCCCTCGAGAGGGTCTTCCTCGTCCCATAGGTCTAGGCGACGTGCTGTGGATCCCTGATATGCCATCGTGCCGAATCCTCTTCCCGCTGAGCGATGTTGTCGCGAAATGGTGCGAAATGCTGCGTTCCTGGTGCGTTTAAGCTGCGTTGGTGGTGCGTTGGTGGTTTGGTGGTGGTGCGTCTGTGCTGCGGTTCTGATATATGCAACACGGCCTTTCGGCCGGGGTTGCCACTTAGGCGGACGTCACGTCCAGCTTCCTCGCCACGCGCATGAGCGCGCTTCGGGAGCGCGGGTTCCTCTGGAGCTCCTCCGCCTGGGCCACGATGGGCTTGCGCGTCAGAACCTCGACTATGGGAACTCGACCGCACACGCACACGGGGAGGTCGGGAGGGCAGATGCAGCCCTGCGACATCTCGTGGAACACGTGCTTCACGATGCGGTCCTCCAGCGAGTGGTAGCTGATGACGCAGATCCTGCCGCCGGTGTTGGCCCAGCGGACCGCCGCCCGAAGGCCGTGGTCCAGGGCGTCCAGCTCGTGGTTCACCTCGATGCGCAAGGCCTGGAAGGTCTTGCGCGCGGGGTGTCCGCCGTGCCGTCGGTCCTTCGCCGGGATGGCCCGCTTGACCACGTCCACCAGCTGCAGCGTGGTCTCGATGGGGGCCTTCTGGCGCTCGCGCACGATCATGCGGGCGATGCCGGCCGCGTGGCGCTCGTCGCCGTAGACGCGCAGGATCCTGGTGAGGTCCTTCTCGTCGTACTCGTTCACCACGCGCGCGGCGGTCAGGTCGTTGCCGGTGAAGTCCATGCGCATGTCCAGCGGCGCGTCCTCGTTGTACGAGAAGCCGCGGTCGGCGCGGTCCAGCTGCGGCGAGGAGACTCCCAGGTCAAACAGGAAGCAGTCCACGCCAGGCACCTCCGCCTGCACCAGCAGGTCGTCCAGGTCGCCGAAGTTCCCCTTCAGGAACTCGTGGCGCGCCTGCGGCACCTCGCGGGCGAAGCGCTGGCGCGCCGCCTCCAGTGCCGAGTCGTCCTGGTCGATGCCAATCGAGAGTCCCGTCGGCGCCACGCGTCGGGCCAGCTCAACGGAGTGGCCGGCGCCGCCCAGTGTGCAGTCGCACACCGTCTCCCCCGGCTGGGGGTCCAGCTGCTGCAGCACCTCGTCCAAAAGAACGGGGACATGCTTGAATTCCTCCATGAGCTCACCTCCTAAGCCTGGTCGCCGTAGATCAGGGCGTCGATGTCGTCGGCAAAGGCAGCCTGCTCGGCCTCCCACCTCTGGGTGTTCCACACCTCGAAGTGGTCGCCCACGCCCACGACGGTGACGTCTTTGACCAGCCCCAGACGCTCGCGCGCCTTCGGGTCGGTCATGTCGAGCTTTCCTAGGGCCACACGGCCCGCGGAATCGATGTCCACGGTCACGGTGTTGCCCGTGAGCATGCGCCTCAGGGCAACGTCTCTTCTGTTGCGAGGGTCAAATGTGCGACCATCGTGGTTGAAGAAGCTGTCGACCCAACGCTCGAAGCCCTCGGGGGTAAACCCGTACAGCGCATCCTTCAGGGGAATGAGGCACACGCTGTCGCTGAAGTCCTTGCGATAGCTGGCAGGCAGGGTGAGACGGGACTTGGCGTCCAAGTTGTACTGCTTGGAGCCAGTCAGGTACATGTCTCACACTCCTTAGGTGCCTCGGGGACGTCTCCCCTCTCGTTTGCGCGCTACAAACTATAACACCTAGCCCCACCTACCCACACTTTTCCCCACACACGAGTGCAAGAAGTGCGTGGCCAATCGAACGGCCTCGCGATAAGGCCCCAAGATGTTGTAGGTGCGCCTGGTCATGCGCCACAACGCCACAGTTGGCGGCCAGAAGGGCACTGCGAACAAAATGTGTAGGATATATGAATGCCCTGGTAGGAGCGTTTTACCTCATTTACCTGCGGTTTTATGAGAAGAACTGCCTCTGTAGAGGCTCCATTACAACCTCCAAGCAGGCCTGTTAGAGGCTTTGCGTTCGAACTGTGGCATTCTGTTTTCCTGGAAGTTTGTGGCCCACAGGGCTACTTATCCCTGGTATTGGACGGGATAAACGCAGGTACGCGGACCGGTGGGGGCCTGTCCCACGGCCGGGTTGGCAGCTCGGGCGATTCCGATGGGGCGCCGTCCCGTGGCTACGCACCACACGCAATTCCAGTGGGACGCCGTCCCACTTCAGCGTGGAATACCTGTCAGGCCTCGCCGGATTTGATTTCATCAGCCAAATATTTACGCCAGATATATATGTATCTTTACAGCCAACATATTGTGTAACGCCTGAATCTGCATGGCAGTTGATGCTGCACGGCGACTAGAGCCATCTCCGCAAGGCCTTCCCATGCAGACACCCGAGGTGTGAGTGTCAGCGCACCCGCACCTGGCACCCCTGCAAGGCCTTCCCGACAGGGTCCCGACCTGCGAGTGTCCACGCACTCGCACCTCGCACCCCCGCAGAGCCTTCCCATGCAGACACCCGAGGTGTGAGTGTCCACGCACTCGCACCTCGCACCCCTGCAGAAGATGCTGACAGGCCATCGACCTGTGAGTACCCACACCTGGCACTCCTGTCAGATGAACGTCCAGATCTGGGTGCGGCCGGATTCGGCCAGCCCGTCTACCTGGGCATTTGCGAGGAACCTATACATGGCTTCTGCAGAGTCGTGAGAAGTGGGTACTCGCACCTAGGACCCTTGCAGAATCCGCTGACAAGCCCCCGAGGTGTGAGTGCCCACACACTCGCACCTCGCACCCCTGCAGAGGCCATCCCCTGCAGACACCCGGCCCGCGAGTGCCCACGCACCCACACCTCGCACCCCTGCAGAGGCCATCGGCAGCACCACAGACTGTTGGCACCCACACCCAAAGACTCTTCATCGAGCGATGCGCACAGCGCGACTGTGGCTGCCCACACCCGCATCCATTACACGCCTGAGCCACGATATCAACTGACTCAAGGCCATCTACCTGGTCTTTTTATCAGGTGGTCAATCTCGCCCCGTGCTCTCAGGCCGAGTATGGGTGCCCGGACCTGCATCCGTTGCGCACCGCCGGGTCCGTTGCACGCCACCAGGTTCGCCGAGCGCCGCCAGGGCCGTTGCACGCCACCAGTTTCGCCGCGAGCCGGGAGGCGCGGCCACCCCGCCCTACAGCTTCGCGCGGGGATGTGCCGTCAGGTAGTCCCACCTCACGTGGGTCCTATCCACATGCGAGTAGATCTGCGTCGTCGAGATGCTGGCGTGACCCAGAAGCTCCTGCACGATTCTGAGGTCGGCGCCGCCCTCCAGCAGATGCGTCGCAAAGCTGTGCCGCAGCGTGTGGGGATGCAGCCCTTCCAGCCCCACCATCCTGCCAGCCCTCTCGACCACGGTGTAGACGGTCTGCCTCGTCACGCGCCGGCCGCGCACGCTCAGAAAGACGGCCGGGCTCCTGCCATCGCGCAGCAGCGTCGGCCGCCATCGCTCCAGGTAGTCCCCCATCGCGCGCTTGGCCGTGCCCATCAGCGGAACCAGCCGCTCCTTCGAGCCCTTGCCCATCACGCGCACCAGCTCGTCGTCCAGGTACACGTCGCGCACGTCCAGTCCGCACAGCTCCGAGACGCGCAGCCCGCAGCCGTACAGCACCTCCAGCATGGTCCTGTCGCGCTGTCCCGGCGCGTCGTCCGGAAACGGCTGGTCCAGCAGCGCCTGCGCCTGGTCTATGGTCAGCACCTGCGGAAGGCGCTTCTGAGTCTTTGGTAGGGGCAGCTCGGCCGTGGGGTGGTTCGACGTGATCTGCTCTGCCACCATGAACCGGTGAAAGCTCTTTATGGACGAGAGCGCCCGCTCGACTGAGGACGCCGAGAGCCCTGCTCGTGACAGCTCCTCCAGGTGTTGCTCGACCTGCTGCCTGGTGACGGCGTCTGGATCCGTCACGCCGAGCCCCTCCAAGAAGCTCACGTAGCGGCGAAGGTCGCGACCGTAGGCCTGGATCGTGTTGCGCGAGCTGCCGCGCTCCACCGCCAGATACCCCAGGAACTCCTTCATGGCCTGGTCCAGCTTCAACGCGAACACCCCCGCCCCAGATCACGGCCCTTCTTGCGCAAGAAGGGCATGGCAAAGTCGACATGGCAATTTTATGCGTGGAAAGCCCATGCGAGATACAGAAGAACGGCCGTCGCCGAAGCGACGGCCGCACCAATAACACGTTTAATCGAAGGCAAGAAGAACCCTCGATGTCGATCCATGTGGTCAAGATTGACCTTACGGAGGTCAACTCAACCGGTCGAGGTCTGCCCGTAGCTGTGGTTCACCTCGTGGGACAAACCCTAACGGCAGACCTTGCCAGAAGGAGGCCAGCCCTAGTGGTCGGGGTTCACCTCGTGGCGGTCAAGCCCCTCGTGACGTGCGATGGAGGCACGCACGAACTCGCGGAACAGTGGAGCGGGCTTCGTCGGGCGGCTCTTGAACTCGGGGTGAGCCTGCGACGCCACGAACCATGGGTGCACGGACTCGGGCAGCTCGATCATCTCGACCAGGCGGTCGTCAGGCGACAGGCCACCTATGACCATGCCGGCGTCCGTCAGCTGCTTCCTGAAGGCGTTGTTCACCTCGTAGCGGTGACGGTGACGCTCGTAGACCAGGTCCTCGCCGTAGGCCTCGTGGGCCAGCGGGCCCAGGACCTTGCACGGGTAGGCGCCCAGGCGCATGGTGCCGCCCTTGTCGTCGATGTCCTTCTGGTCGGGCATGATGTCGATGACGGGGTACTCGCAGGAGGGAGCGAACTCGGTGGAGTTGGCACCGGGCATGCCGGCGACGTTGCGCGCGAACTCGGACACGGCCACCTGCAGGCCCAGGCAGACGCCCAGGTACGGGATGTTCTCGGTGCGGGCCTTGTGAGCGGCCAGGATCTTGCCCTCGACGCCGCGCTGGCCGAAGCCGCCGGGCACCAGGATGCCGTCCGCGCCGTCCAGGACCTCGTCCACGTTCTCCTCGGTGAGCTCCTCGCCGTCGACCAGCGTGATGTTGACATGACGGCCATAGAACACGCCGGAGTGGTGCAGTGCCTCGATGACCGAGAGGTACGCGTCGGGCAGCTGCGTGTACTTGCCGACGACTTTGATCTCGGTGACGTCCTGCTTTGCGTTGGCACGGTGCATGGCGTCGGTGAAGGCGTTCCACTCGCTCATGTCCAGCTGGCGGGGCTCCAGGCCCAGCTTCTGGCAGACCTTCAGGTCGAAGCCCTGCTTGGCCAGGTGCATGGGCACGTCGTAGATGGACGGGCAGTCGGAGTTCTCGAACACGCAATCCTCGTCCACGTCGCAGAAGTGGGCGATCTTCGCGCGGATGGAGGCGTCGACCTCGTGGTCACTGCGGCACACGATGAAGTCGGGCTGGATGCCCATGGAGCGCAGCTCCTTCACGGAGTGCTGCGTGGGCTTGGTCTTTACCTCGTGGGCAGCCGCGATGTAGGGCACCAGGCTGACGTGGATGACCAGCGTGTTGCCATGGCCCTTCTCCTTGCGGAACTGGCGGATGGCCTCGACGAAGGACTGGCCCTCGATGTCGCCGATGGTGCCGCCCAGCTCGGTGATGACGACGTCGGCCTGCGTCTGCTCCTCGATGCGGAGGAAGCGGTTCTTTATCTCGTTCGTGACGTGGGGAATCACCTGCACGGTGCCACCCAGGAAGTCTCCGGCGCGCTCGCGACGGATGAGCGACTGGTAGATGAGGCCCGTGGTGAAGTTGGACTGGCTGGTGAGGTTCTCGTCGATGAAACGCTCGTAGTGGCCCAGGTCCAGGTCGGTCTCCTTGCCGTCCTCGGTAACGAAGACCTCGCCATGCTGGAACGGGCTCATGGTGCCGGGGTCAACGTTGAGGTAGGGATCGGCCTTCTGCATCATGACCTTGTAGCCACGGGACTTCAACAGACGTCCCAGCGATGCCGCCGTGATGCCCTTTCCCAAAGAAGAAACTACGCCGCCAGTGACAAAGATGTGCTTGGTCATATGCTGCCTTCCCGTAGGGGCTTACCTTCTCTACGGGTCTTCATGATAACCCGCGACGCCAGGTCGAGCCCTGACATTTTGTCCATACACAACCAGCCCACTATGCTGAGGCGGCATGGGACGCCTGCGCCGCCTGCAGCATCTCGCGCGCGTGGGCCATGGACGCCTGGGACTCGTCGCCCGAGAGCATGCGCGCGATCTCGGCCACGCGCTCCTGGCCCCGGATCTGGCGCAGGCTGGACTCGGGCACATCGCCCTGCGACTTGCTGACGAGGTAGTGCGTCTGGGCCATGACGGCCACCTGGGCCAGGTGGGTCACCACGATGACCTGGTGCGTACGCGCCAGGTTGTCCAGGACCTTTGCCAGCGCGACGGCGGTGGCACCGCCCACGCCGGCGTCCACCTCGTCGAACACCAGGGTCTCCGTGGAGTCGGCCTCTCCCAGGACCACCTTGCAGGCCAGCATGACGCGCGATATCTCGCCGCCCGACGCGATGCGACGCAGCGGGCGCGCGGTCAGGCCGGCACCGGGGCGGTACATGATTTCGACCCGGCTGGGGCCCTCGGACGTCCACTGCTGGCGCGGCAGGCGCTCCTGCGCTATCTGGATGGAGGCCGTGCCCATCATGAGGTTTGCCATCTGCTGCGTGATGGCCTTTGCCAGGCGGGGTGCGGCCTGCGCCCTGACCTGGTCCAGCTGGTCGGCGCGCCTAGCTAGCACGTCTTCGGCATTCCGCAGCGCCACCTTTGCCTTGTGCACCAGCTTGTCGCCGTCCTGGGCGGCGGCCACCACCTCGGCATCGCGGTCGCGGCGCTGCAGCACGTCGGACATGCTGGGGCCATAGCTGCGCATGAGCCCCTGCAGCTGCGACATCCTGGACTGCAGCTGGTTCAGCTCGTCGGGGTCGAACTCCACCTGGTCGCGGTAGTCGCGCAGCTCGCCGGACACGTCCTCCAGGTCGATGAGAGAGCTCTGGATGACGTCGGCGTGCTGCGCCAGCTGGGCGTCGTAGCGGGCGGCGTCGCGCAGCTGGCTCACGAGCGAGGACAGCTGGTCGCACACGCCGTCGTCGCCCGACAGCATCTCGTGCCCCTCCTCGGAGGCGCGGATGAGCGCCTCGGCGTGCTCTGCGCGCGGCAGCGTCTGCTCCAGCTGCTCGTACTCGCCCTCCTTTGGGGCCACCTCGTCTATGCGGCGCACCACGAAGGCCGCCTCGTCCACGCGCTCCCCCGCCGTGCGGGCCATCTGCGTCACGCGGTCCAGCTCGGCGCGGGCGTCCTTTGCCTGGCGCAGCGCCTCGTCGTAGGACTCCTTCGCCTGCCTGGCGGCCTCGCCCGCCCACGCGTCCAGGAACTCGACGTGGGAGCCCGGACGCAGCAGCCTCTGGTGCTCGTGCTGGCCGCACAGGTCCACCGTGGCGCCCACGCCGTCCGAGAGCTCGCGCACGGAGGCCATGTGGCCGTCCACCCACACGCGCCCATGTCCCTCGGCAGAGACCCTCCTGCGCACCACGGTGCCATCGGGGTCCCCGCCGCGGACGTAGAACCTGCCCTCGACCTCCAGGCCGTCAGAGCCCTCGCGCACCGCGGAGGCATCCGCTCTCTCGCCCATCAGCAGCTTCACGGACGAGAGGAGCGCGCTTTTTCCTGCGCCCGTCTCGCCCGTAAGGACCGTGAGGCCGGCAGAGGGCCGTATGGTGGCGTCGCGTATGAGCGCGACGTCTTTCACGTGCAGTTCGTCGATCATTGTCCCGCCTTGCCATAGAACACGCGCGAGACCGAGTCATAGAAGCTCTGCGCGCTGTTGTCCAGCAGAAGGATGTCGCCCGGGCCGCGCCTACAGTCGGCGCGAACCAGCTGCATGCCCTCGCCCAGGGGCTGTCCGTCGGCAAACACGCAGCGGTCCACGGGGCGCTCCTTACTCATGGCCAGCGTGACGACGTCGTCGCGCGAGGTCAGAAACGCGCGTGCCATGATGGTGTGCGGCGCCACGGGCACGCACACTAGACCGGTGAACTCGGGCGTCACGATGGGTCCGCCCGCAGCCAGCGCATAGCCCGTGGAACCCGTGGCCGTGGACACCACGAAGCCGTCGCCACGCAGGGTGTCGATGTAGTTTCCGGAGACGCTGACGTGGAACTCGATCATGTCTCCGTGGGCACCGTGCGCCAGCGAGAAGTCGTTCAGGGCAAAGCGGTGCATCGTCACGGTGCTTCCGTCGGGCTTCTGAAACGTGGCCTCGATGTCCAGCGTGGCGCGGTGCGAGACGTGCATCCGCCGCTCGAGCGCGTTGTCCACCGTGGTCAGCAGCTCCTCGGGCTGTGCGCTGGTCAGAAAGCCCAGGTGACCGTACGAGATGCCCACCACGGGTATCTCGGAATAGCCTATGACGCGCGCCGCGCGCAGCAGCGTGCCGTCGCCGCCCAGCGAGACCACCAGGCGGACGTCGTCCAGGTCAATCTTCTTGCACGGACGATGGTGCGTGTCGGGCAGAACCTCGGGCTCGAGCCCACGTCGCTCGAGCCACGTGGCCAGCTTTCGCGTGTCCGCGACCGCATCCGGTCTGGAGTAGTTCGGGACGATGAGCACCTTCATCCGCCGCACTTCCCTTCTGTTTGCCATACAGAGAGTGTAGCACCCCGGCCACGAGGCCCAAGTCATAAACGAACAAATGTGCTAAATATGGCGGTCGACGTGGCAACTCCCCACGCCATACCGTGCCTTGGGCAGATGCCCGCCGCGCATGCGCCAACCGCGCCCGCTATGCGTCGGCCATCAGCGTGGCTCCGTCGCGCACGACGGCACCCAGGTCCAAAGGATCAAACGAAGCGCCGCGGCACCCCAGCAGCAGATACTCCACGTTTCCCTTGTGCCCGGTTATGGGAGAAGGGCATGCCCCCCGCACGCCCATCCCCGCCTGGCGCAGGGCGTCTGCCACGCGCTCGAGCGCCTGCAGGCGCACCTGGGGGTCCCTCACGACGCCGCCTTCGCCCACGTCCTCGCGAGCTGCCTCGAACTGCGGCTTTACCAGCGTCAGGAACATGCCGCGCTCGTTCAGAAGCTCGCACACTGCGTCCAGCACTGTGACGACCGAGGTGAAGGAGACGTCGCACACCGCCAGGTCCATGCCGTCCGCATAGCCCATGGCGGGCACGTCCACGATGTTCGTGCGTTCCAGCAGCGTGACGCGCTCGTCCTGCCTCAGGCTCCAGTCGAACTGCGCGTATCCCACGTCCACCGACAGCACCGATGCGGCACCGCGGCGCAGGAGACAGTCGGTGAAGCCACCGGTCGAGCAGCCCACGTCCACGCAGGCCATGCCCTCCGGACTCACGCTGAAGGCGTCCAGTCCCCTCTGCAGCTTCAGGGCTCCGCGGCTGACATATGCCAGATGCCCCCGCACATGCAGAGGCAGGCCAGGGCGCACCTGCTCCCCGGCCGAGGTCAGCTTTCTGTCCGAGGTCGAGACGTCACCGGCCATGACGGCACGCATGGCGTCGTCCACGTTTGCAAAGAAGCCCTGGTCGACCAGCTCCTGGTCCAGGCGGTGGCGGCGCGGCCTAGCGCCCTTGGCCATCCGAGGCTCCATTCCGCTGGTCAGGTGCCTGCTCGGGCTGCGAATCGCCCTTCTGAACCTCAGGAGTGGCGGTGGCACCGTCACCATCGGCGGCACCGTCAGCCTTGGCCTCCTGGGAGGAGTTGGCTCCCATGGCAGCGGCGTCCTTCTCGGCATCTGACGCGGGAGCCGTGTCCACCAGGTCGACTGCCTTTGAGCCCAGGGCTATGGCCTCGTCGAACAGCTCGAGCGAGTGCTCGATGGAGGTGTCCTTGCTCTTTACCTCGTGGACTATCTGGTCCAGCCTGCCCGAGATCTGGTCGAAGGACGAGTACTGCGACACGTCGGGAGTGCCCATCCCTACTCCTGGTCCCTACGGGTAAAGAACGGCTGGTAGTCGTCGTCCTGGGTGTCGCTCGACGCGGAGCCCAGGGTACCGTAGCCGTCGTCGGCCCCGTCGGCGTCGTCGTAGGAGAACTCGCCGGAACCCTGTGCCGTGCGCGGCTCATGTGACGGACGTTGGTCCTTCGAGGACGCGTCATCCTTTGCAGGCTCGTCATCGTAGCCGTCGTACTGGTCGTACGGCTCGTCGTAGTAGTCGTCGCCGTATCCGTCGTCGTAGTCTCGATCCTGGCGGCGCGCCTCCTCGCGGGCCTGCTCGGCCTCCATGGCCTCCAGCTCTTCCTCGCTAGGCTCGTCCAGCTGGCCCTTGTACGGCTCGTACTCGCGCTTCTGCGCGGGAGGCTCGGCGGGCTCGAACACGTCGAAGTCGTCGAAGCCGGGATGCTCCTCGGCGTACTGCTGTGCCTGGGCCACAAGGTCCACGCCACCGTCCATCTGCCGGGCAACCTTGCCCAGAAGGCCGTTGATGAAGCGGCGGGACTTGTCCGAGCCATATGCCTTCGAGAGTTCCACGTACTCGTCGATGCTGACGGCCGTGGCAACCTCCTCGACGAACAGCATCTCGTACAGGGCCAGGCGCAGGAGGTTCCTGTCGACCACGGGCATGCGGTCGATGGTCCAGTTGTTGGCCGTCTGCGCGATGATGGCATCCAGCGTCACCTTCTGCGCGGCGACGCCACGGGCCAAAGACTCGCCGAACTCGTCCAGCGGGCCGTCAGACAGCACGTAGTCAGACGACAGCACGTCATCCACAGTGCGGTTGTTTATCTCGGCCTGGTACAGAAGCTGCAGGGCCTGGCTGCGCGCGTTGGTGCGCGGACCAAAACGGTGGTTAGGCACGGTAGGTGTTACTCCTTAGGAAACACGAGGCTGTCGATGCAGACGTCCACGGACGCCACGTCCACGCCAATCTGCTCCTGGACGGCGGTGGCTACCGCAGAGCGGACCTCGCCGGCCAGACGGGTGAAGGGATAGCCGTAGAACACGGCCAGGTGCACGCAGACCTTCAGGCGGTCGTCCTCCGTGACCTCGCAGGTCACGGACTCCTCGGGCGATGCCTGCTTGCGGGTAAAGACGGAAATCAGGTTGGAGGTGATGTCGTTTCCGCCAACCGAGGCCACGCCCTCGACCCGCTGAGCCGCCAGCGCAACGATGGTGGAGACCACATTCTTTGAAATGCTGATGCCAGAGAGCACGATTTCGTTCTGAGCCATGGGCCGTCCTTTCGAACACAACCTGGCGGCAACGAGCCGCAGTTCAGTCGCAGTTGTCCCTCAGTATAGCGTTTGGGTGCACAAACGCGGCATGGTCAGCCGCCAGCCGGCACAGCGCGCAAAAAAGCGCCACGGCATAGGTCGCGGCGCTTGGGTTTGCCACTGAAAAGACGCTAGACGAGCCAGACGAACGTGCCGTCGCAGCCCGTTAACTCAACATGCCTAGATAGTATAGCGCGAGAAAATCGTGTGCTTGCACCTACCCAAGCACTCCACAGACCGAACGCGTGGCGTGCATTATTCCGACAGTGCCAGGCCTTCGTACCTCCGCCATGCCAAGCTTGGTGCACCGGTCAACGACCTAGCTCTGCTTATGCTTGCCGGTGATCTTCTGTCCCAGCACCTTCAGGCCCGCCTTCATGACACCGCCGGCGCTGGGTGCCGTCGTCATGCGCTCCTGGGGGAAGTGCTCGCGCACGGCGCGCAGGGTCTGGATGTTGTCGCGGGTCGAGAACTTGTACGAGCCGTTGTTGCGGGTGAAGACCTCGAAGCGCACGATCTTTCGCTTGAACATCACGAAGCCCTCGATGTGGTCGATCTCCTCCCAGGGAATCTGGATGTAGTTGTCGACGTTTTTGTCGTCGTAGTACTCCAGCGCCTTGTCACCCACCTTCATGGTGCCGTATGAATCCAGCATCATGAACGACTGTGCCGGGATGGAAAGGTCCGTGACACTATTCATGGACTCCTGCTGCTTCAGTACCTGCTTCACGGGTCTCCCCCTTCGTATGCAAATCGCCCGTCTCAACATAGCGCGAGACGGGCGATGCCTCAAACGTATTTCCTCAAAGGAAACGGCCCCGCAGAAGCGGGGCCGAAATGCGCCTTACATGAAGTTGAGGACGCGGCCAATGATACCAAAGGCGAACAGGCCCAGGATGATGGCGATAGGCGAAACCTTCTTCTTCAGCAGCGAGCAGCACAGCATGGTGATGCCCAGAGCGGCGAGGCCAGGAAGCAGCTGGTCCAGGTTGGCCTGCAGGGTGACGGTCTTCGTCGCGCTCAGCGCGGTGGAGCCGATGGAGTCGTACTGGGTCAGGGCCTGCTTGATGCCGTCAGCGCCGGAAGGCAGGTTGTCCCAGTCGATGTAGGCACCGGACTGCTGGGGAATCTGAGCGACGACCGGGGTGAACTTGACGGACACCCAGCGCTCGACCAGCGCACCGATGATGAACATACCCAGGATGGAAGCACCCTCGGTGACCCTGCCCAGCATGCCGCCGGAAAGGTCCTTTGCGATGGAGGTACCCACGCTGTAGCCCCACTCCTGTGTCTTCCACAGGAAGGCAATGCGGATGACGTTCCACAGGATGAAGAACAGAAGCGGGCCCACGATGGAGCCGGCCAGAGCCAGTGAAGCACCCAGAGCGCCCAGGATAGGACGGACCGTGTACCAGAACACAGGGTCGCCGACGCCTGCCAGGGGGCCCATCAGGCCGACCTTAACGCCCTGGATGGCGACGTCATCGATGGGAGCGCCGTTTGCGCGCTCCTCCTCCATTGCCAGCGTAACGCCGATAACGGGGGCAGACACGTAGGGGTGCGTGTTGTAGAACTCCAGGTGGCGCTTCAGTGCCGCAATCTGGTCCTCCTTCTTGGGGTACAGGACCTTGATGGCGGGAATCATGGAGTAGCACCAGCCACCGTTCTGCATACGCTCGTAGTTCCAGGAGCCCTGCAGATACTGGTGACGAATCATGACCTGCTTACGGACCTTCTTGTCCAGATGGAACTGGCCCGTGGTTGCGGCTGCGGTATTCTCTGCCATTTGTTATCACACTCCCTTTGTGGCCTAGTAGTTGTCCAGAATGTCGCCCAGAGGATCGCTCGAGCCAGCAGCGGCAGCGCCGGCGCCAGACTTGGCAAGACCCTTCAGGTACAGGTAGATGATGGCGAAGCAGACGCCGATGATGCCGAGGGCAATCAGGGTGAGCTCGCTCAGGGAGGCCAGGACGAAGCCGATCAGGAAGAAGGGCCAGACCTCCTTGGTGGCCATCATGTTGATGACCATTGCGTAGCCGACTGCAGCAACCATGCCGCCGCCGACAGCCATGCCGCCGGTCAGCCAGGCGGGCATAGCGTTCAGCGCGTTGGTAACGGCCTCAGCGGGGATAACGCACAGGCAGGCAGCGGGGATGGCGATACGCAGGCCCTGCATGCAGATGGCTGCGATCTGCCAACGGTCGATGCCGGCCATGTCGTCCCTCTCGGCGCAGGCATCCATGCCGTGAACCATAGCGGTTGCGATGGTACGGCAGACCATCGTCAGGAACAGGCCTGCGACGGACAGGGGGATTGCCAGGGCGATCGAGGTGTTGATGGCATCGGTAGCGTTGGCGCTGCCGCCGTTCAGGGCCAGGACCATGATGATGGCGGAGGCCACGGAAGCCAGGGCGGCATCAGGTGCGACTGCGGCGCCGATGTTTGCCCAGCCAAGGGCAATCATCTGCAGGGAGCCACCCAGGATAATGCCCTCCTGCAGGTGGCCGGTCACGAGGCCAATCAGGGTGCAGGCCACCAGCGGCTGGTGGAACTCCCATTCGTCCAGAATGCCCTCCATGCCCGCCAGGAACGCAACGATGATGACGAGCACAATGTTAATTGGGTTCATAGTTCCCTCCTTTGGGCTACTTGGCGGCCAGCTCGGCCTTAGCCTTCTTCATGAGCTCGTCGAAGTTCTCGGCCTTGTCGGCAGGGACCTTGCGGACGTCAAACGTGACACCATGCGACTTGATCTTCTCGAGCGTGTCGACGTCGTTCTGGTCCATGGCGAGTGCCTGGGTGACGACGACCTTGCCCTCGGAGTGAGCCATGGAGCCCAGGTTCAGCTCCTTGATGGGCACGCCGCCCTCGATGGCGCGCAGGGCGTCCTGCGGCGTCTCGAACAGCAGCATGGCCTTCGTGGCGCCAAAGCGAACGTCGTGTGCTACCTCGATGATCTTCGACAGGGGCACGACGTGCACCTTGACTCCTGGAGGCGCAGCCTGGATGATCATGGTCTTGCGCAGCTCGTCGTGCGAGACGGCGTCCGAGCAGACGATGATACGGTCGGGGCTGACCTGCTTCGTCCACGTGGTGGCCACCTGGCCATGCAGCAGACGGGTGTCGACGCGCGCGAAGGCAATCTTGATGTGGCCATCGCCCAGCACCGTGCCCGGCGGGATGGTGCCGGTGGGAGCGCTGGGTGCCGCAGCCGCAGCTGCAGCGGGTGCGTCAGCAGGCTGAAGCGACTCGGGCTTGATCTTGATGCCATCCTTCGCCTCGGAGTAGATCTCCGTTGCGACGGCCGTGGCGGTGTCCGCCCCCATGCGGGCCCCATATGCCGAGACGAGCATGGGCAGGCTCAGACCGGTCACAGCGACCCAGTCCGGCTTGTTCTCCTCGCCCAGGATACGGGAGACCTGGTTGAACGGCGTGCCGCCCCACAGGTCGACGAGGAACAGCACATGCTCCTGGTCGTCGAAGGTGGCAATAGCATCGAGCAGCTTCTGGTGCATGTCGTCAGGGCCCATGTCAGGGGTGAGCACGACGGCGGCCACGTTCTGCTGTGGTCCGAAAATCATGCTGCCCGATTCCTTGATGCCCTCGGCGAACGCACCGTGGCTTGCTAGGACAATGCTGACCATTCTTCCTCCTTACCTTTCCTTCCTGTTTCCTACAGATCCCCTTGCGGAGAATGACGGGGACGCTTCATCTGCTCTACGCAAAGCGGCCACGTCCTCTCCACATCAGGTTCACACTATAATCCATTTTTCCGTATGGGTGGAGAATTGCCTTATACCGAATTGCTCTGATCAGCATTCTATGTTCAAACAACAAAACCTGTCTGAACTTCCGACGTTCAAACGAGTTACTTTGCCGTGATGCGCTTCTTGTACCTGGTATTTATTGAAATACTGCACAGGACAAAGTACATCAAAGAGCGCTTCGTTCTTTTATATGCAAGCCCTAGGCATAAGAAAAAGTTTGGCCAGCGAAAAAAACCACTGACCAAACTTTTACTTGACAATGAATGTGAATCGTAAGTCTAGCTTTAGCAGCCCACGACCTGCAACTCGTGGGGCGACTGGGTGAACACCTCGTAGCCGTCCTCGCGCACGATGCCAAAGTCCTCTATGCGCACGCCGAACTTGCCGGGCAGGTAGATGCCCGGCTCGTCGGTGATGACCGCACCGGCAGGCACGGGCTTGTCGTTCGTGCGGTTGAACATAGGCTGCTCGTGGATCTCCAGGCCGACGCCGTGGCCCAGGCCGTGCTTGAAGTAGTCGCCGTAGCCAGCGTCGCTGATGATCTTCGTCGCAAGCTCCTGCATCTGCTTGCCGGGGATGCCCGCCTTTGCCTGCTGGCGCACTGCGGCGTTCGCGCTCAGCACGACATCGTACACGTGGCGCTGCTCATCGGTGGGCTCGCCCACGCACACGGTGCGGGTCATGTCGGAGTGGTAGTCGTGGTAGCCGGCGCCGTAGTCCATGACGATCATGTCGCCCTTCTGGACCACGTAGTCGCTGGGCTGGGCGTGCGGGTTTGCGCCGTTGGGGCCCGCCGCGATGATGGAGTCGAACGACAGCGCGTCCGCGCCGTGGGCAAACATGTAGCTCTCGAGCTCGTTCTTTATCTGCATCTCGGTCATGCCGGGCTTTATGTAGCCGCAGATGTAGGTGAAGGCCGCGTCGGTGATGGACTGGGCGTGGCGCATGAGCTCCACTTCCTCCTCGTCCTTCACCTCGCGCAGGTGGGCGATGTCGCCGTGCATGCGCGGCAGCAGGGCAGCCAGCGACTGCTCCTTCAGCTGGTGCTCGAAGCGCTCGTAGAAGCCCAGGTCCCAGGTGTCCTCCACGGCCACCACGCGCGCATGGGACTCCCCCACGTGCCGTGCGGCCCACGCCGCCGCGTCCACCAGGTCCATGTCCAGCTGCCAGGCGGTGTCGGGTCCCAGGCGCTTCTGGAACGTGCCGTAGTAGCGCGAGTCGGTGTGCAGCCACTGGCCGTCCAGGGTGATGAAGGCGGTGTGGGCCACCTCGAAGTCGAACGTGCGCTCCGCCCCCGTGAGCCAGCGAAGGTCGGGGTTGTTGCGGATGATGGCGGCGTCGTAGCCGCGCTGGCGCATGATGTCGCGGAAGCGCTCCATGCGCTCCTCGCATGCCTTTGTGGATGCCATGAGCTATCCCTTCGACGAAAGACGAGGGCCGCCGACGGCGGCACCATTGGTACCAAGTGCAGAAGAACGGGCGCTATTCCTGGTCGCCCGGCTGCGCCGCGGTCTTGGAGGCGTCGTTCTGGGCATGCGCCGCGCACCAGGCGCTTGCATGCTCGTGCAGCAGGGCGTCGTCCACGGACGCCAGGCGTACGCGGCCGATGGCCTGCGGCACGTCCAAAAGGAAACGGTTCGACACGCGGAAGCGCTGCTGCTTCAGGGCGTCCACCAGGGCGTCGGGGTCAGGCGAGGCCTTCGTCAGGCCGTCCACGCCCAACATCCCCAAAAGGTCGTCCTGAGCCAGCATGTCGTCCACCGACAGCTTGCCCAGGCCCACGGCCACACGGCCCAGAAAGCGCATTCCCTCGGACATCCGCAGCCACAGGGGACCCGCGTCCGGGGCCACCTGCAGCAGGGCGGCGCTGAACGTGCGCCCGTAGTCGACCGACTGCCGCATGGCAAGGGACGAGGACGAGATCAGGTGCCCCCTGCCCTTTGCCGTCTCGTGCAGCTGCGTCACCCAGGCGTCGGTGTCACCGGCCATGATCTGGTCGGCGCGGTCCCACAGCTGCGAGAACGAGCGCTCGGACTCGCTCATGGCGGTGGCCACCATGAGCACGCGGGCCAGGCGGTTGGCGTCTGAGTCCGGGTCCATGTCCATGACGTCGAGATCGCACACCGCGCGCTTGGAGCAGGGCCTTACGTGCACCATGCCAGCAGCGTCGCCCACGGCCAGGGGACGTGGGACGATGCTGCCGTCCAGAAGAGCCGCGGCACTCAGGGGCACACCCACCAGGGGCGTCCCGCCGCACCACTGCGAGCAGGCCCAGGCGCACAGCGCCATGAGGTCCGCCCCACCCAACGCGCATACCAGGTCGTCCGAGGTTATGTGGGCGCGCTCGAACGCCCCCATCAGGCTGACGCCCTTCTGGACGTCCAGCTGCGGGATGATGTCGCACCTGCCGAACTCGAAGCCGGCGCCCACCAGCTGACGCCTCAGGCGCTCCACCAGCGGCTCGTCCACGCCCTCCTCGACCACCAGCAGGCACGCCCTGGGCGTTCCCACCGTGTCGCGAAAGAGCTTTCCCGAGTGCTCCAGGATGCCTGCCGCCGTGCGCACGTCGCACGAGCTTCCGGGCAAAGACACCCACTGGCGCTGCACGTCGTCCATGGTATCGCTCATAGAAGGCCTTTCTCCCACAGCAGTGACCCGGCACAGCGCGCCACCTGCTCGAATGTCTTGTTCGAAATGTCTATGGTGTAGTCCGCGCACGCGGCGTACAGCGGCATGCGCCTTTGGTAGCATTCGCGCGCGTGGCTCAGGCACCCCAGGTCAGGGCGCTTCTCGGGATGCTGAATCTGGCGAAGCGAGTCCTCCAGCTGGCCGCGCAGAAACACGATCGTGCCCATCTGGTGCATGAGCTCGCAGTTCTCCTGCCGCTCCACGATGCCGCCACCCGTGCTCACCAGAAGCGAGCGCTCGTCCAGAAGCGAGCGCAGCGCACGGGTCTCGGCGTCCCTGAACCCGTCCTCGCCCAGCGTATCAAACGCCTCGCACACGCTCTGGTGCAGGAGCCTCTCGGTCAGCCGGTCGGTGTCCAGGTAGCGCCTGTGGTACATGCGGCCAAGGTTGCGGGCCAGGGTGGACTTGCCAGCCCCCAGAAACCCCACAAAGAAGACGTGGTCGCATCCCTCGTGAGTTACGTATCCATCCTTCGAAGTTGTCACGCAGAAGTCCCCCATACTGATTGTCCATGACCGATTCTAGCATGTATGCGCGGGGGTTCCAGAACGCGTCAGACGACAAGGGGCCGGGCCCTTAGCGGGTCCGGCCCCAAGGTTTCAGGCAAGAAGTTCTTCTTGGCCAGAAGGCAATAGCTCAGGCCCCTAGCCCTCGGCGGCCGAGCTGGAGTTGCCGCTGGACGCGGCGGTCGACTGGCTGGTGGCGCTGGCGATGGCCTGCTGGTGCTGCTCGTAGGTCTCCGAGAAGATGTGGTTCTGCGAGTCGATCCAGAAGTACAGGTAGTCGGTGTCGGCCGGGCTCATGGCCGCCTGGATGGACGCCAGGCTGGGGCTGCAGATGGGCGTGGGCGGAAGGCCCTTGTTCAGGTACGTGTTGTACGGGCTCTGAGTCTTCAGGTCGTCGGCCGTGACGTCTCCGCCCGTGACGTAGCCCATGGTGGCGTCGCTCTGCAGCGCCATGCCCTGCTGCAGTCGGTTGTAGAACACCGAGGCAATCTTGTAGCGGTCGTCGTCGGTCAGGGCCTCCTTCTCGATGATAGAGGCCATGATCAGAATGTCGTAGTCGCTCATCTGCACGCCGTAGCGCTGCTTTATGTTTGCCTCGGCGGTCGTCAGGTCCAGCGACTGCACCTCCTGCGAGTACTGGTCCAGCATCGTGCGGATGACGGCGTCGGAGGTCTGATCCTTACCGGTGAGGTCGTAGGTCTTTCCGTACAGGAAGCCCTCCAGCGAGTCATTCTGGGCAGCCGCCAGGAACGGGTAGTCGCTGACGTAGTTCGAGGCCTTCGCCTGCGCCAGGAAGTCATCGGCACTGATGCCCAGGCAGGACTCTACCTGCTCGGCGGTCTTCTGCACGGTCAGGCCCTCGGCCAGCTTCAGCTGGTTCTGCGTCGAGTTGGGACCCTCCACCAGCTGGGTCACGACCTCGTCGGGGTCGGACCCCGTCAGAAAGACGTAGGTGCCAGACTTCAGCTTTTGGTCGGCGTTCTGCTTTTGCACCGCCTGCAGGAAAGAGGAGCTGTCCGAGATGACGCCCGCATCCATGAGCTGCTTCACTATGGTGGAGCCGCCCGAGCCCTCCGGGATGGTGATGGTGACCTCCTGGCCGGGCTCTATCTGGGACGAGCGTATGAGGCTCGTGATGCCCAGACGGTCGCGCAGCACGTAGATGCCGACGCCCGCCAGCGCCAGGATGACCACCAGCACCAGGATGACCTTGCCGGCCCTGTGCTTTCGCTGCTCGGGGGCGGCATGGCGCGGAACCGCGCTGCGGTATCCCCTCGCCCCCGTGGAGCCCACCCTGCCCTGCGTCACGTCTGCTGCATAGCCGCGCGCCGGCCGGCGGGAATCCCCCGCGGGACGCTCCGCCTGGGCGGCGACGCGCTCTGGCCGGGGCCTGCTGGGGTTCATGCGCTTGACGTAGGTCCTGGTGGGAATCTGCGGGCGCATGGCCGTCGAGTCGTCGGGCATCCTGACGACGGGACGCTGGCCCTGCGTGGGCCGGGATGCGGGACGCCTGCCGGTGGCGTCGGGACGGACCGCCGCCCCACGCCGCGTCTGCCCGGCGCGCGCGGAGGCACCCGCGTGCTGCGAGGCGCCCCGCTGCGGAACACCGGCGCGCGTGCGGCCTGCCGAGGTGGCATCCATGCGCCTGAGGTCACCCGTCGAAGTCAGCTGCAGCGGCCTGGGTCCTGTGGATCGAGCTGATGTCTGGTCGGGCCTGGTGGCAGGCCTCGGTGCCGGGCGACGCTGGGCGCCCGTCCGGGGAGCCGCCTCAGGAGACCCGTACTGTGCGGGCTGTCGCCCGGAGACAGCAGCGTCCCTGCGGGTATCCACGCGACGGCCGTCCGTGCTCTGAAAATGCGCCCCCTGGCGCCCTTGGTGATGTGCCGAGGCCATGCTGTGATTCCTTATGAGTTGTCGTCAGACGATTCCTCGTCCGGCGTGGTGCTGTCAGCCCTCCTGGCATCCAGCCAGGTCTGCAGAAACAGCGACGCGGCCACCATGTCGACCTTGCCGCGCATCTGCTTTTCGGACATGCCTTCGGAGCGAAGGATACGCTTGGCCTCAGCGGACGATAAGCGCTCGTCCATAAAATCCAAAGGAATACCGCACATTTTCGAAATTTGTTGCGCCTGCTGCATGATACGTCCGGCCTGCGGGCCGTCCTCGCCGTGCAGCGTCTTTGGGCGTCCGCATACCAGGATATCCGGCTCGTAGTCCTCCAGGACGCGTCTGAACGTGCGCGCCCCCGAGAAGACCTCCCCCGCAGGCAGCACGCACACGGGCATCGCTATGGTGCCAGACGCGTCGCTGGCGGCGATGCCGATGCGCTTCTGACCAATGTCTAGGGCCAGTGCTCGCATGTCTCCCCCATTCGTCCAAGTACAAGAAAGCCGCCCCGCCGCAGCTCATGCGCGACGGGGCGGCCACCAGCGTCATAGCGTTCTAGGCGCCCAGCTGCTGCTTTGCGGCTGCCAGCGCGGCGTCGATGCCCGCGAGGTCCTTGCCGCCAGCCTGCGCCATGTTGGGCCTGCCGCCGCCACGACCACCCACCAGGCCGGCGATGGCCTTGATGACGTTGCCCGCGGCAAAGCCAGCCGCGACCGCCTCGTCGGTGCCGGCAGCCAGCAGGGCCACCTTGCCGTCGGGCGTGGTGGAAGCCACGACGCAGGCCACCGGGGCGCCCTTGGCGCCGTCGCGGATGGAGTCCCACACGCTGCGCAGGTCCTTGCCCGTGACGCCGTCCATCTTTGCAAAGACGCAGCGATACGCGCCCAGGTCGGCGGCGTTGCGCAGGGCCGCGGCGACCACGTCTCCCGTTGCGGAGCCCTTCGCGATGCCGATGTTGTGCCTGGCCTTCTTGAGCTCGTCGCGCATCTGCGACACGCGCTCGGGCAGGTCGGACGGACGGCACTTCAGCGTGGCGGCCGCCTCGTCCATTTGGCTCAGGCGCTCGTCCACGTACTCCAGCGCGCCCGCGGAGGTCACAGCCTCGATGCGGCGGGCGTTGGAGCCCACGGAGCTCTCGGACACGATCTTGAAGAACCCAAGCTCCGCCGTGTTCCTGGCGTGCGTTCCGCCGCACAGCTCGTGCGAGAAGGGCTTGGCGGACTCGCCGGTGGAGACGACGCGCACGGTCTCGCCGTACTTCTCGCCGAACAGGGCGACGGCACCGGAGGCCTTTGCGTCCTCCAGGCTCATGACCTCGGTCACGATGGGCTCGGCGGCGAAGATCTCGGCGTTCACCAGACCCTCGACGCGCTCGATCTCGTCCTTGGTCAGGGCCTCGAAGTGCGTGAAGTCGAAGCGCAGGCGGTCGGGAGCCACCAGAGAGCCGGCCTGGTTCACGTGGTCGCCCAGGACCTGCTTCAGCGCGGCGTCCAGCAGGTGCGTGGCCGTGTGGTTGCGACGGATGAGCTCGCGGCGGCCGTGGTCCACCGTGGCGGTGGTGACCTCGCCCACCAGCGGCTCGCCAATGGTCACGACGCCCTCGTGCACGACGAGGTTCTCGTGGTGCTTCGTGTCGTGCACCTCGATGACGCCCGACATGGTCTCGATGGTACCGGTGTCGCCCACTTGGCCGCCCATCTCGCCGTAGAAGGAGGTCTTGTCCAGCACAACCTCCACCTTGTCGCCGGCAAACACGCGCTTGCACTCCTTGCCGTCCTTCACCAGGGCCAGGATGCGGGCACCACGCACGCGGTCGCGGTCGTAGCCCACGAACTGGGTGGCGGGCAGCTTGTCGTTCAGAGCGCTCCAGATGTTGTTGAAGTTGCCCCAGGCATCGCGGTTCGCGCTCTTGCGCGCACGCTCCTTCTGGTCGTTCATGGCAGCGTCAAAGGCCTTCATGTCGACGCCGTGGCCGGCGGCCGCGGAGATCTCGCGCGTGAGGTCGATGGGGAAGCCGTAGGTGTCGTGCAGCTTGAACGCCACGTCGCCCGACAGGACCTCGCCGTCGGAGAGCTTTGCCAGCTCCTCCTTCAGGCTGGCCTCGCCGGCGTCCAGGGTGGCGCCGAAGCGCTCCTCCTCGGCGTTCACGATGCCGTCGATGAGCGATTGGTTGTCCACCAGCTCGGGGTACACGTCGCCCAGAAGGCGCGTGACCTCGTGCGTGTAGGTGGTCAGGAACTGGCCCTTGATGCCCATGAGGCGACCGTGGTACACGGCGCGGCGCAGCAGGCGGCGCAGCACGTAGCCGCGGCCCTCGTTGCTGGGCAGGATGCCGTCGCCGATCATGAACGCCACGGCGCGGCTGTGGTCGGCGCAGATGCGCAGGCTCTTGTCGACCGCGTGGTCCTGCTTGTAGGTGACGCCGGCCAGCTTCTCGCCCACGCCGATCAGGCTGCGCAGGACGTCGCCCTCGTAGTTGGAGCCCTCGTGCTGCATGATGGCGGCTATGCGCTCCAGGCCCATGCCGGTGTCGATGTTGCGGTGGGGCAGCTCGGGCATGGAGCCGTCCTCCTGGCGGTCGTACTGGGTAAAGACGAGGTTCCAGAACTCCAGGTAGCGGTCACCGTCGTCGCCGGGCTTCTGGCCCTCGAACTCGGGGCCCTGGTCGAAGTAGATCTCGGAGCAGGGGCCGCAGGGGCCGGTGGGGCCGGCAGCCCAGAAGTTGTCCTCCTCGCCCAGGCGGCTGATGTGGTCGGGGGCGACGCCCTGGGCCTCCCACAGCTGGATGGCCTCCTCGTCGTCCTTGAACACCGTCATGTACAGGCGGTCCTTGGGCAGGCCCAGGTGCTCGGGCGACGTGATGAACTCGTAGGCCCAGGCAATGGCGTCGGCCTTGGTGTAGCCGCCAAAGCTGAAGTTGCCCAGCATCTCAAAGAAGGACAGGTGGCGTGCGTCGCCGATGTTGTCGATGTCGTTCGTGCGCAGGCACTTCTGGCACGAACAGGCACCGATCTCCTTCATGGTCTTCGTGCCCTGGTAGTACTCCTTGAACTGGTTCATGCCAGCGTTTGCCAGCAGCAGCGAGGGGTCGTCGGGTACCAGCGACGAGGAGGGGTACAGCTTGCAGCCCTTGTCCTCAAAGAACTTGAGGAAGTCCTCGCGTATCTCCGCAGTGGTCATGGTCTTGTAGTCGGACGTGCTCATGTGTCTCCTCGTTCGTATGCCTAATCGTTGCCGCTTTGGCCGTTCGTGGAATTTTCCTGGTCCATAGTATCGCTATGCGGCGCGCCGCCCCCCGCGGGAGCAGGGTTTTTCACAGCTTGTGCCAAGGGACGGCCGGTTCCGGGGTCGCTGCCTGCAGAAACGTGGTCGCCCACCAGAAGCGAGTCCCTGAAGAACTCGTCGTCGTCCAGGGCGTCGAATGACGGCTGCACCGACCCGTCCGCGCCGACGTAGGGCGTGCTGCGAAAGATGGCGCCGTCGCTGGACACGATCTGCCTGCCGGTGCGCCGCTCGAAGTAAAAGACGAAGACCGAGCGGATGGCCGCCGTCAGAGGCACGGCCAGCAGCATGCCCAAGACGCCGCCCAGCGCGCCACCTATCATGATGCCCACCAAGGACAGCGCGGGGTGCACGCGCACGGACGACTGCATGATGACGGGCGATATCACGTTGTCGGTCACGTTCACGATGACGATGGTCAGCACCAGGGTCCACAGCGCCACCATGGGGCTGGCGATGAGGCCCAGAAGGCCGGCCAGGATGATGGACACCCAGGCGCCGATCACGGGCACGAAGTGGAACAGCCCGATGATGACCGCGGCCAGTCCGGCGTAGGGATGGCCTATGGCGGCCATGGCCACGAACGACGCCACGCCGCAGATGAGCGAGGTCCACACGATGGAGCGCATGTAGCCGCCCATGGCCCTGCTCATGACGGCAAGCATCAGGCGAAAGCTGTCCTCGTGCTTCGGGCCCGAGATCTTTGCGAACTCGCGCACCATGACGGGGTAGTCCTTTGCCAGCCAGTACGCCAGCACCATGCCCAGAAGGAAGTTCGTCAGGTGGCTGACGGAGTCGATGAGGTTCGTCACGAGGCCGTTGGACAGCGAGTCTATGGCCTTGCTGGCCATCTCGTTGCCCGAGCTGCCCAGGCTGCTGGCCAGCTGGTTCACTATGCCCTGCACGGCCGCGTTGTCGCTGTTGCCAAACTGGGCCCAGAACCGCGACAGCGCCTGCTGCGCCTGCGACACGAAGTACGGCACGCGGTGCAGAAGCTCGATGGTCTGCTGCACCACGGGCGGCACCAGCACGGCTACCAAGCCCAGAAGGACGCCCACGACCACCAGGAGCGCCACCAGGGCCGCCAGCCCACGGGGCACGCCGTGGCGCCACAGCGAGTTCGTGATGGGGCTGCAGATGAACCCCAGGATGACGCCGACCAGGAACAGCTCGACGGCGGGCCAGATGAGCCCCATCGCCTTTACCACCAGAACGAACACCACGGCGCAGCCGACCACCGCCCAGGCGGTCACCGCGTAGCGCTTCGCCACGTCGTACTTGCGCTGATCATCTGTGCCCATGCGCCCATCCCAAAAAATGCGCCTCAGAAAAAGAGAGCCCCGTACGGACTCACGTGCTGGAATTGTACCAGCAACGTCCGTACGGGGCGAAATCATGACACAACGGGCACGCGCGGTGCCTAGTGCATGAGACCCTCGGGGTCTATCTTCTCCTGGACCTTCTTTAGCGTGCGGCGCAAAAGGCGCGACACCTGCACCTGCGAGATACCCAGGCGCTTGGCTATCTCGACCTGCGTGAGCCCGTCCAGGAAGCGCATGCGGATGACCTCCTGCTCGCGCGGCGAGAACTCCCTGATGGCGTCCTCCAGCACCATGCGGTCGTCCGAGGATGCCAGGTCCTGGTCCACGGTGGCGTAGTGGTCGATGACCGCGGGCGCGTCGTCGTCGGAGTCCGAGCCGCTGGTCTCCAGGGGCACCGAGCTGTACGCGCTGGAGGACTCCATGGCCTCCAGCACCTCGTCCACGCTGGCGCCCAGGTGCTTCGCAATCTCCTCGACCGAGGGCGGTCGCTGCAGCTCGTTCGTCAGCTCGTCCGTGGCCTGGTTCACCTTTGCCGACAGCTCCTGCAGGCGGCGCGGCACGCGCACCGACCAGCCCTTGTCGCGGAAGTGGCGCTTTATCTCGCCCATGATGGTGGGCGTGGCGTAGGTGGTGAACTCCAGGCCGCGCGACGGGTCAAAGCGGTCGATGGCCTTTATGAGGCCGATGGTGCCCACCTGCACCAGGTCCTCCAGCGGCTCTCCCCTGTTTTTGAACTTTGAGGCCAAGAAGCGCACCAGGTTCAGGTGGTTCACTATGAGCTGGTCGCGGGCATCCTCGTCCCCCAGGTCCTTGTAGCGGTGAAAGAGCTCCTTCGTGCGGGCCTTGTCCCAGGCAAGCCTGCCGCCGCGTGCGGCACGGCGCCTCTCGCGGCGCTCGGATGCGGCGTGCGCCTTGTCCAAGGCCTTCTGGTCCTCGCTGCTATTGGGCATCGGATGCACCCAGCCTCTTTGTCACGCGCAGGCTCGTGCCGTCGGGAGACACCTGGTACTCGTCGCACACGGCCGACAGCAGAAGCTCGGCCAAATCCAGCGACTCCGCCGTCTCCTCGTCGGGCTCCTCTCCGCCCTCGCCCAGAAGGAAGGTCATCGTCAGCTGCGAGTCGGACAGCTGGAACGTTATGTTGCACGTCTGTGGGTCGGTGGCGCAGGCAAACACGAAGGCCTCCTCCGCAGCCATGCGCACGTCGTCCACGTCGTCCACGCTCATGTCGCACACGACGGCCAGGTTTGCGGCCATCATGCGCACCGATCGGGCAAAGCCCGGTTCGGCAGGGACGCAAAGCGTCACCGTTTTTTCTTGCATCGTCTACTCTCCGTCCACAACGTCGCTGTTTGCGGACCCGTAGGTCACGTAGGAATCATCGTCCGCCTGGGTGGTGTCGGCCTCGTGTGCCATGTGCGCCGCCTCGGGGGCGTCGGCCTTCTGGTCGGCGTCATGCTGGCCGGAAGCCTGCGAGGACTCGGTCAGCTGCTGCTTCGGGTGCACGGGGCGACCCGTCAGCTTTCCCACGGCCTGCGCCACGCCGTTGGCTGCGCTGTCGGCCACCCTGGACACGGTGTTGGTCACGTTGGAGGCGGCTCCGCTGACGTCCGAGACGTCGGTCAGGATGTCGTTCAGCGTGGCGAGGTCCACCGTGGCCACGTCGACGGCCGTGCCGGCCTTGTCCAGGAGGGGCTGGATGTTCTTTACGCTGGGCTGCAGCTCGTCCACCATGCCATCGGCCTTCGCGATGATGGGCTGCACCTGCTCGATGGCCTCGTTGGCCGAGCGGGTCACCTGCTCCACCGAGTCGCGGGTCTTACGAATGGTCAAAGCCAGCTCGCAGACCGCCCAGATGCCTACCGCTACCAGAATAATGAGCGCGATGTGGAGGACGTCCATCTTTTGCCTTCCCCTTGTGACCTGAGGGCCGACCTCGTACCTATAACCAGTCCAAGCCCATGAACAGCAGCATTCTACCCAAACCGCAGGCACACAAGACAGCCCAGGCCGCAAACGCGACCGCGCGACTGGTCCCAGGAAGGCGCCAGGCGAGCTATTCCCCCCGCTTCTGGGAGTCGGCAGGTCCTTTGGACACCCGCGTGGGACCCTGTGCGGGACCGCAGGCACCACCCCGCGCGGCACCGGCGGCCATGCCGCGGTCACGGGCGCTGGCCTCCACGCGCCAGGCCTCCCAGCCGCGCGCCGGGTGCCAGAACGCACCGCGCTGCAGCCCGTCGGGCAGGTACTGCTGCTGCACCCAGCCTGTGGGATAGTCGTGCGGGTACAGGTAGGGCCCGTAGGAGTCCGAGCCGGGGCGATGGCGGTCGCGCAGGTGGTTGGGCACCTCGCGGCGCGGGCCGTGGCGCACCTCTTCCAGGGCCGCGTCGATGGCGGCCTCGTCCGCGTTGCTCTTTGGGGCCAGGGCGTTGTACACCGCGGCCTGGCACAGGTTTATGCGACACTCGGGGTAGCCTATGACCTCGGCGGCCTTGAAGGCGGCCTCAGCCACCAGCAGCGCCTGCGGGTCGGCGTTCCCGATGTCCTCCGAAGCGCAGATCATGATGCGCCGCGCTATGAACTTGGGGTCCTCGCCGGCGTCTATCATGCGCGCCAGCCAGTACACAGCTGCATCCGGGTCGCTGCCGCGCATGGACTTGATGAACGCCGAGATGATGTCGTAGTGCATGTCGCCGGACTTGTCGTACGCCAGGCCATGTCGAGGGTTCGCCTCGAGCACGTTGTCCAGCGATATCTGCAGCGGGTGCTCCGGCGACGCCTCATCGGGCGAGCCCGTGGGCAGCGCCATCTGGCTGGCCAGCTCCAAAGACGTCAGGGCGGCGCGGCCGTCCCCTCCCGCCAGGGTCACGATCTCCTGCAGGGCGTCGTCGGCTATGGTGAACGCGCCGTTCAGGCCCTCGGGGCTCCGCAGCGCGCGGCGCACCAGCGTGCGGATGTCGTCGTCGGCCAAAGGCCTCAACTCCACCACGCGCGACCTGCTGAGCAGCGCCTGGTTCACCTCGAAGTAGGGGTTCTCGGTCGTGGCGCCCACCAGCACCACCGTGCGATCCTCCACCGCGTGCAGCAACGAGTCCTGCTGCGAGCGGTTGAAGCGGTGTATCTCGTCCACGAACAGTATGGTGCGCCGCCCCTGCGTCAGCAGCCTAGACTCCGCCGCCTCCGTCTGGCGGCGCAAATCCTTCACCGTGCCGGTGACCGCCGAAACCTCGACGAACTCGGCCCTGGTGGAGTTGGCTATGATGCGAGCCAGCGTGGTCTTGCCCGTGCCGGCGGGGCCGTACAGGATGACCGACGACAGCGTGTCGTGCTGGATGGCGCGACGCAGCCACGAGCCCTCGCCCACGGCCTGTTGCTGCCCCACGTACTCGTCCAGCGTGCGGGGCCTCATGCGCGCGGCCAGTGGGGCGTTCGCCTGCCTCCTCTGGCGCTCTATGTTCGAGAATAGCGTGTCCATGCAAACAATTGTACCCATCCGCGCGGGCGGGAGCACCCGTCGCTACGCCCTCACGCCGTCGAAGTAGCCCCTGCGCGGGAACAGCTCGCGCGCCTCCGGGTACAGGCTCTCGCAGCTGGCGATGAAGTAGTCGTCGGTCATCGAGCTGATGTAGTCCACCACCGTGAGGTCGGGGTCCGCCTGCCAGTCGTACGTCCTACCATAGGGTGCCAGGTGCCGCTCCAGGGGCAGTATGTGGTGCTGGAACAGGGCGCGGCTGCGGTCTCCCGAGGCCAGGACGTCCAGCTCGTGCTGGTACAGCTGGGCGAACAGCTGGCTGATGGAGCCGCCGAAGTCGCCGCCCACCTCGCTGGAGCCGTAGATCTTCTGGTAGTTCTCGCGCTTCGCGCGCGCCAGCTCGTGGAAGCCCTCCGGGCTCATCTCGATGTGGTCCTTGCCCACGCTGTGCTCCACCACGTCCGCGGCGAACGCCTGCAGGGCCCAGGCGTTGTACGCCCCGCCCAGCCCGTCGTCGAACGTGTCCTCGTGGCACAGGCCCGCGCGGATGGCGTCCTGGCGGTCCTTGCCCACGTAGGCGATGATGTCCGAGATGCGCACGACGCACCCCTCCAGCGTCATGGGCCGCAGCTTGCCGATGGCGTCGTCGCCCGACTGCCAGCACCCCCGCACCACGCGGTCGAAGGCGTCGAAGTCGCGAAGGCCGCTGGTGTGGAACACCTGCTGCTCGAACTCGCCGTTGTGGCAGATGACGCCGTCCAGGGTCTGCAGCGCCAGGTTGCGACCGTACGTCACGTCCAGCACGCGCACGCTCTGCACGTTGTGGAAGAACCACCGCCCCGTGCGCTCGTGGAAGACCGCGTTCAGGTAGCGCTCGCCCGCGTGGCCGAACGGCGTGTGCCCGATGTCGTGGCCCAGGGCTATGGCCTCGATGAGGTCCAGGTTCAGCCCCAGCGCGCGCCCGATGTCGCGCGCGATGCGGCCCACCAGCTGCACGTGAAGCCCGCGCCTGGTCAGGTCGTCGTTCGCCCGAAACGAGAAGACCTGCGTCTTTCCGTTCAGGCGGTTGTAGGCGGGCATGTGCACGATCTTCTCGGCATCGCGCACGAAGGCGGGCCGCATCAGCGTGTCCTGGTCGCGCCCGGAGGCGTCGCGCCTGATGGCCTGCTCGTTCGTGCAGGCGTACGGGCTCAGCCTGCCGGATTCCAGGATCTCCCTCACCTGCGCCGCGGCCTCGGGCGAAAGGTCACCCTGCAGGCCGGGCGCCATCTTGTTCGTAAGACCAGACATGGGCATCACGCTCCCACCGACGTCGGCATGCGTTCATGCACGTCAGCATAGCGCAGCGCAGGCGCGTGCGGGGGCCTGGCCTACTCGTCGCAGGCGACGCACCCCACGAACACGCGCCCGACCTTCTCGCCTATGGTGTTGCCCAGGCCGCAGCGGGTGAAGACCCCGCCGAACTTCCCGTCAAACAGGTAGAGCCCCTCCATGTTTGACGCCAGGGGCGCGTCCAGCGGGTCCGCCTGCGCGTCCACGTCGCCCATGACCACGGGGGTCTTGTACATGCGGGCGTAGCGCTGCACCACGCCGTGCTGGCTGGCCATCTGGCGCAGGGCCTCCTCCCACTGCCCCTGCGTGCAGTCCAGGCCCGCCACCACGCCGACGCTGTTGTAGCCGCCCGCGGGCTTCAGAATCCAGCGGTCCTTCTGGGCGTAGGCGCTCAGGTCGTCGTCAGGCGACAGCCTGTGGGTCTGCGGCACATGCAGGTGCACGAACCTCAGCTCGTCGTCGGTCAGGAACTGCGCCGCCTCGGGCGAGAAGAGCGCGCTGAATATAGTTTTGCTGGCGCATACCCAGGTGCGAAACGTTCCCACGACGCAGGCCAGATCGTCCGCCACGGCACGCTCCAGGGCATAGGCCCCCTCGCAGGGCTTCTGCACGAGCTCGCTCGTGACCACGCGGCGCCACACCAGGTCGATGGGGCCCTGGTCGTCCACCAGGCGCAGCCGCCCGCCCACCGGAGTCGTGCGCAGGCTGCGCAGGTCGACAAAGCGGGCGGTGACGCCACGCGCCTTCAGGCGCTCTATCAGGTGGTCCACCTCCTGGCGCTCGACCGACTCGGGATAGTCCACGAACGCCAGCACGGGTGCCTGGGCGCGGGCGCCCTGGGCCGGGGTCCAGCTGTCGTAGGTGGCCAGCACGGCGTCGATGGCGCCTTCCAGGACGTCGAAGGTCCGCAGGTGCGGGTGCCTGCGGCTGAACTCCCGCCAGGCATCGCAGCGCTGCTCGGCGCGCGTGACCTCCACGGTGTCGGTCATGCCCGAGGAGCCGTCGGTGTTCAGCTCGCAGAACTGGTAGTCGCCTGTCTGCTCGTCGAAGAACACGTCCACGCGCGCTATGGGGATCAGCCTTGTGTAGCTAGTGGGCACGCGGACCAGCTGGTCCATGCGGTCGTCGAACCCCAGCTGCGCCCTGAACGAGGGCGAGTCCAGGTAGGCGCGCGTGCACTTGTCCATGATGCACCCCATGGTTTCGGCCGCGTCCGCCAGCACGCCCAGCTGTGCGCGGTCGAAGATCTTTGGCACCACCGACCAGGGCACGGGCGCGCCGTGAAACACTGCGTGGGTCGTGCCCAGCCACTGGTTTGCGGCCCTCCTGCTGCGGACGTCTCCTCCCTGGTCCCTCACTATCTGCAGGTACTCGTCCTCCAGCGCTCGCCCGCCAAACCTAGCCATGCTATGCGTTAGCCTCCTCGCTTTCATTGCTCTGCACGGAGACGTCCGCCTCGCCGGCGTCCCCGTCGTCCACCTGGTCCGCGCCCGCTGCCCACGAGCCCCCGCGGCTCAAGACGCACTGCTCGGTTGCGGGACTCAGCTCGAACCCCAGCTCGCGCAGCCGCTTCACGAGGGCCTTCTGGTAGGGATAGGCCACAATCCAGGGGTGCTGCCCCTTTGCCACGAACTCGTTCGCCTTCGCGGCCACCAATGCCGCCGCCCAGCCGCGGGTCTTGTGCCCCGCGAACACCTGCAGCATGCCGATGGACCCGTCGGGCAGCTCGCCCACGAAGCCCACGAGCTCGTCCTTCTCGAACGCGCCCAAGACGCCACCCGAGGCCAGAAGCTCGCGCGCCCATGCGGCGTCCACGCGCTGCGCGGGCCCCACGTGGCGCACAACCTCCTGCTGGTGCTCCATGCCCAGGGGACGAATCTGGCGCCTTAGCTGGGCGGACACCTTCACCTTTGTGCGCCTGCGCCAGAACGCCAGCACCACGGGCTCCACCGAGTCCATGCCCAGGGCGTCGCGCGCCGCCTGGCCCATGCCGCGGCCGCACGCCAGCACCTCGCGTACGTCGAGACCCGCGCACAGCGCGCCTAGCACGGCCGCAGCCTGCGGGGCCTGCGTGCCAAAGAACGCGCGGCGACCCTGCGGCAGGCGCACCAGGACGTCGTCGCCGTCCGCGTACAGCAGCTGGCCCACGCGGCGCTCCAAAGACTCGCGCACCCCCAGCGCGCAGGGCGGGGCCGCGTCCAACGCCGCCTTCGCCTGCTGCTGCATCTGCTGGCCGCCCAGCTGCCCGGCGCGCACCAGCACCGCCATGCGCTGTGCCATCTGCTGGTGGCCGGCCTCCGTGGGGTGGTCGGCGTCGTCCAGAAGTCCCAGGTCGGCAGGGCCCAACAGCCTTGTCCCCTCGACCACGTGCTGCTGCGGATGCACGGACGCGGCGGCTCGGATGATCCTGGGCACCTCCGCGTAGCAGCTCTGACGGTGGGTTGGATAGGCCGCCTCGTCGTGCGCGGGCGGGGTCCAGACGTAGGTGGGCACTTCGGGCCACGCCTGCGCCATGAGCCCCAGAAGGCCGCGCACGTCGTGGCGCACCAGGGTGGCGCCGCACCGCTCGAACCGGTAGTTCGTGCCCAGCGCCACCACGGCCATCGCCGGCGGCTCCAGGCTGGCGAAGTCCGCGGCGAACTCTGGCTGGAACACCTGCCCCTCTATCGAGAGGTTCCACAGGTCCATGCCCAGCTCCTGCGCCAGAAGCGCCGTCCAGGAGCGCGAGGGGTCGTGCACGTAGCAGCCCTGGCTGATGGAGTCGCCCACCACGGCCAGCACGGGCGCGCTCGGCACGGGCTCCACGGTCTGCCCGTCGCACCACAGCTCGCGCACGGCGCATCCCACCACATAGGGCAAGAAGATCGTCACGTCTCGCACCCTGCCAAAGCCCGGCAGCGGCACCATGCCGGGGCCGGGTGCGTCATCTGCCGCGTCCAGCCGCAGGCTGGCCAGGCTGCACCCCACGCTGCCATCGACTCCGGGGATGCCGTCGGGCACGACCTGCGCCTCGACGGGACCCAGGTGCCGGCCGTCCACGACCAGCCCCAGCACCGGATCGGCGCACTTGCCGCTCCACACGTCGGGCCGCAGCGCTAGCACCAGCTCGTTCGCATCGGTCCTGAGGCGCAGGCACACGCCCGCCGTGGAGCGGGCCATGCGCCGGTACAGACCGGGATGCCATGCCATGCAGCTGCCCAGCACGCGCAGCTGTCGTTCGGTCACGCGCCACGGCCTGACCCAGCCGCCCGGCAGGGCCTGGGTGCGCACACACCCGTGGAGGAAGTCTGCGGCGGAGCGCCTCAGCAGGAGAGCCCTCCCCTCGTCGGAGAAAACCAGTTCCTGCAAGCCCATGCGCGCTCCCTCCCCGGCAGGCCACCTCCATGCCGGCACAACATTGCCCCGGGCGTTCCCGGGGCACAGACGTGCACTATTTTGGCAGATTGGTGCCCAGGGTGTCGCCGCCGCACAGCTCCTCCACCGCATCGCGCACGACACCGTAGGCCCTCACCAGATCGTCCAAGCGCCAGCGGGCGTTCGCGGGGCTGGTGGAGGGCAGCTTCGTTGCCGGCATGCGCACCACGTCGCGCACGTAGCGCTGGTACAGGGTGTAGGCAGCCGACCCCGTGCAAAAGATGCGGCCTATGGGTGCCACGCCGAGCACGCGCCGCAGATCGTTGGGCTCGGGATCGCGGATGCTGGAGTCCGAGGCGCCCACGATGGTGCAGCCCAGAAGCACGTCGTCCAGGGCCAGGTGGTGCCTGCGGCACAGCAGGCGCTTGCCCTCCACGTCGGGGGGTACGTCCTCGTCCCACAGGGCCGCGATGACCCTCCAGAACCGGTTCTGGGGGTTGCCGTAGTGGAATCCGTTCTGCCTGGACAGCGGGCTGGGCATGGTCCCCAGCAAAAGCACCCTGCTGCCGGGGTCCACCACCGCGGGCAGAGGGTGCGTCACGTGCCGGGCCTCCTGTCGGGCCTCCCCCGCATCACGCGAGCGGGCTCCCCCGCCCCGCGGCACGGCTACTCGCCCTCCTCTACGCTGGCGTAGAACTCCTTGCCGTCATCCAGGCGCAGCATCAGGATGCGGCCCCAGCCGGCACCACCGGCGGCACCGCAGTCTATGGCCCAGCGGTCCGCCACGCCCGAGGTCTCGTCGCAGGCGCCCACGCGCATCATCTGGCACTTGCCGTCCGCGTTGCGGGCAGGACGGTCGTAGCGGTCGGCCAGCTGCTCAACGTACGGCACGGGCGTGTGACCCGCCACCACGATGGGGCCCTGGCCCTCGGCGTCCAGAAGGCCCGTGGGCTTTCCCCAGAACTCCTCGCGGATCCACAGCACGTCCTCGGAGTCCTGGCAACCCAGAAGCGCGTCCAGCGAGGCGTCGCTCCAGCACTTGCGCGCGCCGAACTCGTGCGGCACCAGGCCGGCGTGCACCAGGATGTAGGGGCGGTCCCCCACCGTGACGTGCCCGCTCAGGGACAGGCCCTGCACCCACTCCACCAGCTCGACGCGCTCGTCGTTGGACAGCTTCCGCAGCCCCGACAGCGTGGGCGCACAGCCGTTGATGGCCCAGTTGACCGATGCCATCTGCGGGTCCTGCCCGCAGAAGAAGTCCATCATGAGGTCCTCGTGGTTGCCCATGAGCACGTGGGCATGAGGCAGGTCGCGGCAGATGCGCATGACGCCCACGGGGTCAGGCCCGCGATCTATCATGTCGCCCAGCACCCAGACGGTGTCCTCCTGCGCGGGAGACACCTGCTCCAGCAGCCGCTCGAGCGTTCGCCTATGCCCGTGCACGTCCGAGAATACGTACGTCGCCATCGAAGACCTCCTTCAGGCCAAGATATCGAAAAACCGGCTCCCGCACAAGCGTTTGGTTTTCCCTAAGGATGCCGAGAAGGGCGCGGCCTGGCCGATGCCGCCTCGTGCCTGCTGGTGCGCGCCCATGAGACCCTGGAGCGCCACGCAGGCGGCGAGCCCACCTCAATGAGCCGGCCAAGGCCCTTATGGCCCTGTCCTGCGTCACGCACGATGCGCTGCACCTGCTCCATGGTCTGGTCCAGGTGCTCGCCCTTCAGCCGGCACTCCCACACCACGACCACGGTCCAGCCCTCGCTCACCAGCAGCGCGTTGTCCCGGGCGTCGCGGGCGCGGTTGCGCGCGAACTTGGCACGCCAGAACTCCACGTTCGTCTTTGGCAGGGGCAGCTGGCAGTGGGGGCAGCGGTGCCAGAAGCACCCGTTCACGAATATGGCCACCTTGCGGCCGGGATAGCACACGTCAGGCCTTCCCGGCGCCTTCTTCCAGTGCAGGCGGTAGCCCGGCAGACCCGCCGAGCGCAGGCGCGAGCGCACGACCAGCTCCGGCTTTGTGTTCTTGCTCTTGTTGGCCTGCATCACGTGGTGCGTGGCCTCGCTCACCTGTGCCATCCAGCGACGCGCCGCCTACAGCTCGAGGCCCTCGATGTCCGAGACGATCCCCTCGGGCGTGAAGTGGTAGATCTTGAAGAACTCCTCCGTGGGCACGCGGTCCAGGAGCTCCTTCTTTCCGCCGTAGCACAGCACGCGCAGGTGGGTCTTCCCGAAGTAGCGGGCGACCTTCTCGCCAAAGCCACCGCACAGGATGCCCGGCTCCAGCGTGACCACGATGTCGTGAGAGCGGTGCAGATCGTCCAGCAGCGCCTCGTCGAAGCTGGAGTAGTTCAGCGCCTCCACCACGCTGGGGTTGATGCCGTCGCGCTGCTCCAGCAGGTCGGCTGCCTGGCAGGCCAGGTTCACCGTGGTCCCTATGGTCAGAAAGCAGATGCGCCCGCCCGGGCGCACGACATGCCAGCGCGAGGGGTGCCGGCCGTCGAACACCTGGCGCGAGTCCTGCGCCATCGCGCCCTCGTGCGCCGCCTTGCGGACGTCGGCGTCCGTCACGACCTTCTCGGGCACGCGGATGACCACGGGACGCTCGGTCTGGTCGATGGACCAGTCCAGCATGGCCAGGTACTCCTCGCGCGTGGCGGGGGCCAGGCAGGTCAGGCCGGGGATGTTGCCCGTGGTGATGATGTCGGTCGTGCCGGCGTGCGTGGCGTCGATGTCGTAGAAGCCCGCACCGAACACCAGGATGGTGGCCGGGCAGCGGTTCAGAGCCAGCTCCTGCATCATCTGGTCGTAGGCGCGCTGCAGAAAGCTGGCCATGACATAGAACACGGGCTTCGCGCCGCCGCGGGCGATGCCCGAGGCAAAGGCCACGGCGTGCGGCTCGGTGATGCCGGTGTCCACGAACTGCGCTCCGCACAGCTTTCGGAACTCCGGCGTCAGGCCCACGCCGCCCGGCGCGCCCGCGTTGATGGCCACCACGCTGGGGTCGGCCGCCATCTTTATGGTCATGAAGTCGCGCGTGATCTGCTGGTAGCTCTCGCTGACCTGGCGCGCCTTGCGCACGGCCTCGGGCTTCACGGAGTGGGCGGCCTCCTTGTGCTGCTCGGCCCAGGGGTAGCCCTTGCCCTTCAGGGTGTTGATGTGCACCACGATGGGGTGGTCGATGTCCTTCACCCGCCGCAGGGCCTCCACCATGGCGTCGACGTCGTTGCCGTCCTCGACGTAGCAGTAGTCCAGGCCCAGGTCGCGGAACAGGTTGTGCGGGGACTGGCCGTGCGTGCGGCGCAGCTCGCCCAGGCCGGCGTACAGGCCGCCGGCGTCAGGTGCTATGGACATCTGGTTGTCGTTGAACAGCACGATGAAGTTGGAGCCCAGGGTGGCCGCGTTGTCCAGGCCCTCGAACGCCTCGCCACCCGAGAGCGACCCGTCGCCCAGGACCACGACCACGTTGTGGTGCTGGTGCAGAAGGTCGCGCGCCTTTGCCATGCCGCAGCCCAGGCTGACCGCCTGGGAGGTGTGCCCGCAGCGGAACAGGTCGTACTCGCTCTCGGCAGGGTTCGTGAAGCCGGACACCTCGCCGTAGTGGGCGGGGTCGGTGAACGCGCGGGCGCGTCCGGTCAGCATCTTGTGCGTGTAGCACTGGTGCGCCACATCAAAGATTATCTTGTCGCGCGGGGCGTCGAACACGTAGTGCAACGCGATGGTGGCCTCCACCAGTCCCAGGTTCGGGCCCAGGTGGCCACCCGTCACCAGCACGCTGTCGATGATGGCCTGGCGCACCTCCTGCGCCAGCTCGGGAAGGTGTTCCTGTGGGATGCGCTTCAAATCCTGCGGGCTGTGTATGCTCCTTAGATATGCGCTCATCCTCGCTGCTCCCCCTTGAACCTGTGACACGAACCTTGCCGGCGGCACACCGGGACCCACTGCCCGACAGAACCGTCCGCAACGGTCTAGTATGCACCAAGGAGCCCGAGCGGGCCCATGCTCGTCCGCAATCGCGCCGAAAGTACCAATATATGAGAAGAACGCCCGCAGATGGCGGGCCCAGACGCACGGCGCGGGCCGCCCCGAGGGGCAGCCCGCGCGTCTTTATAGCCTTCTAGTCCTCCTGCACCGGGTCTCCCGAGAAGTTGAGCCCGCCGGTAATCTTCTTTACCTCGTCCAGGGTGACGTCTGCGCTCATGAGCCGCGGCAGCTCCTCCCCCACGCGCTTCTGCGCGCCCTGGTACAGGTCCCAGAACGAGTCCGTGCTGACGGCGCCGGTGAAGGGGTTCTTCCACGGCAGGTGGTGGCGGTTGTCGAAGTCGCTCGTGTCCTCCGCACGGTCGCGGTGCGTCATGGCGCGGCACAGCGAGTAGCGCTTGCGCAGGATGGGCTTCTCGAGCACGCTGAGGGCACGCGTCTTTCCGCCGGTGGGGCTATAGAAGAAGACCCGCTGCACTATGCGGAAGTCCCTGACCGCGCAGGGGAACACGTCGTTTGCCACGGTCACGTTCGTCGTCATCCGGTACGTGAACGCCTGGGCGTACAGCTGCCCCAGCACGTTCAGCACGCGGTCGCGCGCCTGCAGCACGCGCTCGTAGGGGCGGTAGGTCGCCACGGTCTGGTGCGTCTTTGCGTACAGGACCATCTCGTCCAGGTCGCGCTCGACCTCGGCGTGCACGACGCCGCCGTCCGAGGTGTCCAGGCGCTCCACGCCCGCGCCGCACAGGCCGTTCTGCCAGAAGTACACCAGCGGGTGCATGGTGGAGTCCAGAAGGTAGTGGCACAGGAAGCCCGCCACGTAGGCGCCGGCCACGCTCTGGTCCTGCGGGTCCAGCTGGTCCACGGCGCGCCTGAGGTCGTACAGCACGTGCGAGGGCTCGTCGTGGTGCAGGTGGTCGCCCAGGGACTTGAAGGGGTCCATGCGATGCGGCGCGGCAGCCAGGTAGAACAGCGGGTCGGGCCCCTGGTTGCCCAGAAGGAACGCGTCGCGCTCGTCAGGGGTAAACAGCCGGACCGTCTGCAGCGCCTCGCCGTAGGCGTCCTGGCCAAAGAAGTCATGCGTCAGAATGGCTGGCATGCGAACTCCCCTCTGCGCCGCCAGCGGGCAGCGCATCGCTTTGCTCACGAACAGTATTCCACACCCGGGCCCGCATGCGCGGCGCCAACCGAAGTGCCACAAACGACGCCGATGGGCCACCTTACCGATGCCTGACATTACCTCAATGCCCGCTTTTTGTTCGGCGCATATGGTGAGTGTCATGTGTGCGCATGAACAGTCGCGCACCAAAGTGTCCACAATCCAAAGGGGTGCCTATGGCAAAAGAGAAACTGACCAAGGCCGAGAAGAGCTGGATCGTCTACGACGTGGGCAACAGCGCGCTCGTGCTTCTGGCCACCAGCGTGATACCCATCTACTTCAAGTCGCTGGCGGACGGCCCGTCGCTCGTCGCGTGGAGCTATGCCGAGACCGTGGCGTCCCTCGTGATAGCGCTCCTGATGCCCATCCTGGGCTCCATCGCCGACATGCGCGGCATGAAGAAGAAGTTCGTCCTGGCCACGGTGCTCATGGGCGTCGTGGCCACCGTGGGCATGGGCCTGCCCACCGACCCCATGCCCTTCCTGGTGGTCTACGTCATCAGCTCGGTCATGCTGAACACGTCCATCGTGTTCTACGACGCGCTCCTGGTGGACGCCACCACCGACGAGCGCATGGACGAGGTGTCCAGCCAGGGCTACGCCTGGGGCTACATCGGCAGCTGCGTGCCCTTCATCGCCTGCCTGGGCATCATCCTGGTCCGCCCGTTCGGCATCAGCATGCGCCTGGCCATGCAGATCTCGTTCATCATCACCGCGGCCTGGTGGCTGGTGTTCACCATCCCCATGATGAAGAACGTCGAGCAGACCCACTACAAGCCCGTCGAGGACCATCCCATCCGCAAGGCCGTCGGCGGCATCGGCACCACGATGCGGAAGATCTGGGCCGACCGCACCCTGCGCAACTACATGATCGCGTACTTCTTCTACATCGACGGCGTGCACACCATCATCAAGCTGTCCACCAGCTATGGCTCCGACCTGGGCATCGACGGCACGCAGCTGGTGCTGGCGCTTCTGGTGACCCAGTTCGTGGCCTTCCCCTCGGCCATCGCCTACGGCAAGCTGGGCCGCAAGGTCGGCACGCGCCAGATGATCATGGTCGGCATCGCCGGCTACAGCTTCATCACGCTGTTCGCCGCGTTCTTCCTGCACAGCGCCGCCGAGTTCTGGTTCCTAGCCATCATGGTGGGCCTGTTCCAGGGCGGCATCCAGGCGCTGTCGCGCTCGCAGTTCGGCAAGCTGTGCCCCAAGGAGCACGCCAACGAGTACTTCGGCTTCTTTGACATCTTTGGCAAGTACGCGGCCATCATGGGCACGTTCATCGTGGGCACCATGACCGCGCTGACCGGCAACGGCTCGCTGGGCGTGTTCTCCATCCTGATCCTGTTCATCATCGGCTTCGTCATCATGGCCCGTCTGCCCCAGCAGACTCAGAACCAGTAGCACCTGCCCAGAAGTACGCACGGGCCGAAGCCCCATACGGCAAAGCGCCCGGACACCGGAAAACCCGATGCCCGGGCGCTTCTTTGTGCGCCCCGCTGTGGCCTTGCCGCCCTTCGGCGGCCGGATGCGCCAGCGGTCGCCTTGCGCTAGTCCAGCATCTCCAGGTGCTTCATCGAGAAGTCCAGGATGCCGCAGGAGTGCGTCAGGGCGCCCGACGAGATGATGTCCACGTCCAGGTCGGCCAGGGCTCGCACGTTCTTCTCGCTGACGTTGCCCGAGATCTCCACCATCGCGCGGTGGTCTATCAGCTGTATGGCCAGCTTCATGTCGTCGTGGGTCATGTTGTCCAGCATGATGACGTCGGCGCGCGCCTGGATGGCGTCCTTCACCATCTGGAGGGTCTCGCACTCGACCTCGATCTTGCACATGAACGACACGCGCTGGCGAGCCGCCTGCACGGCGGCCATGACGCCACCGGCGGCCTCGATGTGGTTGTCCTTCAGCATGACGGCGTCGGAGAGGCCCATGCGGTGGTTGCCGCCACCGCCTATGCGCACGGCCAGCTTGTCCAGCACGCGCATGCCCGGAGTGGTCTTGCGCGTGTCGACCAGGCGCGCCCGCGAGCCCGAGCGCGCCAGCAGGTCCACCATGGTCCTGGTGTAGGTGGCCACGCCGCTCATGTGCTGCAGGTAGTTCAGCGCGGTGCGCTCCCCCGCCAGGAGGGCGCGCACGTCTCCCTCCACTGAGGCCACCAGCTGCCCGTCGTGCACGCGGTCGCCGTCGTGGACCAGCTGCGTCACCACCACGGTGGGGTCTATCAGCTGGAACACGCGGCCGAACACCGGAAGGCCCGCCACGACGCCGTCCTGCTTGCAGATCAGCTCGACGCGGCCCTGCCTGCGCTCGGGGATGATGGAGTCGGTCGTCACGTCGCCCTCGGGCATGTCCTCCTCCAGGGCCAGCCGGATGTGCTTGTCGATGGCTATCGACAGAAGCGACGGGTCGGCCGCCGGCCGCTGCTCGCGCGTGTGGTCCAGGATGATCTTCTCGGCTGCCCTGCGGCCCCACACCAGACACTCCAGAAGCGAGTTCGAGGCCAGGCGGTTCCTGCCGTGCACGCCCGTGCAGGCGGTCTCGCCCACGGCAAACAGGTGCGACATGGTGGTCTCTGAGTTCGAGTCCACGTGGATGCCGCCCATGAAGTAGTGCTGCGCCGGCACCACCGGGATGGGCTCGTGCAGGATGTCGTAGCCCTTCACCAGGCAGTACTCGTAGATGTGCTTGAAGTGCGAGCGGATGATCTCGGGCTTCACGTTCTGGAACGACAGCCACACGTGGTCCGTCCCCTCGCGCTTCATCTCGTCCTGGATGGCCTTCGTGACCACGTCACGCGGCTGCAGCTCGTCGCAGAAGCGCTGGCCCTTGTCGTTCAGCAGTATGGCACCCTCGCCGCGAGCCGACTCGCTGATGAGGAACGCGCGCCCCGGCTTGGACGAGTACAGGCTGGTGGGGTGTATCTGCACGTAGTCCATGTGCTCCAGCGCCACGCCGTGCGCGGCCGCCACGCGGCAGCCGTCGCCCGTCAGGATGGGGTAGTTCGTGGAGTGCTGGTAGTTGCCGCCGATGCCGCCCGTGGCGAACACCGTGAAGCGCGAGTACACCTCCAGGGGCTCCTTGTCCCGGTCCAGGCGCACGGCACGCACGCCGCAGCACATCTGCTTCTGGTCGGGGCCCACCTCCTCGATGATGTCTACCATCTCGGTGTTCTCGTATATAGTCACGTTGCGCGCGGCGCGCACCTGCAGGAGCAGCTTCTGCGTGATCTCGCGTCCCGTGATGTCCTCGTGGAACAGGATGCGGGCGCGCGAGTGGGCGCCCTCGCGCGTGTACTTCAGCTCGCCCGACGGTGTGCGGTCGAACTGCACGCCGTAGCTGATGAGGTCGTTGATGACGCTGCGAGAGTTGCGAATCAGGATGTCCACGCTCTCGGGCCGGTTCTCGTAGTGGCCCGCGCGCATGGTGTCCTCGTAGTACGAGTCGTAGTCATCGTCGTCGCGCTGGCAGGCGATGCCGCCCTGGGCCAGCATGCTGTCGCAGGTCTGCATGTCGCCCTTCGACAGCATGACGATGCTGTAGCTGCGCGGCAGCTTCAGGGCGGTGTAGAGTCCCGCCGCGCCGGTGCCCACGATGACGACGTCGCACTGGAGCTTCTTCATGCCTGGATGGTTCCTCTCTACTTTGCCAGCTCGAGCATGCGCTCGAGGGCCCTGCGCGCCCCGTCGGCCCAACGCTGGTCCACCTGCACCTCACCCGTGCGGTCGCGCAGGCAATCCAGCACCTTCTGCCCGGTGACGCGAGCCATGTTGGGGCAGATGGGCGTGGTGCGCGGGAAGTGGATGCGCTTCTGGGTCTGGCCGGTCTGGGCCAGCTGGCGCTCTATCTTGTGCAGCACCCCGTGCACGGTGCAGACGATGTAGTCCTTCTCGTCCCCCTGCACGCAGCGCTTGATGATGCCCGACGTCGAGCCTATGTAGCCCGCCACGTCCAGGATCCACTGTGCGCACTCGGGATGCGCGCACACCACGGCATCGGGGTACTGGCTCATGAGCTCCTGGACCTCGCGCAGCTCGATGGCCTCGTGCGTGGGGCAGAAGCCGTCGTTCAGGATGACGTTCTTCTGGGGCACCTGCTGCGCCACGTAGTGACCCAGGTGCACGTCGGGGATGAAGAACACGTTCTTCTGGGGCAGCCGGCTGACGATGCGCACGGCGTTGGAGCTGGTGACGCACACGTCCGAGAGTGCCTTCATCTGCGTGGTCGAGTTGACGTAGCACGCCACGGCCAAATCGTCGTAGCGCTCGCGCATCCGCTCCACCGCGTCGGGGCTCATCATGTGCGCCATCGGGCAGTCCGCCGTGGGCTCGGGCATGTACACGTGCTTGCGGGGCGAGAGGAGCTTTGCGCTCTCGGCCATGAACTCCACGCCGGCGAACACGATGGCGTCGCAGTCCATGGTGGCTGCCTGGCGCGAGAGGCCGTAGGAGTCTCCCACGAAGTCGGCCAGGTCCTGGGCGTCGGGCTGCACGTAGTAGTGGGCCAGCACGATGGCGTTGTTCTGGCGCTTCAGCCGGGTGGCCTCCGCGCGCATCTGCTCTGTCAGCATGGGGGCTCGATTCTGGGTCGGGGTCAAGTGCGCGCACCGCGCACGGCGCCCACCATAGCACGTGCCCGGCGGCTCGACGCCTGCCCTGCCGCCAACGCCCGCAGCCGTCCCGCCCAGCGGGGGCAAGCGCGGAGCCACCCCCTGCACACGGGCCTTGACGCGACTTCTACATGGCCCTCTGCCTGGGCTTTATTTGCGTGCGGGACGGTCGCGGAACACCCAGTGGCGCTGCACGGTGAAGTTCACGAAGAACAGCGCGAAGTCCACCACCAGCTTGGCCAGCTTCTCGTCCGCATGCAGGAAGGTATGGGCCAGGTAGACGCCCGCGGTCGAGCACAGCATGATGAACACCGCCAGCACCACGAAGCGCGGCAGGGTCTGGCGCCAGTCGTGCCCGGCGAACACGCGGCGCTGGTTCACGGTGAAGTTGAAGGCCACGGAGCACACACGCGCCACCAGGGTGGACACCAGGATCCTCTGGAAGTCGTAGCCCGCCATGGGCTGGCGCAGCACCTCGAACAGCGTCCACGCCACGCCCTGGTCAATGACCGTGGCGCTGAGGGACGACAGGCTGAACTTCACGAACCGCTTGAGCTCCGGCCCCTTCGGCAATGCCATGCTGCACCTCGTTTCGCCGCCCTAAGGGAGCGCCGCCCGCCCCGCTCCCCTCAGGGTAGCGCGGGACGGGCGGCGACGGGCGGTTCAGTCGGTAGGCAGCACTAGCCTGCCAGGTCCACCAGGATCTCCTCCAGCGTCTGCAGCATCTGGTCCACCTGCTTCTGGCTGACGACCAGCGGGGGCAAGAAGCGCAGGATGGAGTCGCCGATGTGGTTCAGCACCAGGCCGCGCTCCAGGCCCAGGTCCACGGCGTCGGAAGCCACCGGCGAGTCCAGCTGCGCGCCGCGCATAAGGCCGTGGCCGCGCACCTCGACCACGTGCGGCAGGCGCTCCAGGCCCTCGGCCAGGTGCTGGCCCACCTGAATCACGTGCTCGCCGATGTCGTCGTTCACCAGGGTCTCCACCGTGGCGCGGCCGACCGCCGACGCCAGGGCGTTGCCGCCGAACGTGGAGCCGTGGTCGCCCGGCTGCAGCAGCTCGCCCGCCTCGCCGCGGCCCGCGACGGCGCCCATGGGAAAGCCGCCGCCGATGCCCTTGGCCATGCTGACGATGTCGGGCTCGATGCCTGCCAGCTGGTAGCAGAAGGGCGCGCCGCAGCGGTAGAAGCCCGTCTGCACCTCGTCCACTATGAGCATGAGGCCGTGCTGGCGGCACAGCTCCTGCACGCCCTGCAGGTACTCGACGGTGGCGGGCCACACGCCGCCCTCGCCCTGCACGCACTCCAGCATGACGGCGCAGGGGCCCGCGCCCAGAAGCTTCGTGGGGTGCTCGATCATCTGGCGCAGGGCGCCCAGGTCGTTCAGCGGCACCGCGTCGAAGCCCGCGGGCATGGGCAAAAACGTGTGGTGGAACGCCGCCTGGCCCGTGGCGGACAGCGTGGCCAGCGTGCGCCCGTGGAAGCTGCGCTGCGCCGTGATGATGCCCGTGGCCCCGCCCAGGGTCTTCTCGCCCCACTTGCGCGCTATCTTGATGGCGCCCTCGTTGGCCTCGGCTCCCGAGTTGGCAAAGAAGACCTTCCACGCCGAGCCCGTGGAGCCCGTGACGTGGCCCTCGTCGTCCGTGGTGTAGCTGAGGAGCTCGGCCACGTCGCAGGCCAGCTCGTTGCGGTTCTGCACGTAGTAGTAGTTTCCGACCTGCCACAGCTTGGCCGCTTGGTTCTGCAGGGCGGCCACGATGGCGGGGTGGCAGTGGCCCAGGCTGACCGAGCCGATGCCACCCAGGAAGTCCAGGTAGTCCTTGCCGCGCGAGTCGGTCAGGACGGCCCCGCGGCCGCTGACGAACTCCACGGGGAGCCTTCCGTACGTGTGCATCAAAAACTCGCTGTCGGCCTGTGCGACCATGGGGTCTACGGTACCGTTCATTGCTTCCTCCTAGCGCATGCGCGCCTGTAGTCGTGTGTTTGTGACGCCCCAGCCTAGTCCTGCGTGAACATGGTACCCACGCCCGCGTCGGTAAAGATCTCCAGCAGCAGGGCGTGCGGGAACGTGCCGTTCAGGATGTGAACGCGCTTGACGCCGGCGTCCAGGGCGTCCGCTATGGCCGAGATCTTCGGGATCATGCCCGAGGCCAGGGAGCCCGAGTCCAGCAGCTGGTGCGTCTCGGCGCGCGTCAGCCTGGAGATGGTGGAGTCGGGGTCGTTCACGTCCTCGTAGAGGCCGTCCACGTCGGTCAGGTACACCAGCTTGTCGGCGTCCAGGGCGATGGCGGTCTTCGACGCCGCGACGTCGGCGTTGATGTTGTAGAAGCCGTCGGGGCCGCAGCCCACCGACGCCACCACGGGCACGTAGCCGTCGTCCAGCACGCTCTGGATCAGGTTCGTGTCGACCGCGATGATCTTTCCCACGCGACCCAGGTCGGGACTCACGGGACGGCACTTGAAGGTCTTCCCGTCAGCGCCCGAAAGGCCCACGGCGTTGTGGCCGTACTCGTTCAGCGCCCAGACCAGCTGCTGGTTCACCTTGCCGATGAGCACCTCCTGCACGACCTCCATGGTGGCGTCGTCGGTCACGCGCAGGCCGTCCTTGAACTGCACGGGGATGTCCAGCTGTCCCAGCAGCTTGTTTATGGCCTTGCCGCCGCCGTGCACCAGGACGATGCGCATGCCCATGAGCTTCAGGAGCTCCAGGTCTGCCACGACCTGCTTCATGAGGTCCAGGTTCTCCATGGCCGCGCCACCGTACTTCACCACGATGGTCCTGCCGTTCATCTGGTGGATCCAGGGCATGGCCTCCACCAGTATCTTTGCCTTGTCCAGCGCCTTGTCGCGCTCGACCTTGTCGCGCCTCTTCATTGCGTGCTCCCGCCTAGGATGTGGCCAACCGTTCGGCCGTGTCGGATGTGCGAATACGTGAGCTTCGGCCTACGTGCGGTAGTCTCCGTTGATCGTGACGTAGTCGTGCGTCAGGTCGCAGGTCCAGATGCGCGTGTGCGCCTGGCCCATGCCCAGGTCGATCACGATGGACACCTCGTCGTCCTGGAACCTGCGCAGCATGTCCTGCTCGTCCATGGGGACGTCCAGGCCTCCCCTGCACACGGGCACGCCCAGAAGGTCGATGTCCACCTGGTGCTGGTGAAAGGGCACGCCGCACTTTCCGGCGGCCGCCGCCACGCGGCCCCAGTTGGCATCGTGGCCAAAGATGGCGGTCTTCACCAGGGGCGAGTTCGCGATGGCGCGCGCCACCGTGTCAGCGTCCTGGTCGTTTGCGGCGCCCAGCACGTCCACGGTTACCAGCTTGGTGGAGCCCTCGCCGTCGGCGGCTATGTTTCTGGCCAGGTCGTCGCACACGTAGCGCACGGCGGCCGCCACGGCCTCGTATGCCTGGCTGCCCTCGCAGATCTCTTCTCCGCCCGCGGCGCCCGTGGCAAAGAGGAAGCACGAGTCGTTCGTCGACGTGTCGGAGTCCACGGTCACCTTGTTGAACGAGTGGCGCACCGCCGCCAGCAGCATGCTGTGGGCGGCCTGGGCCGACAGAGGGGCATCCGTCGAGAGGACCGCCAGCATGGTGGCCATGTTCGGCTGGATCATGCCGGAGCCCTTCACGAAGCCGCCCACGTGGATGGTCCTGCCGTCCACCTGGCCCTCGACCGCGCACTCCTTCGGGTGCGTGTCGGTGGTCATGACCGCCAGAGCAGCGTTGTGCGCGCCCTCGGCGTCGTGGGTCAGCGCGTGCACCGCCAAGGGCACGCCGGTCAAGAAGTGCTCGGTCGACAGCTGCATGCCGATGACGCCGGTGGACGCCACCAGCACCTGCTCGGGGTCGCAGCCCAGGGCGGACGCCACGATCTCGGCGGACTCCAGGGCGGTCTTCAGGCCCGCCTCGCCCGTGGCGGCGTTGGCGTTGCCGGAGTTCAGCACGACCGCGCGCGCCACGCCGGACTTGGCGCGCTCGCGCGACACCTGCACGGGCGCGGCGCAGAAGCGGTTCTGGGTGAAGGTCGCCGCGCAGGTGCAGGCCTGGTCGGCCACCACCAGGGCCAGGTCGCGGCGGTTGGGGTTCTTTCTGAAGCCGGCGGACACGCCCGAGGCTGCCATGCCGGCGGCGGCGCACACGCCGCCCTCGCATTCAACGAATCCCAGGTCAAGGGCGCCGTTTTTCTGGGACGGCACCGTCAGAGGCTCAAAGCCCTGCATGAGGCATCACTCTTTCGGCAACGGGGCACAATGCGTCCCCGCGCAGGTGCGAACGCAGCCCGGCGCTCTGCCGGGCAGCTGTATGCGGACGGAAGGCGGGCAGCACCCGCCTGCAGGCAAGGGCCGCCCACTTGGGGCGGCGCGCCTGATGCTAGCTGTGTTGAGGTTGGGATGCCGCGCACCCAATGGCGACAGCACGTAGGCTGCGGCTACACCACCGGTGCCGCGAAGTCCAGACCCATGGTCTCGGGGAACCCCAGCACGACGTTGGCCCCCTGGACGGCCTGGGAGGCAGCGCCCTTCCCCAGGTTGTCGATGGCGCAGGAGGCAATGATGGTAGGGCGTCGTCGTGCGTCCAGGGCTACGCCCACCTGAGCTCGCGCGGTGCCCGCCACGGAGCCGGTCTGTGGCATGCAGCCCGCGGGCAGCGTGGTCACCAGCGGCTCGGCCGCGTAGCGCGAGGCATAGATGTCCTGCAGCTCCTGAGCAGTCAGGTCAAAGGACGCCTGCATGTACACGGTGGCCAGAAGGCCCCTGTTCAGCGGGGCCAGGTGCGGGGTAAACACCACGTCCACGGGCTTTCCCGCCACACTGCTCAGCGTCTGCTCGATCTCGGGGGTGTGGCGGTGCTTCGCCACGCCGTATGCCTCCACCGACTCGTTCGCATGGCAGAAGTGCGTGCGCGCGGAGGGCTTGCGGCCGGCACCCGACACGCCCGAGATGGCGTCGCTGATGACAAGGCTGTCGGCCACGATGCCCGCCTCCAGCGCGGGGGCCGCGGCCAGCGAGGTGGCGGTGGGATAGCAGCCGGGCACGGCCACCAGCGTGGCCTCGCCGTCGGCGTGCCTTTGGGCCAGCTGCTGCAGCTGGTCGCGGAACAGCTCGGGCAGGCCGTACACCGCCTGGTCCAGCAGGTTCGCACTGGTGTGGGGAGTCTGGTACCAGTCCTCGTACACCTGGGGGTCCTTCAGGCGGTAGTCCGCCGAAAGGTCGAACACCGATACGCCGCGCTCCAGCAGCTGGGGCGTCAGGCCCAGCGACGCGGTGTGGGGTACGGCCAAAAAGGCCACGTCCGCCGCGGCGGCGATGGCATCGGGATCGGGCAGGCTCAAGACGACGTCGCACACGCCCTCAAGCGCGGGATACAGTTCCGCAAGTCGCTTGCCCGCCTCCTTGCGGTCGGTCGCCATGACCAGGTTGAGTCCGGGGTGCCCCAGCACCAGTCGGCACACCTCGACACCGGCAAATCCGGTGGCACCGACCACGCATACGTTGTAGGAGGGGGACAGTTCGCTTGCTGCGTTCGCCATGCTGATAAGACCTCTCTTCTTATCGCCGCTTTTATCGGAAGCCGGAGGTCCCTGGCAAGGACCCCGCTCATACCGTCGGGGCCGTAGCCCGCGAGTACGAGCAGGTTAGCACACGCAGGGCATGGGCGGTGGCACTATGGGGGCATTTTTCAAGTTGGACATATTCGCATGAGGGGCGAGGCGTACGCGCGCGGCGCGCGGGGCTGCTGGCAACCATGCGCTTCTTATAATCTATGTTTATGAATTGGGATTGGTCCAGACGGGCTCGTTATGAGGTGGCAGCATTTGTGTGGAAAGCCTTCCCCCGTGTCCCGCCATGCGCGAAAACGTATGCAGAAAGGCAATGGTACGCCTGCCAACGGCACTTGTGTGCCGCGACGCCAGGCGACCGACCGAACGGGAGGCGCTGCGCCACCCGAGCAAGGAGCGTGCCATGGGATACACGACGCGAGACTTCTGGACCAGGCGTGATAACAATCGCATATACGGAAAGCTGCTGTTCCCCGAGGGGGCAGACGACGGCAGGGCCCTGCCCATGGTGGTGTGCGCTCACGGACTGCGCACAAACCACGGCGACGCCCTCCCCTACGCGACCCGCTTTGCCGAGGCAGGCTTTGCGGCGTACGTGTTCGACTTCTGCGGCAGCGGCCCGTACTCCGCCAGCGACGGCGACCCCAACCAGATGTCGCTGTTCACCGAGCAGCACGACCTCGAGGCCGTGGTGTGGGAGCTCAGCCGCCAGGGGTTCGTGGACGCCAGCCATATGTTCCTGTTTGGCGAGAGCCAGGGCGCCACGGTGGCCATGATGGCGGGGCGCGCCCTGCCGCAGCTGGTCAGCGGCATGGTGCTTCTGTACCCCGCGTTCAACCTGCACGAGTTGGCCCGCCAGTACTTCCCCGACCGCAACTCCATCCCCGACGGCATCGACATCCTGGGCCACCACCTGGGCGGCGCCTACATCCGGTCAGCCTGGGACTACGACTTCTACGAGCAGATGACGCACTACCCCAACGACGTGCTCATCGTTCACGGCAACGACGACTCCACCGTGCCTTTGGGCTACGCCCAGCGCGCGCAGCAGGCGTTCCCCCACGCGCACCTGGACGTCGTGGGCGGCGGCGATCACGGCTTCCACGGAGACCAGCTGGACCGCGCCATGTGGATGTCGGTGGAGTTCGTGGCCAAGCACTGCGGAAGGTAGCACCAGGGCGTCGGCCTGGCGGATTCGGGCTATAGTGTTCTGTGCGCTGGCGCGTCCGTGCGCAACGCGACGCGCCGCCCGCACGACACAGAAGGAGAACACATGCCCGCCTCTACCGCCTACAGCAACCACGAGCTCCTGGCTCACAAGGGCGAACTCACCATATTCGGCCAGCTATTCTTGCCAGGCGGGTACAGCGGGGGGCAGCTGCCCACCATAGCGTGCGCGCACGGGTTCGGCTCGAACTACCTGCACGCGGTCCCCTATGCCTGGGAGCTGGCAGCTGCCGGCTACGCCGTGTACTGCTTTGACTTCTGCGGCGGAGGCTACGCGTCGCGCAGCGACGGCAACCCCATCACCATGTCCTTGGCCACCGAGAAGGACGACTGCCTCGCGGTCATGCGCATGCTGTCCCAGCGTCCCGAGGTCGACCCCAACCGCCTTTACCTCATGGGAGAAGGGCAGGGCGGATTCGCCGCCACCATGGCAGCGCACGAGGCGCCGGAGCTCGTCCGCGCGCTGGTGCTGCTGTACCCCGCGTTCTACCTGCACGACGAGGCCAGGCGCTCCTTCCCCACGCTGAAGAACATCCCCGTGTCGTACCGCCAGCTGGGCATGCGAGTGGGTCGCTGCTACGGCGAGGTGGCCTGGAACACGAACCCCTACACCCAGATGCGCGACTACCCCGGCCGCGTGCTCATAGTGCACGGGGACGAGGACGCCACCTGCCCGGTGGAGTACTCGCAGCGCGCGGCGGAGGTGTTCCCCCGCGCGCACCTGGAGGTCATCCACGGCGGCAAGCACGTGTTCCGCGAGAAGGCGCTGGACCGCAGCATCTCGTTGGTTCACGAGTTCCTGGACCAGCTGTCGGAGGAGGCGCAGGTCGCTGCCGCACCTCAGGCCGCTGCCGCGACACAAGCCGCAATGTCCTTCTCGCCGGCATCCGCAGCGGTGCCCTCGGCCACTCCTGCATCCGTGTCGACTCCTACCGCTCCCGCGGCCAGCGCTCCTGCTGCTTCCGCACCCGCTGCGGCTTCCGCACCTGCAGCGGCGTCGACCGTCGCATCAACGACCACGTCGGCCGCTACGGCTTTGGAGGCCGCCACCTCCGCCAAGGGCAACGAAGCACCCGATGCCGATGCGTCGATCACCTTTGCATCGAGCCCCACTGCCCCTCTCACCACCTCCTCTCCCACCTCAGACGCCGCCAGCGCCGTCGCACCCACCGCGAACGCATCCGACGCCAACGCATCCAGCGCCGACTCGTCCGACCCCGGCGCATCCATCGCCGCCGACGAAGAGGTCCAGGTAAAGGGTGCCCACGTGGCAAAGACCAAGGCGACCTCAACCTACGGCGGGCGCATCTACGCGAACCAGGCCCAGTCAATCCGCGGCAGGCACAGCGTGCACAAGACCCGCACCAGCTACTCGGGCGGCAAGCACTTCCGTCACTAGTGCAGCGCCACCGACGCAGCAACACCGGCGCATCGCTTCCTCCAGCAGCAAAGCGCCGAGGCACGCCACACCCGACACGAGGCCTTCTCATACAGAGCAAAGCACATCAGGGGCTCTCCTTCGAAGGGAAGGCGCCGCATCGCTGGGAAACGCCCCAATCGGTCAAAATCCGTACCCCACTCGCCCCAATCTGGAATCTAGGGCTCAAAGGTCCGGCTATCCACTCGATTGGGGCGCCCCAATCCGTGTAATTTAACTCTTTATATTTGAGCGGCTCAACAAAAGCCCAGCTCAGAAGCTCGCGGGTCTTCGGGTATCGCTGCGAGCAGTTG
>JBJEKW010000035.1:0-7687 GCA_051878835.1 Atopobiaceae bacterium
CCTAAATTGGCAGGGCTGCGTGCGCGTGCTGACCAAGCGCAAGATGCCCGAGCACAGAAAGCCCAGGCCCAATGCCAGGATCAACGCGTGTCCCGCTCCCCAGCCCAGCGTGGCGGTCCCATAGGGCATGCACAGCAGCACCAGCAGGGTCACGCGCAGGGGTAACTGCAGCTGCCCCCATACGGAACGAAAGCGACTGCATGTCAGACTTTTGGAGTTGACCGAGGAGTTGTCGGGGACATTGGGCTTCTCGCTTGCTCGTTGATTAGAAGGTTGTGCTTCTATGGATGCCGAAGTTCCGCCGGTGACCTCTTGCCGCGCGTGAGCCAGAGCACGTAACTCTACCGCGCTATGGACGTTGAGCTTCTTGTACGACCGGCTCAGGAGCACGCGCACCGTGGAGGGTGCCTTGCCCAGATGTTGAGCAATCTCCTGCTGCGTCCGGCCTTCCAGCAGCAATCGGACGCAGTCCAGCTCCCCCGGAGTCAAGGACGAAAGATCTCGGGCGTTGCCCAGAAAATTCAGTCCGTCTTTTGCAGATGAGTTGTTCTCCTCGCCGGCGTTCACTTCAGAGCTGGTGATGGGCCTGCGCTCTAGGGATTCAGGCTGAAGATTTTCGCGCCGGTTCTCATGGGGGACATCGTTTGCAGCTACCGTTGTGATCTTCTTGCCTGAGTTCTTTTTGCCGGACTTTTGTGCCGTTGGAATCAACGCCAGCGCCAGGCAGATGATGCAAACGCATGTCAGCCCGACGAAAGCGGCCAGGGGAGCTTTGTTGAAGGGGGTCAGCAGGGGCCAGATTCTGCTGGCGCAGTCCCAGACTACGGAGCCCAGGGCGTAGCAAGCCAGCGCACCGTATGTCCGCCGGCAGCTCGCATGCTTGATTGTGTGGATGACCAGCGCGGCAAGGCAAGCCTGCATCGCGACCAGGCAGCAGGCCAGGGGATGTCCTGCGTGTACCATGGTTACCAGGGCAGGCGTTCTGATAGCGCCGGTCAGGGTGGCGGCCAGAAGAACCGCCGCGGTGGCCAGGGAAGCGCCAGGCTCCCGGGCATGCTCGTCGTTTGGCGAGGTCAGGGATTTTTGCGAGGAGATTTGCCGCTCGTATCCTAGGTCATCTAGGAATTCCGGAGTCGCCAGGGTCAGCAGCAGCGCGCTGACGGCGAGGGGCCAGTATCCCAGGCTCATGTGTACGTCCGAGTACAATGGCACCGCAAGCGCAACCAGCTGGCCGGCGGTCTCGTAAGAGGTCAGCAGCAGGGCAATGGCACCAACCCATTCCGGTACCGCAAACGCTGCGGCAATCGCTACGCCTACCACGCAAAAGATGACGCGCATGCGCTCGGGGTAGGCCAGGGCAGGGCGCAGCACGTGTGCCAACATGATGGCCGAGCCGACCAAGAGCCCCAACGCCACGCAGGCGGGTGCGTTCGTGAGTCCCGCCACGCCGACGTGCGACGGCAGCAGGAAGTAGGGCGTAGAGAGCAAGAGAAACAGTCCGATGACGCGGGCGCGCGCCATGCCAGGTTGACGCTTCATGTGCAGTGACCCCTCCGAGACCATCTCGTTTGGCGCATGCGTCAGATATTCTACAGGGTTCTGCACGCGACCCCAAACCGGGCGGGTCGGCTTCGGCTAGCGGCCACCGGCACAGGTGACCTTCCGGCGCCGCCGCCGGATGCCCTCACGGCAGCGAAAAGGGGTCGTAGCACCCTCGAATTCGGTCTTGCGACCTCGCTAGCCCTTCTCCATTGCTCCTGGTACAAGCGCTGGCAGGTAACCTACACGGCCAAAAACAGAAAATCTAAGTCATACGATGAAGATATTTTCCATTCCGGCGGATTAAGTTCGGAATCCTGGGTACCATTTATAGCGTTGGACACGCGGACCGGGCAAGGCCCCGGCACCGCTGAAGTCGCGCCCGTTGGGCGCTATGGAGGAGGTTTTTAGTTATGACTCTGAAGCCGCTGGGAGACCGTGTACTCGTGAAGCCCGCCCCCAAGGAGGAGAAGACTTCCACTGGCCTGTACATCTCGAGTGGCGCGCAGGAGAAGCCCCAGCGCGGCAAGGTGATCGCCGTTGGCGCAGGCAAGCTCAACGACAAGGGCGAGCGCATTGCCCCGGACGTGAAGGCCGGCGACGAGGTCTTCTATGGCAAGTTCGGCGGCAACGAGGTAAAGATCGACGGCGAGGACTTCCTGCTGCTGCGCTCGGATGACATCTACGCCATCATCGAGGACTAGCTTTTGACGCCCGCGATTGCGGGCATTGCGGAAACCTACCGCCCGTCAAGCGGGCATTCAACGAGAGGATCTAAACCATGGCAAAGGACATTGTCTTTGGCACCGAGGCTCGCGCCAAGCTGGCAAAGGGCGTAAACACCCTGGCTGACGCCGTCACCACCACCCTGGGCCCCAAGGGCCGCTACGTGGCTCTGCAGCGCTCCTACGGCGCTCCCACCATTACCAACGACGGCGTGTCCGTCGCAAAGGAGATCGAGCTGAAGGACCCCATCGAGAACATGGGCGCTCAGCTGGTGAAGGAGGTCGCCACCAAGACCAACGACACCGTGGGTGACGGCACCACCACCGCCACGCTGCTGGCCCAGGTCATCGTGAACGAGGGCCTGCGCAACGTCGCCGCTGGCGCCAACCCCATCGCCATCCGTCGTGGCGTTGACAAGGCCGTCAACGCCGCCGTCGAGCAGATGAAGGGCGCAGCCCAGGACGTCTCGACCAAGCAGCAGATTGCCGCCGTGGGCACCATCTCCGCCGGCGACCCCGAGATCGGCGAGAAGATCGCTGACGCCATGGAGGTCGTGGGCAAGGACGGCGTCATCACCGTGGACGAGTCCCAGACCTTCGGCATCGACATCGACACCGTCGAGGGCATGCAGTTCGACAAGGGCTACATCTCCCCGTACTTCGCCACGAACAACGACACCATGACGGCCGAGATGCAGAACCCCTACATCCTGATGACCGACCAGAAGATCAGCAACATCCAGGACATCCTGCCCATCCTCGAGGCCGTGCAGAAGCAGAGCGCTCCTCTGCTGATCATCGCCGAGGACGTTGACGGCGAGGCTCTGGCCACGCTGATCCTGAACAAGCTCCGTGGTGTGCTGAACGTTGCCGCCGTGAAGGCCCCCGGCTACGGCGATCGCCGCAAGCGCATGCTGGAGGACATCGCTGTCCTGACCGGCGGCCAGGTGGCCATGAAGGAGCTGGGCATCAACCTGACCGACGTCACCGCCGAGATGCTGGGCCGTGCTAAGTCCGTCAAGATCACGAAGGACAACACCACCATCGTCGACGGCGCCGGCTCCAAGGACGCCATCGAGGAGCGCATCGCTCAGATCAAGGGCGAGCTCGAGAACACCACCTCCGACTTCGACAAGGAGAAGCTGCAGGAGCGCATGGCCAAGCTGTCCGGCGGCGTTGCCGTGATCAAGGTCGGCGCTGCTACCGAGTCCGAGCTGAAGGAGGTCAAGCACCGCATCGAGGATGCCCTGCAGGCCACCCGCGCAGCCGTCGAGGAGGGCATCGTCGCCGGTGGCGGCGTCGCGTTCCTGGCTGCCGCAAAGGCCCTGGACAAGGTCGAGGTCGCTGACGACGACGAGAAGATCGGCGTCGACATCGTCCGCAAGGCGCTGCAGGCTCCCGTGAAGACCATCGCCTCCAACGCTGGCTACGAGGGCTCCGTCGTGGTCGAGAAGATCAAGGGCCTGCCCGAGGGCGAGGGCCTGAACTCCGCCAACGGCCAGTGGGGCAACATGATCGAGATGGGCGTGCTGGATCCTGTGAAGGTCACCCGCACCACCCTGCAGAACGCTGCCTCCATCGCCTCTCTGATCCTGATCACCGAGGCCACCGTGTCCGACGAGCCGAAGGACACCACCATCGAGGATGCCATCTCCCGTGCGGCCGCTCAGGGCGGCCAGGGCGGCGGCATGTACTAAGGCATAAGGCCTTAGCCACCTCAGCCTGACTCAGGGCCCCTCCCGGGCTTTCCGGGAGGGGCCCTTCTGCTGTGCATGCCCTTCTTGCACGCAAGTCCTTCCGGACTGTGCGCATCCCTACCTATGGGGATGGGCGTCAATCGCGCGACCATGTGTCGGTGGGCACCCTGCTACAATATGGATTCGTGCCTTTGGGGCGTTTCGTGCCCCTGGGGCATGCCATGGCAGGAAGGGGAGCCACATGGCTCAGAAACACGATCTTCTGGACGACATCATCGACATACAGCGCAACTGGGACGAGCTCTCGCACCCGCTGAACGGCATCGCCGACCAGCTGACGCTGGACCCCTCGCAGGTCAAGGTCTTTGACGCCGCTGACTACAAGGTGCGCCCGCGCGCCAACTCCATCTTTTGCGTCAACTGCACGACGAAGAACCCCGACGCGTGCCACCGGTGCATGGACGTGTGCCCCGTGGACGCCATCACGGTCAGGGGCCAGTCGGTCAAGGTGAAGGACAACTGCCGCAAGTGCGGCCTGTGTCCCACCGTGTGCCCGACCGAGGTGTTCAGCTGCAGCTCTCAGCAGCCGCTTTCCATCTACAACACCATCGCCGGCAAGGCCAACAAGTTCGAGAAGTGCTACGTCACCTGCACGCGTGCCCTCAGGCGCCTGCCGCAGGAGAACGAGGTGCTGCTGCCGTGCGTGGGCGCCATAGCGCCCGAGACGTGGTTCGCCCTTCTGTGCGAGTACCCCAACATCGAGGTGTACCTGCCCATGGGCATCTGCGACCGCTGCCGCACGGTCACGGGCGAGCTGGCCTACGGCGACGCCATCGCGCAGGCGGAGGAGTGGAGCGGCGAGACGGTGGGCCTCGAGGTCGACCAGAAGGCCATGGACCATGAGGAGTCGCGTGCCTACAAGCGCAGCCAGTTCGTCAGCAACGTCACCACCGCCACCACGCAGCTGGTCACGCGCGGCAACCACGCGCTGGCCGGCGCGCAGGCAGTGGCCCAGCGCCTGCAGGAGCACAGCCAGCAGATCACAAAGCTGCAGCGCGCGCTCGAGAAGTCGGCGGGCACGCAGAACTCTCAGAGCCGCCGGCACATCCTGACCCAGCGCCGCAAGCTGGTGCTTGGCGCCCTGCAGAAGTACCCCGACCTGGCCGAGGGCATGAAGGTGCGCGTGCCCAAGTGGGACTCCACGCGCTGCACCATGTGCGGCGACTGCGTGAAGGCCTGCCCGGTGCACGCCAACGACCTCGACGCTGAGGGGCACTTCTCGTTTGAGCCCGCCTACTGCGTGGGCTGCGACGCCTGCGCCATCGCCTGCAAGGACGGTGCCCTCACCATGGTGGAGACGGACGCCAAGGACCTCGTGATTCCCGACGAGGACGCCATCAGGCGCAAGCACGAGGCCGAGGAGCGCAAGAAAAAGGCCAAAGAGCTTACCCAAAAGGGCAAGAAGGCCCTCGAGAAGGGCCTGGACGCGCTCGAGAAGCTGGACGACTCGGACGAGCCCCAAAAGAGCAACGACTAAGGAGCAACGCACGTGTCACTATCCATCGGTATCGTAGGCCTGCCCAACGTCGGAAAGTCGACGCTGTTCACGGCCCTGACAAAGAAGGGCGGCCTGGCCGCAAACTATCCCTTCGCGACCATCGACCCCAACGTGGGCATCGTGGACGTGCCGGACGAGCGTCTGCAGAAGCTGGCAGACATCGTGCACCCCGCGCGCATCGTGCCCGCCACGGTGGAGTTCGTGGACATCGCAGGCCTGGTCAAGGGTGCAAACGAGGGCGAGGGTCTGGGCAACCAGTTCCTGGCCAACATCCGCAACTGCGACGCCATCTGCGAGGTGCTGCGCTACTTCAAGGACCCCAACGTCATGCGTGAGACCGGCCGCACGGGCGCATTCGTGGACCCGGCCGAGGACGCCGACGTCATCCAGACCGAGCTGATTCTGGCCGACCTGGGCACGCTGGAGCGTGCCATCCCCAAGCTCGAGAAGGAGGCCAAGCGCGACAAGGAGCAGAAGCCTCGCCTGGACATCGCAAAGCGCCTGAACGACTGGCTGGGCGCCGGCCATCGTGCCGCAGACCTGGACATGACCGACGACGAGCGCGCCGCCGCCCACGACCTGTTCCTGCTGACCATGAAGCCCATCCTGTACGTGGCCAACTGCGACGAGGACCAGCTGCAGGAGCACCTGGACCCGGTGTTCGGCCAGGATCCCATCCCCATCTGCGCCGAGGTCGAGGCCGAGCTGTCCGAGCTGGACGCCGACGAGGCCGCCGAGTACCTGGAGTCCCTGGGCCTGGAGAAGTCCGGTCTCGAGACGCTGGCGCAGGCCGCCTACCATCTGCTGGGCCTGCAGAGCTTCTTTACAGCGGGACCGAAGGAGGTCCGCGCCTGGACCGTGCGCATCGGCGCGAAGGCTCCTGAGGCCGCCGGCGTCATCCACTCCGACTTCGAGCGCGGCTTCATCAAGGCCGAGACCATCAGCTACCATGACTACGTCACCCTGGGTGGCGAGACGGGCGCCCGCGAGGCCGGACGCCTGCGCATGGAGGGCAAGGACTACGTCGTCCAGGACGGCGACGTCATGGTCTTCCGCTTCAACGTGTAGCGAATGTAAACCCGCGTAGGGCGCAAATAGCAAGAAGGGCTCGCCGTTCTCGTGCGGCGAGCCCTTCTTTTTTGTATATATTGAGGCGGCTTACTCCGTATTGAGGCGGCTTACTCCGCCTGCTGCTGGAGGTCGTCGCCCACGACCACGACCATGTCGTAGGCGGTGGAGTAGGTGCCGTCGTTCTTTTGCGCCGACACGCTGTCGCCCAGGTGGCGAGCCAGGGCCTCGGCCTTGGACTGGTTGGCCGAACCGTTGTAGTACACGGTGGTGGTCGTGTTGTCGCGCTTGCCGCCGTCGGCAGCCGTAGCGTTGTAGCCCAGCTGGCCCAGTCGGGATGCCAGGCGCGCCGCCAGGCCTGAGGTGCCGGTGCAGTTGAGCACCTGCACGCTGCCGGTCTCCTGCTGGTCGTCGTCGCCCGAGCCGTCGCCGGACGAGGAGTCCGAGCCGCTGGAGCTGTCCGAGCTGTCGGTCGTGGGGGACTCGCCGGCGTCCACGCGCTCCATCATGGCCTTCCACTCTGACGAGTTGGACTTCTCGTACCAGATGCCGTTGATGTAGGCGCTGGTGGTGGGGTTGATGGCGGTCTGCACGTCGTTGTCGAAGTCGAGACCCTTCATCTTTGCCGCCAGGCTCAGGATGGACGAGACGTTCATGTCGGTGGTCACGCTGCCGGACAGCTGGGTGATGGCATTGACCATGGTGGTGGCGTCGCTGGAAAGGATCTTCTTTACCATGGCGGTGATGACCATGCGCTGGGCCGCGGCGCGGTACTGGTCGCCATCGCTGTACGCGTCGTAGGCGTGGCGGCAGCGGCACAGCAGAAGGGCGGTGTTGCCGTCCAGCGTCTGTGTGCCCGCCTTCAGGTCCAGGCCGGTGTAGTCGGGGTCGTACACGTCCATGGGTAGCGTGACCTCGATGCCGCCGATGGCGTCCACGATCTTGGAGAACGAGTCGAAGTCCACCTCGGCGTAGTGCGAGATGTCCACGCCCGCAAACTTGCTGACCGTCTGCACCATGAGCGCCTTGCCCCCGTATGCGTAGGCGGCGTTTATCTTTGAGTTGCCATAGCCCGAGATGTTCACCAGCGTGTCGCGGTG
>JBJEKW010000035.1:7787-12523 GCA_051878835.1 Atopobiaceae bacterium
CGGCGTTTATCTTTGAGTTGCCATAGCCCGAGATGTTCACCAGCGTGTCGCGGTGGATCGATACCATGGTGACCTTCACGTTCACGGGGTCCACGCGTACCAGCATGATGGAGTCGGAGCGCCCGGTGTCGCCCTCTGCCTGGCGCTCCTCGTCGGAGTCCACACCCATCAGCAGCATGTAGAAGGGCTCGTTGTCGTCGGACTGCTTCAGCGAGGCCAAAAGCTCCGCGTCGTTCGACTGGAGCCTGCCGTTGATGAATGCGGTGTAGCCCGCGATGGCGGCCACGACGATACCCACCGCTATGAGGACGCCCAAGATCCAAGGCTTCAGGCCCCTGCGCGGGCGCTTGCCGCTGTGGGGCGGGCGCCTGGACGCGTTGCGGTTGTGGCCCCGTGGGTCCTGGCTGCGCCTGCCGGAGCGGGACCGCGCCGCGTCGCGCGGGTCGGTGCGGCCCTGGCGCTGCCGGCCGTTGGGCTCGTAGGGGTTGCGCGAGCCCGCGCTCGCGTAGCGTCCCGACGAGCCATAGCCGTTCGATCGGTACCCGTTCTGGCCATAGCCGCTTGGGCCATAGCCGTTGTCGTTTGATGATTGATATGAGGACCGGTACCTGGACTGGTACCGGGATTGGTAGTTGGATTCAGGCGTGCGCGAGCTATCGTAGCGACCGTGCTGCTGGCGGTCGCCGGTGCGACCCTGGCCGGAGTAGCCGTACCGGCCGTCGTTCTGCCGCTGGCTGGAGGTGCCGCATCGGGAACTGCTGCCATAGCCAGAGCCGTCGTAACGGTTGTACCTGCTGGGGTAACCGTAGCGGCCACTGCGGCTGAAGTCGCCCCGCGTGTCCGTGGCGTTGTCCGCTTGCGCCGGGCGGTGCCTGCGCGCCTGATATCGATCGCGGTCGTTGCCGCGCGAATCATATGGTGTCAAGAGAACGCCCCTCGTGTGTTTGAGCTTCATTTGGCGCCCGGGGCGCTGGCCCCGATTGTGCGCGAGGCACCATTATGATGCGGCGGCCATCACCGATGGCTCCACAGAGGCATGAACACACGAAGAGTGCAGCGCCGAAGCCTGGCCGCGCAGGCTTGGCTACGCTGCGGCCTGCTGGCTTTGGTCGGACGAAGCTGCGTCCTTGCTAGCGCTCCCGTTGGCGTCCCCGTCAGAGGAGGTCTGCTGCGTGGATGCATCGGACGAGGTGGTCGTGGAGGAAGTTCCCGTCGAGGGGGTTGCCCCCTCGGTCGCCTGGTCGTCCGTGCTGTCCTCGGTCGGCGACAGCCCGTTGTCGACGCGGCACATCATGACCTTCCATGCCTCGTCGTCCACGGTCTCGTACAGGGTGGCGTTCCTGTATTGGGTGGTGGTCGGCTCCATGCCCGAGGTGACGTCGCTCTGGATGTCGATTCCGTGCATCTGCTTTGCCAGATGCAGGAGCTCGCGCAGGGTCATGTCGGTGGTCACGCTGTCCGCCAGCCTTGAGATGGTGCCAGCCGTGGCCACGGGGTCCTTCTGTGCGAGGATCTTCTGGGCCACCGCCTCAATGACGGCGCGCTGGTTGGCGGCGCGATAGCGTTCGCCGTCGCCGTAGCTGTCATAGGCGTGCAGCGAGCTGCACACTTTCGCGGCCGTGTATCCGTCCAGGTTCTGGGTGCCCGTCTGCAGGTACAGGCCGGTGTCGTCCGTGTCGTCCACGGCCACGGGCAGATTCACGGTGATGCCGCCCACCTGGTCCACTATGTCGGCGATGCGGCTCATGTCCACCTGCGCGTAGTGCGAGATGTCCACGTTCGCAAACTGCGAGATGACCTGCGTGAGGTAGGACGCCCCGCCCAGCGAGTAGGCCGCGCTGATGGTCTGCGTGCCATAGTCTCCCAGGTCCACCTGGGTATCGCGGTGGATGGACACCATCGTGACCTTCACGTTCGCGGGGTCTACGCGCATCAGCATGATGGAGTCGGGGGACAAGACGCCGTCGCCCGTGCCGTAGCCGGCGCTCTGGGTGCTGCCCTCGCCGTCGTCGATGCCCAGCAGCAGGACATAGAAGGGCTCGTTTGCGGACTTTGCCGTCAGCTGCTGGGTCAGGTTGCTGTCGAGGTTCTGCTGCAGGCGCGCGTCGACGTCGTGCACGTACCACAGGCCGTATGCGACCCCGCCCGCCACCAGCACCAGCAGCACGCATATTACTATGGTCACCACGCGGCGCACGCGGTGCTTCCTGGTGCGGCGGCGCTTGCGGTGGTCGCCGTAGGGGTTTCGCCCGGTGTCCGGCACGTAGGCCCCGTCCTGCGCGGAGGCGTCGTCGTTCCCGAAGGACCCGTCGTCAAAGGACGTGTCATCGTTCGGGGAGGATCCGTCGCCCCGGCCGGCGTCACCCACCAGGTGGAACTGCGGCTGGTCGCTCGTGGGCTGCTCCTTGGGGTCGGGCAGCGAGCCGAGGCCCCTGGAGCCGCGACCGTCTGCCTCACCATGCGCATCGCCTGGCAAGAAGGACAAGTCCTTCTTGGGATCCTCTGCGGAAGGTGCGGAAGGCACGTCGGGGGCGCTTGGGCTCGACGACTGCGGGCTCGACGGCTGTTGTGTGGCTGCGCTGGCCTGGTGTCGCGCGGGAGCCTTGGGCTGCCCCGCGTCATCCGGCGCCGGGGAGGCGGGGTTTATCTGGTCCATCATCTCGTCGACCTCGGTGTCCAGCTGGCGCTGGAGGTCCATGTGTGCCGCCCTGCGACGCCTGGGCTTGCGCGCCGCCTGCACGTACACCAGCGTGGAGTCGGGGTCGGAGTGCCCCATCAGGTAGACGCCGTCGCCCTCGCCGTCGCTTTGGTGCGAGGCATGGCGGGGCTGACGGCTCTGAGGGTCGTCCGAGGGCCCCTTGTGCGGGTCGTTTTGGTCAGATGATGCCATGTCGGGCCTCCTGGCAGAGGTCGGGCCGTGTCACGCTGGGTGACATCGCCTCGTGCGCGAGGCAAAGTCTCGCAGTCGTGGGTAGCAGTGGCATAAGTGGCATATATTATGACGTTGCAAGCCGCGCGGATACGAGGGCCAAGGTTTACGGTACGCTAGGAAAGATAATACATAAGGCCCTCTACCTGCAAATACTCATCCCCAGGAGGACAAATGCAGACTCAAACGCCTCAGCAGTTCGTCGCGGTGCTGGACTTTGGCGCCCAGTATGGGCAGCTCATAGCCCGTCGTGTCCGTGACCTGCACGTATATTCCGAGATTTTCCCCTGCGACGTGTCCGCGGACGAGCTGGCCGCAAAGCATCCCTCCGCCGTCATCCTTTCGGGTGGCCCCGCGTCCGTGTACGCCGACGACGCCCCCGACATGGACGTGTGCATCCTCAGCATGGGCGTGCCCGTGCTGGGCTTCTGCTACGGCCAGCAGATCATGGCGGTAAAGCTGGGTGGCAAGGTGGGCCACACCCAGAAGGGCGAGTACGGTCCCGCTAAGCTGCATCGCCAAGGCGACTCCGTTCTTCTGGACGGCACGCCCCAGGAGCAGACGGTCTGGATGAGCCACCGCGACGCCGTCAGCCAGGTGCCCGAGGGCTTCCGCGTGACCTCGACCACCGACACCTGCCCCGTCGCCTCCATGGAGTGCCCAGAGCGCAAGCTCTTCTCGACGCAGTTCCACCCGGAGGTACGCCACACCGAGTGCGGCAAGGCCATCCTGGAACGTTTCCTCTTTGATATCTGTGGCCTGCAGAAGAGCTGGACCATGGACAACATCATCGACCAGAAGGTCGACGAGATTCGCGCCGAGGTGGGGGACCGCAAGGTCATCCTGGCGCTGTCGGGCGGCGTGGACTCCTCCGTCACTGCCGCGCTGGTGCACCGTGCCATCGGCGACCAGCTGACCTGCGTGTTTGTGAACCACGGCATGCTGCGCAAGGGCGAGCCCGAGATGGTGGAGGAGGTCTTCCGCAAGCAGTTCAACGTGCCCCTGATCCACGTGCACGCCGAGGAGCGCTACGCGCAGCTGTTGGCCGGCGTGACCGACCCCGAGCAGAAGCGTCGCCGCATCGGCACGCAGTTCTGGAAGGAGTTCTTTGCCGTAGCCCAGCAGCTGGACGGCATCGAGTACCTGGCGCAGGGCACCATCTACCCCGACATCATCGAGTCCGGCGCGCGCAAGACCGGTGGCAAGGCCTCCACGATCAAGAGCCACCACAACCTGATCCCGTTCCCCGAGGGCGTGCACTTCGACCTGATCGAGCCGCTGGACCACTTCTTCAAGGACGAGGTGCGCCAGCTGGGCATTGCCCTGGGCCTGCCCGCAAAGCTGGTCTGGCGCCAGCCGTTCCCCGGCCCCGGCCTGGCCATCCGCATCATCGGCGAGGTCACCCCGCAGAAGCTGGCCATCCTGAAGGAGGCCGACGCCGTCGTGCGCGAGGAGCTGGATGCCTACAACCAGCGCCTGTACGAGCAGACGGGCGACCGTAACTCCGAGCACGCCTGCTGGCAGTACTTCGCGGTCCTGCCCGACATCAAGTCCGTCGGCGTCATGGGCGACGAGCGCACCTACCAGCGCCCCATCATCGTGCGCGCCGTGGAGTCCACCGACGCCATGACCGCCGACTGGGCCAAGCTGCCCTACGACGTCATCGGCCGCATCTCCAGCCGCATCGTGGACGAGGTGGACGGCGTGAACCGCGTCGTGTACGACGTCACGCCGAAGCCGCCCGCGACGATCGAGTGGGAGTAATTTTCGGTCTATTACGGTTTGTCACGCTTCGCATCGAAAAGTA
>JBJEKW010000036.1:0-2278 GCA_051878835.1 Atopobiaceae bacterium
TGATAGCGCTAACTTGATTTTCACCAGATTGACCAACACGCGACCCAATCCGACCAACGCGCACCCGCCAGCCTGACCAACGTAGTTTCACCACATTGACCAACTAGGCTCTGCCCCGAACCGACGACGGAGAGGGGTGGCGGCCTTGGAGAGGAACCTCATGGCTGAGCTGAACGCGGACAGGGAGTGCGGCGTCAGGCCGAACTTCTCGGAGGTGGCGAGGAGGTACGGCGTGGACAGGCACACCGTCTCGAAGTACTGGAACGGGGGCGGCCCCTCGCCGGACGACGGCAGGCACGGACGGCCCAGCGGGTTCGACCGATACCGGGACGAGATAGAGGAGAAGGCGGCCCTTCCGGGCGTCACGGCGAAGGGCATCCACGAGCTGCTGCTCGAGCGCCACGCGGGCGACGAGCCGCCGGTCCCGGGCTACAACGCCTTCACGAGCTACCTGAGGCGGCGCGGCATAGCCGTCGGGCGCGCCGGCGCGCCCGAGGCGCACCCCAGGTTCGAGACGGGGCCCGGCGAGCAGCTGCAGTTCGACTGGAAGGAGGACGTCACCATGCACGACCGCTCCGGCCGCGGGTACCGCTTCGACGTCTACACCTCGACGCTCGGGTGGTCGAGGATGCACTACTTCGTGCGGTCCCCGACCAGGACCAGGGACGACCTGCTGGCCTGCATGGCGGACAACATCCGCTGGCTGGGAGGCGTGCCGCGGCAGTGGCTCACGGACAACATGTCGGCCGTCGCCACGCTCGGCGGCGACGGGAGGCGCTCGCGGGACAGGCGCGTCGCCGCCTTCGCGCGCGACGCCGGCTTCGAGCTCGCGCTGTGCCGGCCCAGGACGCCGCAGACCAAGGGCAAGGACGAGAGCGCGAACCGCTTCCTGTCGCGCCTGAGGGCGTACGAGGGCGACTTCGACGGCTGGGAGGGGCTCGACCGCGCGATAGCGCGCGTGTGCGCGAGGAGCAACGAGGAGCCGAACCGCACCACGGGCCTCCCGCCGGAGCTGCTCTTCCGGAGGGAGAAGGAGGCCCTGGGGCCCATGCCCCGCGAGTCGGTGCTCTCGGCGATGGTGGGCGACGTCTCGTGGCAGGTGGTGCCCGCCACCATGCTCGTCAGGTGCGCCGGGCGCGAGTTCTCGGTGCCGAGGAGGTGCATAGGGCGCCGCGTGAGGCTGCTGCTCGAGCCGGGCGGGCGCCTCAGGGTCTACGACGGCGGGGAGCTCGTGGCCACCCACGACACCGCGGCCCCGGGAGGGCCGGTGGTGTACCGCGAGGGCGACTACGCCGAGGCGATGGCGGACAAGCGCTGGGGCGGCGCCGACGCCGACATAGAGGCGCAGGCCCGGCGCAACCTCGAGCTGCTCGGCCGGCTCGGAGGGGGCGAGGAGTCGTGACCGGCCCTGAGGGCAGCGTCTCGGAGCGCATACGCGGCAACCTGGAGGAGCTCGGGCTCGACGCGATGGCCTCCTCCGCCCCGGAGTACTCGAGGCTCGTGGCGACGGGCGCGAAGTCGTTCCCCGAGGCCCTGCTGGAGATGACCGACGCCCAGGTGGCCGCCGTGAGGGAGCGCGACCTGGGCAGGAGGATCGAGAAGGCGAGCTTCCCCTACGTGAAGACGCTCAGGGACTTCGACTTCTCGTTCCAGCCGTCGATCCCCAGGGGCGTCGTCGAGGACCTCGCGACGCTGGGGTTCCTCGACCGCCACGAGAACGTCGTGCTCGTCGGCAGCCCCGGCGTGGGCAAGACCCACATCGCCGTGGCGCTGGGCGTGGAGGCCGTCCGCGCCCGCAAGCTCACCTACTTCACCGACTGCCAGCGCCTCGTCGCCGACCTCGCGCACGCCGCGGGCAAGGGCCAGCTGGAGAGGCGGCTGCGCTTCTACGCCCACCTCTCGCTGCTGATCGTCGACGAGGTGGGGTACCTGGACGTCGACAAGCAGGGCGCGGACCTGCTGTTCCAGCTGGTGTCGAGGAGGTACGAGAGGAGGTCGACCATCGTGACGACCAACGTGGGGATGGGGTCGTGGGCGAGGGTCTTCGGGGACCCGGTCGTGGCGTCGGCGATAGCGGACAGGCTCTGCCACCACTGCCACGTGATAAGGATAACGGGGAGGTCCTACAGGACCAAGGACCTCGCCCCGCAGGACAGGGCGTCGCCGGCGGGGGCCGCCGATTCCGGCGCCCCACGGTGACGGGACTGGCGAAGGTACGTTGGTGCGGATGGGGGCCATACGCTGTCTCGTCTGGTGAAATCTATCTTGACTTCAACAG
>JBJEKW010000037.1:0-24774 GCA_051878835.1 Atopobiaceae bacterium
GTGCGTCCCATTGCCGAGGAGCCCAAGCGCACCATCACCCTGGGCTGGCGCAGCAGGCAGACGCTCCCACTGGCCGCACGTCGATTCGCCGACTGCCTGGTACAGCAGCTGGGCTAGGCGCGTGGACGGGGAGCAGAGGAGCGCCCGTCCGTCACGACCTGGCGGAAGGCTTTGCATGCACAAGAAAGGCGGGGTCAGCCATGCTGACCCCGCCTCATGAAAGGGGATGCGCGAACAAGGGACGGAGGACCGTCCATCCGCCCCGGCTGCCATACGCTTCCGTCCGGTTCGTCGTGTCCTACATGTCGTCAGCGGCGATTGAGGAGGAAGCCTCGTTGCGCATGCGCTCGATCCTGCGCAGCAGGCTGTCCTTCTGTGGGTAGCTGTGCGATTGCAGGATGTCTCCGTTGTCCTTCGTAAAGAAGCGGAAGAAGTAGTTGCCCGAAAGCGTCTCGTAGATGCGGAACTTCGGGGCCGGCTCGCGCTTGAAGGCGTCGACGGTGCTGTCCTCGACTGCAGCGCTCGGGGCATCCTTGCGAACCGCCTCAATGCCGTCCAGGCACTCCTCGCGCGAGGGAAATACCAGCGACTGCCCCAGGATGTGACCGTTGCTGGAGCAAAGGTTAAACAGGTAGCGCCCGTCCTTCTCGTTGATGACGTACTGGCCCATGGCGAACTCCTTCCTTCGTGACCTCCCGATTGGGCGATTGTGAACCACTATGCCCACAAAATCATTTGCGGGGCGACACCTCGTGGACGAGCGGTCCCAAAGCGCTCAGCAGCGGGGGATTGGCTACCCATGGCCTGATAGACTGGATGGAGTTCGAAATTCCCGCTGTAATGGCGACGTGACGACTAACGGGCCTCGCGTCGCCTGGAGAGGCAAGTCCATGGAGATGCAGGTCGTGGTCCTGGCGTCGCTGGCGCTGTGCGCCGTATGCCAGCTCTGGTTCTGGTTTCTGACCGTGCGCGAGCAGCGCAGCCTGTGGTACGGGCTGTCGTTTCTGGCCATGGCCGCCACGACGCTGCTGGCGCTGGAGGTGTTTCTGGGCTACGCGTTCCCCTTCGAAGAACACCCCCTGGTCAGGGACGTCAACCTGTTCCTGCTGGTGGTCTTCGCGGCGGCGCTGATAGCGTTTCCCTTCGCGCTGGTCCTGACGCTCATCGTGACGGGCATCCGCCTGATCAGGCGAGAAGGGCCAAGCCCTCGAAACATGCTTTCGCTGGGCCTGGGCGTCCTGATGGTTGCCTACGTGCTGGTGTGGCCCCTTCTGCGCGGCCTTCTGACGGGCATTCCCTGGGCGGGGAAGCTGCTTGACTTCACCTTCGGCTTCGTGGCCATTCTGCTGGGCGTGGCGGCAGTCGCGTTCACGCTGTACACCGTCACGGGTCTCGTGATCCAGGCGCCCCACCCGTTCAGGCGCTACGAATACATAGTGGTGCTGGGTGCGGGCCTCATGCCCGACGGCAGCGTGACGCCGCTTCTGGGCAGGCGTGTCGAGCGGGGCGTGCAGATGCTGCGGAGAAACCCCGGCGCGAAGCTGGTCATGTCGGGCGGCAGGGGGGCCGACGAGCCCAGGCCCGAGGGCGAGGCCATGAGGGACTACGCCCTGACCCTGGGCGTGCCGGGGTCATCCATCCTGGTGGAGGACGGCTCCAGGAACACGCGGGAGAACCTGAGCCTCAGCCAGGGTGTCATCCAGGGCGATCTGCGGCTGTCATCGGGGCACGACGCCGCCGACGCCCGAGGGCTTCGCCGAAGCGCCCGCAAAAGTGCCAGCTCAGGCCGCATCCTTCTGGTGACCGACGACTACCACGTGTTCAGGGCGCTGCTCATCGCGCGCCAGCTGGGCATCGCCGCGGACGGCGTGGGGTCGCACGTGCGCCTGTACTTCTCGCTGAACGCGCTCGTGCGAGAGTGGGTGGCCTACGTGTCGCTGCGCCGCCGGATGTTCACGCGGCTGACGCTGCTGATCCTGGCAGCCTACGTGCTCTGGGCGGCAGCCGTTCTGGTGGCGGGCTGACGGGCGCTACTCGTCTGCATCCGCGGCGCTCGTGGCCGCGGCCAGGTACACGGAGCGAAAGTCGGTCTGTGCCCGGCGCGCGGCGTCCATCACGCTGTCGTACTCGGGATATGCGCGGCTGACGTCGCCTCGACGGCACACCTTCAGGCGCACGGGGCCGTACGCCGTCTGTGCCGTGCGGAAGCTGACGTCCATGATGCTGCGCTCCATGCGCTGGCGGCGGATGCCTATGGTCGTGGTCTCGCGAAAAATCAGCTGCTCCAGGGCCTCCCGATGCTCGTCGTCGCAGATGACGGCCAGCTCGTAGGCCGGACGGTTCTTCTTCATATAGACGGGCAAGAAGTGCGCGTCGCGGGCACCCGCGTCCATCAGGTCCGTAAGGACGGCCCCCAGCATCTCGCCGGTGCTGTCATCGATGTTGCACTCCAGCTTACAGATGGTGTCGGCGGATTCGGGAGTGGACGAGGGTACGTCACCCGTCGCGCCGGATTCGGTGGGGTGCGACGCCACGGCATCCGTCTGGTCGGGGAGTGGCTCAATGAGCATGGCACGCAGAATGCTGGGCACCTGGTAGGCGCGCTTGCCCGCACCCAGGCCCACCTTCAGAACGCGGAAGCGCTGAGGCAGCTGGTCCGAGGTCATGACCGCGGCCGCCAGGGCGGCTCCGGTTGGGGTCACGAGCTCGCCCCTGCGCGTGCTCTGGTGCAGGGGCAGGCCGGTCATGGCGGCGATGTTCACGACGGCGGGCACGGGCACGGGCAGCATGCCGTGCTGGCAGCGCACTAGGCCGCTTCCCTCGGTCACGCTGGGCACCACGACCTGGTCTATGCCCAGGCCGTCTAGGCATACGGCGGCTGCGACCACGTCCACGATGGAGTCGATGGCACCCACCTCGTGGAAGTGCACCTGGTCCACGGGCAGGCCATGAGCCTTCGACTCGGCGCGGGCCACCAGCAGGAACGCGTCCTCGGCAATCCTGCGCGCGCGGGGCGTCAGGTCCAAGGACGCCAGGATGGCCTTCACGTCGGCGTAGCTGCGATGGTGGTGACCGTGGTGATGGTGCTCGTCGTGGCAGTGGTCGTGCTCGTGGTCCGCCGGCTCGGTGCCGTGGGCCCCTTCGTGATGGTGCTCGTGGTCGTGGTGATGGACGGCCACTGCGTCCGGGTCGTCCGGGTACAGGTAGGCCATGTCGTGGTCGTGGTTATCGTGCAGGGCGTCCAGCGCGACGTCGAAGTCGCAGCAGTCCAGGCCCGACTTCACGACGCGGCTGACCCTCAGCGTGAAGCCCTCGCCCTGCAGGGGCTCCAGCGCGTGGCGGACGGCCTCCTCGCTGGCACCCAGGTCCAGAAGCGACGCCACCACCATGTCGCCGCTGATGCCCGTCTGGCAGTCCCAGTACAGCATGCTCATCGCGCGTTCCCCCTCACGGCAAGGCGGTTTATCTGCGTGGCAAGGTACGCCGCGCCGTAGCCGTTGTCTATGTTCACGACCGAGATCCCGTTGGCGCAGGAGTTCAGCATGGACAAGAGCGCCGCCATGCCCCCGAACGACGCCCCGTAGCCCACCGAGGTGGGTACGGCAATCACGGGCACCGACACAAGGCCGCCCACCACGCTGGCAAGCGCGCCCTCCATGCCGGCCACGGCTATGACGCAGTTGGCGCGGCGGATGTCGTCGATGCAGTGCAGCAGGCGATGCAGACCCGCCACGCCCACGTCGTAGTAGCGGCTGACCTTGCAGCCGAAGTACTCGGCCGTCTGCGCGGCCTCCTGGGCCACGGGCGTGTCGGCAGTGCCTGCACACACCACGGCCACCTCGCCCTCCGGGCGCGTCTGGGTGTCATGCGGCACCCACAGCACCCGCGAGACCTCGTCGTAGCGTGCCTGGGGCACCTTGGCGCGCACGACGTCGTACTGGTGCCGCGACGCGCGCGTGCCGAACGCGCAGCCCTGCGTGCGCACCATCCGCTCGTAGATGCCCACCAGGTACTCGTCGGGCTTGCCCTGGCAGAAGACCACCTCGGGAAAGCCCGTACGGCGCTGCCGGTCGGTGTCTATCTTTGCGTAGCCCAGGTCGTCAAAGCCGGCGTCAGGGCCCGTGAGGTCCGTGCTCACTTGGCGTCGTCCCCCTCCAGCGTCTCGTTCATGCTGCCGGTGCGGTATCCCGCCAGGTCCATGGTGACGTACGAGAAGCCCAGCGCCTTGAAGTCGCGCACCAGCCTCTGCGCGTTTGCCAGCAGCTGGGGGAACTCGTCGGGCAGCACCTCTATGCGGGCGAGCGATTCGCCGTGAATGCGTACCCTGACCTGGTGGAATCCCAGGTCCAGGAGCTCCTGCTCGGCGCGGTCCACCATGCCCAGCTTCTTTGGCGTGATGGACTCGCCGTACACGAAGCGCGACGACAGACAGGCGAACGACTGCTTGTTCCAGGTGGGCAGGCCCATCCCGCGCGACAGCGAGCGAATCTCGGACTTGTACAGGCCAACGTGGCGCAGCGGGCTCAGTATGCCCTGCTCGGCCACCGCCTTGAGGCCCGGCCGGTAGTCGCCGTTGTCGTCCATGTTTGAGCCCTCGGCCACCTGGGCCATGCCCTCGCGGTCCGCCAGCTGGCGGATTTCGTGGAACAGCTCGCTCTTGCACAGGTAGCAGCGGTTGGTGGGATTGTGGCTGAAGCCGGGAATCTTCAGCTCCTCGGACTCCACCACGAAGTGGCGAATGCCCTCCTGACGGCAGAACTCCTGTGCCTCGCGGCGCTCGCGCTCGGGAAACGACAGCGACTTTGCCGTGACGGCGATGACGTTTTTGCCCAGGGCCCGCTTTGCGCACTCCAGAAGGAACGTGGAGTCCACGCCTCCCGAGAACGCCACCGCCAGACTGCCCTGCTGCGCCAGGTAGTCCAGCAGGTCGTGGTACTTCTGCAGCGTCTGCTCGGAGGGCTGCGGGACGTCTGACTGCGCCTGGGTTGCCTGCTTGGTGTCCAACGAGTTAGTGGTTGCCATGTTGCTCCATCTCTGGCGCCGCTTGCGGACCGGGGCATGCCCCCTCGACCCAGGGCGCGCATTTGTTTGACCTTGTTATAGTAGGCGCCTCATCCTACCAAGTCGAACCCATGCGAATTGTTATCGCGTGCGTAACGCACGAAGGTGTTCGGGAGAAGGGCGTGCCATTGGTGCTATTCTGTGCCGGCTTTCGTCGCCCACGCGCTCGGCGACTGCTCCCATGCTGCTAGAAAGGCACGCCAATGCAAATGAGCCTGACCCTGATGCTGCAGGTCCTGCAGATGTTTCTGCTCGCGGGCATCGGGTACGCCATGTTTCGCGCAGGAAAGATCACTCTCGAGGGCAACAAGTCCATCGGAAACATCTTGATATACCTGTCGCTGCCGGCGGTCATCATAAAGGGGTTCATGGTCGAGCGCACGCCGCAGAGCACACTAGAGCTGCTGGTCTCCCTAGTATTTGGCACCCTGGCGGTCGTGGTATCGGCAGTAGTCTCCAGGGTGGCGTTTAGGAGGGACAACGTTGCCAGCTTTGCCGCGACCTTCTCGAACCCCAGCTTCTTTGGCATACCGCTGGTGACCTCCATCCTGGGCGCGGGGGCCGTCTTCTACATGACGGGGTTCATAGCGTCCATGAACATAGGGCAGTGGACCTACGGCGTGCAGCTGCTGACGGGGCGCCACGAGCGCCTGAGTCTGCGACAGGTGCTGTGCGCGCCCTTCGTGGTGGCGACGCTGGTGGGATTGTTCTTCTTTGCCACGCAGCTTTCCTTGCCGCCCCTGCTGCAGGGCTGCCTTGACTTCGTGGGAAACCTGAACACTCCGCTCGCGATGTTCGGCGTGGGTGTCTACCTGGCGCAGGTGGATCTGCTTGCCATGCTAAGGAAGGCGTCGAACTACCGCGTAGCGCTGGTGCGTCTGGCCGTGGCTCCCCTGGTCGCGATGTTGCTCCTGAGCCTTCTGCCCGCCGAGTTCTACAGCATGAAGCTGGCCATACTGGTGGCAGCAGCATGTCCCGTGGGCTCCAACGTGGCCGTGTACGCGCAGCTGTACGACAGCGACTACGCCTATGCGGTGCAGACAATCGTGATTTCGGTCCTTCTGTGCGTGGTCTCGATACCCCTGGTGGTGGGCCTGGCGCAGGTCCTGTGGTAAACCCCGTGGTCAGGGACAACCAGCTCAGATTCTTGGGGCAAGAAGGGCTTGCGTTCCCGGCATGCCATTTTCCTGCGCATTCTGACTTCAGGCGGTCTTGTGCCGCCATACGGGGCAGAATGCACAGGGACGTTTGACCGAACACGCAACCATTGGAGCGCTCCATGCTCTCTTCCCTGGGTTCCCTTGCCGTCATCATGCTGGTGGCGGCCTTGTCTCCCTACGTGGCCAGCCTGATACCCGGCCGTGCCGTTCCGGAGGTGGTGTTTCTGGTGTTTGCGGGCACCGTGCTGGGCCCCAACGCACTGGGCGTCATCTCGACCGACTCGCAGGCGATGACCCTGGTGTCCGACCTGGGCGTTGGCCTGCTGTTCATGCTGGCAGGCTACGAGATAGAGCCCGACACGCTGCGCGGTCGCTCCACGGTGCACGCCGCGCTGGCGTGGGCGGCGTCCCTGGCTCTGGGCGTGATGTTGACCACGACCATCCTGGCCGGCAGGTTCACCCAGGTGGGAAAGGTGGCGTTCGCCATCTGCCTGACCACGACGGCATACGGCACGCTGGCGCCTATCCTGCGCGACCGCGGGGTCGTGGGCGGCACGCCCGCCGGTGATGCCATCACCGTGTACGGAGCGCTGGGCGAGCTCTTGCCCATCCTGGCCATGGCCATCCTGCTGTCGGCGCGGCAGAAGGTCGAGTCGCTGGGCGTCCTTGCGCTGTTTGTGGCCGCCTGCGTGGCGATTCTGGTGCTCCCCAGGCTGTTCCCCCGGCCGCTTCTGGGGTTCGGCACGTTTCTGAAGGACAATGCCTGGTCGGGCTCGAGGCCGCTTCTGCGCGTGGCAGTGCTGTTGCTGGTCGTGCTGCTGGCGCTTTCTGAGTATTTGGGACTGGACCTGGTGCTTGGCGCCTTCGCGGCCGGATTTCTGCTGCGCGCGCTGGCGCCCCGCAGCGGCGAGCGCCTGGCCGACCAGCTGGGGAACTTCGGCAACGGCTTCCTGATTCCCTGCTACTTCGTGATATCCGGGGCAAAGATTAACCTGAGCGCAGCCGGTGCCAACTTTGGCCTGGTCATGGGCTTCGTGGGACTTCTGGCGCTCGTGCGCGGAGGCGTCGTCGCCATCTCGCTGAACGTGAACCCCGATACCCGAAAGGGGCTGAGCGCTCCCGAGAAGTTCTCGGTCTCCGCCTACTGCACCATGGCGCTGCCCCTGGTGGTCGCCGTGACCGACGTCGCGGTCAGCGAGGGCGCCATGTCGCAGACGCTGGCGTCCATCCTGGTGACGGCCGGTGCCATCACCGTGATCCTGATTCCCGTTGCGACGTCGTTCGCCCGTGTGGCCACCGAGGCCCATCCCCTGGAGGCCGTGCACGAGGTGGTGGGGGAGCACCACGACCTGCATGAGGTCGTGCAGCAGCACCTGGACTCCTGGCAGAGCTCCGAGGACAAGTTCCGCAGCGAGCGCGAGCGGCTGCGCGGCGCGGGCAAGCGCCTGAGCTCGTCCGAGTACCTCATCAGGGACCGGCGCAGACCCAACCCAGACGCCAGGCGAGACGCGTCTGGCCGGCGCGAGCTGGGTGGTGGCAAGCGTTAGCTCAGAAGGTGCAGGTCTGACGTGCGCTTAACCGTTTGGATGTGCAAATTCGTACGTACGGCCGGCAGATGTTCAGGCCGTTTCTACAGGAAAATTTTACCTGGAGGCAGAATTGGCACAAAAGAAAATACAATTCCGTAAGGAAGGGATTTATACACATCGGGAGAGGGATATCTCGCTGCCGACGTGGTAAAGTGTCCGGCGTGCGGCCTTCCATAATCCCCCGCACATTGGAGAGGTCGTTGCACCGGCCTCTCCTTCTTTTTTTATTTTTAGCGTGCCGCTGCACCAATTTGTTGCGCAACATTTTTTTCAGGCAAGAAGTACGGCTGGACCCCTTTATTTCTATGGAAGCGACAGCGCTCTTGCATTGTGCGGGCGATATACAACCGCTTGCTATTTCGAGATATCACGATATGATGGGTCACATGGAGAACACAGTAGACATATTCAAGGCTCTGTCCAACCAGAAGCGCCTCCAGATACTGGAGTGGCTGCGCGACCCCGAGACGAACTTCCCGCCCCAGGGGTTGCACATCCCGGAGGGGGACAGCTTCGACAACAGCGTGTGCGTGGGATCCATCTGTGAGAAGCTCGACGCATCGCAGTCCACGACCTCGCACTACCTGGACATGCTGCAGCGCGCAGGGCTTCTGGAGTCAAGGCGCTTTGGCAAATGGACCTACTACCGCCGAAACGAGGAGGCAATCCAGCGCCTGGGGAAGTTCATCCAGAACGACCTGTAGCATGGATAGGAACTGTGACTGGGTCGGGGACGCTCATTCTTTCAGGTAACTGCCCCCCTGTTCGTGCTGGTGCCCGCCGTTAGCGTGCACAAAAAAGGCCAGACGGAAAACCGCCTGGCCTGCAGATTCGTGGTCGGGTGGACTGGATTCGAACCAGCGACCCCTTGACCCCCAGTCAAGTGCGCTACCAAACTGCGCCACCACCCGTTGTGCGAACTTCTTGCTCGCGGGTATGTACTCTACCACGTGGCAGCCTCCAGAACAAGAAAATCTTTATCGACAATTCGAGCCGTCCTCATTCATTCGAAACCGTCGGCCTTTCGTCAAGTTGTCCAATTTGCCCAACGGGCGAATAGACGCGAGGGCGTGGGGTATCTCAGAAAAGTCGATTTCACCATCGACGCAAGGACATCCACGTCGAGAGGACGCAACTATGTTGAAGCGTGGACAGACCCGTTCTGCCAGCGGCACGCCCGACCCCAAGGCTGCCAGCGAACCCCAGACCCAGGCAGCCTCGGCCACCTCTGCGAAGGCTCAGGCACCAGGCGCTGCCGAGCCAGCACAGGTCGAAGGCGCCGCCGCTGGCAAAGTGGACGGCAGACAGGCGGAAGCCCCCAAGTCCAAGGATTCCGGCCAGGTACAGGGCCAGAAGGACGCTACACAGGGCGACACCGCCGGCACCCAGCACCATGCCGGCGGGCAGACGGTCATCCTGGAGAAGGTGGCCCCCTCCTTTGAGTCGAAGCTGCGCCACAACATACTAAAGATGCCTGACGCCGCCTGGGAGGCCAGCGGCATCCGCATCTTTGGCAGAAAGATCCGCACGCTGGTCTACACGACCGACCTCGCCATCATAAAGAACTGCAACGCCGATGCGGTCTTTGCCGTGTACCCCTTCACCCCGCAGCAGTCCATCAGCAACGCCATCATCAGCGCGTCCAGCATGCCGGTGTTCTGCGGCGTGGGCGGTGGCACCACCAGGGGCGTCCGCACGGTCATGCTGGCTCGCGACGTCGAGTGCCAGGGTGCCATGGGCGTCGTGCTGAACTCGCCCGTGTCTGACGTCAACCTGCGCGCGGTCGCCATGTCGGTGGACATCCCCACGGTCATCACGGTGGTCAGCGCCCAGACCAACATCCAGAGGCGCCTGGACGCCGGCGCCGCCATCATAAACGTGGCCGGTGGCAAGGACACCCCCGACATCGTGGCAAAGATCCGCAGTGACCATCCCGGCATCCCCATCATCGCGTCGGGTGGAAAGACCAACGAGTCGATTAAGGCCACCATCGACGCCGGCGCCAACGCCATCACCTACACCCCGCCCGCGGCCCATGAGCTCTTCTCAAAGATGATGGACCAGTACCGCGAGGACGCCCCGAAGACCGAGCAGCGCGAGCGCACGGCGACGGACATCCTGCGTGCCGCCGGTCTGATCCACGGCTGAGCGAACGGGTGCGGAATTACGTGATCTACCAGGCATTTTATGACCAATCGGGCCGGTGTTGCCTCCTTGGCTGAATTGCCTGGGGATTTTTGCCCGACGGGGCGAATATTGGACTATCCTCGATTGCACGGATTTCCCGGGCGCGCCGCATGTGCGGAGGTGGCGCGCCCTTTGCAACCGCACCCATGAAATGCAGGGGGATAGCACATGTCGTCTTTGACACAGGCTCTGGGGTACCTATCGGAAGTCACGAAGTTCGCCTCTCAGGGTCCCGTGTCATACGGCATGGGGGAGTGCGTCTGCCTGGTGCGTCCCTACACGGTCATCGCCGGCGTGCTGTCGAAGGCGGACACCGACCGGCTGGTGGACGACTTCTGCAACGTGCACGGGGGCAGCCTGGACGGCTACGGCAGGGTGCCCGTGGTCATATCGCTGCGCACGCTGGTGTACGACGACCCCCGCCGCTCCGCGAAGGGCCTGGTTCTTCTGCCCGCCATGCTGGACATCAACGGCAGGCTGTCGGTGGACCTGGGCACCCAGCAGCCTTGGATTCCCCTGGAGCGTCTGAGCGCGCCGGGCTCTGCCCCCAGGGCCATCACGGTGGGTTCGCTGGCCGACTACCGTCACTTCCAGATAGAGCACCAGGCCGAGTTTGCCGACCCCGTCACGTGGGGCGTGTACGTGGACCTGGCCATCAGCATGTTCGACACCATCTGCCACCTGGACTCCGAGGGCCTGGCGGACTCCCGGTGCCGTGTCGACACCGAGCTATGTCGCATAAAGTGCCTGGCAATGCCGGAGCCCACGCTGACCGCGTCCAACGTGTTCGCCCACCTGGGACAGGCTCCTATGGGCATGGGCGCAGCCGACACGGGAGTGCTCAACGCCACCATGCCGCCCGTCCTGAAGCCGTACTTCGCAGGCGCGCCGGACGACGACGAGGACTCCGCCCCCACGCTGACGCTCAGCCGACTGGACCTGGAGCAGGCCGATGCCGAGCGCGAGGCCCCCAGTGCCGCCTCCGCGGCCAGCGCCGGCAAGGCGCAGGGCCAGAAGGGCGAGGGTGTGCGCGGTACGCTGCCCGCGGCGCACGACGACCGCGCGCTGGACGCGCCGAAGGACCCCACCTCGCTGCGCGCCACCGACCGACTGATGCAGAACGCGAAACTGCGCCGGGGCTCCTGCCAGGCCACCACGCAGCTGTCTCCCGACTCCTATGACGCCTTGCGCGACCTGTGCGCGGAGCCGCGCGAGCCCCTGAGCTGCGTGCAGGTGCCCCTGGGCGACGAGGCGCTGCGCCTGGCCACGTCCCTGGCGGCGCAGCGCGTGACCGAGTGCGCCGTGCGCGGAGAGGACGAGCCCCTGGTGGTGCTGGGCGTCTCCAGCGGCGTCTTCAGGCGCCGCGTGTCGCGGGCGCTGGACGAAGCGCTCCCCAGCGAGGCGTCCATCCTGTACAGGCCCTGGCTGCGCCGTGGCTTCGTGAAGGCGGAGCTGCCCCGCGTGACGCAGGAGTTCCTGGACTCAGCGCAGGCCGCGCTGGGCAGGCCCCACGCCACTCCCGAGGCGGCGGCGGGCGCCATTGCGGCGCTCCTGCGCCGTATCGACCAGCTGCGCTGCGAGCTGGTGGACGGCTACGCCGAGGTGCGCACTGCCTCTGACCTGGCCCGACAGCAGGAGGAGCGTCTGCTGGCGCTGGCACGCCTGCGAGACGAGCATGCCAGGGCCCAGGCCCGCCTGGAGTACTGGAGCCACCTTGCCGAGCAGGGGCGCGCACACCGCGCCCTGGGCCGCGGCAGGGGAGGCCAGCGTGCCTCCATCGAGGAGGGCGCCCAGGAGGGCGAGGCGCTCGCGCTGGGCTGCCAGACGCTGGACGAGGTGGTCTCCGCCTACGCCAAGCTGGTGCAGCAGCAGAAGGACAAGCTGGCGTCCACGCGCCGCGAGACCGCAAAGCTGGAGCTGCGCGTAAAGCGACACTCGCTGTCGGGCACGCGCGGCGCCGAGGACGTTGCCACGCTGGTTCAGCTGTGCCAGCTGGACCGCGCAAAGAAGCGCCAGCTGGACTCGCTCTTCTCGGGCGGACAGCTGAATGCCCAGCGACTGGACAAGGTGCTGGACCAGACGGTCCGGCCCTGCGAGTTCTGGCTGGCCGTGCACCTGTACGAGGCACGCGAGCTGGCATCGGGCAGGGTCGGGCGCATGCCGCGCTGGCGCACCGTCGCAACCATATACGAGATTCCCGGGCTCGTGGGGAAGCTGACGGGGCAGCCCCCCATCGACCTCCTGCTGTGCCTGCGCGCCGAGCGCATGCGCACGCCGCAGGCGCTGTCGTGCCTGGCACTGTGCCGTCGTGCAGTGGTCATGGGCGACCAGGCGGGCATAGGCCCGCGCTGGGAGCTGGACCCCCAGGCAGACCACGACATAGCCAGGCTGACCATGAGCGCGGCGGGCTGGGACTTCGTCCGCTCGCACGACATCGGCGCCTCCGCTCCGCAGCGCTTCCTGGGCGCCACCGTGAAGGCCTGCAGCGCCTCGCCCAGGACGCTGTACCAGCTGTCGAGCCTGGCGCCCAGCACGGGCGTGCTGGCGGAGTTCCGCTCGAAGGCGTTCTACGACGGGCGGGCCAGCTCGGCTCCGGAGCCCGGCGTATCGGCACTCTACGTGTTTGACGACGGGCCCAGCAACCCCGAGCGCGTGGGCAACAGCCTTCGCAGTTCCGCCGAGGCGCAGCGCCTGGTCGACTGGCTGCAGGCCCACTTCGCGCAGCTGCGCAGGCGCTACGGCGTCGGCGATGCCGCGTCGGACGTCCCGTTCGCCTGCGTCGTCACGCCTTACACCTCGCATGCGCAGCTGGTGTCCAACCTGCTGTGCTCCACCGACGCGACCATGGCCAGGATGGTGCAGGTTCGCACCATCCGCCAGGCATCGGGCGAGCAGGCACCGCTGGTCATATTCTCCGGCGTCACCAGCGTGGAGCAGCTGAACCACGACTTCACCTTCGGCGTGTCGTCGCTTCTGTGCGTGGCTTCTGCCCTTGCGCAGAAGGCCCTTGCGGTCTTTTGCGACGACAGCTGGAGGGGCCAGGGCACGCAGTCCAGCCTGGCCGTGGGCCAGCTGTTCCTGTGCGCCACGCCCTGGACGGACGACCCCACGCCCGCGACTCCCGGCACGAGTCAGGACGAGGGCGACGCGGACGAGGATGCCGACACAACAGATGTCTCCGGTGCGGGTGATGGCTCTGACTCGGCTAATGGCGTCGCCGCGACGGCCGAGGCTGAGGCGGCAGATGATGATCAGTCCGGTGCTGATGACGCCACTGTGGAGAGCGACCAGTCCGAGGACTCCGATGGTCCCGCGACAACCGACAGCACAGAAGGGGCAACGGTCGAAGACCAGTCCGAGGATGCTCCGGTGGCTGACACTACGATGGCAAAGGGCTACGCGCCGGTCGCTTCTACGGATGAGCCTCAGGGCAGCGCACCTGGCACCGACGCCGAGGATGGCCAGGCGCAGGTCGACGACCAAGCTGCTGGTCAGCCAAGCTCTTCTTCGCAGCGTGAAGACCAGGACGCCCCTGCGGGCGATGACACCCCTACGGATGAGACGGACGACGACACCGACGGCGACGCTTCCGTCAAAGAGGCGCCATCCGATGACGAGACCCAAACGTACGCCTCTGATAACGACGCGGTCAAGAAGGACGCGTCGGCCGAAGACCTCGAGGACGACGGCCAGCAGGCCGCTCCCCGCATATACGCCACGCTAGCGCAGGTGCTCCACGAGCTCTACGTCAGCCAGAGGCTGGACTTCGAGCCCGAGGAGGACACGACGTTCAGGTGGCTCCAGCGCGACGGCTTCGTGATGGTGTCGAGCGCCCGCGACGGGTCCATCGGCTGGGTGCCCACGCAGCGCGGCATCCGCTGCGGCATGGTGCCGTGCCAGCACGACGACGGCTCGCTGTGGTGCGGCATGTCAGACGGTGCAGCCGAGTACGTCCTGGCCAGCGTGCAGCTGCATTCAAGGCGCCGATAGGCCGTTCGGTCGTCCGGGGCGCAGAACCCAGCCGGGCTCTGCGCCGGACGACTGCGACGCCGGCTGCCGGAATAGATGGAAGATTGTTGGTTCCCCGAGTCTTTGGGGTAACATCAACGTGTCTGTGACGGCAATGCTAGGCGGAAGGGCTCCGAGGTGGCTTCAAAGTCTGAAAGAGCGAAAGAGACCCTGAGGGAGTACGCGGCTCCGGATGCGGCCGAGTCCCAGGCGGCTGGTACCGTGACCGCGCCTGTGGGCACCTCCCAGAACCCCTCGCACCAGGTGGTCACCGTCGCGAACTTCATCACGCTGTGCCGGTTTGCGCTGACTATCGTGTTCCTGGTGCTCTTCGTGAACCACGGGAGCCGGGTTGTCGCGCTGTGCTGCTATGCCATCGCCGCCATCACCGACTTTTTGGACGGCCAGGTCGCGCGCCGTACGCAGACGGTCAGCTGGGTCGGAAAGATCATGGACCCCATCATGGACCGCGTGTTGCTGTTCACGGGCGTCCTGGGCCTCATGATCACGGGCGAGCTGCCCATCTGGGTTGCCGTGTTCGTCATCGGCCGTGACGCCTACCTGGCCGTCGGGGCTATGATCTTGCGTCGCTATCGCAAGCGCCCGGTCGACGTCGTCTACATCGGCAAGGTCACGACGGCCCTCCTGATGGCGGGCTTCGTCGATTTGCTGCTGGACGTTCCCCAGGTGAGTGGCCTCGGGCTGGTCAGCGTGGGCTGGCTTCCCGGGCTTAACGCCACGTCCGCCGCGCTGGGCATCTTCTTTGTCTACGCGGGTATCGTGTGCTCCACCATCACCGCAATCATCTACACGCGCGAGGGCCTGGCCATTCGCAAGGCAGCGCTTCAGGCACGCGCCGCCCACGGCAACGCCGCGGCTATCACCTCCCACAGGGGCTAGTCCACCTGCCGGCTGGGCACGGGCTTCTTGGCAAGCTTGTGGCCATGTGTGCAAACCCCGCAGTCCAATCGGGCGCATGGGGTTTGCGGTAGGGTAAAAAGGCTCCGCGGGGTATGGACATCTGACTTTCCTGGCACGTTCCCGCGCCGCGCATTACCGGAAGGCGTCGTTTTGGAGGCTCACTGCATGCGTTCTTCTATAAGGCTTATGGCTGCCTGGATGCTGGCACTGGTGCTGTCGCTGGGCGTGGTCGTGTTCGCCCTGCCCACGCAGGCCATGGCGGAGGGGTCCGGTGACGCTTCGCAGTCCCAGGCCCAGGACTCCTCGGACGAGCCGAACCTGACGCAGGCCCAGGCCGCATACGTCACGGACCAGGCGGGCAACGTCCTGTATGCAAAGAACGAGGACCAGCAGATGCCCATGGCCTCCATCACGAAGATCATGACCGCCATGGTGGCGCTGGACTCGGGCAAGTCCCTGGACGACATCTGCACCATCACGGTGCCCGACCTGCAGGCCGACGCCCAGATGGCGGGCTACGTAGCCACCGACACGCCGACGTTCGGCGAGCTCATGCGCGTCATGCTGGTGTACTCCGCCAACGACGCCGCGTACAACATCGCAGTGAACGTGGCCGGCTCCGAGGACGCGTTCGTGGACCTCATGAACCAGAAGGCCCAGGAGCTGGGCATGACAAGCACGCACTTCAGCAACCCGCACGGCCTGGCCGAGGACGACCACTACTCCACGGCGAAGGACCTCGTGATCATGGGCCGCTATGCCCTGGAGCACTACCCGCTCATAGCACAGCTGGTGTCCACCGAGTCCACCACGGGCACGGTCAACGGCCAGCAGGTCACATTCTCCTCCACGGACAAGCTGCTGAGCACCTACTCGGGGGCGCGTGGCATAAAGACCGGTACCGTCGAGACGGGTACGTGCTTTCTGGGCGCATCCGAGCGCCAGAACGTGCAGCTCTTCTCGTGCGTGCTGGGCTGCACCACCGACGCGGGCAGGTTCGCCGACACCGCGGCGCTGTGGGACTGGGCCTACCAGAAGTACAATCGCATCACCATGTCGACCACGAAGTGGCTTCTGGGCCTGCGAACGTATGCGTACGACTTCTCGACGAAGGTGGCCTACGTGGGCACCCAGAACAGCACGGGGCTGGCATGGCCGGACGGCAGCGACGTGACGTACCAGACGGTGGCCCCCACCCAGGCGGCTCTTCTGGAGAACGGCAACGACTACGGCTGGTCGCTGTGGATGCAGGACGACCGCACGCTGGGCTACGGCTTCTATGGCACGAGGGCCAAACTGGTGAGGAACGTGTCGGCCTGGCCCGTGTTCGAGCTGCCGCTGTTCTATTCGGATAGTCAGCTGGGGATGAGCAAGTGATGTCACAGCAGGAAAACAGCACGAATGCCTCCGGAAGGCGCATGGGCGCCCTGTACCAGGAGCACCTGATGCTGGACGCCAACTTCGGGCAGGGGCTCAACGGCGTTGCGGTCCCCCAGTCGTACGGTGACGGCAGGGGAGAGCTCGAGGCTTTCGAGAAGGGCGCTGCCCTTTGCGACCTCAGCGGCATGTACGTTCGCATGATGAGCGGGGACTGCGCCCCGTCATTTGCGCGGACCGCGTTCGCGGGCACGGACCTTCGCGTGGGGTCATGCTCGTTCGAGGCGGTCCTGACGGGCGACGGCGCCGTGACGTCGGTACCGCTTCTGGCGCGTACCGGGGACTCGGAGTATGCCGTGTGCGACCTATCTGGGCGCTGCGAGGCGCTGGAGGCGTGGCTGGGCTTTCTGGCCCAGGTCAGCCAGAGGGGCGTCACGCCGTTCGCAGGGCTTGTGCGCGAGGACGTGGACGACCGCATGACGCCGCTTCTGCTGTGGGGCCGCACGGCCGAGCGCACGCTGGCAGACTATGTGCCCCACAGCTCGGGCCTGCCCGCTCCGGGATGCGTGTGCGCCTGCGCGCTGGACGGTAGGATCCATGTCCTGGCAATGGCGCCTGACCTGGGGGCCCTGTCGGCATACCTACTGCTGGTCCCCTCGAACCAGGCGCGTGTGCTGTGGAGGTCGCTCCTCTCGTTCGAGGAGGTGCGCCCGGTGGGGATGGATGCGCTGCGGCGGCAGCTGTTGCGTGACCTGCCCTGGGCTGGCCTCCTGCAGGGTAGCGACCGCATCGTGATGGACGACAAGCAGCTGCTAAGCTACGGTTTGGTGCGCCAGACGAACGACTTCGTGGGTGCCAGGGGGCTGCGCCCGTAGCAACTAGACGTCGCAAGCAGAGGAGCCGGCAATGAAGTATGCCATCAACGCCCACGAGGCACCCGATGCCATAGGGCCGTACTCGCAGGGGACCACGGCTGGCAGGCTGGTGTTCACCTCCGGGCAGGTTGCCGTGGACCCCGAAGAGCCTCACAGGCTGATTGAGGGCGACGCGGCGGCGCAGGCCAGCCGGATCATCGACATCATCGAGACCATACTGGCCGAAGTGGGCTGCTCGCTTTCGGACGTCGCCCAGACTACGCTGTACCTGACGGACGGCAACGACCTCGATGCGGTAAACCAGGTGTACGCGGAGCGGTTCGTCAGCCCGGCGCCCGCCCGCAGCGTGGTGGTCGTGAGCCAGCTGCCCCTCGGCGCTCGTGTAGAAATGGACTGCGTCGCATGCCGTTAGCGGTATGATGTAGGTTGTAACGAACTTTCGATTGGAGATTCGCACATGCAGCCCAACAACAACATGGGTGCCACCGAGATATTCCGGATGCCGTCCTCTGACGCCACCATACCCGATCTCATGGGCGCAAACGTGCCCGCCAGTCCCACCCTCACCATCGTGAAGGGTCCCTCCACGGGAAAGACGTTCCAGCTGAGTGGCCCCGAGGTTTCCCTCGGCCGCGACCCGCACAGCGACGTGTACCTGAACGACATGACCGTCTCGCGCAAGCATGCCCGCATGGACATCTCCAACGTTGCGCGCGGCGTTGCCTCCATCGAGGACCTCGGCTCCCTGAACGGCACCTGGGTCGACGGAGCCATCGTGAACAAGGCCCTTCTGAAGGATGGCTCCACCATCCAGATTGGCACGTTCCGCATGGTATTCCACACCAACCGCCGCCCCATGAGGGTGGAGACCGGCGCATAGCATGCCGGACGCGGGCTACCTCACCATAGGCAAGGTCGTCGCCAGACTGCAGCCAAAATACCCCGACCTGTCCGTCTCGAAGGTTCGCTACCTCGAGGAGGAGGGCCTTCTGAACCCGTCGAGGACTCCCGGCGGGTACAGGCTGTACTCCCAGCACGACGTCAGGCAGCTCGAGACCATCCTGTACCTGCAAAAAACGCGCTTCATGCCGCTGCAGGTCATAAAGGAGGAGCTGCAGAAGGCCGAGGACGGCAGGGGAGAGCTCATGACCCCCGCCTCCGGCTCGTCCGCGCATGCCTCGCTCTCCGACCTTCCAGCGCCCACGATTCCGGACGAGGACGTGGACAGCGAGGAGGTTCTCAGCAAGTTCCATCCCATCGACCGCATGCCCGAGCTTCTGGGCGTCTCGGTCAGCTTCGTGCGCCAGCTCTCCGAGGCCGGCGTCATCACCACCAGGCGCTCGCCCAGGGGTCGCGATCTCGTGGACGGGAGGGACTTCTCGCTCATCCGCGCCTGCAACGAGCTGTCGCGCTATGGCATCCTTCCAAAGAACCTGCGCTGGTACGTGCAGGCCGCCAACCGCGAGAGCGGCACGTTCCAGCAGGCGCTCACCGTGTACGGCCGAAAGGCCGCCGGCGAGGTCGTACAGAACGACGAGCAGCGCGCCCAGCAGGACCAGGCCCTATCCAACATGCTGGCGCTCACCGACAAGGTGCGCGACACGCTGATTCGGCGCCGCCTGAAGGCCCCCGCCTCCGACGAGCACCACGACGAAAGGCGCACCTAGCGCCTGCGGTGGCACTGGAACCGTCTGGGTCCAGCGTCGCCCGTACCTGGGTTTTCTGGCCCTGGCATCGAGTGTGCCTGGGCTTTTACCTTCGAGAAAGGACCGCACGTGTCGAACTTCAACTACGAGGACCTCATCGTGGACATCCCCGACTACCCCGAGCCGGGCGTCGTGTTCAAAGACATCACGCCCCTGCTGGCCGACCCCCAGGGCCTGGGCTCCGTCATCGACGACATCGCAGACCACTTCATGAAGCGCGGCATCACCAAGGTCGTCGGCGCCGAGGCCCGCGGCTTTTTGGTGGGCGCTCCCGTGGCCTACCGCCTGGGCGCCGGCTTCGTGCCCGCCCGCAAGCCCGGAAAGCTGCCCCGCGACGTCTACAAGCAGTCCTACGCGCTCGAGTACGGCACCGACACGCTCGAGATGCACAAGGACGCCATGGGTCCCGACGACAGGGTCCTCATCGTGGACGACCTCATCGCCACGGGCGGCACCGCGCTTGCCACGGCAAAGCTGTGCGAGCAGACCGGCGCCAAGGTCGAGGGCTTCTCGTTCATCCTGGAGCTGGCCTTCCTGAACCCGCGCGACGTCATCGCCAAGGAGTACCCGCAGGAGATGTACACCCTCGTGCAGGTGAAGTAGCTGCTAGTTTCTTGATAGCGCATACTGGTGACCGGGCTGCATCTTGCGGCTCGGTCACCTTTTTTGCGAAAGTTAGCCTTGGGCGTATGCTATAGGAGGACGCATGGGCGCCCAAGGTCGATGTGGAGATGTTCGAATGACAAGTTCTAGAGGCCAAGAAGACCAGGAGGCAGGGAAGTCCGCCAGCCGTGCGGACGATGGTTCCGGCAGGTCGGCTCACACGGGCTTTCGCCACCACCGCTCGGGTCGTGAGCGCGCCTCGCTCATAGGCCAGAGGATGTCGCGCCGGTTCCAGGTCAGCCTGGTTGCCGACGGCGCGCTCGTCGGGCTCTTTGGCGGCGGCGTGGTCACGCTGTATCGCTACTGCCTGAGCCATGCCGAGACGCTCCTGAGGTCCATCACGGGCTATGCCGCAGGCCATCCGCTGCTTGTGGCCCTGTGGTTCGTGGTGCTGGCCGTCGTTTGCGTGGTCGTGTGCCGCCTCATGGTGTGGGAGCCCTACACGCAGGGCTCGGGCATACCCCAGGTGGACGCCGAGGTGGCCGGAAGGATAGACATGCCTTGGTACCGCGTGCTGGGCGCCAAATTCGTAGAGGGCACCCTGTGCGCCTTCGGCGGCCTCTCGCTGGGCCGCGAGGGCCCCAGCGTGCAGCTGGGCGGCATGGCCGGCAAGGCGGCCTCGAAGCTTTTGCACAAGGGCCGCGGAGACGAGCGCCTGCTGGTGACCTGCGGTGCTGCCGCGGGCATGTCTGCCGCGTTCCATGCACCGCTGACGGGCGTGCTCTTTGCCATCGAGGAGATACACAAGGAGTTCACCGCGCCGCTGATCATCTCGGTCATGGCGGCGTCGGTCGTCTCCGACTTCCTGGTCTCGCAGGTCCTGGGAGTCCAGCCCGTCATCCGTCTGACGTTCCTGAACGACATACCGCACCTGGACTACCTCATAGTGCTGGTCATGGGCGTCTACTGCGGCCTTCTGGGCGCACTGCACAACAAGGGGATGTTCGCCTGCCAGGACAAGCTGTACGGTCGCATAAAGAAGCACGTGCCGTACGCGCGCCTGGCGATTCCGTTCGCGCTGGCCGGCGTCGTGGCGTTCACGTTCCCCGAGCTCATGTGCGGCGGCGACGCCATCTTCGACGAGCTCCTGAACCCCGGCGCCCTCTCGCTGGCGGCCATAGCGGCGCTTCTGGTGGGCAAGTACCTCTTTACCACCATGAGCTTCGCGTCGGGCGCCCCCGGCGGCACGCTGTTCCCGCTCGTTGTGATGGGCTCGCTTGCAGGTGCGCTGTTTGGCCTGGTCACGGGCCATTTCCTGGGCAGCCCCACCGCCTATGAGAACAGCTTCATCGTGCTGGGCATCGCGGGCCTGTTTGCGTCCGTCGTGAGGGCGCCCGTGACGGCCGTCGTCTTGGTGTTCGAGCTCACGGGCAGCCTGGACGCGCTTTTGGCCACGTCCATCGTGTCCATCGTGTCCTACGTCACGGCCAACCTGCTGCGCGTTGACCCGTTCTACGAGCACCTGTACGCGCGCCTGATTGGCGTCACGCCAGACGACCCCAGCGTGAACGGCCAGCCCGGCGAGAAGACCATAAAGAGCTACACCATCGGCGCCGGCAGCCAGCTGGAGGGCAAGCTCATCCGCGACGTCGACTGGCCCGAAAGCACGCTGGTCGTCTCGATTCAGCGCGGCGACGAGGAGCTTTTGCCCAAGGGCGACACGCGGCTCATGGCGTTGGACGAGATGCTGGTGCTCATGAACCTGCGTGACGAGGACGAGGCGAACCAGACGCTCAGACGCCTTTCCAGACCGTCGGTCGGTACCTCGTGGATGCCTGGACCATAAGGTCCCAGAAAAAGCCTTACGCGGCCTCTCAGCGTCTCGTTTTTGGCGCCGAGGGGCCGTTCTTTTATGGATGTACGCTACTGGCGGCAGTTTGTCGGATGAGCCGCAGGCTAGCAGCGTCGACGATTATGCGCATTCGAAGGCAAGGGCGCGGACTGGGCGGAACCGACCGGGGGACAGGCGCGTATGCGTTCTGACGGCTCGACTTTACATAAGATATATTATCGTATAAGTACAGGAAAAGAAGAGCGGGGGAGCCGGAACTCCCCCGCACCTGTAGTCTTGCACCTGCCGACGTTGATCCTGTGTCGCGGCCGTGGCCTTCGGTGGATTAGCCCTCGACGGGCTGGCCCAGAAACGCGGCGACGCTGGTGGCCGCGATGGCGCCGTCGGAGGCCGCCGTGATAATCTGGCGCAGCGGCTTCTGGCGAAGGTCGCCCGCGACGAAGAGGCCCGGCGTGCGCGTCTGCATGCGCTCGTTCGAAAGCACGTAGCCGTGGTCGTCCAGGTCCACGAGATCCTTCACGAGGCTCGTGGCAGGCACGCGGCCCACGAACACAAAGATGCCGAACGAGCCCTCGTCGAAGGTCTCCTGCGTCAGCCTGGAGGTCGTGTTGTCCCTGAAGGTAATCGTGGACGGAAGCTCATCGCCCTCGACCTTCGTGATGGAGGTGTTGAACCTGACCTCGACCTTCGGGTTGTTCTGGATCTCGCGCGCGACCGAGGCCTGGGCCCTCAGGTGGTCCTTGCGCACCACCATGGTGACCTTGCTGGCGAACTTCGTCAGGAACAGCGCCTCCTCTGCGGCCGAGTTGCCGCCGCCGACGACGAAGACCTGCTTGCTGCGGTAGAACATGCCGTCGCACGTGGCGCAGTACGACACGCCGTGCCCTCCGAAGCGCTCCTCGCCGTCGAACCCCGCATGCCTGGGCGTGGCGCCTCCCGCCAGGATGAGCGCCTTCGAGCGGTACGTGTCCTGGGCGGCCTGCACCTGGAACTCCTGGCCGTCGTAGGACACCTTGCGCACGGTGTCCATCGTGATGGTGGCGCCCAGGGACTCGGCCTGCGAACGCATGGCGTCGGTCAGGCTGAAGCCGTCCGTGTGGGGCACGCCGGGATAGTTGTCAACCTCGCTCGTCAGGATGACCTGGCCGCCCACTGCCTCCTGCTCCAGGACGACCGTGTCCAGAAGGGCCCTCTGGGCATAGATGGATGCGGAAAGTCCGGCAGGGCCGGCGCCTATGATCGTAAGGTCGTGAAGCTTCTCGTTGCTCATGTCCTTCTCCAATCTGTATTGTATGCAATCTATTTATGCCCTTTGGCTCACCCCTGTCAAATACCACCACATAACTTGCATTTTGGGTAAGAACAGAGGGGCCGGGCTGCGGTGCCCGACCCCTCTGTGTGATGTTGTATATGCGCAGGTCAGAGCTATTAAACGCTCACATTGGCCTCTATGCGCAGACGGTATCAACTCCGCGAAGCGCTCAGGTTGTGGAGTGAACAGCAGCTAGTCCTGGGTGGCCTTGGAGGAAAGCTGAGGTTCCTCGGCGTCCTGGGAGCCCTTGGCACCAGGAAGGATGAGGTTCAGGATGACGCCGACGAGAGCGGACGTAGCCATACCGGGCAGCGTGTAGTTGCCGATGGGTATTGCGACGCCGGACGTCTCCATGCCGACGCCCAGGATGATGACGACGGAGGCAATCATGAGGTTGCGGTTCTGGTCGAAGTCCACCTTGTTCGTGACCAGCATGCGCAGGCCGTTGGAGGCGATGAGGCCGAACAGCAGGATGCTGACGCCGCCCATGACAGGCGTCGGAATCGAGCTGATGAAGGCCGCGAGCTTCGGGCAGAAGCCGCCCACCAGCAGGGCGAACCCTGCGGCGTACCAGAACACCTGCGTGGAGTAGACGCGCGTCACGCTCATGACGCCGATGTTCTCGGCATAGGTGGTCGTGGGTGGGCCACCCAGGAAGCCCGAGACCAGCGTGGAGAGGCCGTCGCCAGCCAGGGAGCGCGGCAGCATGTCGCGGTAGTCCTTGCCCACGATCTCGCCCACGGCCAGAAGGTGGCCGATGTGCTCGATCACGACGACGAAGGCCACGGGGGCTATGAGCGCGACGGCGCCCATGTCGAACTGGGGCGTCTGAATGGGAGGCAGGCCGATCCACGGCGCGTCGACGACGGGCTGGAAGTCGACGAGGCCGGCGAAGGACGCGACGACATAGCCCACGATGATTGCCAGAAGGATGGGCACGGTGCCCAGAAGGCCTCCCATGCTGGAGAATACGACCGCTGCCACCAGGGTGATGGCCGCCACGATGGCGCCCGTGGCCTGGAAGGACGTCGTGGACGAGTACAGGGCCATCTTTACCGCCGTGGCCGAGAGACCGACGCCGATGACGACCATGACGGAGGCCACCAGGACCGGAGGCAGGATCCTGTCGAGCCAGCCCGTGCCCACGAGCTTGATGATGCCGGCGACGAGCAGGAACACGAGACCTGCCGCGACGACGCCAGATAGCGCCGTGTGAAGGCTGCCCGTGGCCGCGGTGGCGGCCAGGATGGGGCTGATGAAGGCGAATGAGCTGCCCAGGTAGCTGGGAATCTTTCGTTTGGTCACCAGCAGGTAAAGGATGGTGCCGATGCCCGAGCACATGATGGCGACGTTCGGGTTCAGGCCCGTGAGGGCGGGAACCAGAACCGTCGAGCCAAACATGCTCATCATGTGCTGTATGCCCAGCGGGATGGCGCGTCCGACCGAGACGCGGTCGTCCACCCCGATGATTTCGCGTTCGTGGCGTCTAGCCATGCACGCTCCCTTCTGCTTGAGGTCCAGAAAAACGGAGCTCGGGCTGGATGCCCAAGCTCCGAGTGTTGCGCAAGTCAGGCTTCCAAGTCGCTAGGCGATGAGGAAGTAGATGACGAAGGCGACGGTGGCCACCCACATGAGGGGCTTGATCTCCTTCAGCTTTCCGGTGACTGCGGCAACGATGACGTAGGCGATGAAGCCCAGGCCGATGCCGTCGGAGATGGAGTAGGTGAAGGGGATGCCGGCAATGACCATGAACGCCGGGAAGCCCTGCAGAAGGTCGGACCAGTCGATGTCGACGACGTCGCCCATCATCAGGAAGCCCACGATGACCAGGGCGCCGCAGGTTGCTGCGGAGTTGATGACGGTGATCAGAGGGGCAAAGAACGCGGCGATGATGAACAGGACGCCGGTGGCGACGGAGGTCAGGCCCGTACGGCCGCCATCAGCAGCGCCCGACGAGGACTCGACGAACGTGGTGATGGAAGAGGCACCGATGAAGCCGCCCACTGCAGCTGCGGCGGAGTCGACGGTCAGAATCTCCTTGATGTTCTCGACGTTGCCGTCCTCCGTAAGGAACTCGCCCTGCTTTGCGACGGCCATGGCGGTGCCCATGGTGTCGAAGAAGT
>JBJEKW010000037.1:24874-48347 GCA_051878835.1 Atopobiaceae bacterium
AGGAACTCGCCCTGCTTTGCGACGGCCATGGCGGTGCCCATGGTGTCGAAGAAGTCGGACATCATCAGCGAGAAGGCGAACACCAGCAGCGCGGGCGTGGTGACGACCTTCGCGATGCCCATGACGCCGTTGGCGTCGGTCTGGAACGGTGCGCCGAAGGACGAGAAGTCAAGGCCGGAGACGATGCCGGTGGGTGCGGTGGTGACACCCAGGGGAATGCCGGCCAGAACGGCGATGATGATGCCCCACAGCAGGGAGCCCTTGACATTCATGGCAAACAGGATAACCGAGGCGACGATTGAGATGAGGCCCACGATGAACATGGGGTCAGTGACGTTGCCCAGGGCAACCATCGTGCTGGCGTTTGCCTGGATGATGCCGCCGTCCTTGAGGCCGATCATTGCGATGAAGAGGCCCAGGCCGACGGAGATGGCATGGCGCAGCGAGACGGGGATGGCGTCCATGACGGCCTCGCGCAGGCCGCACAGGACGAGCACCAGAATGGCGACTCCCTCGATGAAGATGACGGCCATGGAGGCGTGCCAGTCGCCGTTGGTCATGGCGGACAGCGTGTAGGCAACGATGGCGTTGATGCCCATGCCAGAGGCGCAGGCCAGCGGGCGGTTGGCAAAGATGCCCATGCAGATGGTCATGATGCCGGCGCCCAGGCAGGTGGAGGTGACTGCTGCCATCGAGGGCACGCCAGCCTCAACCAGAAGCGCGGGGTTCACGGCGATGATGTACGCCATCGCGAGGAACGTCGTCAGGCCGGCACGCATCTCCTGGCCTACGGACGAACCCCTCTCCGCAGTCTTGAAGAACTTTTCCATGAAACTCCTTCCTTCTTCCCTGCAGTACTGCGCCCGAATCGCAACACGCCCCGCCGTACGGTGCGCTGCGACCCAGGCGTATTCCAAAGCGTCAGTTGACGCCGCTGGAACCGAATCCGCCCTCGCCGCGGTCAGTCTGGTCCAGCTGGTCCACCTCGCACAGCTTTACGGTGGGCACTGCCTGTATGACCAGCTGAGCAATCCGCTCTCCGCGGCTGACGTGAATGGTGTTGTTGGGGTCTAAGTTGATGGCACATACCTTGAGCTCGCCACGGTAGTGCGAGTCCACAAGGCCGGGGGTGTTAGCCATCGAGAGGCCCTCGCGCAGGGCAAGGCCGCTGCGAGGCTGCACGAACCCTGCGTAGCCCTCAGGAATGGCGATGGCCAAACCGGTGGAGATGAGCCTGCGCTCGAAGGGCGCCAGGTCGACATCCTCGTTTGACCTAAGGTCCAGACCCGCATCCCCCTCGTAGGCGTACGAGGGCAGCTGAACTGAGGGGTCCAGCCTGCGGATGGGAAGTTTGATGGAGTCAGGGGTCATTTCGTCAGGCTCCTTAGCTCTTCGCTGAACTCGTCCAGGTCCTTGAAGTCGCGATACACGGAGGCGAAGCGGACGTATGCCACTTTGTCGATGTCGAGCAGACGCTTCAGGACCATGTTTCCGATCTCATCGGAATGGACCTCCGTTATGCCGTTGTCCCTCAGCTCCGAGACGATGCTGTCAATCAGGGCTCCCAGGGTCTTGATGGGAATGTTTCGCTTTACCGTGGCTCGGACGAGGCCATTCATGATCTTCTGGCGCTCGAAGGGCTCCTTCGTGCCGTCTTTCTTTATGACGACAAGGGGAAGCTCCTCGCGTCGCTCATAGGTGGTGAACCTAAAGCCACAGCGGGTGCACTCACGTCTGCGCCTGATGGCGTCGTTTCCCTCGGAGGGACGAGAGTCCACGACCTTTGACTCTTCACAACCGCACTTCGGACAGCGCATAATCCTCCCCTGTAACAGCTACGTTCGAACAATAGCACATAATTAGCGCAAAAGGGGGTTGAATCTAATCCGAAACAAGCGGGAAAGACAATAGAATTTCCGGCGAGCGGTTGGTATTCACTATCCAACCACAGGGACAATGATTTCCTGGCCAGGCCTTAACGTGGTGTCGGTGAGGCCATTCGTGCGCTGGATCCAGCTCATGACCTCCGAGGTGTCAGCACCGCTGACGGGGTGCTCCTGCGCCAGGGTCCAAAGCGAGTCTCCCGGTTGCACGTCCACATACTCCTCGCGAGTGGAATCCAGCGTGCGATTGACCAGAAGCGAGCGCGCCTGGATGCAGCCAAGAAGCACCGCGCTGACGCACAGGGTAGCAACAACGGCCACGACCGCGCTGCGCATAACGGACAGGTGCTGGCCGGTGGACTGGGAAACCTGGCTGGGCCTGATGGGGACGCTGGCAGCACGCCCTTGGGCCTGAGACATTGAGACGGAGCGCACGTGCGGACGGTCGGGGTCTGAGGTGGCTGCAGAGCGCATGGCCTGTGCGTCCACGAGCCTGAGCGTGGTGCGCGGGTGCTGGGGCTTCAGGACGGCGGTGCCGTCAAACAGATTGTCGTATTGAGATCCGTACATTGTTGCTCCCTCCATGTGTGCCGTACGCTGCCTTTTATAGAACCCTCGCGGGACATCTTTAAAAATCCAAACGTTTGTACGTCGAACTTCTGTTACTATTATTTACGTACAAAAGTTCGTGTCAAGCATTCATCGAACATTTGTATTACTCTTGGGGCAGCAGGCCAGACGGAGGGGGCACCATGTCCAAGGACAAGCTCAGCAAGCGTCAACAGAGCATCTACGACTACATCTGCACCTACACGAGGGACCATGGGTATCCCCCCTCGGTGCGCGAGATTGGCGCCGCCGTCGGGCTGGCGTCGCCCTCCACGGTGCACATGCACCTGAAGTCCCTGGAGGAGAAGGGCTATATCCATCGCGACTCAAAGAAGCCCCGCACCATCGAGGTGGTCGAGGACTCCGAGTCCGAGCAGTCCTCCACTCCCCTGGTCAACGTGACGCAGAACGTGGATGGCAACACCATCACGTTGCCCGTGGTCGGGCGCGTCGCAGCCGGTGTACCCATCCTGGCCGAGCAAAACGTCGAGGAGGTCATGAGTCTGCCAACCAGCGTCGTCGGCGACTCCAGCTCCTTTGTACTGCGCGTGCATGGCCAGTCCATGATCAACGCAGGCATACTGGACGGCGACTACATCGTCGTGAAGGAGGAGCACGACGCCCACAACGGCGAGATCGTGGTTGCGCTCATTGACGACTCGGCCACCGTAAAGACCTTCTATCGCGAGAAGGACCGTATCCGCCTGCAGCCCGAAAACGACACGATGGAGCCTATCTATGCCGACAACCCCGTCATTCTGGGCAGGGTCACCGCGCTCATCCGCTCCATCTGCTCGTAGGAAGCACTTCTCCGCATAGATTGGATTCAGCCATTGGCCAATACCCTGACAGCTGTCAAAGGCACGGAAGCGGCCGGGCAAAGGGACCGAAGGGGTCGCGTCCGGGCGTTTGACGCCGTGCGCGGGTTTTCCGTCGTCTCCATGGTCGGGTTCCACCTGTGCTACGACCTGCGCTTCTTGTCCAGAATGCCTTTGGCTTGGTTTGCGCCGCCCTTTCAGGACATTTGGCGTGCCAGTATATCGTGGACCTTTGTGTTCATTGCCGGCTGCATGTGCGCATTCTCGAGGAACAACTTGAGGCGTTCCGGCATCTACCTGGGCGTGGCGCTGCTCGTCTTTGTGGCAACCAGCGTGGCCGCGGTGGATGACCCCATAACCTTCGGGATTATTTTTTGCATGGGCGCCTGCACGCTTATAGAGTGGTGCCTCGAACGGATGCGCCTGACACCACGCGGCCTGGTGGCGGCGGCGGTACTTGCGGCACTCTTCGTAGTGGCGCTGGGCATTCCTTCCGGAAGGCTGGGATTGGGGGCTCTGACGATCGGCCTGCCGAAGGTTCTGTATTCCACGCCGTGGTTCTCCTGGCTGGGATTCCCCGGTCCGCACTTCGTGTCGGGGGACTACTATCCGGTACTCCCCTACTTGCTTCTGTACCTTAGCGGTGCCGCTTGGTGCCGCTATGTGAGGGACGGAAGCGGCTTCCCGGCCGGGGCTTACCAGCCGGTCTGCCGTCCGCTTGAGCTGGTGGGCAGACACTCGCTGCTGGTCTACGTTGTGCACCAGCCCGTGCTCCTGCTGCTGACGGGGAACCTGCTTTAGGAAAACCTGTACAAGAAAACCCATCCTAGCAAACCTGTTTTAGGCTTCGGGGGTCATGGAATTCCGGGCTATGGCTTCTATTGCCTGGGATTGCGAATCACCAGCGTGATCAAGGGCCATGGGCTCCGCATTTGCCTTCGGCTCTGCCCTGTAGGGTTCCAACGTCTCCGCCATTCGCCTGGACGCCTTCACCGTTGCCAGGAGTCCGCCCTGCTCGTAGCTCTCGCGCATGACCTGGCAGCGCTCGTGGACCATCTTTATGAGGATTCCCTTGGAATAGGGTACCTCGACGGTCATGGTGACGTCGCCCTCCGAGGCCTCGCGTGCGATGCGGTAAAGCAGGGCCTGTATGCCGTTGCCGTCCAGGGCCGAAATCAGCTGTGCCTGCGGGTTGGCAGCCGCCAGCCGCTCGCGCTCCTGCACGTCCAGCAGGTCGCACTTGTTGTACACGACAACCGACTTTATGCGGTCCGCCTGTATCTCGCTCAGGATGGATCGCACGGACGCTATCTCACGGCTGGCGTTTGGGTCGCTGGCATCCACCACCAGAAGGATGAGGTCTGCGGCGCTCACCTCTGCCAGCGTGGACTTGAATGACTCGACCAGCATGGTTGGCAGCTTTTGTATGAAGCCGACCGTGTCCGTTATGGTGACCTTGCGGCCTTCCTCCAGGCCCAGGGACCTCGTCGTGGGGTCCAGGGTCGCAAACAGCTCGTCCTTTACGTACACGTCGGACTTCGTCAGCTTGTTCAGGAGGGTTGACTTGCCGGCATTCGTGTACCCCACCAGGGCAACGCGGTACACGCCTGAGTCCCAGCGCGCCTTGCTTTGCACCGACCTGCGCTTCTCCAGCGTGGCGAGCTCCTTGCGCAGGTTCGAGATCCTGTCGCGAACCAGGCGCCTGTCCACCTCAAGCTGGCTTTCGCCCTGGCCGAAGCGCGATCCGATGCCACCCCTGGTCTGCTCGTGCACCAGGTGCCCCCACATGCCGCGCAGCCTGGGCAGCAGGTACTGGTTCTGGGCCAGTCTGACCTGCAGCCTGCCCTCGCGCGTGCGCGCATGTGCGCCAAATATGTCCAGTATAAGGGCCGTTCGGTCGATGACCTTTACGTTCTTGCCCACGATCTTCTCGATGTTCACCTGCTGCGAGGGGGTCAGCTCGTCGTCGAATATGACGACGTCCGCGTCGAGGTTTCTGGCGAGCATGCCCAGCTCGGAGGCCTTTCCGCTGCCGATGAACGTCTTTGGGTTGGGCTTGTCCAGCCGCTGCGTCACCTGCATGACCACCTGGGCGCCATCGGTCTGAGCAAGTCTTCCCAGCTCGGCGAGGGAGTCCTCGAGCGGCCACTCCGATTGTCCGAGGTCGACGCCCACCAGGATTGCCTTCTCGGGTACGGGCTTTGTCGACTGTGGGGTGAACCTGGTGCTAGCTATGGTGCTCCTCCTTTGCAGAAGCGTGACGCAGGTCGTCCAGTATGGTCTGGACCGCCTGATCGCGCGATACGCTGTCTGCGTCTATCCAGCTTGCGCGTCCGTCCCGGCGCAGCCATGAGAGCTGCCGCTTGGCATAGCGCCTGGTGCCGCGCTTTATGAGGTCGCGCGCCTCGTCCATGGTGGTGCGGCCCGCCAGCGCGTCGACGACCTCCTTGTATCCGATGGCCTGGCGGGACGTGATGGCACCCTCGAGACCCTTGGCGCATAAGCCCTTTACCTCGTCGACCAGGCCGTTGTCGAACATCTGGTCAACCCTGCGGTCTATGCGACGGTAGAGCCTGTCTCGGTCCATGGTAATGCCCCAGATGCGAGCCGCATAGTGTGGCGGCCGGTTCTTCAGGCCCTCGTGCTGCTGGGAGTAAGACTGACCCTGGTCCAGAAGCTCCAGGGCGCGTATGACGCGGCGAACGTTGTGCGGGTGAATCAGGGCTGCGCTGTCGGGGTCGCGCCGCCTCAGCAGGTCGTAGACCGCCTGGGGGCCGGATTCCTGGCACAGCCGCTCGTAGCGCTGACGAGCCTCGTCGCCCACGTCTCCCTTGGGGAAGTCCATCTGGTCGATGACCGCGTCCATGTACAGCCCCGAGCCACCGCACAGCACGGGCGTGCAGCCCTCAGCCAGAAGCTCGTCCACGCAGGCGCGTGCATCGCGCTGGTACAGGGCCACCGAGTAGTCCTGGTCGGGGTCGGCGACGTCCACCATCAGAAGCGGGCAGCGTCGCTGCGACACCGGGGTCTTTGCCGTGCCGATGTCCATGCCCCGATACACCTGCATGGCATCGACCGAGACGACGCTGGACCCCAGCCTGACCGCAAGCTCCTCGGCGAGGGAGCTCTTGCCCGACGCCGTGGGGCCTACGATGCAGATGACCGGTCCGGGGAGGCTCATCGGGGCTCCCCAACCATGGCCCCCCTAAGATACCAGGTCTTTGCCTCGTCCACGTGCACCTGGACCAGCTTCCCGATGAGGTCTTCCTCGGTGTAGCCTGCGGGCGGGACGAAGTGAACGGTCTGGTTCTTTTGGCTGTGGCCCACCAGCACGCTGTCGTCGCGCTTCGATGGTCCCTCTACCAGCACCTCGACATCCGTGTGAAGGTCCTTCTGGTTCGCCTCGTGAGCCAGGTCGGCCACCAGGTCGGCCAGCCTGTCGAAGCGATCCTGGATGACCTCGTGAGGCGTCGTGTCCACGATCTTTGCCGCAGGGGTGCCGGGGCGCTTTGAGTAGATGAACGTGAAGGCGGACGAGTAGCCCACCTTGCGCACAAGCGACAGCGTATCCTGGAAGTCCTCCTCGGTCTCGCCGGGAAAGCCCACGATGATGTCTGTCGACAGCGCGATGTCGGGCATGGCGCTGCGCAGCTTGTCGACCAGCTGCAGGTAACCCTCGCGCGTGTAGCTGCGATGCATAGCCTTCAGCACGCGGGTGGAGCCGCTCTGCACGGCCAGGTGCAGGTGGGGCATCACGTTGGGCGTCTGGGCCATGGCCTCGATGGTCTCGTCGCTGAGGTCCTTCGGGTTGGAGGACGTGAAGCGGATGCGGTCCACGCCCGTCTGGCCAACCTTGCACAGGAGCTCGGCAAAGCGGGGCTCGCCGTAGATATTCCTGCCGTAGGAGTTCACGTTCTGTCCCAGCAGCGTTATCTCTCGTACGCCGTCGTCCACGAGCCTCTGGCATTCGGCGACGACGCTCTCCATCAGACGGCTCTTCTCGCGTCCGCGGACGTACGGGACGATGCAGTAGGTGCAGAAGTTATTGCATCCCGTCATGATGGGCACCCAAGCGTGGAAGCTCTGCGCGCGGTGGCTGGGCAGGTCGGTGGAGAAGCCGCGGCCCTTCTCGACGGTGTCTACCTCGATCTGGCCCGGACGGTCCTCGAAGGCCTTGGAAAGCAGCTCGGGCACGCTGGCCAGCGCACTGGTGCCAAATACGACGTCAGCGTTGGGTATGTGCTGGCGCAGCCGTTCTCCGTCGCGCTGGGCTATGCAGCCGCCAATGGCGACGACGCGCCTGCCGCTGGGCGGCTTTGGTGCGCTGATCATAGACGTGGCCTGGCCATACAGCCTGGTGTCGGCGTTCTCGCGCACGCAGCAGGTCATGTAGACCACGATGTCGGCTTCTTCGGGCGTGGCGACGCCGATGCAGCCACACTCGTCCAGGACACCCGCGACTCGTTCGGAGTCGTGGAGGTTCATCTGGCAACCGAAGGTGCGTACGTTGTAGGTCTTCCCTACGAGCTCGGGGTATCTCTGCATGCCTCTAGCGCACCTCCGAGGCGTCGCGCCCCAGCTGGTTGGCAGCGGAGGGAATCTTGTGCACGTAGATGGCTATGCGAATGGCGGTACGGCTTTGGCCGGCTATCTCGATGTCCGAGAAGGTGGGCGCGCACGATATGTCGACGCCCGTGGGAATGAGGAAGCCACGCGCGATGGCCGTGGCCTTGATGGCCTGGTTGACGGCACCTGCGCCGACGCACTGCATGTTTACGGGGACGCCGTCCTTCACCATGCCGGCGATGGCCCCTGCCACGGAGGCGGGAGACGACTTGCTCGAGACCTTGAGAAAATCCATGTTTTGGCTTCCTGGGCGCCTGCGCGCCTCGTATTTCGATAATCGGACAACTTTGGTGCGGGTATGCTTCATTGGCACGACATTAGGATTCTAGCCGTTCTACCTGCGCATGAGAAGGGCACGAACGTAATTGTGGCTGATTAACCACCAGATATGGCGTACGAGGCATCTCATGACCCCTAGTCAGTGTCCTGAAGACGCAGGGTAACGGTAATGCGGTCACCCCGAACGCTGACCTTGGGGGTCCCCACGACACGGCGATAGTACTTCTGCAGGACCGCCTCGCTCTGCGTGGCGACTCCCCTTGCAAGGGTTTCTGCGTCCTCGCGAGACAGCTTGGGGCCAGATGCCCCAGGTGACTGCTGGTGCCTGCCTGAACCTGGCGAGCATTCCCCTCGCAGCGCCCGGCAGCAGTCCTGCAGGGGCTCTATCTCGCCCGACACGATACGCTGGGCCGTGCGCTCGGACATGGCAAGCCCCAGCTGGTTGGCCTGCGACGACAGCTCTCGCGGTCCCATGGGACGGTATAGACGGTCAAGAACGCTGCTCCTGAAGTCGGTCCCCAGAAGCGAGGGGTCATCTTCGGGTATGCGCTCGCGAATGGTGGATACCACCTGGGCTGCAGAGCCAACATAGACATTCAGCCTGCCACGCTCCTCGCAGGCGAACTCGCAGCATGCCCTTACGACGTTGTGCGGTCCGCTGCCCAGTCGAAGTGTTCCATGGTCCAGGTGGGCTAACGGCCAGGTGGACTGGTCGGCGCGCTCGGGCAGGACGTCCGCGTCCGTGACGACCCTGATGCAGGTACCGCAGCCCACGTCCGAGTCCAACACCTCGGCCGATGTGGCGTTCTCCCGTATGGAGAAGAGCGCCATTCCCCTGCCGTGCACGCCCCAGCGGTCCATCCGCATGGTCTCCAGCTTTGACGTTACACGCGCGTCGAATACGCGGTCCCGCATGTCAGCGGGAATGCCCGACCCGTCGTCCAGGACCACGACCGTGCGCGTGGAGCCGTCACGCCACAGGGCCACAAAAATGCGACGAGCGCCTGCGTCGCGGGCGTTGCGCAGGAGCTCGATGACAGCCGACTCGAGCGATCGGATGTCATGCTTTGCCTGTCTGCGCTCCGCCTCGCTGACGCGTAGGCGCACAAATCCTTCGCCGAGGTTTTCCTCGACGCGGAGTCCGTCTCCCCCGCCAAGGGAGGAGACGAACCCCAGAAGGTCGTTCGGATTGTCTTCCTGACCCAATGTGGCCTACTTCGCCACGTCGACGGCGCGGGACTCGCGGATGACGACGACGCGCACCTGGCCGGGATACTCCATCTCGTCCTCGATCTGCTTTGCGATGTCGTGCGCCAAGACCGTGGCCTCCGCGTCCGAGATCTTCTCGGGCTCCACCATGACGTGCAGCTCGCGGCCGGCCTGCATGGCGTAGGTACGCTCGACGCCCTCGTGGGCGTTTGCGATCTCCTCGAGCTTCTCGAGGCGCTTGATGTAGGTCTCAGCGGACTCACGACGGGCACCGGGCCTGGCTGCCGAGACGGCGTCTGCAGCCTGCACCAGGACGTCCAGGACCGTGGACGGCTCGACGTCCGCGTGGTGTGCCTCGATGGCGTGCACGATGGCAGGCTTCTCGCCGTAGCGACGGGCCAAATCTGCGCCAATGACGGCGTGCGGCCCCTCTACCTCGTGGTCGATGGCCTTGCCGATGTCGTGCAGAAGTCCCGCGCGCTTGGCGGGAGCAGGGTCCAGACCCAGCTCGGAGGCCATGATGCCGCACAGTGCAGAGACCTGGATGGAGTGCTGCAGGACGTTCTGGCCGAAGGACGTGCGGTAGCGCAGCGCGCCCAGCGTCTTGATGAGCTCGGGGTGCAGATCGTGGATGCCCGCGTCGAACGCCGCTTGCTCGCCGGCCTCCTGCACGCGCTCGTTGACCAGCTTCTCGGCCTTCTTGTACATCTCCTCGATGCGTGCGGGGTGGATGCGGCCGTCGGCGATGAGGTTCTCAAGGGCGACACGAGCGGTCTCGCGACGCACGGGGTTGAAGCTGCTGAGCACCACCGTCTCGGGGGTGTCGTCGATGACCAGCGACACGCCAGAGATCTGCTCGAAGGTGCGGATGTTCCTGCCCTCGCGGCCAATGATGCGACCCTTCAGGTCGTCGGACGGGATGTGCACGGATGTCACCGTAATCTCGCCGGCTTGGTCGGCGGCGCACCGCTGGATGGCGGTGGACACGATCTCACGGGCTGTCTTGTCGGCCTGAGCGCGCACGCGCTGCTCGGACTCGCGCAGAATCTGTGCCTCATCGCGCACGGTGTCCGCACGAACGCGGTCCAGAAGCTCCTGCTTCGCGTCTTCCTGCGTCAGCGTGGAAATGCGCTCCAGCTCGGCGGTCTGCTTGGCATACAGGCCGTCCACCTCGTTCTTGCGCTTGTCGATGGAGCTCTGCATGCTGGACAGCTGGTGCTCGCGCTTGTCGAGCGCGTCGTTCCTGCGGTCGAGGGACTCCTCGCGCTGCATGACGCGGTTCTCCAGCTTCTGCAGCTCGCTGCGACGGCTGCGCTCCTCCTCCTGGGAGGCCTGCTTCAGCTGCAGGATCTCCTCGCGCGTGGCCACGATGCGAGAGTTCTTCTCGGTCTCGGCCTGCGTCTTTGCGGACTCGATGATTTGGTGCGCACGCTGCTGTGCAGAGGCGACCTCACGCTGCGCGGAGTCCACCTTCTCCTGGGCCTCGCGCACCTGGTCATTGTTCTTGCTGGTGGAATAGACATGCATTACCGCCACGCCTACCACTAGCCCCACTACGATTCCCACTACGATCCAGATCATGGCTTTGCTCCTCAAAATTCATTAGCGAAGAAAAGGGCTCCCAGCGCGTACGCCGCACCCGGAAGTCCGCCATTTGAGGCGCATCCCAGCCGTCTTCAATAAATTAGACCTGCATCCTAGTAACGAACAATGCTATATACACAGCGTCAACCCTTGAGGTGGACGAGAAATGCTCAAATGACTTATCTATCGTAAAGTCGGTGTATGCCCGTGTCAAATAAGAGCCTGGTACGGTGCGAAATACGGTCTAGACGGTAATGGGGTGCTGGCCTGTGAGCCACGTAGAAACCGCGGTCGATTATCTGATTAGCATAAAGGCAGAGTCGTGCTTGACGGATGGAAGGAAATCGCGGGGACCCTACATGAGGTCCCCGCCACGTGTCTGTACTATTGAACCTATGCGCAGTCGTCCTGCTGTCGCTCGTCCATAACCTTGCGCGCAGCGTCCATGGATGCCCCCATAGAGAATCCCCTTCCCACAAGGAAGCGCACCATCTTTTGGAACTGGTTCTTTCCGGAGACCACCTTGCGCGAAGCGGCCTCGTATGCTCTCTGCGGCTCGTCCTCTGGATTGGCGTACTCGTAGGGCCATCCGGGAAGCTCGGCCACGTCTACGCCCCTGCGCATGAGTTCGCGCTGTATGCGGTTGAGGCCCCACCCGCTGTACAGCTTCGAGCGGACGAAGGAGTCGCCGAACCGTCTATCGTCTATGAGCCCGGCTGCACAGGCGCGCTCTACGGCACGCTGCACTACCTGCGGGGCGAAGCCGTCCATTCGGAGCTTATCGGACGCCTCCTTCGCAGAGTAGTCCCTCCTGTCCAGAAGACCCGCCAGACGTTTGCGCGCGACGTCTTGGGAGATACGTCCCACCTCGTACAGAAGCTCTGCCCTCGAAGATGGATGAAGGTCGTCGTCCTTCATTTTTTTATGCAGGGTGCGAGCAAGTGCCGAAGGAAGAGCTATCTCCTCGTGACCGCCTGCATCGGAGTCCACGATGAGCTTCCCCCGAGGCCTGGCGGGCCCCTGTGACAGACCCTTTCGGCTGGCCAGCTGAACGTCCCACTGCAGGCTGGCGCCGTCGTTGGCATGAGAAGTCAAGCTAGTCCTCCGACGCCTTCGACTGGTCTGTGTCATCGTCCTTCGTGGGCTCGCCCACGCGCTCGTCGCCCAGCTCCAGACCACAGGCGACGCGCACCTTGTGGTCTATCTCGTCCCTGAGGTCGGGGTTCGTGGCGAGGAACTCCTTCGCAGCCTCGCGTCCCTGGCCCAGGCGTACGTCGCCGTACGTGAACCAGGCACCGGACTTGTTCACGATGTCGTACTCGACGGCCATGTCCAGGATGGAGCCTTCCTTCGAGATGCCCTCGCCGTACATGATGTCGAACTCAGCCTGCTTAAACGGAGGAGCAACCTTGTTCTTTACCACCTTGACGCGAACGCGATTGCCTACTATCTCGCCGTCCTTCTTTATGGAGTCGATGCGACGGATGTCCATACGCACGGACGCAAAGAACTTCAGGGCCCTACCGCCAGGCGTAGTCTCGGGGTTTCCGAACATGACGCCGATCTTCTCGCGTAGCTGGTTGATGAAGATGCAGGTGGTGTTGGACTTCGAGAGGGATCCTGCCAGCTTGCGCAGGGCTTGGCTCATGAGCCTGGCCTGGAGGCCTACCGTGGTGTCGCCAATCTCGCCCTCGATCTCGGCACGGGGCACCAGAGCGGCGACGGAGTCCACGACGACCACGTCGATGGCACCAGAGCGCACCAGCATGTCACAGATTTCCAGGGCCTGCTCTCCCGTGTCGGGCTGGGAGATGAGGACCTCGTCGATGTCCACGCCGATGCGCGCGGCATAGCCGGGATCAAGTGCGTGCTCGGCGTCGATGAAGGCGACGACGCCGCCGAGATTCTGTGCCTCGGCCAAGATCTCGAGCGAAAGTGTGGTCTTTCCCGAGGACTCGGGGCCATAGATCTCCACGATGCGGCCGCGTGGTACTCCACCAATGCCAAGGGCGGCGTCCAAAGCGAGCGAGCCCGTGGGTATGGCCTCTATGTCCATCTGGGGACCGCCATCACCGTAGCGCATGATGGAGCCCTTGCCGAATTTCTTCTCGATCTCGGAAGTGGTTGACTCTATGACCTTCTCGCGCTCCTGACCGTAGGTGCGCTCGTGGACTTCCTTATGGACGTTCTTGCTCTTTGCCATTTGATCCCCCATCTGTCGTCGCCTCCCATGGTATTAGAACAACCGTTCGCTGTCAATTGCGACTTTGGGAGGATTATACGGAGGGCCACTGGCACGTCTGTTGCCGTAAGCCGGCACGAATAGGGCACCTGACCAGCAGAGCTCTGGCATTTGAGGCATCGCTCATCAGCCGGTGATGCACTTCTACGCTCGCGTGGAATCGACTGCTCCAGCAATATCTATAAAAAACAAAACCATCTATAAGACGGGCGTCCATAAAGGGGACACAGCCCCAAAGTGCCAGGCCAAGTTGATGCCCCAAACCGACCTACAGCCCAAGCGCGTTCAGCACCAGGGCAATCAGTATGATTGCAACAACGGCACCGACCAGACGGCTCTTGCCATGCTGAGACCTGTTCCAAATCGACTCGGCGTTGATGCGACCGAACACGTTCGAAATCAGCTCGTACAGCGCAAGGGCAGCTACCAGAACAAGCACAACGCTTCTTACGAAGTCACTCAATTCCAAGTCTCCCATCAATGGCTGCGCCTGCCAGTGCAACCTACCGTTGCCCATCAGTGCTTCTGTGACCGCCCCATAGTACTCTTCGGCTGAGCATGATGTGAACTACGTGAAGCGGCTCCTGCCGTGGCATAAACCATGGCAGGAGCCGCCCTGGCCACAGGTGCCGTCCGATTTGGCACCAATTCGTTTGCGTCATTGCACGCTCATGAAACCCTGCGTGGGAAGTTTGCCGCAGCCGGCCTACCCCTGGAATCCCTGGACGTCCTGCAACAGGAGCCCCAGTGCCGTCCAGACGGCCTTCCTGCGCACGGTGTCTCGGTCACCCGAGAAAAGGTGACGCTCGGAGCGCGTGGAGGTGCCGTTGGTCACCCCGAACCAAACGGTGCCCACCGGCTTTCCAGGCTCGGCCCCGCCGGGTCCTGCGATGCCCGTGATGGAGACGGCGACGTCGCAGGACAGCACGCGCCGCGCCCCCTGGCACATCTGCTGGGCGCACTCGCTGGAAACGGCACCCACGCCAGGGGCATCCAGAATCTGGTTGCTGACGCCTAGAACTTCGTGCTTCACGGGGATGGCGTAGCTGACGATGCCGCCGCGCAGGGCCGCGGAGGATCCGGGCACGGCCGTGATGGCGCCCGAGACCAGGCCGCCCGTGCAGGATTCGGCCGTGCCCAGGGTGACACCCCTGTCGCTGGCCTGATGCACGAGGTCGGCGGCACGCTGGTACAGCCTTTCCAACGAGGGCTCCGCTATGTCGGTGCCGTCAGAGGTGAATTCATCGTCTGCCATGAAGCCTGCCTTTCCACGCGTTGGCCATATAGATGTCATGCCCACGTCAGTCCGACGTGGAGTCCTGGGAGATGTAGCGCCAAGACTTCACGAAGTAGTCGACGCCCGACCACGCCGTCAGGACGACCGCCACTGCCAGCACGATCCAGAACAGCAGGTTCATGCCGTCGTGGAAGGCGCCCTCGGGAACGGCGCGGGCCAGCAGAAGGCCGCAGATGGCCACCATGGTGGTGGCAGTCTTCCACTTGCCCAGGTTGCTGGCGGCTATGACGACGCCCTCGCTGGCGACGACCATCCTGAGGCCGCTGACCAGAAACTCCCTGGCCACGACTATCAGCAGCACCCACGGGCTGACGAGCCCCTGCTCCAGGAGGTAGCACAGTGCCACCACGACGGCCAGCTTGTCGGCTATGGGGTCCAGGAACTTGCCGAACGTAGTGACCTCGTTGCGGCTGCGCGCGAGGTAGCCGTCCAGCTTGTCGGTCAGCGACACCAGGATGTAGAGCACGGCAACCAGAAGCGACGACCACGACATGGTTGATGCCGCGGGCACGGAGACCTCAGCAATGGCCAGCCAGAAGGGAACCAGGCACACGCGGATAACGGTGACCACGTTGGCGGGCGTCCAGATGCCGTCCGCATGCGGACGGGGCTCTGCGCTATTGCTCATTCGGGTTCTCCTCCTTCACCAGGTCGCCGACCATCTCGTAGCAGAACGAGTCGACCAGGTCGCAAGTCACGATGTCGCCAGGCTGCGGATTGCCACCCTTCACGTGAACGGCTCCATCGGAGTCGGGCGCCTGGAACCAGGCATGGCCCACGACGTCGGGCTCGCCGTCCTCGCCATCCTCCACGCGGTCCACGATGACGCGCACGCGCTCGCCCACGTGCTTGGCCGTGGCGGCAAAGCCCAGCTCCTCGGCCAGGTCGTACAGGTGCTGCGTGCGATAGAGCTTCTCGTCCTCACTCACCTGGTCAGGCATGCGCGCGGCTGCGGTGCCCTCCTCCTGCGAATATGAGAAGACCGACGTGTAGTCGAACTCCTCCTGCTGGACGAAGTCGTAGAGCTCCTGGGCCTCCTCCTCGGTCTCGCCGGGGAAGCCGCACATGCCGGTGGTGCGCAGAACCATGCCGGGAATCTCGCGGCGCAGGCGCGCGAACAGCTCCTGGAACTCCTGGCGAGAGCCGGTGCGCCCCATGCTGTGCAGCACGCGCGCGTCGCAGTGCTGGATGGGAATGTCGATGTAGGGCAGTACCTCGGGCGTGTCGCGTATGGTCGCCACGAGCTCGTCGGTCATGCCCTCGGGCTGCAGGTACAGCACCCGTATCCAGCCGTGATATGGCGCCACGACCTTTGCCACCTGGCGAAGGAGCCATGCCAGGTTCTGCTGGGGGTCGTCGAAGTCGCTGCCCCAGATGCCCGTGTCCTGGCCAATGAGCACGACCTCCCTGACGCCACCGCGCATGAGGTCGGAGACCTCGGCCAGAATCTGGTCGGCCGTCCTGGATGCGTAGCGCCCGCGGATGTACGGAATGGCGCAGAAGGCGCAGAAGCGGTCGCAGCCCTCCGAGATCTTCACGAAGGCGGAGGCACCGCTGACGGTCCTATGGGTGCGCGCCACGGTGGCCGCGCTGAAGCCGTCCTGCGGGAGCCCCAGCACGCGGCGCACCACGGAGGCGATGTTATCCTCGTCGTCAGCACGCACGAACGCTGCCACCTCGGGCAGCTCGCTTTGCAGCTGGTCGCCATAGCGTGAGGGCATGCAGCCGCACATGATGATGGGACGCTGGCGGGCGCCCTCGGCGGCCTGCTCCGCAAGCTCGAGGGTGGTCTCCACGCCCTCCTGCGTTGCCGACGCCAGGAATGAGCACGTGTTCAGGATGACGGCGTCGGCGTCATGGACCGTGCTGGCCTCGGCCATGCCGTCGTCCAGCAGCAGGGCGCGCATGCGGTCGGTGTCGACCTCGTTCTTTGCGCATCCCAGCGTGACGAAGTAGCAGCGCGCCACCGGCGAAGCGGCGCCATGAAGGTTGTTTGCGTTATCCACGCTTTGCAGAGCTCCCGTTTCTCGAGGGCGCCGTGGGCGTCCGTTCGTTCATCTTTTCTGGAGCAGCCACTTGGCTGCGAGTTTCTGGATTCCCAGGTTTTTACAGGCGCCGCTGCGTCAGAAGACGGCGCCGCACCGCGCTATGAGGTCTTCTTTGTCGACTTCGCAGAGGTGCCGCTCGAGCTCCCGCTGGTGGCACTGGTGCTGGAGGACTTGGTTGACGACCCCTGCGAGCTGGTGGACTTGCCGGTGCTGGCTGAGCCCTTCGAGCTTGAGCCAGAGCCAGTGGACGTGCTGCCCGTGGTGTCCGTGGTCGTGCCCGAGGTTCCCGACGTGGTTGACGAGCTGTCCGCCGTGACCTTCGTCCCCTGTATGGTGACGCTGCCCACTCCCGAGGAGAGCGAGTCGAACTGCACCTGCTTGCCGTTCTTTGTGACGGTGACGGCCGTGGTGTCCCCCGCCTGGATGGTTATGGAGTCGGTGACGACGTAGGTGTTCTCCCAGGGGCCCGTCACGGTGTCGGCGACCTCGCTGGTGCCATCGCACTCGATCTCCAGCCAGGTAACCGCGCCATCGGCAACGCTGACGGTGACATCAGTCTCGGTGTTGCTGTCGTCCGAGCTGTCCTGCGCGTCTGCCGCAGCCAGCTTCTGGCGCGTGGCGGAGTCGTCGGAGCTGCTGCTGGCCGAGGAGTCGCTGCTGGACGTGTCCGAGCTTGATGCCGTCGAGACGGGTACCGACTTCTGGGAGTTGTCTCCCACGGCAGTCGAGACGCACGACGACACGGAGAAGATGATGACGATGGTCAGGACCAAGGCGACCGCAATGCCCACCGTAATGAAGGCGTGGACCGGGTCGGCAAAGAAGTCGGAGATTGCCTCGCTGCGGCTGGAGCGTCCGCGCGTGTGCGTGCCGCGCCGCCTGACGCTGTTGCGCCGGGAGGAGGGCTGCTGGCGCCTGCGCACGTTTGGCCTACCCGCGGGGGACATGTCCCTGGAGCTGTGCCTGCCGGCTGCTGTGGACGCGGCGCGATACGGGCGTGCATCGTTGCTGAAGCCCAGGTCATCCTCGAAGTCGGAGGTGTCCACGGGCATGGTGCTGATGTTGTCGGACGACTCGTAGGAACCGTAGTCGGAGTACTGGCCGTAGACGCGCTCCCCCCTGCGGATGGCGTTGCGGCGGGCGCTGGCCTGCCTACGGTCGCGCGTGCGCGCGTCGTAGGGGGCATGTGCGGTGTAGGGCCTGCCCTGAGTGTAGTCAGACTGGCCGTACGACCCGTCCGCCGCGCTGCGGGAGCGCACGGACGAGGTGGTGGCAAAGCTGCCGAGGTCACCTGCAGGACCACCCGAGGTGGGCAAGAGTCCGCGCCGGCCGACGTAGGGAGAGCCAGACCTCGTCTGGCGAGAAGAACGCCCTTCTTGCGCGGCCCTGTCGTCCTGCACGTAGCGCCTGGTCTGGCGGCCACCGCGACGGTAGTCCTCCAGCTCGCTGGTAAACATATCCACGATGGCCTCGGGATCAAGGTCCAGGTAGCGGGCATAGGAGGACAGCATGCCCTGCGCATAGCCGCTCTTTGGCATGGCTTCGAAGTCGCCGGACTCGAAGGCCTCGAGCACGTCGGCGCGCAGGCGCAACACCTGAGCCGCCTGGCCTATGGAAAGGCCAAGCTGGCGGCGCCGATCCGCAAGCACCTCGCTAAAACGAGCACGGGCCATTTACAGAACCTCCCTGTACTTCGCCTCTTGGACCCTGAGGTCCTCGAGCTGGTCCTTGTCCAGAAGGACTTCACGCGGCTTCGAGCCGTCGGGTGGGCCGACGACTCCCTTTGCCTCGAGCATGTCCATGATGCGACCGGCACGAGCGTACCCCACCTTCAGACGGCGCTGCAGGCCGGACGTGGAACCCAACTGCGACTCCACAACAATCTGTGCCGCCTCCCAGACCAGAGGGTCGTCCTCGTCTGCGATGTCCGAGGCGGAGGAGCCTGGGGTGTTGGGCGTGACGGCGGTCAGAATCTCCTCGTGGTAGTCGGGCTCTGCCTGGTCGCGTATGAACGATACGACCTCCTCGATCTCGTTGTCCGAGGTGTAGCAGCCCAGCACGCGGCGAGGAGTCAAGCCACGGTCCTTGAACAGCATGTCGCCGTTGCCAAGCAGGCGTTCGGCACCGGTCTCGTCCAGGATGACGCGCGAGTCGATGCCAGAGGAGACCTTCAGGGCGGCGCGCGTGTCGATGTTCGACTTTATGAGGCCCGTGACCACGTTGGCCGAGGGACGCTGCGTCGCAATGATCAGGTGGATGCCCGCGGCGCGAGCCAACTGGGCTATGCGCACGATGGAGGACTCGACGTCTTTGCCGGCCACCATCATGAGGTCGGACAGCTCGTCGATGATGATCACGATGTAGGGCATGGGCTCGGGAGGGTTGTCCATCTGGGACAGCTTTCCGCTGACGCACATCTTGTTGTAGACCTTGATGTTTCGGGCGCCCGCGCGCTCGAACACCTTCAGTCTGCGCTCCATCTCGGATACGGCCCACTGGAGTGCGCTGGCGGCCTGCCGGGGCTCGGTCACCACGGGCACGTACAGGTGCGGAAGGCCATTGTAGCTGGTGAACTCGACGCGCTTCGGGTCGATCATGATCAGGCGGACCTGCTTTGGCGTGGTGCGCATCAGGAGCGACATGATCATGGAGTTGATCATGACGGACTTGCCGGAGCCGGTGGTTCCTGCCACCAGCATATGAGGCATCTTTGCGATGTCTGCCACCACCGGTTTGCCGGCGGAGTCGCGGCCGATGGCCACCTCCAGGGGGCCGCCCTTGGCATAAGGCAGAACGTCTCCCAGGTGCACGTTCTGGCGCGTCTTGTTCGGGATCTCGACGCCGACGAATGACGTGCCGGGGATGGGCGCATAAATGCGGACCTTCTCGGCGGCCAGCGTCAGGGCGATGTCGTCCTCGAGGTTCTTTATCTTGTTTACGCGCTCGCCCTCGCCCATCTCGATGCGGAAGGTGGTGACCAGGGGTCCGGACACGTAGTCCACCACGGTGCAGCGCAGGCCGAACTCGCCCAGCGTGCCCTGCAGGTCCTGCATGGTCTGGTCGAGCTCAGCCTTCGTGCTGGCGGTGCCGCCGGAGTTAGGGTTCGAGCTCAGCATGGTCATCGGGGGCAGCTCGTAGTCGTCATCCGAATCGCAGGGCCTGCTGGAGGCGACGGCAGGGACCACGCTCGACTGAGCTGCAGCCCTGGGATTGCGCCTGGTCTTTGCGCTCCCCTCCTCTGCCGCCTTCACCTGTGCCGCGCGCGGACCGGATTCTGCTGCCTTGCGCAGGAAGTCGGGAACGGCCACCTGAGGCTTCGAATCCTCCTGGGGGTTCTCCCACGGCAGATCCACATGCGCAGCCTGCGCCTGGGCGTCGGCGACCGACCTCGTTGCGGAGTCAGCTACCTGCGATGCGTCGGCGGGGGCGTTTCTATGCAGTTTTGCGGTGAGCTTTGGATCAGCGTCAACCGAGGTGGCATCGGGCTGCTGATCGTCGGTGGCCTTGTCGGCATCATCGGAGGACGACTTGCCCGTCAGCTTTCCCAGCCTTCGAAGCAGCGTGGTCTTCGTCTGGGACGCGGCCTTCCTTGCGGTCTCGCCCAGGCTCTTCTCGGCCTCGGCGGCCGTCTGTGCCGGGGTGGCCACGTCCACGTCCAGGTCGGGATGCTCCTTCTTTGGCGCGCGTGTGGTGGCGATGCCGTCCTGCTGGGATGCCGCGGAGTCGTTTGAGGGCTGCTGGTCTATGCTGCGCTGCCCCTGCTGCTGGGCCAGGCGCTCTGCCTTCGACTGCTTGTGGCGGCCGCGGGTCAAAACTGATGTCTTGCGCGATCCCAGATAGGTCGTCTGGTCCGATGCGGGTTCTGCGTCGGGCTGTTCGCCGGCCATCGCACCCGCTGCATCAGCTCTCAGGGTCTTGCCGAAGCCCCAGCGGGGGGCCTCGCCCTCGGGCTGTTGCTCCTGTCGCTGGGCCAGGCGCTCGGCGCGCCTCTCGGCGTGGTTCTCACGTGCCTGGTCCAGCCCCTCGTGGGCGTGATGCACGAAGTCCGAGATCGAGAAGCCGCACACTATGACGCCCGTGATGACAAGGCCTACCAGGATGGCGTTGCCCACAAGGCGCCCCACCAGTGCCAGGAGCACCCAGGCAACGAAGCCGCCCACGTAGCCTCCGGCCACGGGCGCCACGTCGGCGCTGAGCACCAGGTTCGGGTCGGCCTCCGCACCAGCCACGTTGACCGAGAACATGGCCAGCACTGCCAGAACTATGAGGAACAGACCTCCTGCCACGCGCTTGTTCACCGGGCCGTCGCTGTCCATGAAGAACGTCAGGGCAAAGAGGAACAGGGCAAACGGGCACAGGAACGCCCCCACGCCGAAGCTCTGCGTCAGCGCACGCTCCATTGCGTGCGTGACGACGGCGCTGGAGGGCGAGACCAGCGAGATGAACATGGCAACACTGACGACCGCCAGCACGACGCCCACGATGTCATTGCGAGCGGACGTGCCGGCGGAGTCCAGGGCGCGCTCCTCGGCTGCGCCCTGACGTGCTACGTTTTTCCTTTGCTTGCTTCCCTTGCCCCGGGAGTTCTTCTGTGCTGCGTTTGACTTGCGGTTCTGGGGCATGAACTTAAACCTCCATCACGACCGGAATCACCATGGGCCGCGTATGCGTCTTGTTCCAAAGGAAGTTCGAGAGTCCGTTGCGGACGCTCTTGCGCAGGGTCTCGGTCCCCACGTCGTTCTCGTTCTTTGCTATCTGGGCGCGCACCACGTCGACGGCCTCGGCCATGAGCTCGTCGTCGTTCGAGAAGGACACGCCGCGCCCGGCCAGCTCTACGTCCCCGACCTTCCTCGTGCGGCCGGAAACCGTGACGACGCAGGTGACGATGCCGTCCTGCGAGAGCTTCTGGCGGTCGCGCAGGACGACGGGGTCCGCGTCCGTGACCGAGAGCCCGTCCACGTACACGACGCCAGAGTCCACGGGAGCACCGATGCGGGCCTTGCCGCCCGCCAGCTCCAGGGTGTCGCCGTTGTCCAGGACGAATATGTGGTCATCCGGCATGCCCATCTGACGGGCCAGCTGCGCGTGCGCACGCAGGTGCACCGCCTCGCCGTGCACGGGCATGAAGTACTTCGGGTGCACCATGGCCAGCATGAGCTTCAGCTCCTCCTGGCTGCCGTGGCCCGAGACGTGCACGAGCGTCTGGCTCTTGTCGTAGATGGTGCAGCCTATCTTTGCCAGGGAGTTTATGATGCCCTGGACGCTCTTCTCGTTGCCGGGCACCGGCGTGGCCGAGATGATGACCGTGTCCTTCGAGGTGATCGAGAGGGACTTGTGCTCGCCGTTGGCCATGCGCGCAAGGGCCGAGAGCGGCTCGCCCTGGCTGCCCGTGCACAGCACGACGACCTTCTCGTCGGGGAAGTCGTCAACGTCGTAGGCGTCGATGATGTTCTCGTCCGCGATCTTGAGATAGCCCAGCTCGCGAGCGATCTTTGTGTTCGTGACCATGGAGCGGCCGGTGACGACCACCTTGCGGCCCACGGCCACGGCGGCGTCGCACACCTGCTGCAGCCTGTGAATGTGGCTGCTGAAGGACGCAACGAACACGCGACCGGGGGCGTTCTTTATGATGTGGCGCAGGGCCGGTCCAACCGCGGCCTCGGACGGGGTGAAACCGGGCTTGGTGGCGTTCGTGGAGTCGGACAGCAGCAGGTCGACGCCCTGCGATGCGTAGTGGCAGATGGCGCCGTAGTTGGGGCGCACGCCGTCAATGGGGGTCTGGTCCAGCTTGAAGTCGCCGGTATGCAGCACGGAGCCCGCCGGGGTCTTCATGTAGACGCCCAGGGCACCGGGGATGGAGTGCGTCATGGCAAAGAAGCCGATGCTGAACGCGCCCAGGTTGATGTGGGTGCCGTCGGATACCTCACGGAACTTGGGAGAGTTGATGCGGTGCTCGGCCAGCTTTCCCTCGATGAAGCCCAGCGTGAGCTTGCTGGAAAAGATGGGCACCTTGTGCTGCAGGTCCATCAGCAGGTACGGCAGGGCCCCGGTGTGGTCCTCGTGGCCGTGCGTGATGATGATGCCACGCAGGCGGTCCTCGTTCTCGAGGACGTACGTGTAGTCGGGCAGCACGAGGTCGATGCCGGGCTGGTCGTCGTCCGGGAACATGAGTCCGGCATCCACCAGGACCATGTCGTCGCCGTACTCAAAGACGGTCATGTTCTTTCCGATGCCGTCTAGGCCTCCCAGCGGGATGATCCTCAGCGGGGTCTGTTTCTTTGCCATTTTGATAGATGTCCTTCCAACTGACGTCACAAACGAATGCGCCAAGCGCTATCCACACGGCCCACGGCCGTACTATTCTGTTTTCTATTGTATCCAACGGACGGTAGCCTAGAACGGGTGAGCGGCATAACCTGCAATACCCACAGACCCCCAGGGGGCCTGATTGTTCCGGAGCGCGCTGCGATGCATTGCCGGGGCAGCCTTTGGCATCGCGGCAAGACAGCTATGCCCGGCCGTCTATGGGGGCGGTGCGCACCAGGTACAAGCCGGCCAGCAAGCCCGCCGCCGACACTATGGCGCATGCCAGGAAGAACGGCGACAGCGTCATCATGATGCAAGAGAAGTCGTCCTCCAGCGTGGGCGTCAGCAGCGCGAACTCGACGGCGAACGCCGTACAAGCCAGGACGCCCAGCCCCATGCCCAAAAGGGCTGCACCGCACTCGGTGTGCCTCAGGAAAATCCTGATGCACCCATACGCCAGGCACACGAAGGATGCGGCCCACAACCCATACACTACCCCCATGCGCTCGAACACGCAGAAGGACTGGATGTCGTCTGCCATGCCGGGAGGAAGGTTCTGGATGCTGGAGAGC
>JBJEKW010000037.1:48447-53130 GCA_051878835.1 Atopobiaceae bacterium
GTCGCTATGGGAGCGCCGCAGCAAGGACAAAAGCGGGACTTGGCAGACAGTTCAGCGCCGCACTTCTTGCACCTCACGCAGGTCCACCGTCCTATCTGAAACTGAGTTCTGCCATCGCTGGCATAAACTCGCCCCCTGTACCCAATACCTTAATAGTAGCCTAAACATGCGCCTTGGCAAAGAAGTATTTATGGGGGCATTCAGATAAGGACAGGGCCGTATCGTGGCGCCGACCTGCGGCGTCACAAAAAGAGGGACCGGGCCTCCTCAAGGAAAGACCGGTCCCCCTATGGTACAAACTGCCCAAAAGACAGTACAAAGTGCTCCTGGGCCAAATGCCTAGCCCTCGTGGTGGCGGCGAGGCTGACGGCCCTTCGTCTCCTCGGTGTTGCCGCAGTCGCCCGGGTGACGGGTGCGACGAGCGTGCGGACGGGACTCGTGGGAGTCGTCCTTGCCGTGGTGGTCCTTGTGACCGGAGCCGGCGGGAGCCTCGGGCTTGTCGATGCGGTCCAGGCTGATCTTGCCCTTCTCGTCGACCTCAAGGACGCGAACCTTGACCTCGTCGCCGATGTTCAGGACGTCCTCGACCTTGTCGACGCGGCCCTTGGCGACGCGGCTGATGTGCAGCAGGCCGTCCTTGCCGGGCAGCAGCTCGACAAAGGCGCCGAAGGGCTGGATGCCCACGACGCGGCCGGTGTACTCCTCGCCCACCTCGGGCACCTTCACGATGGCCTTGATGCGGCTGGCGGCCTCGGCGGAAGCCTCGGCAGTGCCCGCGATAAAGACGGAGCCGTCCTCCTGGATGTCGATGGTGGCGCCGGTGTCGTCCTGGATGCCACGGATGACCTTTCCGCCGGAGCCGATGACGTCACGGATCTTGTCGGTGGGGATGGTCAGAGACAGAATCTTGGGCGCGGAGTCCTTCGTGGTCTCGCGGGGCGCGGGAATGGCGTCCAGCATGGCGTCCAGGATGAACATGCGGCCCTCGTGAGCCTGCTGCAGCGCCTGACGGAAGATCTCGGGCGTCAGGCCGGTGGCCTTGTTGTCCATCTGCATGGCGGTGATGCCCTTGGTGGTGCCGGTGACCTTGAAGTCCATGTCGCCCAGGAAGTCCTCGAGGCCCTGGATGTCGGTCAGGACGACGGTCTTGCCCTCCTCCTGGATGAGGCCCATGGCAACGCCGGAGACGGGGCGCTTGATGGGCACACCGGCGTCCATCAGCGCCAGCGTGGAGCCGCAGGTGGAAGCCATGGAGCTGGAGCCGTTGGACTCCATCACGTCGGAGACGACACGGATGGTGTAGGGGAACTCCTCCTCGGAGGGAATCACGGGCAGCAGGGCGCGCTCCGCCAGGTTGCCGTGGCCGATCTCGCGGCGCTTGGGGCTGCCCATGCGGCCGGTCTCGCCGGTGCAGTACGGCGGGAAGTTGTAGTGGTGGATGTAGCGCTTGCCATCGACGGGCTCGATGGTGTCAAGGCGCTGCCACTCGTTCAGCATGCCCAGGGTGCACACGGACAGCACCTGGGTCTGGCCGCGCTGGAACAGGCCGGAGCCGTGGACGCGGGGCAGGTAGTTGGGCTTGATCATGAGCGGGCGCACCTCGGTGGCCGTACGGCCGTCCACACGCTCGCCGGTCTCGACGACCATGCGGCGCATGGCGTGCTTCTCGAGGCTCTTCAGCTCGACGGGGATGGCGCGCTCCCACTGCGCCTGCTCGTCCTCGGTGAACTCGGCGGTGATGGACTGCTTCAGCTCCTCGACCTTGTCGATGCGGTGCAGCTTGTCCGGGTCCTTCAGTGCGGCGCGCATTTCGTCCATGTGGGCAAAGATGCGGTCGTGCACCTCGGGGGTGGGCTCGTCCAGTACGTACTCGCGCTTCGGGAACTCGCCGTTGACCTCGATGCACTTCTGGAAAAACTTCTGCTCCTCGTCGCAGAACGCGGCGATGGCCTTCTGGCCGAACTGCATGGCGGCCAGCATGTCCTCCTCGGAGATCTCCTTTGCGCCGGCCTCCAGCATGCTAATGAACGTGGAGGAGCCAGCCAGCTCCAGGTCCAGGTCGGAGTTGTCGCGCTCCTCGTAGGTGGGGTTCACCAGGAACTCGCCGGACTCGACGTCGCGGCCGATGCGCACGCAGGCCAGCGGGCCCTCGAAGGGTACGCCGCCCACGGTGAGCGCTGCGGAAGCGCCCATGACGCAGATGGTGTCGACGGGGTTGATCTGGTCGGCCACCAGCGGCATGGCCACGATCTGCACCTCGTTGCGGAAACCGTCAGGAAAGGACGGGCGGATGGGGCGGTCGATCATGCGCGCCGTCAGCGTGGCCTTCTCGGAGGGACGAGCCTCGCGCTTCAGGTAGCCGCCGGGGATGCGGCCCACGGCGTACATGCGCTCGATGAAGTCGACCGTCAGGGGGAAGAAGTCGTAGTTCTTGCGTTCCTTCGAGACGACCACGGTCACGTTGACCGTGGAGTCGCCGCAGGACACCAGGCACTCGCCTGTAGCCTGCTTCGCGAGCTCGCCAGTCTCCAGCTTGTAGTGCTTGCCGAACAGGTCGAACTCGTGTGTAACCTTTGCCATTCTGTTCCTCTTATCTCCGCCTGCCCCTTTGCAGGCGGGCCGTCTTGGGGATGGCCCGTGCCACTCCCCCTTTACGCTATTGAGATGCTTGCGCCAATCATGCATGGGCTGGCCTCAGGTCGCCATGCATCCCTGGCGCAAGCACACCCAAAAGCGGGGCGCCCAAAGGACGCCCCGCGATGCCAGGAGCTACTGGATGTTGTCGCGGATGCCCAGGCTCTTGATCAGAGCACGGTACTCCTCGATGTCCTGCTTCTTGATGTAGGAAAGCAGGCGACGGCGCTGGCCGACCAGCATCAGCAGGCCACGACGGGTGTGGTGGTCGTGGGGATGCTGCTTCACGTGCTCGGTCAGGCCCTTGATGCGCTCGGTCAGGAGGGCAACCTGGACGTTTGCGGAGCCGGAGTCATGCTCGCTCTTGCCGTACTGCTTCATGAGCTCGGCCTTGCGCTCCTTGGTAACTGCCATGTGAAACCACCTTTCGGTTGAGATGCGCCCCGAACTGGGTCGGCCGCCTGGCATGAGCTAGCCGCTAGGTACGGGGTACGGACGTAGTTACACTACCATAAACACGTGTTCGGACATTCAAAAAACTGCCATCAGGGTCGGCTCCCCCGCATCTTCACACGGAGCGCAGCCGAGGATAAGCCTATCCCGCCTACGCAACAGCCCCGGCATAGGTCGGCGCTTGTGCGCTGTTGCGTGACGCTAGGCGAAGGGCCTCCTGACCACCGTGGGCGAGAAGTACAATCCGCACACGCGCACGCCCACCGCCGGCGAGTATGCCTCGACGATGCGGCCGCCTCCCAGGTAGATGGCCACATGGCCGGGCTTGAACACCAGGTCGCCACGCTGGGGCACGCCCGAGCGTACCAGGCAGAACCTGCCGTCCCCAGCCATGTCGTTGGCGTAGTGGTCGTTCCCCGGGACATAGTAGTGCCTGTACGGCGTGTAATGCGGGCCCAGGTCCATGCCCGTGGCATAGAGCGCCTGCATCACGAGTCCCGCGCAGTCCACGCCCACGCCGGGCGCGCACGAGTAGTCCCACACGTAGGGGGTGGTGCCCACGTAGTCCAGGGCGCGGCCGATGAAGGCCTCGATGCAGTCCTGCCTTGAGGCGAAGTTGCCTATGCGCACTGGGGAGCTGTACGAGAAGATTCCGCCGCCCCCAACGTTCACGCGGTGCAGGCCCACCTTGTAGTAGTTGCCTGGGGTCTGGTAGCCGAGGTAGGTGTTCTGGTCGACGCTGGGACGCCAGGTGCTGCCGGGTGCTTCGTTGCCCTTCAGCACCAGCTGGACGCGAACGGCCTCGATGGCGCGGCCCAAGCCCGTGCTGCCCGAGACCTGCCCGTCAGATGCCCAGCCCAGCCAGCCGACGTCCGCCACCTGCGCCTGGTAGTACACGTCGAAGAACTGCGCCAACTGGCCCGAGAGCGTAACCTGCAGGGCCTCCAGACGCCTGGACTGCCCAGTTGTACCTGCGACCTGGCCGTTCGAGACCCAGCCCTGCCACCCGGCGTCCTGCACGTGGGCGCGGTAGTTCACCTGACCCGAAATCGAGTTCGAGCCCTCGCCCGCCAGGTTGATGCGCAAAGCCTCTGCCTGACGGCCCTGTCCAACCGTGCCGGCAAGGGCGCCATCGCGTACGCTGTCCTGCCAGCCTATGCCCGCGCAGTGGAGCGAGTACTCGATGGCGGTAGGCTCCACGTAAGAGAAGCCCACGGACTGGTCGCCAGACGTCGGAGCCGCAGACCCCTTGGAGAGCAGCAGAACCTGTACGGCCTCCATGCGCCCTCTGACACCCGAGGTGCCCGCAGCAGCGCCGTCCTTCGCCCAGCCCATCCAACCGAACTGCTGGGCGTGCGCGCGGTACCACACGTCGTACTTCGAGGCCAGCTCGCCGGTCAGCCTGAAGCGCACGGCCTCCACGCGCAGGCCCTGGCCGGTGGTGCCTGCCGTACCGCCGTCCGCGGTCCAGTCCTGCCAGCCCACGTTCTGCACGTGCGCCTCGTACTGTATGCCGCCGTCCAGATAGGCGTTGTCCACCTTTGCCCTGATGGCCTCGAGCCTGAGGGAGCGACCGGTGCTCCCGGCCGTCTGGCC
>JBJEKW010000038.1:0-12194 GCA_051878835.1 Atopobiaceae bacterium
TGCGAGTGCATCCACACTCGCACCTCCAACCCTTGCAGAAGGTACTGACGGGAATCCGAGGTGTGAGTGCATCCACACTCGCACCTGGCACTCTTGCAGAAAACGCTGGTGAAAGCACTGGTTGCATACTATCCCGCAGGTGTCCGGACCTGAGCTGGTCGCGCCGGTCGGCACTGAACAGCCGGCCCCGGCGGGGCAGACCGCAGCGCGTCACCAGCATGTCGACAGTACGGAGGCAACGTAGCTGCTGCACGCCCCCTCAAATGCAGCGAGAGGCACAGTTTCGGACGTTTTCACGAGGAAAAACGTACCAAACTGTGCCTCTCGCCGTAAGAAGGGGACTGCCGTACGAAGGAGCCACCGCAAGTGGGGCCACCATGCGAGGGGCCACCACAAGTGGGGCCATCGCACGTGGTGACTGCCGTACGAAGGGGCCCGTACGCGCGAGCCACGGGCAAGAAGGGCGCCCAGAGCAGCGGGGCACCCCGTGCCCGCAGCTACGCGCGCAGGCGGTAGCCCACGCCACGCACCGTCTCGATCAGGTCGGAGTGACCACCCTTGTGGGGGTCGCCCAGCTTTGACCTCAGCGTCTGCACGTGCACGTCCACCGTGCGCGAGCCTCCGTCGAAGTCCCAGCCCCACACGCGCTGCAGCAGCGTCTCGCGAGAAAACACGACGCCGGGCGAGCGCATGAGGAACTCGAGGAGATCGAACTCGCGCATGGTCAGCTGCAGCTCCTTGCCGTCCAGCGTGACCTCGCGCCTAGACGGCCACAGGTCCAGCGGACCCACCTGCAGGTGCTCGTCCACGATCTCCTGGGCGTGCGACAGCCGCGTGCGGCGCAGCATGACCTTCACGCGGCTGACCAGCTCCAGCATGCCGAAGGGCTTGGCCAGGTAGTCGTCGGCGCCGGCGTCCAGCGCACGCACGGTATCCAGCTCGGTGTCCTTCGCCGTCAGCATCATCACGGGGACGCGCGAAAGCGAGGGGTCCTGGCGGATGCGCTTCAGGATGGTGAGCCCGTCCGTGTCGGGCAGCATGATGTCCAGCAGGATGGCGTCGGGCTTGCGCTCGGCGCAGGCGCGGCGGAACTCGGCATCGTTTGCCATGCCCTGCCCCTCAATGCCGGCCTGCTTGAGCGCGTACAGCGTCAGCTCGCGGATGTTCGTGTCGTCCTCTACGTAGTAGACCAACGTTACTCAGACCCTCCGATGCCGCGTCCGCGATACTTGCCCGTAGCACGGAAGATGGCCCAGTCCGCGATGCGCTGCGCGTGGTCGCCCATGCGCTCGTAGTACTTTGCCATCATGAGAACCTCGGGTGCCGACATGACCGCGGCCTCGTTGTTGTCCTGGCGCAGAACGTCGGTGATGTGCGTGCGCACCTCGTTGTACAGCTGGTCCACGCGGTCGTCCTTGGCAAAGACCTGCTCGGCCTCGTCGGCGTTGACCTCGATGAAGGCGTCCATGGCCTGGTTCACCATGTCGGCGGCGCGGGCGGACAGCTCGCCGAACTGCTCGATGTGGGGCATGAGCTTCTTGTCGCGCAGCTCAGCGTTCAGCTCGGCGATCTCGTAGGCCGTCTCGTCGATACGCGACAGGTCGGACACCGCGCGGAAGGCGGCGGTGACGAAGCGCATGTCGGACGCCAGCGGGTTCTGCAGCAGCATCAGCGTCAGGCACTCGTCCTCGACGGAGCGCTTCAGGCGCAGGGTCGAGCTGTGGGACTCGATGACGCCCTGGCCAGCGCCCGCATCGTCCTGCGTCAGCGCGCGGCCGGTGGCGTTGATGTCGGAAACCACGGCCTCGCCCAGGCGCGAGAGGTGCTCGTTCAGTCGGTCGAGCTGGCCCAGGTACTCTGTTCTGGTCTTCATGATTAGCCAAACCTTCCTGTGAGGTAGTCCTCGGTGCGCTTCTCCTGTGGGTTGCTGAACAGCTGAGCGGTCGGAGCGTACTCCACCAGCTCGCCCAGCAGGAAGAACGCCGTGCGGGAGGCCACACGAGCGGCCTGCTGCATGTTGTGCGTCACGGTGACGACCGTGGTGTCGCGGGAGAGCTCGGTCATGAGCTCCTCAATCATAGCCGTCGAGATGGGGTCCAGTGCACTGGTGGGCTCGTCCATCAGCAGAACGTCTGGGTGCATGGCGATGGCGCGCGCGATGCACAGACGCTGCTGCTGGCCGCCGGACAGTCCCAGGCCAGAGGCCTGCAAGTTGTCCTTGACCTCGTCCCACAGACCCGCGCGAGTCAGCGAGCTCTCCACCAGCTCGTCCAGGTTACCCTTGATGCCGTGGCGGCGGGCTCCGTAGACCACGTTGTCATAGATGCTCAGCGGGAAGGGGTTGGGGTGCTGGAACACCATGCCCACCTTCAGGCGCACCTCGGTGGCGTCCTGCTGGAACAGGTCCTGGCCGTCCAGCAGAATCTTTCCCTGGTAGCGAATGCCCTCTACCAGGTCGTTCATGCGGTTCAGCGTGCGCAGCAGCGTGGACTTGCCGCAGCCGGAGGGACCGATGAAAGCCGTGACCTTGTTGCGCGGGATGTCCAGGCTGATGCCCTTCAGGGCCTCGAAGTCGCCGTACCACAGGTGCAGGTCCTGCACCGAGATCTTCACGTCCGCCGGGTCGACCGCAGCCTCCGACGAGGACGCCACGCCCGATACCAGGTCCGTGTTCGTTTCCTTGTCGCTCATAGCCATTAGCCAAACCTTCCGGTCAGATAGTCATTCAGACGCTTGGTCTTGGGCACCGAGAAGAGCTGCTTCGTCGGGCCCCACTCGACCATGTCGCCCAGGTAGAAGAAGGCCGTGTTGTTGGACACGCGAGCCGCCTGCTCCATGTTGTGCGTGACGATGATGACGCAGATGCCGCGCTGCACCATGTCGCGGATGGTCTCCTCGACCGCGAAGGTCGAGATGGGGTCCAGTGCGGAGCACGGCTCGTCCAGCAGGATGACGTCGGGGTTCATGGCCAAGGTGCGCGCGATGCACAGGCGCTGCTGCTGGCCGCCGGACAGAGCCAGGGCCGACTGGTCCAGCTTGTCCTTGACCTCGTCCCAAAGGGCCGCGCCCTCCAGGCTCTTCTGCAGAAGCTCGTCGAGCACCGCCTTGTCCGTCTGGCCATGGCGCTTGGGGGCAAACAGGATGTTCTCGCGGATGGACTTGCGGAAGGGCGTGGGCTGCTGGAACACCATGCCAATGTGCTTGCGCAGCTCAAACAGGTTCACGCCAGGGGCGTTGATGTCCTGGCCGTGGTACCAGATCTCGCCGCCGATGCGGCACTTCGGGATCTCGCGGTTCATGAGGTTCAGGCTGCGCAGGAAGGTGGACTTGCCACAGCCGGAGGGGCCGATGAGTGCGGTGCACTCGCCGCTGCGAAACTCCAGCGACGTGCCGTGCAGGGCCTCCTTCGTCAGGTTGTAGCGCACGGTGACGTTCTTGGTCGACAGGACCACGTCGCCAGCCTTGCCCTTTGCGGCGTTGTCCACGCCGGCATTGGTGATGGCATCCATGGTAGAGGTGCTCATTCTGCGGTCAGCCTCCTTCCCAGGGCCTTGCCAGCCCAGCGGGCTATCAGGTTGAAGGCAAGGATGCACACCATCAGGACGGCAGCGGAGCCGTTGGAGATGGCGTCGAGATCAGGAATCAGGCCCTCGGAGTTGATCTTCCAGATGTGGACGGCCAGGGTCTCGGCGGGACGCATGAGGTTCCACGGGCAAGAAGCGCTGGCCAGGTTGAAGTTCGCGAAGTCCAGCGCGGGAGCGGACTGGCCTGCCGTGTAGATCAGGGCAGCTGCCTCGCCGAACACGCGGCCTGCGGACAGCACGATGCCGGTGACGATGGCGGGCATTGCGGCCGGCAGCAGCACGTGGACCGTGGTCTCCCAGCGGGTCAGGCCCAGTGCCAGGCCAGCGTCACGCTGGCTGCGCGGCACGTCCTCCAGCGCCTGCTGGATGGTGCGGACCAGGATGGGGATGTTGAACATCGTCAGAGCCAGGGCGCCGGACAGGATGGAGTAGCCCCAGCCGAACTGCTGCACGAACAGCAGCAGGCCAAACAGGCCAACCACGATGGAAGGCAGCGAGCTCAGTGTCTCGATTGCGGTCTTCACCGCGGCAGTGAAGGCGTTCTCGGGAGCGTACTCGGCCAGGAAGATGGCGCCGCCCAGCGAGATGGGCACCGAGATAATCAGGGTGATGATCAGCAGGTAGAACGAGTTGAACAGCTCGGGGCCAATGCCGCCGCCGGCCTTTACGCTCTCGGCCTTTGCAGTCAGGAAGTGGCCATCGAACAGCTTTGCGCCACCCAGCACCAGGATGTAGATAACGATGGCGGCCAGGATGATCATGACCAGGATGACGATTGCGGTAATGATGCCAGTGGCCACGTGGTCCTGGCTCTTTAGCTTTGCCGCGTGACGAGCGGCCGCCTCGCCCGTGAAGGGGCTGTCGCCGGGGGTGCCGGCGGATGCCTTGGAGGCGTCTGTAGAGCTAGTCATTTACCTTGCCTCCCTTCTTGCCGATGAGGTGGACAATCAGGATGAACACAAGGCTCATGACCAGCAAGATCATGGCCAGCGACCACAGCACGTTGTTCTGCAGCGTGCCGGTGACGGTGTTGCCCATGCCCATGGTCAGGACCGAGGTCAGCGTTGCGGCGGGCGTGAACAGCGACGTCGGGATCTGCGCCGCGTTGCCCACGACCATCTGCACGGCCAGGGCCTCGCCGAAGGCACGGGTCATGCCCATGATGACGGCGGTCATGAGGGAGGGCATGGCGCTCTTTAGCACGACGTGCCACACGGTCTGCCAGCGCGTGCAGCCCAGGGCGTAGGAGCCCTCGCGGTAGGCGTTGGGCACTGCTGCCAGTGCGTCGATGGACAGGCTGGTGACCGTAGGCAGAATCATGATTGCCAGGACGATGGAGCCCGAGAAGATGCCGTAGCCCGTGCCGCCCGCGAACGAGCGGGTGAAGGACACGATGACGCGCAGGCCGATGAGGCCGTAGACGACGGACGGGATGCCGACCAGCAGCTCGACCAAAGGCTGGAACACGCGACGGCCAAAGCCAGGGGCAATCTCAACCACAAAGATGGCGGAGCCGATGGCAATGGGCAGGGCGAAGGCCGTGGACAGCAGCGTGACGGCAAACGAGCCGCAGATCATGGGCAGGGCACCCACCAGGGGCTGACCCGCGTCATTGACCTGGTCGGGGTTCCAGGTGGTTCCGGTCAGGAATGAGCCAAAGTCCACTCCGTTCTGGAAGAAGGTGGCCAATCCCCTGCTGACCACCATCGCGATGAGGGTTACCACAAGAAGCGCCACGAGTCCCACGCAGGCACCCGTGACGCCTAGTCCGATTCCCTCAAGGCGACGCTTTGGCATTACTTGCTTTGACATCGCTTTGATCTCTCCTTTGTCAGATGCGGGTTCAATCTCGCTGGCCCCGCCGCCAGGCTGTTTGCAGGCCGGAGGCCTTCGGGCGACACCTCGCGCCGAGTCTGCTACGAGGCGAAAGCCCTTCTTCGCGAAGGCGGCCGCCTAAGTGGGCTAAGCCCTTCTAGGCGGCCGCAACCCGCAGGAATGCCGAGGTACGAACTACTTGGTGGTCTCGTTGCCGTCGGCGTCGCGCTCGACCTTCATGCCCGACATGGGGATGTAGCCATTGGACTCGATGAGGGAGCCCTGGACGTCGTCGCCCAGCATGTAGTCGATGAACGCCTGGGTGGCCTCGTCGGGGTCGGCGGCGGTGTACATGTGCTCGTAGGCCCAGATCTTCCAGTCGCCGGACTCGACGTTCTCCTCCTTGGGCTCGACGTTGTCCACGCTCATGGCGGTCAGGGAGTCGTTGTAGTAGGAGAAGGCCAGGTAGGAGATGGAGCCGGGGGTCTGGGCGACCATGCTGGCCACTGTGCCCGAGGAATCCTGCTCCTGCGGCTTGAAGCTGTCGGGGGCCTTCTCGCCCTTCAGGACGTTGGTCTCGAAGGTGGCGCGGGTGCCGGAGCCGGAGGCGCGGTTGATGACGACGATCTCCTGGTCGGGGCCGCCAGCATCCTTCCAGTTGGTAATCTGGCCCAGGAAGATGCCCTTCAGGGCGTCCATCGAGATGTTCTTCACGCCCAGGTCAGGGTTGCACACAGGGCCCATGCCCACGACGCACACCTTGTTGTCCTTGATCTTCTGCAGGTCGTCAGAGCTCTTGACCTTCTCCTCAGCGAACACATCGGAGTCGCCAATCTGGACGGTGCCCTGCACAATCTGCGTGATGCCCTGGCCAGAGCCGCCGCCCTGGACGGACACGGTGATGCCAGGCTGCACGTTCTGGAACTGCTCGGCAGCGGCCTCGACCAGCGGCTGGAGAGCAGTGGAGCCGGCGGCGGTCACAGTGCCGGAGATCTGCTTGGAGGAGCTGGAGTCGGAGCTGGAGGAGTCGGTGCTGGAGGAGCTGCCACCGCAGCCCACCAGGCCCAGGCCAGCCACGGCCACGGCAGCAGAGCCACCCAGAGCCAGGAACGAACGACGAGTGATAGCGTTGCGCATAGTGCTGCTCTCCCTTCGAGAGTTGCGCGCGTAGGCGCGCTTTGTGGAGGCGTTAGACGTCGGCGCAGTCGTGTGTGCTTCGCGCGTGCTTTCGGACGTCTGTCCGCGCGGGTTGCAGGCTCTTGCGAGGGGAGGGTGCGAGCCTGCACTCCGCGCGGCAGACGCGACATGTTGCCGGCGTCGTCTCGCTTTGCAGCTTGTACGTTATTGCTTGCAGGTGGGTGTCAGTTGCTCGTCGGCAGGGTCTTACCCGGCGTTGATTGCTACTTACAATCGCTTTACAAATCGTCAAGGGATTGTAAGGTCGTTCAGCGTAGCTGCGTACGCTTTACACGTGGGACGCGTCGGTGCGTCATCGCCGTGTTTGCGTCGCAGCCGCCCCACCGCTGCGCCGTCATTTCGCCGCCGCTCCATCGCCGCCACGCCGTCATCGTCATGCCGCCGCGCCGCTGCGCCGCCTCCAACACAGCGACACGCGCATATATATGTGGAGCCACCAGCACAAATGCTCTTCTTGCCCGCTCCGTGCGAGCGAAGCGGCAAGGGTTGCGCTATATTAGTACAGCTTGACTGCTTGCGCGTCGCGTTGCCCGCGTCCTAGCCGAGTGACCTGGAGCTTGCAGTCGTACAGCACGCCTGGCACACGCTGGGCAAAACCAGTCCGACAACCGTCGGACATACCCTCGTCCGGCACCCGCCGGACCAACCCCTGGCCTGTTCGGAAACCAGGCCAAGAAAAGGAGCCATCATGAAGAAGGGCATCCATCCCGACTACGTGGAGTGCACCGTTCGCTGCACCTGCGGCAACACCTGGAAGACTCGCTCGACCAAGAAGGAGCTCACTATCGACCTGTGCGATAAGTGCCACCCCTTCTACACCGGCCAGCAGAAGCTCGTCGACACCGGCGGACGCGTCCAGCGCTTCTCCGACAAGTTCGGTGGCGCTGCTGCTGCTCAGCTGAAGAAGGCTCAGGAGGCCAAGGCCGCCCGTGCCGCCAAGGCTGCCGAGAAGGCCGCTCAGCAGAAGGCCGCCCAGGAGGCCAAGAAGGCCGCCAAGGCAAAGCGCGCTGCCGAGTACGCCAAGAAGGCCGAGGCCGAGGCTGCCAAGAAGGCCGCCGAGGAGGCCAAGGCTGCTGAGGAGGCCGCAAAGGCCGAGGCCACCGAGGCCCCTGCCGCTGAGGCTGCTGCTCCCGAGGCCACCGAGGCCAAGGCCGAGTAGCTCACTCGGGCGACGCGGTAGCAACACCGCACTTGCAGTTACCGCTGCAGCAACGAATGCAACTCTTAACGCATTCAAGCGAAAGCCGGTCAACCTTCGGGTTGGCCGGCTTTTTTGAGGTGCGGTGATGCGCTTGCCCGACGGCACGGCGATGCGCGCGCTCTACGTCGGCGTCACGTCCAAACGAGCACCCAAATGACCCTGGTGCGCTCGCCGTCTGCTCACAATGGTGCTCAAACACCCGCTAAGACGGCTGTTAGCGGGTGTTTGAGCACCTTTTTGACGTCCGGACCCGACGCAGGCACGCAATTGGGTGCTCGTTTGGACGCGTTCTTCTTCCAGAGCTTCACAGCAGCTTTCGCATCTGCACCTGGTTCAGGCAGCGCGTCTCGCGGAGACCGTCGCGAAGACCGGGGCTGAAGGGCGTCCCGATGCGTTGAGAATCCCAAAATGCATGGCATCGCGAGGTGCCGTGGGAGTTCGCGACGTACACCAAGACGGCCACTGAACCGTCGGTGAGCCTTATGCGGTCATTTGCCTATACGAAAAAGTAGGGCGATTCGGGACCGTCCTGGAAGCGGCATTTTGTCACAGGGTTATGACCTCCTAAGGCGTCTTACGCGGTCATTTCCCTGCGACAAAATGCTGGCTTGGCAACCAACCTGTTCAAGGACGTTTTTTCGTATAGGCAAATGACCGCGTAAGGATAGTAGCAGTGCATTAGCATGCCGCGGGACGGACGCCCGCATGCCGACAGGACGTTTGCATGCCGGCGAGACGTTCGTGTGGCAGCAGGTCACCTGCACGCCGGAGGGGCATCTGTATGCCGGCAGGGCATCAACATGCTGGCAGGTCGCCCGTATGCCGGCTGGACGCTCGTATGGCGGTGGGACATCAGCCTGCTGTCGGGGCATTCGCTTGGCGACAAGGGCGTTAACGCTGCGGCATAGCGTTAACGTAGCGACGTGACGGCTGGGCTGCAGGAGCACAAGCGCCCGGCAAGCGCAGCGCCATCCGCCAGGACACCGTCCATCAGGTCACCCATGCATTGAGTGTCTCGCTGAGTACTCCGCCGTGAGAACACTCCCCCGCTATGGCAGCTTTCGCCGCCGCAGTTGCTCCAACCGACGTTCCGCGTCAGGACTAAAGTCAGCCTCCTGGTGCAGGTACGCCATTACATCTTTGATGGCGTGGCGGCAGCTCGCATCCAGCCTCACCGGCGCACAAACCCGAGGCACGTCGTACCTATCCAATATCTGACTGAGCTCCGCCGGATTGGCGGCCTCCCAATAGTTGAATCGCACGATCTGCCCACTCCGCGAAAGCTCAGCCTCCCGTCGCCGTTCCGCCAGCAGCGTTCCTATGGTATCGCGCCCTTTCAGGATTGCGGGGTCCTCGTACTTCTGCCGCCCATCCAGCTCGCCGTAGACCCAGCGCCCGCCCGTCAGCGGCCATGCGAAGTCACTGCGGAACGGCTTTTGCCCCTCGGCACGTCCTTGCACCCGCAGCTGCAGCTCCGGCAACGCGAACCCCTGCAGAATCATGTTCGCGCGGGCAACCGACTCTCCCCCGCTTTCGCTGCGCCCATCCACAAGCATCCCCACCAGGACCGCCCTGCGAAACCCATGCGCTTGCGTCAGCCGCTGCTCCAGCACGTAATCCAAGAAATGGAAGTCATTCCACCCCGCCAAGCGCGTTGCCTCGTCGGCGATTGCCAGCCCTTCCGCTACCGACAGCGTTCGAGCGCAGTCCATCACCGTTCGTTCCAGCCTGGTGACGAGCGCTCCATCCTGGACACACGTTGTCAGCCCAGGTATCTGATGCCAGCTGATCATCGAACCAGAAGTGTGGCGCTCGCCAGGGCCATACGCCACGTGCACGGTCTTCAGAGAGTCATACGGCGGATGCAATCCCCAGAGCACCGCCGCCGTTGGACCACAAAACGCCCAGTCCGGGTGCATCGTCGCTAGCGTCCTAGCCAGACAGACGTGCCGCTGATCCACCGACAGCGCATGCCACCAATCCGCACGAGCGTAAATGCCGCGGACCACCCTAACGACCAATCCGCAGCGAATCAACCGCTCAATCGCCCGCCGATCCGCGATGTCCAAGTCGCACAGGCACATCCGGTTTTGCTCTAGCGCGCGCAGCCTCGCCATGATGCGCTCCTGCGCCGGGGTTTCTTTGTGCCGGTGCGTAATCAAAGCCTCGTTGCGCACGCAACCGTCGCCACTCCGTCCGCCGCTTAGACCGTGCTCAACCGCCTTCGCCATGCGCCCTCCCCCGCCGTCGGTAAGAGGTGGGATACCCGCTGCACAGCGTCTCTACACGCCAAATCAGGACCCAGGCCAAATTCACGAGTTGGCACAGACCTTGCCAGACGGGCCTCTGAAGTGCTCGCACATCATGGAAAGAGGCGCTCGCTTCGGCTCATGTACATCACCAGACAAGAAGGACATACCGCTTGCATAGCCCTCTACCAGCACTTCTCAGTATATTGATTTATTTTACTCACTATACTGAGTAAAATTACTCAATATACTGAGAAGCACTATCGACCACGATGTTAGGAGCCTGCCATGTTCCAACGCCATCAGGTGCAAACGATTGCCTCGCGCATGGCGGAGGTCGACAACCCACTTATCCAGGTCGTCGTCGGGCCCAGGCAAACAGGCAAGAGCACCATGCTAGCCCAGGCGCTCGACCACATCGACCTGGAGCGCAGCTACGTCAGCTCGGACGAGGCCATCGTCCCCAGCGCAGAGTGGCTGCAGACAGAGTGGCAGCAGGCGCGCAACATGACGGGCGGCGGGGCGCATCCCGTGGTCCTGGTGGTGGACGAGGTACAGAAGGTCCCGCACTGGCCAACGGTAGTGAAGGCCCTCTACGACGCTGATCGCCGCAACGGAACGCCGGTGCGCGCCGTGCTCAGCGGGTCCTCCTCCCTGCTGCTGCACAGGGGGCTCGAGGACTCCCTCATGGGTCGCTTCGAGCTCATCAGGTCACCTCACTGGAGCCTGGAGGAGTGCTCGCAGGCGTTTGGCTACAGCTTGGAGGACTTCCTCTACTTCGGCGGGTATCCGGGTGCCGCGCGTTTTGCGAAGGATGAGGAGCGCTGGGCCTCGTACGTCCGCGACGCCATAATCGAGCCCACCATCTCGCAGGACGTGCTGGCGCTCGGCCAGGTGCGCAAGCCTGCGCTCATGCGGGCGCTCTTTCGGCTGGGCGCCACGTACTCCGGCCAGGAGCTCTCGTACAATAAGATGCTCGGGCAGCTGCAGGACGCGGGCAACACCACCACGCTCGCCCACTACCTGGACCTCCTTGGCAAGGTGGGCATACTGTGCGGCCTTCCCAAGTACGAAGAGAAGCCCATCACGCGCCGCAAGGGCTCCCCGCGGCTCATGGTGTACGACACGTCGCTCATGACGGCAACGGACGGGCTCGGCCGCTCGGTCTACGCCGCGGACAGCGCCCGCCGCGGTCACCTCGTGGAGTCCGCCGTAGGCGCGCGCCTGCTCGCGCGTGCGCCCGAGGAGGGCTTCGACCTCTTCTGGTGGCGCGAGGGCGCGGACGAGGTCGACTTCGTCGCGGTCAGGAACGGCTCGATCGCCGCAATCGAGGTCAAGGGCGGGAACGAGTCCCGACAGGGCGGCATGGCCAAGTTCCTCGCGCGGCACCCGCAAGCAAAGCGCATCGTCGTGGGCGGCAGCTCCTCGGGCGCCTGCACCCTGGACGACTTCCTCCGCGACCGCGTCCCCCTCTTCTACTAGCCTCACCACATCACCCGCCTCGCAAGCTGGGCGAGAAACGCAATCCGCCCCGGGAGCGCCATCGGCTCTCGGGGCGGATCCTCTTACGCGTCAGGCACCGTGCTTACTCGGTACCCTTGTCCTTCCTAGCGCGCCGGGCGAGAAGTGCTCCCGCGGACGCGAGGGCAACTGCCACGCCAAGGAGCGTGATGCCGCTCGTGCCCGAGCCGCCGGTCTTGGGCAGTTCGTACGAGTCACCCAGCGTGTTCGTCACCACGATGGTACCGGTCTGGATACCATCGTTGTTCGAGTACGCCACGGACTTGGCGGCCACGGTGCTCGAAAGCTCCTTCACCACGTAGTTGTAGGTGTTGCCCGAGCTGTCCTTCTGAGCCAGCCCCGTCCAAAGCTTTGTCCAGTCATTGGCATCGTTCAGGGTAACCGTGTCCACAACCTCGTGCTCAGTGCTCTTTGCGGCAGGCTTTGTGTATACGCAGTCCTGCAGGTTAATCGTCGCAATGTTGCCCATGTTTGTTGTCTTCACGGTTATCTGCGCAGTTGGCCCACCCAACTTATCTGCGTCAATCGTGATGCTGGTCAGTCCCTGGCTGTTAGTGAATGACTGGTACTTTTCGCCATTCACATACACGTCGACGTCGAGATGCCAGTCGTTGAACTTGATGGTCA
>JBJEKW010000039.1:0-11936 GCA_051878835.1 Atopobiaceae bacterium
CTCGTAAAGCGGGGGTCATCAGTTCGAGTCTGATAGCTGGCTCCATACGAAGTTTACAGCCCAGAAGCCTCAGTGGCATTTGGGCTGTTTTCTTATCTATGCAAGCCTGGCGGGTTCTGCGCTGCTGGCGGGACGCAAGTAGCGTCGCCAGCGATGCCGCGCCCATGAGCGACTTCGCTCAGATGATCACCCAGACGTTCAAGCTGGAGCTGAAGCGGTTGAACTACGATGACTCCGAGCTGGTGTGCGAGGGGATCGAGGACTACCTGTAGGGGCCCGACGCTACGTTTGCGCCCGGGTTCGCCGAGCGCTCGCGTCCAGATGGGCACCAAAATAGCCCGAGGCAACTGTGGGGTGCTACATGATGGTGCTCAAACACCCGCTAAGGGGCCTCGTTAGAGGGTGTTTGAGCACCATTGTGCGTACTGTGGGGTTGTGCTCGACGCACTATGGTGCTCATTCGGACGCGAACTTCGTCGCATCGCCGTGATTCTGGGGCTCGGCGACTGTTTCGTCTTGACCGGTGGGCTATCGACATGCCGATGGCGCGCGAGTCAGAGTGAAGCGCCCGTCTGCCAGCAATCTGGCAAACGGGCGCTTTCTACCGCGGAAGTTCTTCTGGCCCCAGCCGGCGGCAGCTCCAGCTAGCGGCAGCTCCAGCTAGCGGCAGCCTCGGCTAGTGGCAGCCGCAGCCATGGCCCTCGGCGTGGTCGTGGCCGCAGCTATGGCCCTCACCGTGACCGCCGCAGGTGGCGTCGGTGGCTTGCGGCAGCTTGCCGGCCAGAAGGTCCTGGACCGCCTGGTCCGCGGAGCCCTGGGCGCCGGGGTGCACGTCGATGCCAGCGCCTGCCAAGGCTGCCAGCGCACCTCCGCCGATGCCTCCGCACACCAGCACGTCCACGCTGTCCTGGGCCAGAAGGCCCGCCAGCGCGCCATGCGAGACGCCGTTGGAGCTGACGACGGCGGACGATGCCACCTTGCCGTCCTCGATGTCATACACCTTGAACTGCTGGGTCCTTCCGAAGTGCTGGAACACCTCTCCGTCCTCGTACGTCACTGCAACGCGCATGATCCTACCTCCCTTTGTCTGGGGCCATCCTTGCAGGTAGTCGGAGGTGGCGGGCCTGAACTCGACCTGCCCGCCCTCGACGACGAGCCGCCTGCCGTTCACGAGGGCCTCGGCCAGCTTGTGGCGAGCCTGCTCGTAGATGCCCGCCACGGTCGCGCGTGCCACTCCCATCTGGGCCGCCGCCTCCGCCTGGCTGGCACCGTTCAGGTCCACGAGCCTGATGACCTCGAACTCGTCGAGCGTCATCCGAATCGTGGGCAGCTTGCTGACGCCGACTCCGTCCGGGGTGAATCCCACATACTCCGGCATCAGTCCCACGAGCCTGGTCTTCTTTCTGCGTCCTGCCATGCGGACGCACCTCCTGCTGGATGACCATGTGTAATACTGACATATGTCACAATTAAGCATATACCCAACGAGCCGGTTTGCAACCACTCAGGGGAACATGAGCGAGGCGCTTACAAACGAAGCAGTGGAAGTCGCTCTCGCGCTGTATGCTCGGGTTCCAGGCAAGAAGGGCTGACCACTTCTGGGGCCAGCGGTGTAGCCACGATGGCAGATTGGGGCCGGCATGGGCACGTTTCCCGCAGACATGGTGCCAGCGTGGGTGCCGATTGCGCTTGTGGTAGCAGGCGGCACATGCCAGGTCGCCTTCGCCCGTGCCGACCTGAGCGGGCACAAGGGACTTGCCGCCGTGCTAAAGAGCCTGGCGTCTTTGGCGTTCGTGCTGGTGGGCGTGTGCGGGATGCTGGGAGCGGGGGCCTGCGGAGGCTTGGCGCCGGGGAACTCGGCCGTGGGTGCGAGCCCGACTGAAGCTTCGGCTGCGACCGGGCTTTTGATGGCGGTACCCAACGCAGGGTCGCTTGTGGTGCTGGGGCTCGTTCTCGGTGCGGTGGGGGACGTCTGCCACGCGTTGCGCTTCTTACCCAAGGTAGCGGGGAGGATGCCACACCTCTTTTCTGTGGGGGCGGCCAGCTTCCTGCTGGGACATCTGGCCTACCTGTGCGTGCTGGTGCCAGCCTGTCCCGTACCTGCGTGGGGCTTGATTGCGAGCGTCGCCTTCGCGTTTCTGGCCTTTGCGGTGCTGCTGCCCAGGGTCCAGGTTGGTGGCGTGCAGAAGGTGGGTGGGGGAGCCTACCTGCTGGCGGTCTCTATGGTGGCGGGCTTCGCCTGCGCCACGCTGCTGGCGAGGCCAGCAGCGTGGCGTCTAGCGCTTGCTGTGGGCGGGTCGCTGTTCTGGCTCTCCGACACTCTGCTGGGGCTGAACACCTTTGGCCGAAGCTTCAGCCCGCGTCGGCGCGCCGTCAGCCTGCTGACCTACTATGCGGCCCAGCTGCTGATTGCCGCGAGCTTGCTGCTGTAGAAGAAGGGCGTGACACTTATTCGAGCATTGCTTCCGACTGGTCGACGTACCTCGAGAAAAGTTGCGCAACTTTTGTACGGGCAGGCCACGTATCATGTGTACTGTCATCGGCAGAAGACTTTCGGCCGATTGATCTCGCGTCGTGCGTCGGGGGCCGGCGGCTGGCGCGCCAGATACGATTGCTTGCGCTCGTGACGCGCGAGCGTTTGGACCAGCGGGGGTCACCATGGGATTCTTCAACAACGTGTCAAGCTCATTCAGCCGCGGCAAGAACACCGTCAGCCGCTCCAGCAAGATATTGCAGCTGAACATGCAGGAGAACGAACTGATGAAGCAGCGCCAGAACCTGGCGGCGCAGCTGGGTGCGAGCCTGTACGACCAGACGCGCAACGACCCTCGCTTCACCGCGGGCCGAGAGCCCCTGTACAGCGGTATCGCAAACATCGACGCGCAGCGTTCGATGCTGGAGGCACAGGTCGCGCAGCTGCAGGCCGACCAGGCGGCACAGACCGCTGCCGCCCATACCTACAGGTGCCCGAACTGCGGCAGCACGGTTTCGGCGACCGACATGTTCTGCAGCGGCTGCGGCCTGCCCATAGCCCAGGTGATGGCTGCCCAACCCCAGCAGTCGCAATACCAGCAGACGCAGTTCCAGCAGGCCGCAACTCCTGTGCAGTCGTACTCCAAGCCGGTGGCGCCGGCGTTTGCGGCCGCACCGACTGTTCCTACGGGTCGTGTGTGCCCCAACTGCGGAGCTCCCGTGAGTCCCGACGACGTGTTCTGCATGAACTGCGGCACGCGCGTGGAGCCCAAGCAAGCCGCTGCCCCGGCTGTGGCCGAGCGGCAGCCTGCCCTCGCGAGCGACGCCGCTCCCGAGGCCGACTCGGAGTCGCAGAACGACGCGGTGCCCATCGCCGCAGCTCCCGCGCCGGCCGAGCCCGCACCCGCTGCTCCTGCAGCAGCCACGCCGGCTGTGGACGCATCGGCGGACATCGCGTCGGCTGAGCCCGCTGCAGTGGAGGTTGCCCCCGCGTTCCAGGCCGTGACCCAGTCCGAGCCTTCGTCCGCCGACGCTCCTGTGGAGCAGCCCGCCGCCACCGCGCCGGCTGACGAGTCGGTGACCACCGAGGCCTCCCCAGCAAAGCCTGCGCCCGCCGTTTCTGCTGCTCCCTTTGACGCTCCCGTGCCCGAGCCCACGATGGCCTCGTCTGACAATGCGTCCGATGTCGTCCCCGTGGTTTCCCCTGACGACACGTCTGCGACTTCCGAAGACCGCCCGCGTTTCTGCCCCAACTGCGGCAACGAGGTGGGTCCCGGCGAGAAGTTCTGCTTTGCCTGCGGAGCAAAGCTGGAGTAGCACGTCGCGTTTGATGCATCGGCCGTCGAGAGGGTGCGAGCACTTCTCGACGGCATTCTTGCGTTGCTGGTATGGGACGGCTGATGCGCGGCTGTCACGCTAGCGGCACCAGAAGCATAGCGATACCGTAATGAAGCCAAGCTAGAGATGCCTGTCGGGCGAAAGGACTATGGAGCATGTACTGCACGCATTGTGGCCACAAGAACGATGACGGGGCAAAGTTCTGCACCTCTTGCGGATTTCCCCTGGGGCCAGAAGCACAAGCGGAGCAGGGAACTGCATCTGGCTTGTCGGGAGCTGGAGCCGCGAACCCGCAGGCTGCTGGGTCTGCGCAGGCGCCGACACAGCAGCTTCAGCCTGACGTCCGCCAGCCGGTCCCCATTCCTGCTCCGCCGCAGTATGCGGAGCAGGCCGCAAGGCAGCCAGTGACGTTGGCTTCTGGCAAACGCAAGGTCTGGCCCTTCGTGGTGGGCGGAATTGCAGCCGTCGCCGTGGTAGGAGCCATAACTGCAAACGCCATGGGGCTTTTGCCCTGGACGTCTGGCCAGGGCACGGACGGCTCGACGCAGGTTGCCGGCGCTGCCCAGTCCGGCGTGACGATTTCCTCGAACCAGGGCGGTGCCAGTAGCTCCAGCAGCGCCGACACAAGCTCGCAGGCGCAGATGGGTAACACTGCGTCCAACTACGCGCGTGGTGCAAATGTGGTCAGCGACGGCACCTACGACTACTTCTACAACTATGGTGACTTTTCCATCTGCCGCGCAAAGGCCGGTGAAGCCAACTCGATTGAGACCATCAGGAAGGTGCCAGACGCAGACCCTGATACGACATCGGTCTGTTATTTCAGCCTTGCTAGCAACAAGCTGTTCTATGTTGAGAACAGCTTGATTATGTACGAAGGGCAGCAGGGCAGTTTCACTGTCCACAGCATGAACACGGACGGCTCTGACGACCAGACCATCTATTCGTCCGGGTCTGGCAACGATGCCTTGTGCTATGGAATGTATCTGAGTGGCAACAAGCTCTACTTGGTTGTTAACCAGGCCCCCGGAAACACCTACAGCGTCTTGTCGATGTCCGAGGACGGTTCCGACGTCCAGACGGTCGGTACGCTGAGCGACGCGTCCAAATCTGTTTCCGACATCTCGCCTGTGGACTGTAGATTCTCGATGGCGGATGGCAAGCTGTTCTACCTGTCCGGAACCAATGCGTCGTGCATCAGCAGCTTTGACCTTGCAACCGGGAATAGCCAAAAGATCTATACCTCCAGATACACTGGCATCGAGTCATCTCCGATTGCCGAAGACGGAACCTTGTACTTCTGCGATGTGAGCGGCAGCGGAAATACCCGCCAGCTAGAGCTCATGTCGATCAAGGAAGACGGCTCCGATGTGCAGTCGCTGCACACGTACACCTCTGTGGACCAGGGCGGTAGTACCCATCTGATGGCATTTGCCAACGACACGGCCTACACGCAGGGATCATATGACCTCGGCAAAATGCCGGCGACCATCTATTCCTTGAACGACCAGAAGCGAACCTCGTTTGAGCTGCCTCTGGAGGGTGAGGCCTTTGGCATTGCAGACTGCGGTGACCACCTGGTGCTCTACACCGGCGGAGAGGCGCCGGGATACGACTCCTTCTGCAGCATGGACTATGGTCTGAACAACACGGGCACCTACGTCACCTACTCTAACTAGCCAATGAGCGGTTCCAACCAGCCCAGCTCTTCTTCCTTGTCCGCGCCTGCACGTACGACTCGTCCCCGGGAGTACCGCGCGTGAACATCGACGCATGAGTCACGCCCAACACCAGCCAAGGTCCCGCTTTCTTTGGAAAAGCGGGGCCTTTTTCGTATGTGCCGCCATTTGTGCAGCTGGAGGGGGCAGAATCAAGGGTGGCAAGTTTGCGGCCAAAGAGAGGAGGTGTTTCATATGGCAAGAAAGCTTACCGCAGAGGAGCACGCGCTCATGGAGATGGTGCGCGACCAGCTGACGCCGCTGATTCCGCCCGCGCAGCGCGGGTCCGCATCGGGCCTGGCAAGCGCGCTAGTCCGCATGCAGGACTACTTCGTCAGCGAGGAAGAGCTCACGAAGCTCCTGCAGAAGTACGAGCTGAACGACGAGCAGACCAGGGACAAGATCTGCAACGAGGTCTTGGAATGGTACGACCAGGACAACTGCTACGGCATTCCCGACGAGGTGATCGAGAAGGCCATCAACGTAGTGGCCCAGCAAGCCCAGGACGCCGGCGCGGCCGAGGAACCAGATGCTCCGGAAGCGCAGCCGGACGGCAACAATGCTCAGGCAGGTGACGCCGACGAGTTGCAGGGCGGTGCATCCGGCGACGTTTCCCAGGAGACGGTTGCTGACGACGGGTCTGCGAGCGGCGAGCGCGCCGAAGGTGCCGAGGACGCCCGGCAGGGCAACGCGTTGCAGGTAGACGCTGACGCCCGGCCAGAATCCGAGCCGCTGACATCCGACGATACTACGACCGCCGAAGCCTCGCTCGAGGTCTACGCAGGCGAGGAGGCGGCACCGTCCAGCGAAGGCGCTGCCGACGCGACGGACGAGCAGCAGCCCCTGGACACCGCATCCGCAGCGTCCACCGCTGACTCCGACGGCCCGCACCAGCCGAAGTTCGGCAAGAAGGCCCAATCCGGCCAGAAGGACCAGCCGAGCAAGAGCGACCAGCCTGCCAAGAAGAGCAAGAACGGCCAGAAGAACCAGGCCGACAAGCATAAAAAGCCCGGCAAGAAGGGCCAGACGGGCCAGAAGGCCAAGCCCGAAGCTCAGGCCAAGCCCGACGCGCAGAGCGAGAGCGAGCAGGCGGCTGGCGCAAAGGCCGAGAGCGTTTCGACCCAAACCGACGAGCAGTCCCATTCCGAAAAGCAGGCCAGGCCGAAGAAGCAGTCCCAGGCCAAAAAGCAGCCCAAGCCCCAGAAGCAAGTCCAACCGGGCGATGAGTCGCAGCCTGCTGCGCAGACCGGGCAGGGCGGCGATTCTGCCGACTCCGCGCCGGTCGACGTTCCCCAGAAGCCGTCTCGCTCCCGCGACCTGCGAAAGATTCCGTACGTTCGACGTGGCGGCCTGACCGACACCGAGGTCAGGGAAAAGATAGTCCAGCTGGACCAGAGGTTCTGGATGAACGGCTGGCTGTTGTCTCACCCGCAGGCGTACCTGCTCTTCGAGCACGAGCTTGTGACCATGAACGACATACTGCAAGACGGCATGCTGCCCGACGACATCTCGCGCCGCCAGCTGGCCTACCAGATGGGCGGAGACGAGAAGTTCTTCGAGTACAACTCGGACGGCTACCGCCTGCTACGCGCGCTCGGCATGGAGGACATCATCCGCCATCGTCCGGTTCCGAAGCCCGACCTGGTGTACTACGCGCCTCGTCGCCGCAAGCACATGCGCGTGCTGGTGACCGAGAACCTGGACCCGTACCTGGACGTGCACGACCTCATGTACGAGGACGGTCGCACCACCATCCTGGGCCAGCGCATTCATGCGGTGGTTCTGGGCGGCGGCATGCCCATCGTGGAGCGCAATCGCCTGGCACTGCTGCTGGACACGCTGCGCGCCGACTCGATCGAGGTGCTGTACTGGGGCGACATCGATCGCGCGGGCATCGACATCATGAACCGCCTGGATGCCGAGCTGGACCCGAAGTACCACTTCAAGCCCTTCAGTCCCGCGTATGAGCTCATGGTGCAGAAGGCGTCCGAGCGCTATCCGGACGCCCGCGACAACGAGCCCACGACTCAGGTAAACATGGAGGGCTACGACGTCGAGCCGCTGTGCTCCACGCTGTCCGACGACGCGGCGGCCTACGTCAGGACCGTGATCGACGCCTGCGAGCTCATCCCGCAGGAGATTCTGACGAAGCGCGACCTGTAGGCCCTTCTCAAACGAAGCAGCTAGCTCAGAACGACAAGGGAAAGATCAGAACGCCAAGGGCAAGAAGGGCATCCCCTAGAGAGGATGCCCTTCTTTCGTGCGGACTCGTTCTTGGGAAAACTAGATGCAGAAGCCGGGCAGCACGGTCGATGCGTTCTGGTCTCCGGTGGCGGCGACCGCAAAGCTGAACACGTCGCCGTTGGGGCCCACGCGGTTGAACCAGGTCTGTCCGTCGTTGGTGGAGCAGTCGGGGCTGGGCGAGCGGGTCCACCAGTAGCAGCGGGTGCCGTTCCACGTGCGCTCGGTGCCGTCGTTCTGCTTTGCCGTGGTGCTGACCTGCAGGTCCTTCCACAGCTGGTACTGCGTGCCCTCTGCCGAGAGGATGTCTGACAGGTACCCGAACCCGTTGCCCATGGTGGCAGCCGGCTTGGGCCCACCCAGCTCCACCATGGAGAACAGCCACAGCTCGTCCTCGGTCGCGGTGATGCTGGCGGGGTCGTAGCTGGTCTGGGCCCCGACGTTGTTCGTCACCTTCATCACGGGTGACACGTGGGAGGCGAGGTCCTGGGGCAGCAGGGAGACGAAGTCGGAGTTCAGCCAGGAGCGAAGGTCGCACTGCTGCCATCCGCCCGTGGGCATGGCCTCGTTTGCCATGGGCATGGCTGCCACGGGTTCGGTGAAGGCGAAGGTGAGGCCCGCCTTTCCTCCCGATGACAGGTCGTCGTGGTAGTAGTCCACCACCTGGACCGACGCCTGGGTGCCGTCGGCCAGCTGGATGGACTTCGTGAGCCCATCGGCTATGGAGCCGTTGTCGTTTGCGATGCCGTTCTGCTGCGCGATGGCCAGGGCGTCGTCGTGGCTGGATGCCGCGGCTATCTGGCTAGCCATCTGGGCTATCTGGTCCCAGCTGTTGTCGCCAAACGTGTGCTTGTGCAGAAGGCCAAAGCCCTCGGTGGCCCAGGCGGCTCCGCCCAGAATGGCGGCGCCCGCCACGCAACCGGCTCCTATGAGAAGCCCGCGACGTGTTACCTGGATGCCGTGCCCATGCGGGGCAACGCTGCTGGCGGGCGTGACGACGGCGGGGTTTTCCGCATCTATGCGCTGGTGCTGGGCGGAGGATGGCACGGTGGTGGGGGGAGTGCCCTCGGGGACGTTCTCCAACTGGTGCGTGGTCCACAGGTGCACGCCCACACTCTTGGGCGGCCGCATCTGACGGCGCACCGTCGTGGTCTTTCCGGTGGCAGCTTGCTGCCAGTCGGCCAGACGATGGAACAAAGAGGTGGCGTCAGGGCGCCCCGCCTGCTGGATGGAAAGGCCAGCCATGATGGCATCCACCAGCGCCTTGTCTTGGGGCTGGTGGAGGGTCGGGATGGGTGGAGCGCCGGCGGTCTTTACCTGGAAGTCATCGTGGTCCGCTAGCGCGGCCAGATTGTAGGGGGTGCGCCCCGAGTACAGCTCGTACAGCACGCTGCACAGGGCGTAGATGTCGATCAGGGGGGAGCGGCGTGCCTCGATGTAGCTGCGGTCGTTCAGGGCCAGCATCTCGGGCGGGGCGTACTCGGGCGTGGCGTTTCTCCACACGTCCATGGTCATGGTGAAGGTGGCCTCGTCGCGCCGCATGAAGATGGCGCTGCCCAGGTCGATGAGACAGCACTCTATGGGCTCGCCCTGCCTCCAGTCCAGCGGATGGTCTGTGCCGGCGTTTGCCCTCAGCATGATGTTTCGGGGCGAGATGTCGCGGTGCGCGAACGTGCCCTCCAGGTAGCTGGTCGAGATGAGCGCCTGCAGCACCGACAAACCCACGGCTGCCACGGTGGCGCCGGGATGACCGCCGCCCTCCCAGCTGGGCAGCAGGCTCTGCTGGTTGGCATCCAGCAGGGTCATGCCGTCGATCCACTCCATCAGGATGCCCGGGTCGCCCTCGGGGGTGACGCCGTAGCCGTACACGCGCGGGAATCCCTGCAGGTGCGAGACGGCCAGCTGGTTGCGGTACTCCTCAAAGAGCGCCGCCTCGCGGCCGCGTCGGGCAAAGGGGTCCACGTCGGCGGGCAGGGACTGCAGCCGCTTCAGGGCGAACCACTCGCCCTCGGTGTTCTGAACGTGCAGCACCTCGCAGTCGGCCAGGCGGCTGGGCTTCTGGGCGTTGGGGGTCAGCAGGGTCATGAAGCGTCGGCGCACGTTGCCCTCGTCGCTGGGGTTCACGGCGAAGGAGGTGTCGAACTGCTCGAACTTGATGATCTCCATGGATGCGCCGGTGGGGGCGTCATGGGCAGGCGATTCCTGGACGTTGGTGTCGACGTCCTTATATGATGAATCCATTCGTGCTCCCGTGTGTCAGGCGCGCCGCGCATGGTGGGGCGCCGTTTGGTGTGGCGTTTGGCTGCCGGCTTGGAACCGGCGGGGAGTGGGCCGGCCTGTAGCTACGACTCAGGCCCGGCTATGCGCATGACCAGGAACTGGGTCGTGGTGCCCAGGTACAGGGTGTCGCTGTTCTGCAGTCGGACCGGCCCATAGGTGCGCCCCGGCTGGCGCTGCGACTTCGGAGGCTCCACTACGGTTACCTCCCGGTCGTCTCCCGAGATCAGCCTCGTGCCGTTGGTGGAACCCAGGCCCTGCGCCCACCACGTCCCGCCGCTGCGATATATGCGCAGGTGGCGACGGGACACGTCGTAGCCCACGTTCGTGATGTCGTGGGGACCCGACGCCAGGGCGCCTATGGTGGTGCCATCGGGGGCGACCGAGAGGGGCTGCACCGGCAGCCGCGCCTCTCCGTTCACGATGCGCAGCAGGCCCAGGTACACATCTGCGTCGGGCGCCGTCAACGCGTCTGCGTAGCCCGGCCCCACGCTGGTCTCCGTGGTGTAGAGGCCGTAGCGGTAGGTGCTGACTGCGTACTCGTTCACCACGTCCACGGCAACGCTAGGGTCGCCGCAGCATCCAGTGACCAGGAACAGCATGAAGTACAGGCGCCCGCGCGACTGGTCCGGCAGATGTGGCGCCAGAGAGATCTTCTGCAGCGCGTTGGTGTACAGGTTCGCATCGATGCGCCACTGTGCCAGCGCTTCTTGCATCTGGCGAGAGGCCTCCACCAGGTAGTGGTGCTGAAACTGCTGCCTGGCTATGTCGACGTTGCCTAGGCGTGCCAGCATGCTGGCCTCCAGCGAGGTGGTGGCCTTGGGGAAGCTGTCGAAGGACTCGGGTCCCAGCCTGCCGGGCTCCCCGTGCACCACGTCGCGCGAGAGGAACGTTCGGTCGGAGTTCGCCCTTGAGCGCATGGACATGCCTCCGGCCATGGGCCGCGGGCTCAGCAAGGCCAGGGCGGCCTCTTTGTTCGATACATGGCCGAAGTTCTTCAGGTCGGCGTACATGATGGAGCTGGGTGTTTCCATACGGCGTTCCTCGGTTTTGTCGTGGGGTTGTCCCCATGGCATCGACCACCCCATTGTAGTCGTGCTGCTTGTTGACGTCATGGCTTCTGGTGCCTACGCCGCTCCGGGCTGGTCCGACTCGAGGCATCCCATGGCCATTGCGGCAAAGGCGGGCTGGACCCTCCAGGCGCCCGTGGTGTCCACGAGCCCCCACAGTCCGCTCTGGGCGTCCTTCACCGCCGCCAGCCCGTCGTGAACGTCTCCCATCCGCGCAAAGGATGGCGACACCACCCAGCTGCCCTTCTGGTCCACGAGCCCCCACGTGCCGGACTGCGCGTCCCTAGCCGCGGCCAGCCCCTCGCTGAAGGGGCGCACGTCAGCCAGGCCCTCCACCAGGCGGTTCGCCGACGCGTCAATAAGGGTCCAGGTGGCGTCGGACTGGTTCGGCCGACATGCCGCGACGCCGCCGGCAAACATCCGCGCCTCTGCCAGGGTGGGCTGTATGGCCCATCCCTGCCCGTTCGCGCGGACATAGCCCCACAGGTAGCTGTTGACGCAGGCGGCAACCAGGCCGTTGTCGGCGCACGTGCCCAGCGTGCTGTAGCCGTTTGGCTGCAACGCCCAGGAGCCGCCCTTTCCCAGCATGCCCCACGACGACTGCGACGAGCTGCTGGTGGCGCACACCATGTCCTGGCTCACCACCAGCCCCATGTTGAGGTAGGCGGGCTGCACGGCCCAGGAGCCGGACGCGTCGACGATGCCCCACAACCCAGAGGAGGCGCTGGCGGCGGCCAGCCCGTCCGCGCTCAGGGGCCCCAGCCGTGCAAACTGCGGCTGCACCACCCACGTGCCGTCGTCGGCGCAGACGCCCCACAGG
>JBJEKW010000040.1:0-2177 GCA_051878835.1 Atopobiaceae bacterium
CGCCCACCGCCAGGCACACCGACACCATGGCCAGCATGACGCCCAGCACGGTGCCGCCCGCCAGGCCGTCCAGGCCGTCGGTCAGGTTCACCGCGTTCGACAGGCCCGCCATCAGCAGGAACACGAACAGCACATACAGCCAGGGGATGCGGAAGCCTCCGATGGTGGTGGTCAGCACGCCCAGGTCGATGGCGATGCCACCCGACAGGCGCACCACCGGCGCGATGCCCACCCAGTTGACGGCAGCCAGGCAGAAGACCACGGACACCGCTATGAGACAAGCCATCTTCTGGCCGGGCGTAAGGCCCAAAGACTCGCCGTGGGTGACGGACTCCAGGTCGTCGGTGGCACCGATGAGGCAGGTCACGATGGTTGCTATGACCGCGCAGATGACCGACGGCGTGCCGGGGGCCAGCACCAAGGACGTCACGACCACCGCGGCTATCATGACGGCGCCGCCCATCATGGGCGTGCCCTCCTTGCCGGAGTGGGTGTGGGGCCCGTCCTCATGCACGTGGGCGCCCACCTTCTCCTTCTTCATGAAGCGGATAAAGAAGGGCATGGCCACCAGCGTGATGGCTGCGGAAAGCACGACGGCCCAGAACACGGCCGGCGTGGGAACTAGGTTGAGTACGGCTGTCATCGGTCGAGTACCCCCTTAGAGAAGCGATCCAGCCCGGCTGCGCGCGAGGCCTTTGCAAGCACGAGGTCGTCAGGCTCCAGGATGGGGGCTATGACGTCCAGCGCACGCTCGACGGAGTCGAACACCTCCAGGTGATCCTCCGAGAAGCCCATGGTCAGGGCGGCGTCGGCCATCGTACGGGCGTCCTCGCCGCCTATGAGCACCAGCAGGTCCAGCGGCTTTGCCGCGGCGTAGGCGCCCATGAGGCCGTGCAGGAAGTGGGCCTGGTCGCCCAGCTCGCCCACCTCGCCCAGTACCGCGATGCGCCTGCCGTCACATCGCATGGAGCACAGCACGTCCAGAGCGGCGGCAACCGAGCTGGGGCTGGCGTTGTACGTGTCATCGATGACGCGCGGGGTACCCGGGTTCTGCAGCACCTCCAGGCGCATGTGCGTGGCCTGCATGTGCGCTATGGCCTGGGCTGCCTGCCGACGGTCGACGCCCATGCGCCAGATGGCGCCCATGGCCGTCAGGAAATCCGACACCATGTGGCGCCCGGGCACGGGCAGGCTGGCGGGGAAGCTGAGGCCGTCGTCGAAGTGTGCCTGGAAGCTGGGCATACCGTCCTGGTCCAGCTGGATGCCGTCGGCACTGACCGCGTCAGCCAGACGTGAGCCCACCAACAGCACGTCCACGCCAGCAGGGACGCAGTACTCGTCGCGAATCAGCGACGTGAAGTCGTCCTCGCCCGTCAGCACCAGGCAGGGCTTCTGGCCCTCGGGCGACGCCGTCAGGCCCGCCACGATCTCGGCCTTGGCGCGGGCGATGTTCTCGCGAGAGCCCAGGTTGCCGATGTGGCTGGTGCCGATGTTCGTGATGACCGCCACGTTGGGGCGCACGGCGTGCGTCAGCCGCGTCATCTCGCCGGCGTGGTTCATGCCCATCTCGACCACCAGATAGTCGGCGTCGGCGGGCGCGGAGAGCAGGGTCAGCGGCACGCCCAGCAGGTTGTTGAAGTTGCCCTTCGTGGCATGCACCTTGCCGGCGGTGGACAGGCCGCACGCCAGCATGTCCTTCGTCGTGGTCTTCCCCACCGAGCCGGCCACGCCCACGACGTGCCAGCCGGGGTTGCGGCGGCGCCACTCGCCCGCCAGGCGCAGCATGAACTCCGTGCCGTCGTCGTCTGCCGCTCGCAGGATGGCGGCGCCGCACTCATCAGCCGCCTTCAGGGCGTCAGCTGTCGGATCCTCGGTCACCACGACCGCACCCGCACCATCCCTGATGGCCTTCGCGGCGAACTTGTTGCCGTCGACCTTCTGCCCGGCGAAGGCGACGAACACGCCGCCCGCGGGCACCTTCCTCGAGTCGATGTCGACGCCCGACAGCCGAGCCGCAGGGTCGCCGCACACCACCTGGGCGCCCGTGACCGACGCGACGTCGGCGACGCTCATGTCCATCATCAGTTATTCCTCCCCCTCCGTGCGCCGCTACTGGGCGGGGACGCCCAGCTCGCGCAGAGCCTCACCCATAATAGCCGAGAAGGTCGGCGCCGCAG
>JBJEKW010000041.1:0-11442 GCA_051878835.1 Atopobiaceae bacterium
GTCCACGGGCGTGTTGGGGTCCACCTTCTGCCAGGCGGACTGGTCCCCGTCGGTGGGGGCGTCAGCCGCCTCCCACAGGAGGGCGCTGTCGCCGGTCAGCGCGTCATGCAGCGTGTTGCCGCCGGTCAGAGCGCTAGCCCTGCCCACCAGCATCACGCTGACCACGGCCGCCAACACTATGGCCATGGCGCCCGCGCCTAGGCGCCAGTTGCGCCTGTGGTGGTTGTCCACCAGCATCTTCGAGGCTTTGTTGAATATCTTGCTCATGCCGTTCTCCAACTCCGCATGCTCGTTTTGCTACCGCTCGGTACGCTTCTGCTTGCCCTCTGTCGCTAAGAGACCAAGGAGCAGCCCACCCAGCGTTTCGATCCAAGCTCATCCGCCCAATAGATCAGCAGGTCGTAGTCGTTGTCGAACTCCTGGCTCGTGACGCCGCCCGAGACGACCTGATACCTGCTCGTGGCCCCGTCCACCTGCGTGAACGTGACCTCTGTGCCCGCGGCCAGCCCGTCCAGCTGGCTCATGGCCCCCTGGTAGCTGCACCCGTGCACCACCAGCTGACCCTGACGCCCCTGCTCCAGCGCCGGCACCACGTCGAAGCTCGACCCCAGTGCCGCCACCGGCAGGTCCAGCCCGATGGCGCTGGCCTGCAGCCTGCCGACCACGTCGATGCCTTCCACCTGCAACACCGCCAGCTGGCTGGGGTTCACGCTGACAGCCCCGCCGCTGGCGGGGGCCACCTGGTCCAGCTGCTGGGTCACCTGTGCGCAGGTCTGGGCGCTCTGCTGCCGCAGCTCGCCCGCGACCGCCTGACCGTGCGCCCACATGAGCGCACCTGCCACAGCCAGGACCACGCCCGCGGACACCAGCACCCGGGATCGCCTGCGCCGCCGGCGGTCCAACTCGCCGACCGGGCTTGCGAACGTCGGCCCCACAGCCGTCGGCCGCGTGCCCTTGCCCTTGCCTACGCTCATGAGCGCTGGCCTCCCCTGCGGCGAGCAGCCAGGCCCGCGGCCACCAGCGCCGCGCCAGCCACGAACACCACCACGGCTAGCCAGCTAGAGCTATCGCCCATCTTTCCCACGCCGGACTTGGTCGCAGAGGCCTTCTTTGTGGACTTCGAGCCGCTGGGAGGCGTCGTCGAGGAGTTCGTCACCTGGAACACGGTGGTCTGGTCGGCACCCTCGCCGCTGGTCACGCTGCTGACCGCGCTGGAGTAGCCGCTGGGCACGTCCAGCTCGCGCACGGACCAGTCGCCCTGGCCCTCCCACTCGTAGCTCCAGTTGTTCGAGGCGTCCAAGGTGACCGTCTGGTACGCCTGCGTCCCGTTCATGATCTGCACCTTCACCGACTCAGGGCGAGAAGAGCCGTCGTCCTTCCACAGCTTTACGACGCGCTGCTTCTGGCTCTGCCGGGAGGTCATCTTTGCCGTGACGACGACGTTGTAGACCGCTTTGCCGATGGACTGCTGGTCGCCCTTCTGCGCCGTGGTGGGCACGCTGACTAGGATGGGGTCAGCGGAGTAGGTGACGCCATCCACCGTAGCCTGGTCGGCTACGACCAGGTACAGGCCACGGTCCATGCTGCCAAACTGCACCTGGCCATTCCTGGCGGTGGCGCTCTTTACGGTGAATACGTCGGGCGCGGAGGCCACGTAGCCAGCCCAGGTCTGTGCTGCCGTGCGCAGCGTGTCGTCCGTGGTATCGCTGTCGAAGGCCTGCGGGCTCATGGCGGCGTCCGTGGACGCGTAGCCCAGCTGCTGCAGCGCCGCAGTTGTAGCGGTTTCGTTCGTCAGCGTGCCATCGGCGTCCATGGAGGCCAGAAGGTACGCGCGGAAGTGCTGGCCAGCGGCCTTGCAGCCGTCGATGGTCAGCGAGCCCGTCTCCTGATAGGCCCACGATTTGGAGGTCGCGTCATCTGAGGCTGCGACGACCGAGCCAGTGGTGCCTGCACCAGTCGAGCCCGACCCAGCCGCCAGCGCACGCGCGGGTGCCAGGCACAGCGCGGTCACCACGGCCAGCGCCACCGTCAGCGCCAGTCGCGCCAAGCCATTGACGTGCCCGAATGCAGTACCTCTATGTTCAGTGCGCTTCATGTGCTTCTAGCCCTTCTGTGCTACCGAAACGACGTTGGCATGCCGGCCTTGCGACGCCTCACCGCAAACACCACCAGAGTCACCACCGCGACGACGCCCGTGGTGACGGCCGCCACCAGCACGGGGTTCACCCGCGTGGTGTCTCCGTCGATGGCGGTGACGCTCTCGTTCGCCACGCGGTGGCCGCGTACCAGCAGTCGGTGCGTGTTCACGCCGTAGGGCGTGCACGTCACCAGCGTGCACAGGTCCATGCCGTCGTCGATGGCCAGGTCGTCCAGCTGGTCGGGCAAGACGATCCTGATTTGGTCCACCTGGTAGGTCAGCGTCTGTCCAAGGACATTCAGCGTAAAGAGGTCGCCCTCCGCCAGCTGGTCAATGTCTGTGAACAGGCGCGCGGACGGAAGCCCGCGGTGTCCCGAGATGACGCAATGGGTTCCCTCTCCGCCCACGGGCAGGGACGAACCCGGGATGTGGCCGATGGCCACCTGCAGGATGGAGCTGTCGGTGCCGTGGTAGATGGGCAGCTCCACGTTGATCTTTGGTATCTCGACGTAGCCCATGATCCCGGTGCCCGTGACGTCCAGCAGGCTGTCGTACTGCTGCTCCTGCTCTGCGGTCAGGGTGAAGCGGCTGTTGTCGTGGGGCAGGCTGGCGTTGTACGCCACCGCGTCGTCCCACATCTGCTGGTTCTTCTGCGCCGAGTTGTCCTCCACCGCCTTCTGGTACGTGGCGATGGCCTGCGACTGGTGCATGTCGTTCCACCAGTCGCTGATGGTGGGGTACAGCATGATGCCCACTCCCACCAACAAAGCGCAGGTCAAGAGGATCTCTGGCAGGTAGTCGCGCACACGGAAGTGACGCCCGCCCCTGGTTCCCCTCTGGCTGGCAGCGCTTCCGCTGCGCTTTGCGTTTTGCAGGGAAGAAGAACTATCTCCCTTGCCGGCTGCTGGCTTCGACGGGTTCCTCATGCGGGCGTCACCTCCTTAAAGGCGCGGGAAGTGGCGGGCCCGAAGGCCCGCCACAAAGGAAGGGGCTAGTTGGTACTAGGCGTTGGTGCGGTCAGAGTGACGCTTGGCCAGGCCCAGGCCAGCGGCCACGACGATGGCAGCGCCGACCACGTACAGGACCGTGGTGCCCATGCCGCCGGTGGAGGGCAGGATGGAGCCCTTCTTGTTCTGGACGCTGGTGGTCAGGGAGCCGGCGGAGGTGTCGGCCGTGAAGATCGCGGTGCCGGAGGTCACGTCGCCGGAGAGCGCGAGGAGCTTCGGGTCGTCGGAGGTCTCGTCGTGCGTCGCGGAGATCGTGAACTCGATCGGGTCAATCGTGTTGTAGCCGGCGGGGGTCGTGCTCTCGATCAGCTTGTAGTTGCCGTCGTCGAGGCCGGTGAACGTGAAGGTGGTGTCAGTGCCAGCGGTGAAGGTCTTGACGTCGGTGTAGGTGCCGTTGACCTTCTTCTGCAGCGTGAAGCCGGCGCCGGCCAGGGACTTACCGTCCTTGTCGACCTTGTTCACGACGGTCTTGTAGGTGAAGACGATGTTCTTGTCCTTGGGGGTCTTGCCGGTCTGGCCCTCGCCACCCTTGTTGGGGTTGTTGGAGTAGGTCAGGTAGACCTCGTTGGGGTTGCCGGCAGCACCGATGACAGCGTTCTCGTTGAGCTTTGCAGAGTAGGTGACGACGACCTTGGTGTTGGCATTGAGCGTGACGCCGGAGATTGCCTTGAGGTCGGTGCATGCCCAGGTGACGGTCGTGGTGCCGTCATCGTTCTTCGTGACGGTCTCCTTGAAGCTGGAGGTGACGTCCTTGTCGCCGATCTTGATGGTGGCCTTGTGGGCAGCGTCGGTGCTGTCGTAGGTCAGGCCCTTGGACATGGTATCGGTGAAGGTGTAGCTGTACTTCGTGTAGTCAGCGATGTTCGAAGGCATCGTGCCCGTGATCTGGTAGGGAACCCAGTCGTTGATGTCGTAGTCGGCGGAGTCCTGCCAGTCGGTCGTGGTGCCGCCGGAGTCGTTGGTGTCCTTGACCTTCTTGGTTACGGTCGGGGTGCCAGACTTGATATCAGACATGGTGTCACCCACGACCTGGACGATGAACTTGGTGTAGGCATCGGACTTGGAATCCTGGGTACCGTCCTTGTCCTTCACAAGGTAGTAGCCAGCGGAAAGGCCGTCGATCACGGTGCTGCCCTTGGAGGAGGTCCTAGTCTTGACCGGCGTAGTCAGGGTGAGCTTGTCCTCAAGGTCGGCAATCGTCATCGTGCCAGCCGCAAGCTTGTCCGCGACCTCGGATGCAGTCTCGGTGCCGGTGTAGGTGACGCCGGTCCCCCACTTTACGTTGGACAGCACCTTGTTACCATCGGCGTTCGTGGAAAGGTCGCCGGTGAAGATCTGGTACGCCTCGTAAGTGTGACCCTCGGCGGTGCCATTGAGCGTCAGCTTGTAGGTGGTTGCGTCCGCGGCCAGCGCGCCGGTCGGGATGAGCACCAGGGCCATGGCCACGGTCGCAACCGCGGCGACGATGCTCTGGAGCACCTTCTTCATGCTTTTCATTCGTTCCTCTTTCCTTCTCTTCCATTGCGGCTCGCGCCGCGAATCCCTAAAGCTTCGACCCCGGCGCTAGGGGTCTCTGCCTCCGTGCCTCCTCATGCGATCACCTCCGAGTTCTTCTTGCCTTGCTCTTGCCTTTATCGTTTAGTCCGTTTGGGCTACTAAGTGCTTCTTGACTACTAAGTTTTGAATTGCTACCCGCTTTTAGTTAGCCATCCACCACGAGCGACGTATCGGGGAAGCGGCTATTGCACCGGGCCGATGCTCGTGAGCGGCCAGATACGTAACTCCAGCTTCCCCACGATTTGGTCGGCGGGTATGCAGCCCACCTGTTGCAATCGCGAGTCCACCGAGACGCTCCGTCGGTCGCCCATGACGAAGTACTTGTTTTCGGGGACCTGGTAGGGCAGGTTGATGTCGCATTGGCCCAGGCTCTTGGCGCCCTCGGGCAGGTACGACTCGTCCAGCTGCTGCCCGTTCACGCTGACGTTGCCGTCGCCGTCGATGTCGACCCAGTCTCCAGGGCCGGCGATGACGCGCTTCGTCAGCAGCTTGTTGTTGAACGAGAAGGCCACGAGGTCGCCGGTCTGGTAGCCGCCGGGCTTGGTGGCCACCACCACGTCGCCCTCGTTCAGGGTCGGGGTCATGGACTCGCCGTAAATCCTAAACATGGGGAAGACGTACAGCGACAGCAGCACCGCTGCGGCGAAGACGCCGGCCATGGCGAAGGCCACGTTGCGGTGCAGGTTGTGGCGGTGGCGCTGGTCCTGGCTGCGGGCCAGCTCGGCGTTGACCTGCTCCAGGGTGGGCAGGACCACCGGGGTGTCGGTGGAGCCGTTGGGAGTGGAGGGGCCGGAGGGCTTGGCAGAGCTCGCGGGCTTGGCCGGCGAGACGAGGCTGCCCATGCGCATGGTGGCGGTGGCGCTCATTTGGCGGTCGCCTCCCCTGCGGGGGTGTCCTTCTGGCCAGGGGTGTCCTTCTGGCCCTGATTCGTCTGATCCTGGTCCTGGGAATCGTTCTCGGTTGATTCGGGGCATTTATCGAAAGTTATATCGGAGGAGACGGTCGCGGAATCGACACCGGAATCGGCGGGCTTTGAGGCGGAGCTTACGTCGTTCGGCGCGGAGCTTACAGTCCTCTTATATATATCTGTCGTTCGTTCAGCGCTCGTTCCCGGCTGACGCAGAGCGACGTTGTACCCATAGAGGTCGATGGCGTGCTGCGCGTCGGCGAAGACGCCAGCCAGGCGCAGGGCTGCCTCGGCCAGAGTGCCGGACTCCTGGATGGCAATGTGGCGATCCTGCAGCTGGCGGTTGGCCTCGTCCAGCTGGGCGCGCAGGCGCTCGTTCTCGCGGATGGCATCCTGCAGCAGCTGCAGCAGCTGGATGCGGTCCAGCTTGCGCAGGTCGACGCCGTTGGGAGCGGTGGTGGAACCAGTGGAAGTGGCATTTGGGGTGGACGATGCGTTGTCAACGGGTGCGGCGGTCGCAGCGGAATCGCTGGCACCAAGCTTGCCAGCCTGGTCCAGGTCAGCGGTGGTATTCGGGGTAGCAGTATTCTCGGCAGCCCCCCCTACCTGGGGGTCCTGCTGCTTCGACTGCTGCGCGTTGCACCGCGCCTTGCCGATATGCAGACTAAACCTCTTCACTAACCGTCTTTCGCTGTTCCTCTGTCAACCCAATCCCGCCGAGTTCTCCCCAGAACCCGCTCCAAGCAAACAAAAAGGCGGCGACGCAAAAGCAAAAGGCCCACGTGCAGACAGAGCTCTACCGTTATGGTGTCTGGAAGAGCAGCTGGCTGCCTGTGAGGGCCCTATAGCTTTGCGTCGCCGCCTTTCGACGGTTTTGCCTTTGGTGATCCAGCCGGTCTGGCCGGCCTATGCTGTTTTTGTTATGCCTGTTCTCGCTGCTTGCTTGAACATGTATTTAGGATATTAGAAAATAGCGAACCGTCAAGGAGCTGGACAATTTTTCAGTACTCGATACCATTATGTTCGAGACTGGAAATCTGGACGCAGGGCTGCACGCGGACAAGGCGTTGATGGAGGACGGCCGTGAAGATGCGGGAGCTTTTAGGGCTCAAGCCTCTGAGCCCGTACGTCATGCGGAACCTGTACCACGTGAACGCTTCCGGCGGCATCTTAGCCGGAATCATCAGCATGCTGCTGAACTTTGCCGTAGTGACCAAGGCTATCAACGTACCCGTATCGCCGGAACTGCGCGCAGTCTATACTCCCCCCTTCGGCTCCTGGTCCAGGTGGGGAATTTTGGGAATGGCACTGGGCCTGTGGCTAACGGTGGCTTCCATACGGCAGCTACGCAGCACCAAGCCTCAGAAGTCCTTCTCCGTCGCGGTCTGGGCAACCCTTATTGGACAGGTCTTCCTGGGAGCATACTTTTCAATACCGGTGGTTCACTCTGCGTTCGACCCTTCGCCTTTCGTGCTTGCGCTAGGCGTATCTACCTTGTTCCTGGTGGCCCGCCCCATCCTTCTGATAGCAACGTCCCTGGGCGGCGCGGCATTCCTTTGGGCGATGCTGCTGTTTACCGCGGCACCGATGGATGAGACCGCAGTGGTTATCCCGCTCACCCTGATTATCTACACGCTGGCAGTCGCTTTCAGGTACCAGGCTCAGCTGCGCAGCTCCCGTGCGCAGGAGAAGCTGGACCAGATGTCGTGCCTCGACATGCTGACCGGCGTGGGCAACGTCACCAAGCTGGAGCGCGACGTCGCGCACATGGCTCCCGAGCTTATGAGCGTGTGCCTGGTGGACGTGGACGACTTCAAGGGCATAAACGACACCCACGGGCACCTGACCGGAAACCAGGTGCTTCGGTGCGTGGCCCTCTCTCTGGAGGACGCCTTCCGCGACGTGGGCAACTGCTACCGCGTGGGCGGAGACGAGTTCGTGGTGCTGGCACAGGGCGTCGATACGCAGCAGCTGGCCTTGCGCCTGCGTCAGGCACAGGGCTACCTGAGCACGCGCATGGCCCAGCTGGGGCTGGGCGACGTGGTCACCATAAGCGCTGGCGTCGCGTGCGCGTTCGACGGCGGAGCCGCCGCCGGCACGGAGGTGGCGCAAGTGAGCGCGGGGGCGACGCAGGTCCAATGCGCGCAGGCCCAGGCGGCCGTGGCAGGAGCTCAGCCACACGCATATTACGGCGGCGGGTACGGCACCGAGGTCGGAACCAGCGTCGGAACCAACATCGGCACCAGCTTCGACAATCTGGTCGAGCTCAACAGCCCCAGGCGCCGCCGCGTCTCGACGGCACGCGAGATTGCCCGCCTGCTGGACCCGCCGCGCTACCCCGCCCTGCTGCAGCTGGCCGACAAGCGCCTGTACCAGTCGAAGGCCCGTGGCAAGGCCTGCGTCACGTGGTAGGGCGTGGGCAAGCTCGTTCTTCTTAACCGGATACGCATTGCAATTCCAAGTATTTGGCTCCTTCTCATCCGTTCCTAATGCATGAGAAGGAGCCAATTTCGTTAATCGACCAATAGGTACTTATTGAGTAGCTCGCTGCATCATGCAGATATTCACATGGCCTCTGTCCTTATGCTTCGTACCGCTTAGAACACATGGCGCCGTTGACAGGTTGCATATGCCTCGGCGCATATTCTGCGTTATAAGATTGGCTACGACAGCTTCAACATGAGTGTTGGTTATTGAATTCTCTTTGAAATTTGAGTCTCGGATTCAAAAGCCGTCACCATTTCTAGCTCACGCATCGAACCATTCCGGATTCTGTTACTTCGACCTATTCCGGACAGCTGCAGCGCGGCAAGATTTCCCGACCATGTTGCCTGCTTAATCTAGATGAGGGAGTGATTGGTCATGGAAGACAAGAAGGCTAGCGAGACTACACAAGGTGACGAGAGTACACCAGTCGCATCGCCCGAGGGTGCGTCCGCCCCAAAGAAGAAGCGCCACGTCGGTCGAATAGTCCTTATTGTCGTGGCAGTTCTTGTTCTGCTCTGCGTCATCGCAGGCATGAGTTCTAATTCCTCCAAGAAGGATGATGAGCCGTTTGACCCAAGCACCTACCAGAAGGTGGACTATGCCACGGTAGCCAAGAACCCCGATGACTATAAGGGACAGAAGCTTTATTTCGAGGGGAAGGTCATCCAGGTTGTCGAGGGCAACAACGAGACCGACCTGCGCGTCGCGACAAACTCCAACGGATATGACGACGTCATTTATGTTGCGTATGACCCTTCGATCCTGAACGGTTCGCACCTTGTTGAGGGGCAGTATCTTGGTGTCTACGGACACTGCAATGGCCAGATTAGTTACACATCAACCTTGGGTGGAAAGATTTCCATTCCAGGCCTCACCGCAGACTCCTTCGACCAGGACGTCAAGAGTCCACAGCAGGTCCAGGTAGAAACGATGCAGGCTCTGTTTGATGGCGTCGAGTTCAAGAAGGTCGATACTTCCGGCTACGGCTCGTATGAGTACCAGGCCCAGGTGAAGAACACAACCGAAAATAACTACAGTAATGTGGAGCTTACCCTGGGCATCTACGATGCCTCTGGTACGCGCATCGGAGAGACTTATGCCTCAGTCAACACTTGGGCCGCTGGCGAGACCGCTCAGTTCGACGGTTATCTCGACAGTGATAAGGCTGAAGCAGCAGCCTCGGTCAAAGTTGAGATACAGGGCTTCTCAATTGGCTCGGATTATTACTCGCCCAACCAGTCTTAGCATTGCTTGATAAGCAATCACGAGGGGTCCGCAACGGGCCCCTCTTTTTCAGGCCCAATCGCAACGTGCCTCATTACCGTGTCTTGGCTCTGTCCCACATGCCTTGGCACTATCCCGTGACTCTGGCGCTAATTCGTGGCACACACTCACCACAAAGGGCTACTGAGCAAAAGCTATCGTAGGTGGCGGGCTTGCGCCTGGCGCAGAGCTTGGTAGCGCTGGTCTTGCTCGACGCAAACCGGGAATCCCGCGGGGAGTGCCCACGCAGGTTTGGGATACACCAGCGACCCGTCGCCTGTGCGCTGCGCGGGTGGAAACAGCTGGGTAAGCAATCGAGGTCTGTTTGCCTTTGCCGTTTTCGGACTCGTGGCCTTGGTACCCCTGGGCTGCAGCCGTTCGCGCAGCTTCTCGGCGATTTCTACCATGCCGGTGCCCTTGACCTGCTCGGATGTCACTTCTTGCACGACAAACCCCTCGCAGGTCAGGCCCATCGAGCGCCCGACGTCTCGGCCGGCGTCGTCGTGATAGTCCAACCCCAGATACTCCAGGACGTACTTGACCTTTGGCCACACGGCGTCGGCCACGCAGTACGGAAGCTTGCTCACCTTCTGAGCCTGGCTGCCAAAGTCGATTCGCTGGTTCATCTGCGGGTGCGGCAGGCCGAACCCACCGAGCGACGCAGGTAGCACCAGCTGCATCACGCTTCGCGTCTCCATGGGAGAATTCGAGCCATCCACAATGCAGTCCAGCGCGCGAAGCGCCTTCTTTAGCCCGCGCGTGCCCGGGGTCACGTTGCCCAGGTATCGCCTGAGCCTGTCGACGCTGGTCAGGGGCGGTCGATGGATGAACCCGCGCTCGATGTCGGCGGGCTGATATGTGCCGCAAAGCGAGTAGCCCAGCAGCACCAGTTCGGTGAACGAAAGAGTGCCCGCCATCTGCAAAAACACGAACTCCACCGAGCTAAGCCGCACGTCATCGCTCAGATGGAGGAACGACCCTGGCGGGAGCGGCGCGGACCAACGGTGTGGAACCACATTTGACGAATGGTGTTTATGCAGATCGGAAGAGAATATAAGGTCCACCCGCTGCCGAGAGAATTCCTCAACGGTGCACCCACATATGGCTGCCAGAAGCGGCAATACGGTGTCATGCACTCCGCGCGCACTGATTGAGGCATCGACGGTCGAGCTTTGGGCTTCGTACGAGGGCCGCACTTTTCCATTCCGGGCGGCGATGGCACCCAGAGTCACCAGAGCAATCGTATGTGAGACGTAGTAAGGCATGGAGTGAGGATGCCACAGGACACCTGCATGAACGTTGCCTTTCGCAGGCAGCAAACTGGCAAGGACATGGCCGGTGACTAGCCGGATAGGATGGCTGAATAAACGGTTGAAGGGGTCGTTATTACAAAGTTTTCTTTCCCCGTCGTTATGCCCTTGCCTTCGCAGCTGCGCCATGAGCCACAACAGTACTTTTTAACTGGTATTATGCAATGCACATTCGAGTTAATTGCACGACGCGATACGCACGCACCGTAATTTCGTATCCTTGTTATTCGATACTTTGCGGATCATCACAAGTCGTCATCGGGGATTCGTAACCAGTCGCTGATTCAACATGTGATGATGAAATTTCTTTCGGGACCGTCAGCGGAGCTGTTTCCTCCGCGAGTGGTCGTACTTTCCGGCCCCCACATCGAAGCCGCAATAGCGCGTGCCAACAGCTCCGGTACGAACCCGACCATCCCAGCGCAGTTATCCGACATACGGACCCCGCCTTCCCCAGCCCCAAGCCCAGGGCATACCATCCACTGCGGGGTGTCCGCACCGCAACTTAGCACGGATTGGTGTCCATGGAGCCGTTGCAGCACAACCTAGTGCGGATTGTTCGCAGTCCGTCTGTTCGCCCGTCCGATTGTTTGCTAGTCCGACTGTTTACTGGCCCACCGCAGTCTAAGGTAGTGCCGTTTACCACGGAGCCACGGACCGACACTGCCAACCCCACCGACGCCCCAATGTAGAGTTTCGCGAGGTTAGCCGGTCGGTAATTCCAGGTCGGGGCGGATTCTGCACGTTAACATTCCCAGGTCGGGGCGTCAGCCG
>JBJEKW010000042.1:0-49789 GCA_051878835.1 Atopobiaceae bacterium
CGCCTCGCTGGTGTTCTGTTGGATGCTATTCGCTTTGCCTTCTATGCCTTCGAGCAAGGAGACACCCCCTGGATGCCCACTGGAAAGTTCACGCTGCTGCGCAGATGTCCGCCGTCGACCTCCCAGACCCCCCACAGCCTGGAGTCCGAGAAGAGCGCCACCTTCTGACCCTGTGGAAGCTGTCCCTCCAAGGGACGTAGCAGCAGGTGCGACCGAGACCTGGCGTCCACGCCGAACACGCTACCCAGGGCAATCCTTCTGCCCATGGCGGCGTCCTCGCGCTCGTTCGGGGAGACCTCGCGCACGGGCAGCCCGAGGACCCGCAGCGGGTCGATGGCGTGCTGCGCGGCATACTGTGCTCCGCCCTCCTGGAGCTGGTCCAGCTGGATGCAGTCGCCCAGCGTCACCGTGCCGGATACCGTCCTGCGCAGCTGCTCCAGGTGGGCGGCGCTGCCCAGCTGGCGGCCCAGGTCGCGCGCGATGCTGCGCACGTAGGTGCCCTTGCTCACGGTGACGGCCACGTGCCACAGCACCTGCGTGCCGGGAAGGCAGCCCTCGCCGGCGCTCTCCACCGCCAGGAGCGTGGCCTCGTACACGTGGATGGGCCGGGGCGGCAGCTCGACCTTTTGGCCGGCACGCGCGCGGGCGTACGACCTGACCCCATCGACCGAGATGGCCGAGTACGCCGGCGGCACCTGCAGGTGGTCACCCACCAGCTGTGCCACCACCTGGGCGGCCTGCTCCTGGTTGCCCACCTGCGCGGGCACCTCAGCAGTGCTCGTGACCTGGCCTTCAGCATCCTCGGTGTCAGTCTCGCAGCCAAAGCCGATGGTCGCCAGGTAGGACTTTCGCTCGGCGGACAGCAGGCCCATCAGCCTGGTGCCCTGCCCCACGCCCAGCACCATGACGCCGGTGGCTGAGGGGTCCAGCGTGCCCGCGTGACCCACGCGCCTCTCGCCCACGGCTCTGCGCACGTGGTTCACGACGTCATGGCTGGTCATGCCGGAAGGCTTGTCGACGCCCAGTAGAAGGTTGATGGCACTGGGGCCTCGCCTCACCGCGCACCGCCTTCCTCGTCGCCAAACAGTGCCTTCAATAGCGGCAAAGAAGCGCTGAGCGCCTGGTCGATGTCGCCGACCACCGTGAAGCCGGCCGCCGCGCGGTGGCCTCCGCCACCCAGGGCCTCGGCAACGGCGCTGACGTCCTTCTCGCCCTTGGAACGAAGGTTGCCGCGGACCTTGCCGCCGGGAACCTCCTTCAGGAACAGTGCGACCTCGGAGCCCTCGACGCTGCGCACGTCGTCGATGAGCCCCTCGGACTCGTCCAGGCGCGCGCCCGTGCGCTCGAAGTCGTTCTGTGTGGCGTAGCTATAGGCGATGCGCCCCTTCGAGAAGGTGACGATGCGACCCATGACCAGGGCCTCCAGGTGCAGGTACTGGATGCGGAAGCTCTGGTACACGTGCAGCGACACGTTGGAGGGGGAGGCTCCGGCGTCCACCAGCAGGCTGGCGACCTCGAAGGCTTCTCCGTCGGCGTTCTGGTACTGGAACCTGCCCGTGTCGGTGGTGATGGCGCAGTACAGGCACTCAGCGATGTCGGGGGTGATGTGCGCCCCCAGGTGCTGCGCGAACTCGGTCACGATGACGCCCGTGGCGGCAGCCCCAGGACGCACGATGTTCGAGTCGCCGAAGGGCTGCTGGCAGGGATGGTGGTCCATGACCGCGCTCATGCGCGAGCGCGCCAGGACCGCCTGCGCGTCGTTCAGGCGCGAAGCCACCGACAGGTCGACCGCTATGAACAGGTCGGGGTCCTGCGTGTACTTGGCGGCGGGCACGAAGTCGTCGACGCCGGGCAGGAACCTGTAGATCCTGGGAATCGGAGCGTCGTCGGCCAGCAGGTTGGTGACCTGCTTTTGGGGCCACAGCTGCCGGATGATGGCAGCCAGGGCCAGGCCCGAGCCCAGCGCGTCGCCGTCGGGCGACGTGTGGGCGCAGATGGCTATGGTGTCCGTCGCCTGAATCAGCGACGCTATGTCGTCAAAGCGCTCGCTCTGCTGCGCGGCCGCACCGTCGGCGGTCGGGCAGAGCACGCCCGTCCTAGTGGTCAGCATGTTCCTCGTCTTCGGATATGGGATAGCCGAACTCGTCCTTCTGCACGCCGATGGTGGGCGGCACGACCTTCAGGGCCTCGGCTATGCGCTCGGCCTCGTCGGTGGTGGTGTCGATCCTGAACTCGATCTCGGGCGTGACGCGCCAGCCGAGGGCATGGCCCAGAAGCGAGCGGATACGACCCTTCGCGCGCTCGAGCGCCTCGCTGACCGAGGCGTAGCGCTCGGGCTCGCAGCTGACAAAGGCGCGCAAGAAGGACTTGTCCACCGAGACCTCGACGCCCGTCAGGGTGATGAGGTCCAGCTCGGGGTCCTGAACCTCGTACAGCAGGATGCTGGCGAGCTTCTCGCGAGCCTGTTCGTTAACGCGGTGGGAGTTGCGGTTCTGCTTCATGTGTATTCCTACTCTGTACGGGCGACCTCGACGACCTTGTAGGACTCGATGATGTCACCCACGTGGATGTCCTGGAAGTTCTCCAGTCCGATGCCGCACTCGAAGCCGGCCTTCACGCTCTTGACGTCGTCCTTGTAGCGCCTGAGCGACGCGATCTTGCCCTCGTAGACGACGATGCCGTCGCGCACCAGGCGCGCCAGGTCGTCGCGGGAGACCTCGCCCTCCTGCACCATGCAGCCGGCGGCGATGCCGACCTTCGGCACCTTGAAGGTGTTGCGGACCTCGATGGTGGCCGTCTGGTGCTCCTCCTCGGTGGGCTTCAGCATGCCGATGCGGGCGGCGTCGATGTCCTCGATGGCCTTGTAGATGACGCTGTAGGTACGAATCTCGACGCCCTCGCGCTCGGCGGCGTTGCGCGCCTTCGCGTCGGGGCGCACGCCGAAGCCGATGATGATGGCGTTCGACGCGTCCGCCAGTGTGACGTCCGTCTCGGTGATGGCACCAACGGCGGAGTGGATCACGTTGATGCGGACCTCGGACTGGTCCATCTTGTCCAGCGAGTCCTGAAGTGCCTCGATGGAGCCCTGGACGTCGGCCTTGATGATGAGGTTGAGCTCCTTCACGTCGGCGTCGGCCATGGTCTCGAACAGGTTCTCCAGCGTGACGTGCTTGACCTTGTTCTGCTCCTCGATGCGTGCCTTCAGAGCGCGCTGCTCCGCCAGCTGGCGTGCGTCGCGGTCGTCGGTGAACACGCGGAACTCGTCGCCGGCCATGGGCACGCTCTGCAGGCCCAAGATCTCGACAGGGTCGGAGGGACGGGCCTCCTTCACGTTCTTGCCCTTGGGGTTCAGCATGGCGCGTACCTTGCCGTAGGCGGTGCCAGCGACCACGGCGTCGCCGATGTGCAGCGTACCGCGGTTCACCAGGACGGTGGCCACGGAGCCGCGGCCGCGGTCCAGCTTTGCCTCGAGCACGTAGCCGGAGGCGAACGTGTCGGGGTTGGCCTTCAGCTCGAGGACGTCGGCCTCCAGCAGCACGGCCTCCAGCAGGTCGTCGATGCCGATGTGCTTCTTTGCCGAGATGTCGACGAACATGTTGTCGCCGCCCCACTCCTCGGGGACGATGCCGTACTCGGTCAGCTCCTGGCGCACGCGGGTGGGGTCGGCGCCGGGCTTGTCGATCTTGTTCACGGCCACGATGATGGGGACCTTTGCGGCCTTGGCGTGGTTGATGGACTCGACCGTCTGGGGCATGACGCCGTCGTCTGCGGCCACGATCAGGATGACGATGTCGGTGACCTTGGCGCCGCGGGCGCGCATGGCCGTGAAGGTCTCGTGGCCAGGGGTGTCGATGAACGTTATGGTGCGACCGTTGATCTTTACCTGGGAGGCGCCGATGGCCTGCGTGATGCCGCCGGCCTCGCCCTCTGCGACGCCCGTGTGACGGATGGCGTCCAGAAGCGACGTCTTGCCGTGGTCGACGTGGCCCATGACGGTGACCACGGGCGGCCTGGGCTTGAGGTCCTTCGGGTCGTCGTAGAAGGTGAAGGAGTTCTCCTCCTCCTTCGTCATGACCTTGACCGAGCGGCCCAGGTCGTCGGCGACCAGCTCGATGAGGTCGTCGGACATGCTCTGGGTCATGGTCAGCGGCGTGCCCAGCAGGAACAGGCGCTTCACGATGTCGTTGGCGGGGACCTTCAGCAGGTCGGCCAGCTCGGCCACGGTGCAGCCCTGCGGCACCTTGATGGTGTCCAGCTGGCTGAGGTCCTGGTCGTTCTCGATGGCCTTCTCGATGCGTGCCTCCTGGGCAGCCTCCGCGGCCTGCTGCTTCCTGCGTTCCTTGCGCTTCTTGCGCCTGCCGGTGGACTCGCGGGTGGCCTCCTCGACGGCCTCGCGCGCGTCGGCCAGGACGCGCTCGCGGTTGTACTCCTCGGCGGCACGGGCCATGCGCGAGTAGCGGTCCTCGCCCTGGCCCTGGCGACGGGTGGCCTTGTGGCCGTGGCCACGGCCACGGCCCGCGGACTCCTCGGCCTCGGGCATCATGGCCTCGTTCATGCGGGTGGCGGCGTTGCGGCGCCCGCCCTTGCGCTCAGAGGACTCCTCGCGCTCGGAACGCTCGCTGCGCTCGCCACGACGGCCGCCGCGGCGCTCGCCGTTCTCGCGGCCCTCGCGCTTGGCCTGCTGGCGCTCCTGGCGCTCCTTCTCCTTGGCCTTCTTTGCCTCCTCGGCCTGCTCCTTCATGATCTTGTCCTGCTGGGCGATCTGCTCGAGCAGGGACGAGAAGGACGGCACGGACTTGGGGGCGTTGTCGCGGACGCGGTTGCGCTCGGCCTCCTCGGCCTTCTTGCGCTCGGCCTCGGCACGCTCCTTCTCGGCCTTCTTGCGGGCGGCCTCGGCGGCAGCGCGCTTCTTTTCCTCCTCGGCGCGCTCCTTCTGGCGGCGCTTCTCGGCGGCGATGCGCTCGGCCTCCTCCTTGGCCTTCTGCTGGGCCTCCTCCTGGGCCTTCTGCTGGGCCTCGGCCTTCTTTTGTGCCTCGATCTCGGCGGCGCGAGCCTCCAGGATGGGCTTCAGCTTCTTGCGCACGATGGAGACATAGGCGTCCTCCAACGTGGACGAAGCGGACTTTGCGGGTATTTTCATATCGCGGAGATGACCAAGCATCTCCTTGCTGCTCATGCCATATTCCTTGGCGAGGTCATGAACGCGAGTTTTGGCCATGTAGACTACCTTCCATTTGCGAGGGAGCGGACGTGGAGCGCCCGGGCTAGATCAAAGAGTCGGGGTCGTCGCTGACGGGGGCGTCGCCCAGCTGGGCCAGCTTCTCGTGGATGCCACAGAACCTGGAGCCGGGGCGTGCCATGTTGCGGCACTGTATGCCGGTGGGTCCCACGTATTCGCAGCGGTGCTCGCCCTCGGGCACGACCACGTCGGGCTCCTCCTGCGGGCGTTCGGGAAGGTCGCGCAGCAGGCTCTTTGCCAGGGACTCGTTCTTTATGTCGATGTGGAAGCCCGTCAGGCGCGCGGCCAGGCGCGCGTTCTGGCCCTCCTTGCCGATGGCCAGGGACAGCTGGTCGTCGGGCACGATGACCGTGGCGTAGTTCTCCTCGGAGTCGATGAGGACGCGGGAGACGCGGGCAGGCGAAAGCGCCGCAGCCACGCGACGTGCGGGGTCGTCGCTCCAGGGCACCACGTCCACGCGCTCGCCGCGCAGCTCGGACACGACGGTGCGCACACGGCTGCCCTTGGGGCCGACGCAGGCGCCCACGGGATCCAGGTGGTCGTCCAGGGAGCTGACGGCCACCTTGCTGCGGATGCCGGGCTCGCGGGCGACGGAGCGCACCTCGACGACTCCGTCGTAGACCTCGGGCACCTCCAGCTCGAACAGGCGCTTAATCAGGTCGGGGTGCGTGCGCGAGATCACGATGGGCGGACGCTGGCGCTCGCCACGAACGGGAGGCTCGGTGGAGTTGGGATCGCGCACGTCGATGATGATGGCCTTCAGGCGCTGGTTGTGCGTGTAGTGCTCGCCCACCGGGCGCTCGTTGCGCTCCTCGGGGTGACGGCGCTGGTCGAAGTGCGGCAGCTCGGCCTCGACGCCGTCGCGGATCTTCACGATGGTGAAGTCGGGGGTCGACTGCAGCACGGTACCGGTGATGATCTCGCCGATGCGGTCGGAGAACTCCTCGTAGATCTGCTGGCGCGCGGCGTTGCGCACGATGGCGTTGATCTCGGCCTTGGCGTGCTGGGCGGCGATGCGGCTGGTGCCCTTCGGGGTCACGTCCACCTCGTCGAACTCGGTGTACTCGCCGGTCTCGTCGTCGAAGGACTCCTCCTTCGGCACGAGCTTGTACACGTACACGCGGCCGGTGGAGCGGTCGATGGTGACCTTTGCGCCGTAGTCCAGGTGCAGGACATCCGCGTAGCTGCGGGCGAGCGACTGCTCCAGCTTGTCGAGCAGGTACAGCTCGTCGATGTGCTTCTCCTGGCACAGCGCCATGAGCGCTTCCATCATCTCTGATGCCATGTCTGGTCCTTCCTACTTGGATGCCTTGCCGGGCTTAGGCTTGGGGCCAAAGTCGAGCTTGGGCTTTATGTTGCAAGAATTGATCTGGTCGAGCGGGTACTCGTGCGTGCCGTCCTGGCTGGTCACGACCACCTTGCCGTCGCGGAAGCCGTCCAGGCGACCCGTGACGTGGTGGCGACCCTCCTCGCTGCGCACGCTCAGGGACACGTCCTGCCCCGCGAAGCGCTCGAAGTCGTGCGGACGTCGCAGCGGCCTTGCCAGGCCGGGCGACGACACCTCCAGCGTGTAGGTGCCGGGGAAGGGATCAGCCGCGTCCAGGGCATCCGAGATCCACTGGGTCTGCGCGGTGACCTCGTCCAGCGAGATCCCCGGAGCCGACTCGTCGGCGTGGTCTATGCGCACGCGCACCACGGGAGAGCTCTTTGCACCCACGACCTCGACGTCCACGATGTCGATGTCGTGCTGCGCCGCCTGCTCCTCCAACGTGGCCAGAAGCGCCTGAGCCACCGACTGCTGTTCGGGCGTTGCCATGTTCACTCCCCTCCTGCTTGGCAGGCACCTGTCAGTGCCTGGTGCCTACACACACAAAAGGAAGCGGGGCGAGAACTCCACCCCACTTCCTCCTACTAACAAACCATTGACATTGCTAGTTTAACATCCGGTCACAATCCGTCAACAGTGCACATAACCTGCGCACTTGTGGACTGCCAGAAGGACGCGCCGTCTCGGCGTCCCTCCGGGACCCCCAGCCGGCGGATCCCATTGTCCCCAAATACATCCATGGTTTCTACACACCTTGCACCTCTCGCACGCGCCATTGTTCCATTGAATAGATATGTATCTATACTTCCGATAAACAGGTTTTCTAACCAATCGATTACAATGACAGCGTGCAGAAAGGGGAAGCCATGACGCTACAGCAGCTGCGCTACCTCATAGCCGTTGCCGAGTGCGGCTCCATCAACGCCGCCGCGCACAACCTCTACACCACGCAGTCCAACCTCTCGACGGCCATAAAGGAGCTGGAGGGCGAGCTGGGCATCTCGATCTTCAACCGGTCGAACCGCGGCGTGTCGCTGACGAACGAGGGCACCGAGCTTCTGGGCTACGCGCGCCAGGTCATCGAGCAGGCCGACATGCTGGAGGCCCACTACCAGGGCAACAGCGGCTCGTCCATGCGCCTGGCCGTCTCGACGCAGCACTACGCGTTCAGCGTGAAGGCCTTCATCAGCGTGGCCGAGAGCCTGGACTCCGACGAGTACGACCTCGAGATGCGCGAGACCTCCACCGGCGAGATCATCAGCGACGTGGCCAGCTTCCGCAGCGAGATAGGCATCATGTACGTGGACACCTACAACAGCCGCGTGCTCAGCAAGGCCTTCGCCGACGGCCGCCTGAAGTTCTACCCACTGTTCGACGCCAGCGTCCACGTGTTCGTGGGCGAGAACAACCCACTGGCAAAGCGCGACATCATCAAGCCCGAGGAGCTGGCCGACCTGCCGCGCTACTCGTTCGAGCAGGGCCGCCAGAACTCCTTCTACTACTCGGAGGAGCCCCTGAGCTACCTGCCGCACAGCAAGAACATCCGCATCTCCGACCGCAGCACCCTGACGGACCTTCTGGTGCACGCCAGCGGCTACACGCTGTCCACCGGCGTGCTGACCGACGCCATGCAGTCGGGCATCGTGTCGGTGCCCCTGCAGACGAAGGAGCGCATGCGCGTGGGCTACCTCATACACCGCGACCGCAAGCCCAGCGACCTTCTGAACCGCTACATCCAGGAGCTGAAGAGCATCATCAAGGACAATCCCACGGTGACGTCGTACCTGGGCTAGCGCCACTAGCGGCGGTAGCGGGCCGCCACCTCCAGCATCTCGGCGCGTCCCTCGATGTAGTCGGCAAAGGCATGCTCCGGGTCCTGGCCGTGGAACGACTCGCAGATGCCGCACTGGTCGCAGTCGGCGATGCACACGTAGCGCTCGCGCACCCACTGCAGGCGCTCGTCTTTGGTGGAGTCCTTTATCGACGGGCACGCTCTCATGGCGCTGCCCCCTTCCTTTCTTACCAATATATGTAGGGCAAGAATAGCAGCCCTGCGCGAAGGGGCGGTGTGAACAATCCTTCCGGCCCCGTTCGCGAAAGGGCCGGCCGCTGTCGGATGGCAGCTGGCCGGCCCTTCTTAATCTCATTTGAAACGATGGAGTGGTGGACTTTCAAAGAAAGTCGTGCGGGCACTCCTGCGTCCTATGTTCACGCTACTTCAGGGTGGCGTACATGACCGCCTTGATGGTGTGCAGGCGGTTCTCGGCCTCGTCGAACACGTGCGACTGCGGGCTACGGAAGACCTCATCGGTGACCTCCATCTGTGTGACGCCGAACTGCTGGGCGATCTTCTGGCCGATGGTGGTGTTCGTGTCGTGGAAGCTGGGCAGGCAGTGCAGGAAGATGGCGTCGGGCTCGGCCTCTGCCATGAGCTCCTTCGTCACGCGATAGGGCTCCAGCAGCTTGATGCGCTGCGCCCACAGCTCGGCGGGCTCGCCCATGCTGACCCAGATGTCGGTGTACAGCACGCTGGCGCCCTTTGCGCCCTCGTGCACGTCCTCGGTCAGCGTGATGGTGGAGCCGGTCTGGGCGGCCACCTCGCGGCAGGTCTTCACCAGTTCGGCGTCGGGCATCTGCTCCTTCGGGCCGCACGCGCAGAAGTCCATGCCCAGCTTTGCGCAGACCACCATGAGCGAGTTGCCCACGTTGTTGCCGGCGTCGCCAAAGAACGTCAGCTTGCGGCCGCGCAGGTTCCTCCTGCCGAACACCTCGGAGGCGGTCATGATGTCGGCCAGCATCTGCGTGGGGTGGAACTGCGTCGTGAGGCCGTTCCACACAGGCACGCCCGAGTAGCGCGCCAGGTCCTCGACGATGGACTGGTCGAAGCCGCGGTACTCTATGCCGTCAAAGATCCTGCCCATGACGCGAGCCGTGTCCTCGACGGACTCCTTGTTTCCCAGCTGGGACTGACCGGGGCCAATGTAGACGGCACCCATGCCCAGGTCCATGGCACCCACCTCGAAGGACGAGCGCGTGCGCGTGGAGGTCTTCTCAAAAATGAGGGCGACGTTCTTTCCCTCCAGGTAGCGATGGGGCACGCCCGCTCGCTTGAGGCGCTTGAACTCGTCGGCCAGATCCAGGAGGTACTCGATCTCGGCGGGGGTGTAGTCCAGCAGCTTGAGGAAGCTGCGTCCGCTGATGTTTACGCCCATGTGATTCCTTTCGTCGGGGACTCCCACGATACTAGCGCCAACGTGGCGCGCGGGCATCCCTCGTCCGCCATCCGGCGCCCTCCCGAAACACAACGGCACGGCACATGGCCCTTCCGCCCTACAGCTCGTCTCGGTAGAAGGGCATGCTCATGCAGTGCGGGCCGCCGCGCCCGCGCGACAGCTCCGCCGAGGGGATCTCGTAGAGCTCGAGGCCCGCCTTGTACAGGATCTCGTTCGTGACGGAGTTTCGCTGGTACACGCAGATCTGCCCGGGCGCCAGGGCCAGCGTGTTCGAGCCGTCGTTCCACTGCTCGCGCGAGCCGGCAATGGGATCGTTGCCGCCGCAGCGTATCAGCTGCACGCCGTCCAGCCCCAGGGCGTCCGCCAGGATGTCCTCCAGGGGCTCGTCCGAGGTGCGAATCTGGAACTCGCCGTGGTGCATGCCCCGCGTGACCCTGAACACCCGCAGCGTCCCCATGATGCCGGGGTGGATCAGGAACTTGTCGACGTCCACCTGCGTGAACACCGTGTCCAGGTGCATCATGGCGCGCGACTCCGGTATCAGCAGCGCGTATATGGTGTCGATCTCGCTGCCGCGGTCGCCCCAGAACACGTTGTAGGCCAGCTCGTCGATGGCGGCCGACTGCGTGCGCTGGCTGATGCCCACGGCCAGGGTATGGGCGTTCAGGTTCAGGATGTCGCCGCCCTCCATGTGGTAGCGGCCGTCGCGGTCGAACCACAGCGGCGCCCCCGCGTACTTCGGGTGGTAGGTAAAGATGCACTGCCCGTACAGCGTCTCGCGCCTGCGGGTCTCGCTGTACATGTGGTTCAGGCACACGCCGCGCCCCACCACCACAAAGGGGTCGCGCGAGAAGTACAGGTTCGGCAGGGGGTCCACCACCAGGTCGGCGTCGCCGCTCTGGGCCGTGCCCACGAGGTCCGCCAGCTCCAGCGACTTGTGGGCACCCAGGTCCACCTCGTCGCGCCGGATGCCCGCCATGGTCTTGTCCACGAACTCCAGGGTGTCCTCGATGGAGTCCAGCCGCTCGTGGATGGCCTCCTTCATGCGCACGCCCGCCACGCCGCTCTCATATATATAGCGCCGGGTGAACTTCTGGCGCAGGCCCGGCGTGGCGTCCAGCGCCTCGGCCACCAGCTGGTCCAGGTACAGCACCTCAACGCCGTGGTCGCGAAGCACCTTCGCGAACGCGTCGTGCTCTTCTTGCGCTACCTGAAGGAAGGGTATGTCGTCGAACAGCAATGGGTCCAGGTTTGCCGGAGAGAGGTTCAGCAGCTCGTCTCCCGGACGGTGCAGCATGACCGTCCGGAGCCGCCCGATCTCCGAATGCACGCAGAGTCCCCTACCCATGTGCCGAACCACTCCCCCTTGCCCGCAGAGCCCCGCGCTTTACCGCGGGCTGACGAAACTATGTACCCACACTGCTAGAATCACTTCTGTATGTACCAATGACCACAAGGTAATGGATACCCCAACAAAGGAAATGATTGCTCCACCCGCCATGCAATCTGGGCGGCAAACGTACTGGTAACACTCATTTCACCGGTCCGATACGCGATTCGAGGCAGCCATGAGCAAAAAGAACGATAAGGAAAAGACGAAGGACGAAGCCGAGCAAACTACCGAGGATAAGCCCGAGGAGACCAAGAAGCACGATCGCGATTTCTCATACACTCAGAACCGCGAGGTCAGCTGGCTGAACTTCGACAACCGCGTGCTGGACGAGGCATTCGACGAGTCCGTACCGCTGTTCGAACGCCTGAAGTTCGTCGAGATCTTTGGATCCAACCTGGACGAGTGGTTCATGATCCGCATCGGCGGCCTGTCCGACCTGGCACGCCTGAAGCATCAGCCCACCGACAACAAGTCGAACAAGACCCCCTCCGAGCAGCTGTCCACCGTGTTCGAGATCCTGCCCAGCCTGCTGTCCCGCCAGGAGACCGCATGGGCGCAGGTCTCGGGCGAGCTGGCCAGTCACGGCCTGGCCTACGTGCACCCCAGCGACTACACCGAGACCGACATCGACGCCGTGGCGCAGCAGTTCGACCGCAACGTGGCCCCCATCATCTCGCCCATGATCGTGGACCCGCGCCACCCCTTCCCCAACCTGAGGAACTCCCAGCAGTACGTGGCCTGCTCGCTGGACGGCCCCACCGAGCACGACGTTCTGGGCCTGGTCGAGGTGCCGCCTTCGCTGCCGCGCGTGGTGCCACTGCCCTCCACCCCCAAGTGCTACCGCTACACCCTGCTGGAGGACATCATCATCACCTGCCTGGACGGCTGCTTCGGCGACTATCGCCCCACGGCCACGGCAGTCATCCGCGTCACCCGCAACGCCGACATCGACCCTGACGGCGAGGGCGTCGAGGAGGAGGAAGACTACCGCCAGCACATGAAGAAGGTGCTGCGCAAGCGCCAGCGCCTGCAGCCCATCCGTCTGGAGATTCGTGGCAGCCTGGACAAGAAGCTGGAGTCCTTCATCACCGCCGAGCTGGAGCTGACGAAGGAGCGGGTGTTCCACGTGAACATCCCGCTGGACCTGGGCTTCGTTTACGGCCTGGAGGACCACATCCCCGACACCTACCACGGCGGCCTGGTGTTCCAGCCCTTCGAGCCCCAGATCTCGCCCATGGTCGACATGAGCAAGCCCATGCGCCAGCAGATCGAGGACCACGACGTCCTGCTGTTCTACCCGTACGAGTCCATGCTGCCGCTTCTGACCCTGCTGCGCGAGGCATCCTCCGACGACGACTGCATCTCGATCAAGATCACGCTTTACCGCGTGGCAAAGCAGTCCCACCTGTGCGAGAGCCTCATCGCCGCCGCCGAGAACGGCAAGGACGTCACGGTGCTGATGGAGCTGCGCGCCCGCTTTGACGAGGCGAACAACATCGCCTGGGCAGAGCGCCTGGAGGCAGCCGGCTGCACGGTGATCTACGGCTCCGAGGGCTTCAAGGTGCACTCGAAGATCTGCCAGATTACCTATCACGACAAGGGCAACATCAGCCGCATCACCTGCCTGGGCACCGGCAACTTCAACGAGAAGACCGCCAAGCTGTACTCCGACTTCATGCTGATGACGGCACACCGCGGCATCGCCGAGGACGGCAACGTGTTCTTCCGCAACCTGTCCATCGGCAACCTGCGTGGCTCGTACCGTTACCTGGGCGTGGCGCCCGCAGGCCTGAAGCCGCTGGTCATGCGTGGCCTGAACCGCGAGATCGAGCGCGCCCGCGCCGGCCAGCCCGCTCAGGTCTTCATGAAGATGAACTCCCTCACGGACCGCGACGTCATCGACAAGCTGTCCGAGGCCTGCGAGGCGGGCGTCCGCGTGATCATGATCGTGCGTGGCATCTGCTGCATCAGGGCCAACATCCCCGGCAAGACGGACAACCTGGTCGTACGCGAGATCGTGGGCCGCTTCCTGGAGCACGCGCGCGTGTACGCCTTCGGCGTCCACACCGACACCATCTACCTGAGCTCCGCGGACATGATGACGCGCAACACCGAGCGCCGCGTCGAGATTGCCTACCCAGTGTTCGATCCGACGTGCCGCTCGCTCGTGATCCAGTACATGAACCTGCAGCTGGCTGACAACCTGAAGGCGCGTCAGCTGACCAGTGACGGCACCTGGGAGCGCATCCCCATCCACGAGGGCGACCCGCGCATCAACAGCCAGGAAGTCCTGCTGCAGCTGGCATACCTGCGCGCCCACGAGGGCGACACGCAGGCACAGCACGAGGTGACGCCCGTCTCCTCCATCATGCCCACGATGTCGCACGAGCTGGCCGACCAGCTGCTGTCGCTGCCGAACATCCGCACCTACGCCAAGAGCGAGAACGACGTGGCCGCCAACGCCATGCCGCAGAAGCCCCAGGTGCTGCCCCGCGTCCTGAAGCGTGGTCCCATCGCGCAGAAGGTGGCCGAGGTTCGCACCGCAGCCAACGAGGTCGCAAACGAGGCCGCAGCCGCAAAGGCCGCTGCCGAGGACGCAAAGGCAGCCGCAGCCGAGGCCACGGCCGAGGCCGCCAAGGTCCAGGCTGCAGCTCCCGCGGCAAAGGAGCAGGCCGCCACGCCGGCGTCTGCGGCAAAGGTGTCGCCCGTCAGCGCCACCATCTCCACCGATGCGGTCACGGATGCGGCAAAGAAGGTCAAGGCCCAGATTGCAGCCGGGCGTCAGGGCGAGCAGCCCACGCAGGGCGAGCACGTGACCTACGAGGCACCGCACGCCAGCTTCCAGACCTCGGGCGCGCAGCAGTCCAGCGCTGCGGGTGCACAGCGTGGTGCTTCCAACGCCCAGCAGGCCGAGCAGCTGCAGATCCAGCGCGTGCCCAGCGAGCACACGTCCGGCAGCCGCGTGGCCGAGGCCTTCCACCTCATTGGCGAGGGCTTCCGCATGCTGTTCGGCGGGAAGTAGGCAGCGCAGGTAGCGCTGCTGCGCACGAGGCGCAGCTGCGTCATTCATTGCATGACAAAGGCCGGTGACGCTCAACCTGGGCGTCACCGGCCTTCCGCTACGGGCGGACTCTCTGCTTCGGACGGCAGAATTCGTGCACCTTCCTCAATGGCGTTCCCGCAGCTATAGAATGCTATGGAGCTCATTAAACCAGAACCAGAAAGCGGGCCACATGGCAACCGAACCCCAAAGCACTAACCAGAACGACTCGGCCGACGTCACCATACCGGTGGAGCGCATGGCCTATGGCGCCGACGCCATAGGCCACCTGCCAGACGGGAAGACCGTGTTTGTGCAGGGCGGCGTGCCCGGGGACACGGTGAGGGCCCGCATCGTGGATTCCGGCCCCTCGTTCAGCCGCGCCACGGTGACCGAGGTGGTGGAGCCCTCGAAGGACCGCGTGAAGCCCGCCTGCCCCCTGGCGATGCTGTGCGACGGCTGCCCCTGGGCGTCGCTTTCCCGTGAGGCCCAGCTGCGCCAGAAGCGCGACAACGTGGTCAGCTCGCTGGTGCACGTGGGCCACTTCGACCAGGACGAGGCTGAGCGGCTGGTGGCCGCCTGCGAGGCGCCCAGCGCCGACTGGGGCTACCGAAACAAGATCGAGCTGGGCTTTGCCCGCAGGGGATCCAACGTGACCATTGGCATGCACGGCAGAGCTGGCGTGCAGGCGTCCCCCCAGCAGGCCATGCAGGCCGCCATGCAGCAGGCCTGCAGGTCAAAGAAGCGCGGCAGGCGCGGTGCCGTGCCCGCCGTTCCGGTGGGCGTGGGAGGCCTTGTGAAGGCCGACAGCTGTCCCCTTCTGGACGCAGACCACCAGAAGCTGGCCAAGTCCGTCAGCGGTGCCGTCTCGTACCTGGCAAACTCTCACGGCCTTGACCTGGACCGCATCGGCATTCGCGCCTCCAGCCGCACGCACCAGGTGGAGATTGCCCTGTGGACCCAGCCCGGACCCTTCCCGCGCGCCCAGGCCGCAAAGGTGCTGTCCGACGCCACTCAGGGACGAGCCACCTCCATCGTCCGCGTCATGACCAAGGGACCGCTGAAGGCCCGCAAGATCGCCGGCCTGGAGGTCCTGGGCGGCCGCGGCCACTGGGAGGAGCAGCTGGGGCAGGAGCGCATGATGGTGTCGGCCCCGTCGTTCTTCCAGGTGAACACGCCCGGTGCCGAGCGCCTGCAGCAGCTGGTGATGGAGGCCCTGGAGCCCACCCGCAACGACGAGGCCATGGACCTGTACAGCGGAGCGGGCACGTTCACCCTGCCTCTGGCAAGGCGCTGCTCCTGGGTGTCGGCGGTGGAGTCCTACGGTCCCGCCGTGCGCGACCTGCGCAGGAACCTGGACCACGCAGGCATCGTGAACGCCGACCCCATCGGCGGCGACGCCAACCTGGAGTTCCCCGACACCGACGCCGACATCATCGTGGTCGACCCGCCCCGCGCGGGCCTGGCCCCCGAGGTCGTGCAGAAGCTGAGCCAGCAGCCGGCGCGTGCCATCGCCTACGTGTCGTGCGACCCGGCCACACTTGCTCGCGACCTGGAGCGCTTCCGCCAGGCGGGCACGTTCGAGCCGGTGCGCGTGACGCCGGTGGACCTGTTCCCCCAGACCTTCCACGTGGAGACCGTGACCCAGCTGGTGCGCAGGAAGCGCTAGCGCGGCGACTCCGTGCCGGGACCGTCTGGCCCATGACCACCCAGCCCAGCCACATTGCACAACAGAAGGGCCAGCTACGCGGCTGGCCCTTCTTGCCATCCTACGACGCGACCAGAAAACATCGGAGGCATCGCCCATGCAACCTCGCATCTCCATACGCACCGCAACGCCCGACGACGCCCGGGCCCTGCTGGACATCTATGCGCCCTATGTGCAGCGGACCGCCATCACGTTCGAGACGGAGGTGCCCACGCTGGAGAACTTCCGCCAGCGCATAGAGCACACGCTGCTGACCTATCCGTACCTGGTGGCCGAGGCCCTACCTGGCGACGGTGCGGTCGATGCCATGCTGTCGGCCGAGACGCAACCGGATACCGATGCGGCATATGCCTTGCAAACATCTGACCCTGCGAGCGCGGATGTCGCCTCAGATGCCGCCGCCCATAAGGATGCGCAGGTCAGCCCCTCCATCCTGGGCTATGCCTACACCGGCGCCTTCAAGGGCCGCGCCGCCTACGCCTGGTCGGCCGAGACGTCCATCTATGTCCGCACGGATGCCAGGCGCGCCGGAGTCGGCCGCGCGCTGTACCACGCCCTTGAGGACGCCTCGCGCGCCCAGGGCATCCGCAACCTCTACGCCTGCATAGCTACGCCCCACGTGCAGGACGACCCGCACCTGGGCTGGGACTCCGTGCGCTTCCACGAGCGCGAGGGCTACCGCATGATTGGCACGTTCCAGGAGTGCGCCAGCAAGTTCGGCCGCTGGTACGACATGGTCTGGATGGAGAAGTTCATAGGCACTCACGAGATTGGTCCCAAGCCTCCCCTGCCATTCAGCATCACACGCTGATCGCAGCCTTGGCCACCACGGGGTCGTGCGTCACCACCAGTATCGTTTTGCCGTACTCTCGCATGCTCAGCAGCAGGCCCATCACGATGTCGCGGTTCTTGCTGTCCAGGGAACCCGTGGGCTCGTCCGCCAAGACAATGTCGCCAGGCTTTACCAGGCACCGAGCCAGTGCCACCCGCTGCTGCTCCCCACCTGAGAGATTGCATACCCGCTGGTCCAAGGCATCGGAAAGTCCCACGGTTTTGAGGGAACGGGCTATGAGCTGCCTCTTTTTCTGCGAGGGGCACTCCGCATAACGAAGCGCCATCATGAGATTCTGATATACGGTGTCGTTTTCCACCAGGGCAAAGTTCTGCAGCAGGTAGCAAATGTGGTCGCGTATGCACATCTGTGCGGCCCTGGTCCCCGGCTTTGGGGCTTTCTGACCCATGAGAGTGTACGTGCCCGAGTCGAAGGGCTCTAGCAACCCGAGGATGTTCAGAAGCGTAGACTTTCCGCTACCAGACCTTCCACAGATGGCCATCGCGATGCCACTACTAACCTCAAGATCAATCCCGTCCAGAACGCGATGGCTGCCGAACGACTTCGATACGCCATGGAGTGAGATGAGTTCGTTACGCCCCAAGGTAGCCTCCCTTGACTAGCGACAGCGTTCCCTTCCGCTCAAACGACCGGAACACGATCATCTGCACCAGAAGGTCTATAAGAAGTGACGTGGTGCAAATTACGAGCGCAATCAGACTTCCGGTTCCCAAGGCGACCGCAATCACCAGGAAAACAAACACAGCGAGTTCAACAACGATGGGGGTGCGATGTCTGTCGATAAAGCTCCAACCCAGCAGCATCTGCACGGCCATCAGATTGCCCCTAGAGAGCACCAGCACACGCGACAGAAGCGCGCTGGACAGTGCGCTCACAAAGACCAGGATGCCGCAAGCTGCCAGCAAAAGGACAAAGGCGCCCTCAGTCTGCTGGGTCTCGCCCAGAAAGGCATTCTCCAGCGTGTCGAGCCGGATATTCTCGCCAGCCAGCTCGCCATGCGCAAGCTGCTGTGACAGCCGCTGCTTCCCTACGTCGTCCAGCGGCAGTTTCATCGGAGCATTCGATCCCATGACCTCGATGTCCGAGGTCAGCATGCGACTGGCGTTTGCCTTTGTAAGAACTTGGATTACAGGTGACTCCACGGCATAACCATGGCCTTGGCCGACGCTCTTGCTGAACGAGAAGAGAGCGTGATCGTCGACGTAGGTCATGCAGACGATGTCTTCGGCAGTCACGCTTGAGTAATCGTGAGGATCGCTGCCATACTCCGACTTCTCCGCATCCCCCATGGACTGGTAGTAGTTAACCTCGTAGTCCAGGATGTCCGATTCCTGCGCTGCCTTGCTCTGCGGTATCAGTACGACGGGCTCCTGCTGGTCTTCGGATACTTGGATGACGTTTCCCTGCTGGTCGTACAGGGGATATCGCGCGAGATAGTTCGGGTTTACCTCCATCGTGGCAAACGATGCGCCGAATGGATTCGATTCACTTGACGCTTCGTTCGCTCTGGCCCAGACACCACCGTATTCGTCGTTCAGGACGTCATACAAATCGGCGAACTGCTGCGAGTATTCACCATCGCTGGACGAAATGGCCTGCAAACTCTGTGCCGTATCGTCCTTCTGGGCAAACACGGTATACCAGCCGTTCTGTCTCCACGGGGCCTGATCGAACCAAGTAATCGCCTCGACATCGAACGAGGGTGCTACCATCCACACGAACCAAACCATAATTGCGACGGCACCGGCCTTCGCTATCCAGCTGAACAGCTGCAGCCCCCTGAGCCCCAGCGAGCCGCGCACAAGACTGGCGGCGGTAAACCGAGAAACCACAAGAAAGATGATGCACGACACTGCCAGCAATATCCCCAGTCCAACGGTCTGGCACACAAGTATTCTGGGCAAATACCCCCCAAAGTCATGCACGGTGCACAGCATGGCTATATCCAAAGCGATGGTACTGCATATGGACCACAGAGGTATGCAGCTGGTCTCATCCCACCAGATGGCGCCGGGGGACCAGCCCAGGCTCTCCTGCACGCCAATTTTCTTTGCGCGCGAAAGGGGTGTAGCGATGACCACCAGGACGAAGCACACTAGCAGGACCGCCGCCGACATAAATCCCAACGGCATGAGAAAGCCCGTACCTACGGTACTTATGGTGTGAACGGTAGTCAAATCCGCACTGGTTTGCCCCACCTGTGTAGCTAGCTCTTCGACTAGCGAAGTGGAATCGAATGGCTTGGTTGAGGTAATGATATATATGCCATCCGCACTGTCGGATGACTCGTCACTTGCCAGCCATTGCACCAGGACGGCATTGTCGGACATGAGATCAGTTATGGTGCCAGCCCTATGTCCCGTCCCGTAGTCGAAGCTGGCCATGTAATCGCCTACCTGCGTAGGGACCGTGCCGTTGCTAAGGCGCAGCGTATCTACGGGAAACGAATCCCATCTGAAGCAGCCCGAGTAAACCGTCGTCTGCATGCCATCAACCATGCTGGCGTATTTCTTTACCATGCTCACATCAAAGGCATCGCAGATGTTATTCAACGAGCTAACGAACGACGAGTCGCAGGGTCTACCGGAGTTGGTAATCTCGACCTTTATGGCGTATGGCGTCTGGCCAATGCTGTCATGCTGCTTGGCCTCATTGTAATCAAAGAACCCGAGGGCACCCACGGTCAGCGCTGCCATGAAGATGGCAGCCACAATGCCCAGAGGTCTCGCAAACCTTCTCATAAGGTCCCCCAGCATGCAAGAAACATCTTGACGCTCTTTTGAGCCATCAAACGCTTAATGCTTACAGACATGGTAAACCTCCCAAATGTTATAGCTCTTATATCACCCATCCTCGCATTTGCGTAAGCTCAGATTAAGCAAATTATAGATTATACGACGTTAATATTTTGTATTCTTGTAAGTTTTCTTGTGAACGGATGTCATTCTCCGCCTATTGGCATGAAAAAATAGATATTCACTCTTTAATTTCTTAAGCTTCGCTCTAATACATCCAAAGGGCTTGTCTTATTATTCGCTCACCGCAAAAACCGTCCCCAAAGAAAAAGATGCCCTCATTCGCGGCTTTTGGGGGTAGCGAAACCACGTATATAAGTGTACAAAGAGAAGGAACTTGGGTAAGGGGCCCAAGAGTTTAGTGAGAGGAACTTACCATGAAGGCAACCATTTCTGAGGATTGCATCGGCTGCGGTCTGTGCGAGGGCACCTGCCCCGAGGTTTTCGCTGTTGGCGACGAGGGCGTTGCTGAGCCCATCGTGGACGAGATTCCCGCCGACGCCGAGGAGAGCGCGCAGGAGGCCGCCGACAACTGCCCCGTGTCCGCCATCACCGTGGAGTAACTGGCAGCTACATCGCCTCTTTCGGACGGGGATCGCTTCTGCGGTCCCCGTTCGGCTATGTATATGAGACTTGCTCCGACGCGACTATCGCACGCAGCTGAAGCGGTTGTTTGGTGCGCGCAAGACTGCAGTCGCGCACCCAGACAGCGGTCACCAGGCATACGCGGATAGCCGTCGCGCGCTCTCGATGGAACACCAAGTGCACCTAAAATGCCAACATGTGCACTTCTAAAAGCTTCTCTGCTAGTCATTTATGTGTATCAAACTCGAAAGGACTTCTTGCATGATACTGGCATCCGCCTCTCCTCGTCGTCGCGAGCTCCTGCGCAAGGCAGGCTTCGACGTGACCGTGCATCCCGCCGACGTGGACGAGACGCGCCAGCCAAACGAATCTCCCGTTCACCTGGTGGAGCGCCTGGCACAACTGAAGGCTCATGCCACGCTGGATGCGCAGAGTACATCGCATGCATCAAACTCTTCCTCGTCGGACTCCGCGGAGGACATACTGTTGGCTGCAGACACCATCGTGTGGACCGACGATGGCGAGGTGCTAGGGAAGCCCGCCGACGTGGAGGCCGCCTGCCGCACGCTGCGCGACCTCTCGGGCCGCACGCACCACGTGTCCACTGGGGTCTGCATCATCGCCAACGGGAGTCAGCGCAGCTTCGTCGAGACGACCGACGTGACGTTCTTTTCTCTGACCGATGAGGAGATCTCCGCCTACGTGGCCACGGGCGAGCCCATGGACAAGGCCGGATCGTACGGCATCCAGGGTTTGGGGCGCCTGCTGGTGCGCTCCATCAGCGGCGACTATGCCAACGTGGTGGGTCTGCCGGTCGCGCGCGTGGTCCGCGAGCTGAGCCAGCTGCTAGTTCGCGACCTCGTGCCCGAGCTGCTGCAGCGCGCCGCTAGCTAGAATTCGGCGCTTCCCTGTAAAAGTCGGACGGGCGCCCACACCTGCCACTTCTGCAGACCCCCCCCCTGCAGAAGTCGGACCTATGAGCGCCCACACCTGGGAGTTTTGCAGGGGGCCAGTACACCCCTTTCGCAAAAGTGCAGGTCAGAGGCCTGCCGCTTTGAGACAAGCGCTTTCTGAATGCAGAAGTCGGACCTATGGGCGCCCATACCTGCCACTTCTGCAGGCTCTTCTGCAGAAGTCGGACCTATGGGCGCCCACACCTGGGACTGCGGCAGGCACCGACTAGCATGACACTCACACCTCCCACCTTTGCAGCTGCCATCTAGCTCGGCGCTCAAAAAGGTGCTCAAACACCCGGCAAGAGGGCTCGTTAGCGGGTGTTTGAGCACCATTTTGTAACCAACCCGTGCGCGCTGGGTTATCTTGGTGCTGTTTCGGACACGATTTGGCAGCAGGTGCACCCACAGCAGATGCACTCATGGAAGGGGCACTCATGGAAACCACGGAACCCAGCACGAACGATACGGCACAGAACGACTCCGAAGCCGCCGCCATCAGCAGCATCACGCAGATCCCGGGCATCTGCGCAGCCCACAGCACGAACGCCGAGGCGGGCACGGGCTGCACCGTGATCGTGTGCCCCAAGGGAGCCACGGGAGCCGTGGACGTACGCGGAGGCGCCCCCGCCTCGCGCGAGACGGACCTGCTTCGCCCCGAGGAAACCGTGCAAATCCTGAACGCCGTGGTGCTCAGCGGTGGCAGCGCCTATGGCCTGTCGGCCTCGTGCGGCGTTGCGGAGGAGCTGGAGCGCCACGACATAGGCCTGGACGTGGGCGTGGGCGTGGTGCCCATCGTCAGCGGTGCCTGCCTGTTCGACCTGGCCTGCGGGCGTCCCGACGTGCGTCCCACCGCAGAGGACGGCGCCGCCGCAGTGGCAAGCGCCCTTGACCCGCTGAACGCCGGCAGGCCCCTGCAGCGTGGAAACGTGGGCGCAGGCACGGGCTGCACCGTGGGCAAGGCCCTGGGACCCCAGCGCGCCATGAAGAGCGGCTTGGGCGAGTCCGTTCAGACCGCTGGCCAGCTGGTGTGCGGAGCCGTGGCAGCGGTGAACGCCTGCGGAGACGTCGTGGACCCCGACACCGGAAAGCCCATAGCAGGCGTCCTGACGCCCGATGGCACCGCGGTGGGTTCTACCACCCAGGCCTTCCTTGAGCTGGCCGCACGTCCTCCCCTGGATGCCAAGAAGGGCGACGGCGGCTCGCCTGAGGAAAGCGAGGGCCCCGCCACCAAGAAGGACAGCGCTCCACTGCCGCGCACGAACACGACCATCTCGTGCATAGTCACGAACGCCCGCCTGACGAAGGCGCAGGCCACGAAGGTGGCCCAGATGAGCGCCGACGCCTATGCCCACGCCATCTGCCCCACGCACACCACGAACGACGGCGACACGATCTTCGTGATGGCCACGGGCCAGGTGGACGCCGGCGTGGACTTCGTCGGAATACTGGCCACGCGCGCGCTGGAGCTGGCCATAGCCGACGCCGCGCGTCAGGCCACTGGCGCCTACGGCTTCAAAGCCGCCTGCGACCTCGAGGGCTAGTTGAACTTCACGAGCTTCTGCGCGATGCGATAGATGATGATGGTGGCCTTCTTGCCACCGCCCTTGGGCAGGGTGCTGTAGATGCCCATCAGGCTGTAGCGGACGCGGCGATACATCCAGATGTCGTAGTCGCGCAGCTCGTTCCACAGCTCGTTCAGGTTCTTCTCGGCGTCTGGCTCCTTCGACAGCTTCGAGAAGACCGAGCAGGCCGCCATCATCAGCGTCAGGTGCCCGAACATGTAGTTGCGCAGCCGTGGCTCCTCCACGTCCTCGAACAGGTGGTAGGCATGGATCATGATGCGCGTGACGCGCAGCTGCTGGTCCACTCGGCTGATGAGGACCGACTCGTTCACGCTCTGGTCTTCTCGGCCGATGTAGTAGCGGTACAGGTCCACATCCAGGTAGTACAGGGTGTGGCAGCGCGGCAGGGGCACGTAGGCGTAGATGTTGTCCACGTAGAACGTGTGGGCTGGCATGGGGATGCCGCCGTCCTTCAGCACGTCCGTGCGGTAGCACAGCGCGTGCATCATCAGGTTCTGCGACATGTTGAAGTGGCCGATCTGGCCCCACGAGATTATTTTGTTCTTTGGCAGGGCAAATCCGTAGTCCACGACCTTGCGCGTGCCGTCGTCGGTGTGCTCGAACACGTAGTTCGTGATGACCAGGTCCACGCGCGTCTGGTAGTCGATGAACGCGCGCAGGCGCTGCAGCAGCACCTTCAGGGCGTGCCCGTCCACCCAGTCGTCGGAGTCCACGATCTTGAAGTAGGCACCGTCGGCGTTCTCCAGCGCCTTCAGCACGGCCTTCCCGTGGCCGCCGTTCTCCTGGTGCACAGCCTTCACCAGATCGGGGTAGCGCCGCTGCCAGTCCAGGGCCTTCTGGTAGGTGTCGTCCTTCGTGGAGCCGTCGTCCACCACGACCACCTGCACGTCAGGGGCCTGGTCGCAGCCGTCTATGATGGAGCCGATGCAGTGGTCCATGTACTCGGCGGAGTTGTAGCAGGGAACGCCGAACGTGATGGTCTTGCTCATGGCTTCATCCGTCCTTCTGACAGCCGTTGTTACAAAACGTCGCCGCCCTCTCGGACGGCGACATAATCACTTTTCAAACTAAGAAGTACATGCGCAGCCGCGGGAGTAGGGCGCGTCAGTCGCCCAACGCAGCCGGCAGCCGCAGCTCGCCGCAGCTAGTGCTGGTTGATGAGCTCGTCGGACAGGTCAAGCGCGGAGGCCACGACGCCGTCCATGTCGTAGTAGCGGTACTCCGCCAGGCGGCCGACCACGTGGAAGTTCAGAAGGCCGCTGACGCGCTCGCGATAGCGCTTGTACAGCGCGATGTTCTCGGGCTCGTTGATGACGTAGTACGGGGTCTCGCCCATGCCGGGCAGGTAGGTGCGGGAGTACTCGCGCAGGATGGTGGTCTTGCCGGGCAACTTCTGGCCGGTCATGTTCTTGAACTCCGTGATGCGTGTGAAGTTCTCGGACACGGTGTAGTTCACGGTGCCCACGGGCTGGAACTGGTCCACGGGCAGGGTCTCGAACACCATGTCGACCGTGCGGTACGGCAGGGCGCCCAGGTCCATGCCGAACAGCTCGTCCAGGGCGCCGGTGTAGATGATCTCGCCGCCGTAGGGCTGACCGCACACGGTAGCCTTGGTCTCGCTGACCTGCAGCACGTCACGCGCGTCGACGTTCAGGTACACGTTGATGAGGTCGTGGTCCAGCATGCGCTCGAACAGCTGGGTGTAGCTGTCAGCGGGCATGCCCTGGTGCGGCGCCTGCGGGAAGTAGCGGTCGTCGTCACCGATGAAGACGGGCACGCGGCCCATGACCGCCGGGTCAATCTGGTCGGGGGTCTTTCCCCACTGCTTCATGGTGTAGTGCAGAAAGACGTTCTCGTACACGTAGTCGGCGACCTCGTGCAGCTCGGGGTCGTTCTTCTGGCGAAGCTCCAGGATGCGGACCTTCTTGTCCTTGCCAAACTCGGCGACGAGCTTCTGGTACAGGCGCTCGCCCTTCTGCTCGCCAAAGGCCAGCTTCAGCGACGTGTGGTTGAAGGGCACGGGCATCAGGGTTCCGTTGATGTTTGCCAGCACCTTGTGCTGGTAGGGCGTCCACTCCGTGAAGCGCGACAGGAACTCGTGCACGCGGTCGTTGTAGGTGTGATAGATGTGCGGGCCGTACTTGTGAATGAGCACGCCGGCCTCGTCGTAGCAGTCGTAGGCGTTGCCCGCGATGTGGTTCCTGCGCTCCAGGATGGCGACCTTGTAGTTGCAGGCCTCGGCCAGGCGACGGGCGCAGACCGCACCCGCGTAACCGGCTCCCACAACGATGGCGTCGTATGCGCTGGGATTGAATCCTGCGGGCAGTCCGCTTTCGATGCTCATGTATGACCTCGCGAATCTATAGGATACAAGTTAGGCAGGACTGCGTACGTCCCACCGCAGAGCGTATGTCACTTGCCATATACGCCCCAATTCGGGGCAATTCTAGCACGCGCCCGTATAATGGAAACCAGCTACATTAAATGCCCAACGTGCGCAAACGCTGGGAGGCTCCTTCGCTACGCTGGCCGAGGAGTCGAATTCCTTACAAAGGGAGAAGTGTATGAGCGAGTTTCTAGATCGCATGAAGGCTGCCGCAAAGGCAGATCGTAAGACCATCGTCCTGCCCGAGGGCGAGGACCCCCGCACCATCGCCGCCGCGAAGACCATCGTGGCCGAGGGCCTGGCAAACCTCATCATCCTGGGCGACCCCGAGCAGGTAAAGGTCGACGGCGTCACCGTGGTCGACCCCAAGACCTCCCCGAAGCACGAGGAGTACGCCCAGAAGTTCGCAGAGCTCAGGAAGAAGAAGGGCGTCACCCTGGAGCAGGCCCGCGCCCAGATGGACGACAACACCTACTTCGGCACCATGATGGTAAAGATGGGCGACGCCGACGGCCTGGTCTCCGGCGCCTGCCACTCCACCGCCAACACCCTGCGCCCCGCGCTGCAGATCCTGAAGACCGCCCCCGGCACGAAGCATGTCTCCGCCTTCTTCATCATGTGTACCGACAAGAAGGAGTTCGGCCAGGACGGCACCCTGCTGTTTGCCGACTGCGGCCTGAACATCGACCCCAACGCCGAGGAGCTTTCCGAGATCGCGCTGGCCTCCGCCGACTCGTGGAAGAAGTACATGGGCACCGACGCGAAGGTTGCCATGCTGTCCTTCTCGACCAAGGGCTCCGCTAAGGGCGATGTGCCCACGAAGGTCCAGGAGGCCACCGAGCTGGCCCACCAGAAGAACCCCGACCTGGCCCTCGACGGCGACCTGCAGCTGGACGCCGCCCTGGTGCCCAGCGTGGCCCAGCTGAAGGCCCCCGGCTCCACTGTGGCCGGCCACGCCAACGTGCTGGTGTTCCCCGACCTGGAGGCCGGCAACATCGGCTACAAACTGGTCCAGCGCTTCGCCGGCGCCGAGGCCTACGGTCCCGTGCTGCAGGGCATCGCCAAGCCTGTGAACGACCTCAGCCGCGGCTGCTCCGCCGACGACATCGTGGGTGTCGTCGCCATCACCGCCGTCCAGGCGCAGATGGCAGCCCAGGCATAGACTGCGCACAGGCGCCTACTTGCCAGGACGTACGACAGAGCCCGGCAGACCAGTGCCGGATTGTGACCAGCATCACCTGTGGGGAGGGAACCGAACGGCTCCCTCCCCTTTTTTGTGCCGCCAGCACGTGCCGTGCTTCTTGGCCGCTATGTGTGCTGAGGGCTCGCTGCGCTTTCCGTGCCGCCGCGCACTTCCAGCATGGGCCACCGCGGACCTTCCGTCGAAAGACGTCCCCCGCAGATGGACCTGAACGCACCAGGCGAGACCCGTGGCTCCCGGGCGAACCTACACTAGCGCCAGTCACGTCAGCTGCCGGGCCACGTGGCCCGGCCCGTCGAAGGGAGCCCACATGAAGATCGCAATGGCAAACGACCACGCGGGAACCGACCTGAAGAACCAGATAAAGGAATGGCTGGAGTCCCAGGGCCACGAGGTGAAGGACTTCGGCACGTACGACCACGAGTCGTGCGACCTCTCGGACTTCGTGCTGCCCGCCGCCCTCAGCGTGGCCAAGGGCGAGTGTGACCGCGGCATCTTTGTCGACGGCGTGGGCTACGGCAGCGCCATGATCGCAAACAAGGTGCGCGGCATCTTTGCCTGCGTGTGCCAGGACCCCGTGTGCGCCGAGCTGGCACGCCAGCACAACGACGCCAACGTGCTGTGCCTGGGCGGAAAGATCATTGGCCCCGTGCTAGCCATGGCCATAGCGCAGACCTGGATGTCCACCGACCCCCTGACCGCGCCGAAGTACGTGCGCCGTCGCGACAAGGTGGCCCAGATAGACCAGGAGTACACGAAGCCGCTGGAGTAAGGAGAGACACATGGCAAAGAGCCCATACGCAAAGCTGTTCCAGCCGCTAACGGTCAGGAAGACCACCTTCAAGAACCGCATCAGCATGGCACCCCTGGGCATGGTGATGATGAGCGACAGCCGCGGCGGCTTCACCGAGCGCGCGCAGGACTACTACGTCGAGCGCGCCAAGGGCGGAACCGGCCTGGTCATGAGCGGCGTAACCCTGGCCAACTACAAGGAGATGCACGAGTTTGCCTGCCCGTGCGCGGCCTACGACCCGGTGTGGTTCGCGAAGACCACCTGGACCATGAACGAGCGCATCCACGCCTTCAACGCAAAGATGTTCCTTCAGATATCGGGTGGCTTCGGACGCGCCATAATGCCGCCCATGGGAACCACCTTCTGGGCGCCCTCCCAGCAGGAGAACCGCTGGGACCCCAGCATCACGCAGCGCCAGATGACCGACGAGGAGATCCGCTCCTGGATTCACGACATCGTGGAGTGCGCGAAGAGCGCCCAGCACGCCCAGTTCGACGGCGTCGAGGTGCATGCCGTACACGAGGGCTACCTGCTGGACCAGTTTGCCACTGCGCTGTACAACCACCGCACCGACGAGTGGGGCGGCCAGCTGGAGAACCGCCTGAAGCCCGCCATCATGGTGGTACAGGGCATAAAGGAGGCCTGCGGCGACGACTTCCCGGTGAGCCTGCGCTTCTCGCTGAAGGGATTCGTAAAGGCCCTGCGTGAGGGGGCCCTCCCCGGTGAGGACTTCCAGGAGGTCGCCCGCGACATCCCCGAGGGCCTGCGCGCCGCGCACATCCTGGAGGACGCCGGCTACGACATGTTCAACGTGGACGCCGGCACCTACGACTCCTGGTTCTGGAACCATCCGCCTATGTACTTTGGCCACAAGGGCATCTACCGCGAGTTCGGCCGCGCCATGAAGGAGGACGGCGTGAAGGCGCCCATCATCCTGGCCGGCCGCATGGACGACCCGCAGATGGCCTGCGACTCCCTGGGCACCGACTGCGACATGATAGGTCTGGGCAGGCCGCTGCTGGCCGATCCCGAGTGGCCCAACAAGGTGCAGACGAACCACGTCGAGGAGATCAGGCCGTGCCTGAGCTGCCACGCCGGCTGCATGGCCCGCATCGAGTGCGGCCAGCAGATCAGCTGCGCCGTGAACCCCGCCTGCGGGCGCGAGAGGGCGTTCCGCCTGGTGCCCACCGCGCAGCCCAAGCGCGTGCTGGTGGTGGGCGGCGGCGTGGGCGGCATGGAGGCCGCTCGCGTGTGCGCCCTGCGCGGCCACGACGTCACCCTGTGGGAGAAGAGCGACCGCCTGGGCGGCGAGCTCTACCTCAGCGGCGCTCCCGATTTCAAGAAGGACGACCTCGAGCTTCTTGCCTGGTACAAGCGCCAGGTTGCCAAGCTGCCCATAAAGGTGGAGCTCAACCGCGCGGCCACCGCACATGAGATCGACTCCAGCAACTACGACCTTGTCATCCTGGCCACGGGAGCCACGCCCATCCAGGTGGACTTCGGCGGCCCCGCCGGGAAGACCGTCGTGGCCGACCACGTCATAGCCGGCGAGGTCCAGGCCGGCAAGCGCGTCGCCATCATCGGCGGCGGCCTGGTGGGCTGCGAGACGGCCCTGTCGCTGGCACAGCATGGCCACGAGGTCACCGTGGTGGAGATGCTGCCAAAGATCATGAAGGGCGGCCAGGGCATCTGCTTTGCCAACTACGACATGCTGAAGGACCTGCTGGCGTACAACAAGGTGACCGTGTACGAGAGCACCTCGGCCGACCACGTGACCGACGAGGGCCTGGTGGTGAAGCATGCCGACGGCACGCTGCAGACGGTTCCCTGCGACACCGTGATCGAGTCCTTGGGCTACCGCAGCGACGACGCCCTGTACCAGGAGCTGCGCGACTCCGACAAGCTGGTGTACAACATCGGCGACTCCAACAGGGTGGGCCTCATCATGAACGCCATCTGGGACGCCTACCAGCTGGCGATGGAGATATAGGCGCTGCACCGAAGCGCGATTCCATGGCGCCATAAATGCGGGCCTCCGACGACTTCGCTCGTCGGAGGCCCGCTCGTTTACGCGGATGCCCGTTTGATGATGGAAAAGGGCGTTCGTCCTAGCCTAGCTTATGGTGTTATTTCTGCTGATCCTTGCGACGCAGCCCCAGACCCAGGGCGGCAAGGGCTGCCGCGACGACGGCCGTGGCACCAGCGGCGCCCGTGGAGGAGTCACCGGTCTTCGGCACGGCGCTCTTCGTCTGGGCCTTCGCCTGGGTGGCCTTCGGGGCCGGGGTGGCCGCCTTGGTGCTCTTCTGCACCGCAGGGGTCGTCTTCGGGGTCTCAGTCACCTTCGAGCCGCCGTCAGACGGGGTCTCCGGGGTCGGCGTAGGCTTCGGGGTATCCGGAGTCGGGGTGTCGGGCTTCGGGGCGTACTCGGTCGTCTTCGTGATCTCGTAGCCGGCCTTCCAGCCCGTGTCATGCACGGTCTTCGTCTGGCTGACCTGATAGCTGGCAACGTACTCGTAAACGGGCTTCACCGTGGTCTCGTCCACGGAGTAGGAGGCCTTCCAGTGGTCCACGGTCTTCGTGGGCTGGGTGTAGTCCGTAACGGTCTTCGTGTAGTGGTACGTGGTCTTGGTGACCGCGGGCACCTTGCGGCTGAGGTCCAGCTTGAAGGAGTATGCGCCAGGCGCATAAGTTATACCGCCGTAGTCCAGGTGGGAAATCTTCGAGCAGGAGGCATACACGGTGTAGTTGCCGTCGCCGTTGTCGTGCACCCAGTAGCTACCTGCACCCTGGGTTCCGATGTTCTGGAAAGGCGTGTCAAAGCCAAAGTTACCGGAGTAGAAGGTCTTGCCTTCAGTGCTGCGGTCGCCCTTGTTAATGAGATCCTGAATTTGCTTCGCAACGTCATCACTAACCTGCTGGGGCGTCCACAATGCATACCAGGTGGCCTGCTTCACCACCACATACGAGTTGGCGTGAATAACATATGCCGGCGCTGACCAATCAAGCTTCGTGAAGCACTTTCCAATAGTGGCAGAGGGGTCGGCATCGGAGGTAGTGGCAATGACCGTCCAACCGTCGGCCTCGTATTGCGCAATCTCGAACTTCATGGCGGCATCGCGGTTCTTCGCCGTCATGTAGTCGTCGCTCTGGTAGGTGTCAGTCTCCGTGCTCTCGGGCTTCACGACCGTGGTCTTCTCCTGCACGTCAGAGAAGCTGACCTTGTGCAGGTCCGTGCTGGGGTCCGCGTCCTTATCCTTCTGCAGTGCGGCCTCGGCGTCGGCCTTGCTGTCGAACTCCTGCGAGGTGGTCGTCTTCGAGTCGACCTGCACCGGGTCGCCATCGGGCTCGGTCGTGGGGTTGTTCTGGTAGCTGGGATGCACGGTGTAGGTGGTGTCGTCCGTGTCCTTGTAGCCCTTCGTCTGGTCCTTGACCCAGTCCTCTGCATCCTTCTGGGTCGCGAAGCCGTCCTGCGAGCCGCTGTGGGCGTCCTTGGTCGTCTGGACCTTGGAGCCGGCCTCGTTCTGGGTCACAGTGCCGGTGGCGGTGTACTTCGTGTCGGTGGTGTCCTTGTAGCCCGAGGTCTTGTCCTCGACGTACTTGTTGGCGTCGGCCTCGTTGTCGAAGGTCTTCTGGCCCTTGTCCACGACCGAGGTCTCCTCGTGCGTCGTGTCCTTCGTGACCTGGGTGGGGCCGTCGGTCTTTATGTCGTACGTGGACTTGGGGTCTGCCTTGGCCATGTCGGCACTCTTCTGGGTGGCGTCGTCCAGGTACTTCTGGGCGTCCTCCTTCGTGTCGAAGGTCTTCGAGTCCTTCTCCACGGTCTCGGTGACCTTGTAGGAGTCGCTGGGGGCCTGCTGCTGCGTGTCGGACGTGGCCTGCTTGGCGTCATCTGCCGCAGGGGCCTTCGGCGCGTCCTCAGCCAGAGCAGTGGCGGGAATCGCCAGGGCGGTCGTGGCCAGAGCCGTCGCAGCGACGGAGGCCAGGGCCAGCTTGCACTTTCCAGAGATTCCGTTGGCCATTGCGTGAGTACGAACGTTCTTGGTGTCCATAACTCCCCTTCCCTCAAAGGGCCTTCCTTATGGCGAACATATCACCTCTTTTGCATGGCGTTGTTTAGGTGATGTTACATTCTCTGAATTGTTGCCCTAGGGTTCTGAACGGTACCAGAACACGGCAAATGCCAAGAAAGGCACAGGCTCTCGAAGCGCGCTGCCCTTATTTCGCTCCGATCAATGCCTCTTTGAACCGCGGATCGAGGCCCAGAATTCAAAAAGAAAAGCCGCCACCCAACTACGTGGGCGGGGGCTTCGCATTTGCGTTTAGTCGCTCGTGGCCATATAAGACCAGCTGCGGGCGGTAACGCTACTTCGAGGTCGGGCCGGCGGCACGGACGGCGTCGTCCATGTCGGGGTACTTCTCGGCGGCGTTCTTCTCGAACATGGCGGCCAGCTTCTTTGCCTGGGCGTCATAGGCCAGCTTGTCGTCCCACGTGCTCCGGGGGTTCAGGACGATGTCGGGCACGCCCTCGATGTGCTGGGGCACGTCGACGTTGAACACGTCGTGGTGCACGAAGGGGGCGCTCTCGATGGCGCCGGTCAGGGCGGCCGTCACCATGGCGCGGGTGTATGCCAGGTTGATGCGCTTGCCAACGCCGTAGGGGCCACCGGTCCAGCCGGTGTTGATCAGGTACACGCGCGTGCCGTACTTCTCCATGCGCTCACCGAACATGTTGGCGTAGACCAGCGGGTTCAGGGGCATGAAGGGCTCGCCGAACAGCGTAGAGAACGTGGGCGTGGGCTCGGTGATGCCACGCTCGGTGCCGGCGACCTTGCTGGTGAAGCCCGACACGAAGTGGTACATGGCCGCTTCCTTGCTCAGGCGCGAGATCGGGGGCAGGACGCCGAAGGCGTCTGCGGTCAGCATGATGACGACCTTGGGGGTGCCGCCGTGGCCCAGCAGCTGGGCGTTGTCGATGTACTCGACGGGGTAGGCAACGCGGGTGTTCTCGGTCAGGGAGCCGTCGAAGTAGTCGGGCTCGCGGGTCTCGGGGTCCACGACCACGTTCTCGGCCAGAGCGCCAAAGCGGATGGCGGAGTAGATCTGCGGCTCAGTGACGTAGGAGATGCGGATGGCCTTGGCGTAGCAGCCGCCCTCGAAGTTGAACACGCCGTCGTCAGACCAGCCATGCTCGTCGTCGCCGATCAGCGCACGGTTGGGGTCGGCGGACAGGGTGGTCTTGCCGGTGCCAGACAGGCCAAAGAACACGGCGGTATCGCCGGTCTTGGGGTCCATGTTGCAGCTGGAGTGCATGGGCAGGATGTTCTCCTCGGTGGGCATGAGGTAGTTCATGACCGAGAACATCGACTTCTTTATCTCACCGGAGTACTGGGTGCCGGCAATCACAATCTTGCGCTCCTGGAAGTTCAGCATGACGCAGGCCTCGGAGTGGATGCCGTACTTCTGGGGGTCCAGCTTAAGCATGGGGGCGGCGATGACCGTGAAGTCAGGCTCGCCGTAGGCTTTCAGCTCGTCGGCGTTCGGGCGCACGAGCATCTGCTTGGCGAATAGCGCCTGGCTGGCGCGCTCGCACACCACCATGAACTTGCGCGAGTACTTGCGGTCCGCTCCTGCGTAGCCGCGGACGACAAAGAGGTCCTTGTCGGCCAGGTAGCTGCAGACCTCCTTCTTTATGGCCTGGTAGGTCTCGTCCTTCATGGGCATGTTGACCTTGCCCCAGGCAATCTTGTCGTGCACGTCGGGGGTGTCCACGATGAAGCGATCCTTGGGGGAACGACCCGTGTACTTGCCCGTGGTCACGGCAAGGGCGCCGGTGTTCGTGAGCACGCCCTCGTGACGCGCCAGGGCGTCCTCAACCAGCACCGCAGGTGCTGCATCCAGCACGGTAGCTCCCGTGTGGTTGGTGATTCCACACTTCGCAAGGTAATCCTCGATCATGGTTCCTCCTTGAGCGCGAGGCGGGGCAAGCTGATCCATACCAGCAAGCGCCGCCAATCCTGCCGCTATTTCTCACCGAATGTTCACAATTCGTGTGACGCAAGGCAGTATCGCAGAAAGCGCAACCCAAGGCAAACGCACCGAATATTTGATGCTAAAACGTAACTTTACCAGGGGCTCCTTTGACACGCAGCTCATCAGAAAGGCATGTCCGGAAACAATGCGGCGCAGGTAGCGGGGTCCGCAAACACTCCACACTTCGACTGTTCGCATCGGCAAGCGGCCGCTTTCGCCTGGGCAACGGTAGAAAAAGCGGCGGCAACGGCTGCCCAAAGCGGGAAAGACGCGCTCGCCCTCCCATTTGTGCCGCTCGCTAGCCAGCTATGCGCAGCGGCGTCGCGCCCATCTGCCGCGCGTCGTCAGCCTGGTGCGAGCTCATCACCAGCGTGCGCCCGCGCAGGTGCTCGCGCACGTATGCGATGGTACGGCTGCGGCTGACGTCGTCCAGTGACGAGAAGGGCTCGTCCATCAGCACGACCCCCGCATGTACGCACAAGGCGCGCACGACCTCGACGCGCCGGCGCTGCCCGCCCGAGAGCTCGGCGACGGGGCGGTCCACGACATCGCTCGGCAGCAGCTGCACCAGCTGTTGCCGCACCTGTTCCTCGGTCATCCACCTGCCCGCCACCAGACGCACGTTATCCACGGCGCTCAGCTGGTCCACGAGGCGCGTCTCCTGGAACACCATGCCCGCACGTCCCGCGGTCCGCACCGTCCCCGCGCTGGGTGCCAGGACGCCCGCCAGCATGCGCAGGCAACAGGTCTTCCCCCTGCCGGAGGCGTCGTCCAGGCAGGTCAGGCTACCCGGGGCGAAGGCGTGGTTCACGTGGGCCAGGACGGGGCCCTGGCCAAAGTCCAGGGTGACGTCACGAAGCTCCAGCGAGGCGGGCTTTGCATGCGGCTCCTGGGCGTCACGGACCTGCGAGGCCGGGGGCCAGCCGCATCTGGCCCCCAGGGCCTGGGTCGCCCTCCCCGACCTGCAGAGCAGCGCCAAGAACGCGCGCTCGAAGGCGTACGACAGCAGGATGACCACGATGGTCCAGGCAAAGAGGTCCTGCGTCTCCAGCAGCAGCCGCGACTGGTAGATCCTCTCGCCGATGGTGTTGGGAGGGGTGCCGATGAGCTCTGCCGCCACGCCGGCCTTCCAGCTCATGCCGCAGGCGTTGCGGCACGCCGCCAGGACGTAGGGCAGCGCCTTCGGCCAGGTGACGGCCAGCGCGCGCCGGACGCCGCCCACGCCCATCACGCGCAGCGCCTCCTGCACTCCCCCGTCGTCCGCGTCGAAGCCCTGCAGCGCGGCGAAGTATATGGCGGGAAACCCCACCAAAAAGACGGCATACGACGAGACGCGCCGCGAGCCCACCCACAGTAGCAGCAGGACTACGAAACACACCAAAGGCGTCGCCTTGATGGTCTGCACCAGGGGCGCCAGGGCATGGCGCACGAACGCATGAGTGCTGGACAGCCCCGCCAGCACCAGGCCAAGCACGAAGGCAAGCGCGAACCCCACCAATATATGCACGGCGGAGGACAGCACGATCTGCCAGAAGTGCACGTCGGGCAAAAGGCCCACCAGGGCCTGAGCCGTCTCCAGCGGGCCCGCAAACAGGATGGGGTTGCCCACGGCCCACGAGGCCAGCTGCCACACCACAATCCAGCCGGCGGCTATGGCGCACGTACGCCCGAAGGACCTCGCGGACCAGGAGCCCTTCTTCGCCTGGGCTTCGTTCTTCTGTTCGCCCCTCGTTGCCTGGGGTTCCACCTGGGTGTCCCTCTTGCCCCGTGCCAAATTGCGCCAACCTCCCCGAGGACCTCGATCCCGCTCTGGTTCCGCACGCGACGCATTCCTTACTCGCGCGATGCAGGCGGGCGAGCAGTCGCCCCTTCGGTGCCCCGCGCACGGAAACAAAATACTACGCCGGCGGTACCCATGGCCATACGCCCATGCCCCGGACGCATAATGTATCTGTGGTATCAGGGAAAGAAGGGCATCCGCCACCAGACACCTGCGGGCAGATGCAAGCGAAAGGGGAACAGCATGGGACAGGTAACCACCATTGTGAGCGGTCCGCTTCAGGCCAGCATCGACTCGAAGGGAGCCGAGCTCTCCAGCCTGCAGTTGAACGGCAAAGAGTACCTGTGGCAGGCCGACCCGCACTGGTGGGGTCGCCATGCTCCCGTGCTCTTCCCCATCGTCGGCAGCATCAGGAACGACCAGGCCAACTCTCATCAGGGTCCCGTCAAGCTGGGACGCCACGGCATCGCCCGCAACTGCGACCACGCCATCGTGGACCAGAGCGATGACAGCGTGACCTTCGAGCTCACGTCGAGCCCTGAAACGCTGGAGCGCTTCCCCTTTAACTTCAAGCTCAACATGACGTACAGCGTTGACGGTCAAAAGCTCACCCAGACCTTCAAGGTTACGAACACCGGCGACGTGGTGCTGCCCTACGTGTTGGGTGGCCATCCCGCGTTCAACGTCCCCACGCCCGTCGAGCAGGGCGCGGACTTCAGCAACTACCACCTGAAGTTCGCAAAGCCGTGGACCTACTCCTCGCCCACCCTGCTGCACGAGGAGGGGTTGTGGGACTTCAGCCGCCAGATGCCGCTGCTGCAGGACTCCGACACGCTGAACCTGACCCACAGGCTCTTCGACGTGGACACCATCGTGTTCCAGAACGTGCCTGACAACACTGTGCGCCTGGAGGGCCCGCAGGGCCACGGCGTGCAGCTGGACTTCCCGGGCTTCGAGTGGTTGGGCGTGTGGAGCGCCATGAACGACGCCCCGTTCGTGGCCATCGAGCCCTGGACCGGCCCCGCAACCGCCCTGGACGAGGACGACGAGTTCGAGCACAAGCGCGGCATGGCTTTCCTGCAGCCCGGCGAGTCGTCCGAGCACTCGTTCACCATCATGCCGTTTTAGGTGCTCCGTTCTAGGTTCGTGCAACCCTGGGGTGCCCAAGGCTGCCCATATAGGTCTACTGGTAGGGCTGATGCTCTGATAGGTTTCGATTCGGACGCCGCGAGTGCGTAGACTCCGACGCCGACTCTCGTCCTGCCCCCATCAGATTCCGATTCGCCGCCCAAATCAGATTCCGGTCCATCGCCCGAATTAGATTCCGATTCATCACGTTGCCCGTCCCCGGCAAGCGCCACTGGCGCAGCTGGAGACGGGCTTTTCGATGCCACGTTTTCGTTGCCGTGTTTTCGTTATCAAGCCTTGCGGCATTCTCGCCTCGCACCGCTTCATGTGACGATCTATGAAGTTCTTCTTGACTTACCTTTTTAATTGCATACTATTCAATTGTACGCAATGTTTATTGCAGCGATTCGGAGGCTCATATGTACGACTACGACGTAGTGTTCATCGGTTCTGGCCATGCCTGCTGGCATGCCGCGCTCATGCTGAGGAAGGCGGGAAAGAAGGTCGCCTTCGTCGAGGAGGACACGGTTGCCGGCACCTGCACGAACTTTGGATGCAACGCAAAGATTCTGCTGGACACGCCCTTTGATTACGTCGACGGCCTGCAGCGCTTCCAGGGCATGGGGATCGACCAGGTTCCCAGCGTGAACTGGGCCCAGCTCATGTCCTACAAGAAGAAGGTCGTCAACCCAATGCACAAGGTGCTGGAGGGGATGTTTGCCCAGGCTGGCATGCCTGTGTACCACGCGCATGGCAGCCTGGTCGACACTCACACCGTGCAGGCGGGCTCCGAGCGCATCACCGCGGACTACATCGTGCTGGGCACGGGCGAGCATCCCAGGAAGCTCGACATCTCCGGCTCTGAGCTGATTCACGACAGTCGCGATTTCTTGGACCTGGACCAGTTCCCGCGTCGCATCGCCTTCATCGGTGCAGGCATCATCTCGATGGAGTTTGCCTCCATCGCGGCGCAGTTGGGTGCGGAGACTACGGTCATCCAGCACGATGATCAAGTGCTACGCATGTATCCCCAGAAGTATGTCAGCCGCGTCGTCACAAAGATGAAGTCCCAGGGCGTCACGTTCATGCTGGACCACGACGTAGCCCAGGTCAGGAAGTCCGGCGATGCGACCGAGGTCGTGTTCGCCGACGGCACCAGCCTGGTGACCGACTACGTGCTGGGCGCCACCGGTCGCCAACCCAACGTCGATGGCCTGGGCCTGGAGCAGCTGGGCATCAAGTTCTCGCAGCGCGGAATCGAGGTCGACGACCACATGAGGACCTCCGTGCCTAACGTCTATGCCTCGGGCGACTGCGTCATGAAGCGCATCCCCAAGCTGACGCCGACCGCCACCTTCGAGTCGAACTACATCGCCACCCAGATCCTGGGCCTCAGCACCGCTCCCATCCAGTACCCCGTCATCCCGAACCTGGTGTTCACGCTGCCGCGCATCTCGCAGGTGGGCGTGTCGTTGGACGAGGCGCAGAGGCACCCCGATCTCTGGCGTGTCGAGACCGTGGAGTACGGCAAGCGTCTGCTGTTCGAGGCAAAGAACGAGGCAGACACCGAGTTCTCGTTCGTCTTTTCAAAGGAGACGGGCCTTCTGGCCGGTGCCGCGTTCTACGGCGAGGACGCCGGCGTGTGGGCAGATCTCGCAACGCTGGTGATCAACCAGAAGCTGACGGGGTTGGCTCTGTCGCAGATGGTCTTCACCTTCCCGACCGAGTCGCAGGGCATGCTGAGCCTGCTGATTCCGCTGCTGCCGCTGCAGTAGCACGTGCAGATTCTGCGCAGCGACGCTTCCCGGGCGGTTGCACTTCGACTCGGAATTAGCAAATCCGCTCCTCAGGGGCTTGGCAGCATCTGCTGTCAGGCCCCTTTGCATTGCCAGGCCTCTATTTCATTTCACAATAGCGTCGGAGTCTCACGATGCCGCTGAGTTCATGCTCGCTGACGAAACCAGTCCTGTTGTGGACTCCGTGCTGGGCATCATCGGTCACCAGCCGAAAGTCGACTGGTTGGGTCTGGAGCAGCCGAGCGTTGAGTTCTCGCCGCGCGGCATTGAGCTCTGCAGTCACATGAGGACCTCAGTGGCAAACTCACGAGACTGGGTATCCACGCCTCCAACTTCTGCGGAATCCATTGCAAAGGTCGGAGGGAGGGCCGGGCGCTCATACGTCCGACTTCTGCAGAAGCTTCTGCAGAACTGGCAGGCATGGGCGCCCACGGGTCCCACTTCTGCATTCAGGTTTCATAGACACCGGAGGTGCAGCCTTCTGACCTGTGGTTTTGCGAGAAGGGCATATTTGGCCTCTGCGAAAGTCCCAGGTTTGGGCGCTCACACGTCCGACTTCTGCAGAAGCTTGTGCAGAACTGGCAGGCATGGGCGCCCACGGGTCCCACTTCTGCATTCAGGAATCCACGTCGGCATAGGAACAAGGTCATTACCTGGGCTTTTGTGAGAGAGACAAACCAAGCTCCTACAAAGGTGGCAGGTGTGAGCGCCCACGGGTCCGACTTCTGCAGCCGTTGTATCCGCTTAGAACGACCGCCAATACACCCAAGCTCTCTACCTGCAGTTTTTCTGGAGTATAAAGATGCACTTCAACGTGCCCCCTCTGTAGTCCCCCACAGAGAGATGCATAATCACACACAGAGAGACGCATAAAATAGCCAAACGAACGGGGGCGCCACTACTCTAGAGGCTCCCCCGTCGATAAACCCGTTCGGCTTTGCGCGTTTAGCGCGCTTAGTGCTGCCAGCTGCCGACTAGTATGACCCGCGCAGTGCATCCGCTAGCGCAGCGCAGCGTAACCGCAAGCGCGGCCACGTAATGCATCTACCAGCACGGCCCCGCGCATCAGTCTAGTGCAGGTTGTAGAAGGCGTTCGCACCGGCGTAGACGGCGGCGTCGCCCAGCTGGTCCTCGATCCTCAGCAGCTGGTTGTACTTCGCCACGCGGTCGGTGCGGCAAGGCGCACCGGTCTTGATCTGGCCTGCGTTGGTGGCGACAGCCAGGTCGGCGATGGTGGTGTCCTCGGTCTCGCCCGAGCGGTGGGACACGACGGCGGTGTAGCGAGCGCGCTTGGCCATCTCGATGGCGTCCAGGGTATCGGTCAGCGAGCCAATCTGGTTCACCTTGATCAGGATGGCGTTGGCGGCACCCTCCTGGATGCCCTTCTGCAGACGACGGGTGTTGGTGACAAAGAGGTCGTCGCCGACCAGCTGCAGGCGCCCGCCCAGACGCTCGGTGAGCTCCTTCCAGCCCTCCCAGTCCTCCTCGTCCAGGCCGTCCTCCAACGAGACGATAGGGAACTTGCGGGTGAGCTCGTCCCAGTAGTCGATGAGCTCGGAGCTCGTGAGGGTACGGCCCTCGCCCTTCAGCTCGTAGACGCCCTTCTCCTTGTTGTAGAACTCGGAGGAGGCGGGGTCCATGGCGAAACGGAAGTCGGTGCCCAGCTGGAAGCCGGCCTTCTCGACCGCCTTGCTCATGTACTCCAGGGGCTCGGAGTTGGTCTTCAGGTCGGGAGCGAAGCCGCCCTCGTCGCCCACGCCGGTGGACAGGCCGGCGTCTGCCAGCACGCCCTTCAGGGTGTGGTAGACCTCGGCGCTCCAGCGCAGGGCCTCGCGGAACGTGGGGGCGCCCACGGGCATGATCATGAACTCCTGGAAGTCCACGTTGTTCGTGGCATGCACGCCGCCGTTCATGATGTTCATCATGGGCGTGGGCAGGGTGTGGGCCGAGACGCCGCCCAGGTACTCGTACAGCGGCACGCGCACGCTGGAAGCGGCAGCGCGGGCGACGGCCAGGGAGGCGCCCAGGATGGCGTTGGCGCCCAGCTTGCCCTTGTTGGGTGTGCCGTCCGCGGCGATCAGCGCCGCGTCGACCGCGCGCTGGTCCAGGGCATCCAGGCCCACGATGGCCTCGCGCACCTCGTTGTTCACGTGACCGACGGCCTTGAGGACGCCCTTGCCCTGGTAGCGGTCCTTGTCGCCGTCGCGCAGCTCGACGGCCTCGAATTCGCCGGTGGAAGCGCCGGAGGGAACCAGGGCCCTCGAGCGGGTGCCATCCTCCAGGGTGATCTCGACTTCGACCGTAGGATTGCCACGCGAGTCCAGAACCTCACGACCATAGACGTTGGAAATGCGAGACATGATGTATCCCTTCTGTCGTGTCGCCGCCCCGGCTTCGGGGTCAGGCGACTACTGTTAGCTTCGTCTTACTCGCTGTCATCATACCCAATAGTTAGCCAATACTTACTCTGATTTAGAACTTCTTTCCCGCGAATGTCGCAATAAGGGCACCTAGTAACAGGGCCTACTGACGAGCCTCGGGGTCGAACACCTGGGTCAGCTGCATGCGGAACTTCTCGGGCGCATACAGGGAGTGCGGCGCCATGGCTGGGATTACGATGGCCCGTCCCGGGGTCAGCTCGTAGGGCGTGCCGTCGATGGTGATCTGGCCGTGGCCGTCCAGGCACTCCACAAGCGCGTCGCCGTTCGAGGTGTGGGTGCTGATCTCCTCGCCCTTGGCGAACGAGAAGAGCGTGATGCTGACGTAGTCGTTCTGGACCAGCGTCTTGCTGGCGACCGAGTCGTCCACGTAGCCCACCTGCTGGGTGACGTCGAAGAGCTCGTGAACGGGAACGTGCTTGATGATGCCTGCCATGGTTCCTCCTAACTGGGGTTCTTTAATTCCGACCCCTGTGCTTCTATTTACAAGTAGAGCATATCGGGCGCCATCGAGCTTTTCTGTTGTATTTGCGACGTTTCGGTCATAAAAATGGCGCCCGCACGAAATTGTGCGGGCGCCATAGTGGCAACACCATGTCGGGCAAGGATGCCTACTTGCTCAGCAGCTCCTCGACGTCCATGGCAATCATGAGCTCCTCGTTCGTGGGGACCACGAGCACCTTGACCTTCGAGTCGTCGGCGGAGATGACGCGCGGCTGGTCGGAGCGGACCTCGTTCTTCTGAGGGTCGATCTTCACGCCCAGCCACTCCAGCTCCTTGGCCACGCCCATGCGCATGGTGACGGAGTTCTCACCGATGCCGGCGCTGAAGGCCATGGTGTCAAAGCCATGCATGGACTGAGCCATCTCAGCGATCAGCTGCCCGGTGCGATAGTAGAACATCTGCAGGGCCATCTGGCAGTTCTTGTCGCCCTTGTTTGCACCAGCCTCGACGTCGCGGCTGTCGGACGAGATGCCGGACAGCGCCAGCAGGCCAGACTGCTTGTTCATCATGGTGTCGACCTGGTCGATGGTGTAGCCGCCCTCGCGCACCAGGTAGCACACGGTGGCCGGGTCGATGGTGCCGCAGCGCGTGCCCATGATGAGGCCGTCCAGAGGAGTCAGGCCCATGGTGGTGTCCATGTCGTGGCCGTCCTTGATGGCGGACAGCGAGGCGCCAGAGCCCAGGTGGCAGCTGACCAGCTTGTGCACGTCACCCTTCAGGAACTCGTTCGTGGTGCGCCAGATGTAGCGGTGAGAGGTGCCGTGGGCGCCGTACTTGCGGATGTGCAGCTTGTCCACGACGTCGCGCGGCAGGGCGTAGCGCCAGGCCTTCTCGGGCATGTTGTAGTGGAACGAGGTGTCGGCCACGATCACGTTGCCGATGGAGGGGAACATCTCGCGGCAAATCTGGATGACGTCGGCCTCGGCGTAGTTGTGCAGCGGCGCCAGCGGGGCAACCTCGCGCACCCAGCCCAGGGTCTCGTCGGTGACGACCTTGGACTCGGGGAAGTACCAGCCGCCCTGAACCACGCGGTGGCCGATGCCCTCGATCTTCGAGGTGTCAAACCCGGCCTGGGACAGGATGTCAAACACGTGCTTCACGGCGACCTTGTGGTTGGGCAGGTCGACGACCAGCTTCTGCTTCTCGCCGTCGCGCTCGCTGTGGCCGATGAACGAGCCGTCGATGCCGATGCGCTCGCAGTTGCCCTTCGCGTACACCTCGCGGGTCTTGGTGTCCAGCAGCTGGTACTTCAAAGAAGAGCTGCCTGCGTTGATGACCAGTACAATCATGCATTTCCTCCAATGAGCATGTGGCCTACCGGAGAGGAGCCATCCCCCCTGCGGCTTCCCCCGGCCAACTTCGAAACGTGCTTCCTCGTTCGGCCCGAAAAAGGGCCCTGCCTCCTGCGTGGGATGGCAAGGCCCAATGTCGAAGCCATGGTTGGCTTCATCATAGTACGAAAGCTAGTCCGAGAAGACCAGTTCCTCGACCAGCTGGCAGGCAATCCGGATGCACTGGGGGCAGGGGCACAGCACAACGCCGGTCTCGCGGCCCTTCAGCGTGTGGCACTCCAGCGCGCCCGTCTGCTCCTGGAAGCGCTGAACCAGCTGACGTGAGATCTTGTACGTCGAGCCCTTGCTGTTGGGGTGCTCCAGGTCGCCGGTGCTGTTCTTTAGGCCCGCCAGCACGCAGGCACCCGTCAGCGCTCCGCAGGTGGCCTCCATGCCGCCCATGCCCAGGCCAAGGCCCTCGCACGCGCGAAACATCGTGATCTCGTCCACGCCCACGAGATCGGCGTACGTGCACACGACGGCCTGCGCGCAGTTGAAGCCGCGGCGGTGCCTCTGGTCGGCAAGCTCTACCCTGGTCTCCATGCGCCTACTCCCCCTCGCCGGCGGTCGGGTTCAGCTTGCGCCCACCCAGCACGTGCACGTGCAGGTGGTGCACCGACTGTCCGCCGTCGTCGCCGGTGTTCGTTATGCAGCGAAAGCCCGTCTTGTCGATGCCGGTCTTCTGGGCCACGACCTCGATGGCGTGCGCGATGGCGGCCAGGGTCTCGGCGGGCACGTTGTCGGTGATGTTGTCGTAGTGCTTCTTTGGCACGACGAGCACGTGCACGGGGGCCAGCGGGTTAAGGTCCTTGAAGGCGACGACCAGGTCGTCCTCGTAGACGTAGTCCGAGGGAATCTCGTGGTTGGCAATCTTGCAGAAAATGCAATCGGACATGCGGTCTCCTCTCCTGGGGACAGCTCCCCAGACCGGCGTAAAGGTTATATGGAAACGCGACCGTGCCGCGACCCGCTCAGTACGGGCACGGCACGGACTCACGAAGACCATTTTAGGCAACGCGTGGCCGCATGGCGACCGTCGCGGCGTCTACTCGTTGATGAAGGCTGTCGACGGGGCGGCTGTGGTGTCGGGCACGGACTCGTCAGCAGTCGTGGCATCGGCAAGCACGCGCACCTTCTGCTCGGCGTTGGCCAGGCGCTGGCGTAGGCTCTTCAGGAGCTCGACGCCACGGCTGTAGCGTGCCAGGGACTCCTCCAGCTCCAGGTCGCCCGCCTCCAGGGAGCGCACGATCTGCTCCAGCTCGGTGGAGGCCTCCTTGAAGCTCATGTCCTCGATCTTCTTCTGGTTCTGGTCCATAGTCTCCTCCTATGGTCGTGCCTGGTCAGTTCCTTAGTTTGCGGCAGGCACCTGGTCGGTGTCGTCCTCTTGCGGCAGCACCTGCGTCACCTGCGCGCGCAGCTGGCCGGAGCCCAGAAGGATGCCCAGCTCCTGCCCCACCTGCGCATCCTGCGCCCGCGACACCACGTGCCCCTCGCTGGTGCGGGCGATGGCGTAGCCGCGTCCCAGCACCTTCAGCGGGGACAGGGCGTCCAGCTGTGCCGCGCTGCGCGCCAGCTGTGCCTGGTAGGGCCTCAGCAGCACGGGCGCCACGCCCTCCAGCCTGCGCGCGGCGCGGTTGACCTCGTCGGCCCTGCGCGCCACGGTACGCGGCAGCGCATCGTACAGGCGCTGCTCGGTCTGGCGCAGCTGGTCCATACGACCCTCCAGCATGCTGAGCGGGCTGGTGAGGCAGCGGTGACGAGCCAGGGAGTCCACAAGCACCTGCTCGCGCGAGACCTTGGACTGCATGGCGCCGGTGGCCCGCTCCTGCAGGCCGTCCAGGCGCTGCTCCTGCCCCTGCACCAGGGACTGCATGACAGCCAAAAGCCTGCGCTGCCGGTCGTCGATGGCGGCCACGATCTCGCCCAAGGCGGGGGCCACCGACTCGGCGGCTGCGGTGGGCGTGGACGTACGTCGGTCGGAGACCATGTCGCAGATGGACGTGTCGGGCTCGTGGCCGATGCCGGTGACCACCGGGACGGGGCTCGCCGCGACCGCGCGCGCCAGGGCCTCGTCGTTGAAGGTCATGAGGTCCTCGAACGAGCCGCCGCCGCGCACCAGCAGGATGGCGTCGGGCTTTGCCGCCGCGGCCACGCGCAGGGCGTGGATTATGGTGGCCGGGGCTCCAGGACCCTGCACCTGGCAGCCCACCTCGTCTATCTGCACCAGGGGGTTCCTGCGGCGCAGCGTGCGCTTAACGTCGTCGATGACCGATCCCGACAGCGACGTGACGACCGCCACACGGGTGCAGAAGCGTGGGATGTGGCGCTTCCGTGAGTCGTCCATCAGCCCCTCGGCCTGCAGCTTGCGAGCCAGGGCGGCCACCTGCTGGCGCAGCAGGCCCTCACCCGCAACGCTGAGCGAGCGCGCGATGAACGAGAGCCGCCCCGTGTGCGTGTACACGTCGAACTTCCCTGACAGCTGGACCTCGAGGCCGTCCTTCAGCTGGAAGCCCAGCCGGCGGTACGTGCTGCTCCACACGATGACGTCCATCGCGCAGGAGTCGTCCTTCACCGAGAAGTAGCAGTGTCCCGAGCGCGCGTTGGGTCCGCGAAAGCCCGAGACCTCGCCCGTCACCAGGAGGGTCGGGGTGTTGCCCACCAGGCCCTTCGCCAGGCCCACCGCGTCAGTTACCGATAGCTCCAGTGGTTTTTCTGCCATGCTAGCCTCGCTGGTCCGTCTGTCCCATCAGATACAGCAGCTGCAGCACCGAGATCAGCGCCGCGGCGACGTACGTCAGGGCGGCTGCCGTCAGCACCTGGCGCGCGCCCTTCTGGTCGATGCCCGAGCCCGTGGACTTCAGGTACTGCACGGCACGGCGCGAGGCGTCGATCTCCACCGGCAGCGTGACCAGCTGGAATATGACGCTGAAGGCAAAGAAGATCACGGCCAGCCGCACCAGTCCCATGAGCCCCATGAACATGCCGATGATGAGCACGAACATCCAGGTGTTCTGCGTGAAGTTGACCACGGGAACCAGCGCCGTGCGCACGCGCCCGGGCACGTAGCCCCTGGCCGTCTGTACGGCGTGGCCCGCCTCGTGGCAGGCGACGGCTACCGAGGCCACCGAGCCGCCCGTGTAGTTCTCGCTGGACAGGTGCAGCATGTTGTCGCGCGGGTCATAGAAGTCGGTCAGGTGGCCGGCGACGTGCGTGATGCCCACCTGCGAGGCGCCCTCGCTGTCCAGCATGCGGCGGGCCACCTCCTCGCCCGTGGCGCCAGACGTGGCGGGGACGCGCGACCAGCGCTTGTAGGTTCTGTTTATGTATGCCTGCGTGATGCCGCCCAGCACCAAAGACACGATGATCAGGAGCCAGTAGCTCATGTTGTAGTACCCGTATACGTACATGTGCATCCTCCAGTCAGCCCGCGCTCAGACGGTGCCTGCGCGCGGGCGCAGCAAACTCAGGCCGCGTATGGGTCTGGACTATATTCCCCCTGCGGGACATGAACTATACGTCTGTCGCTAACTTCCCAGAACGCGTCTACAGCAGCTCCACGTGCTGGTCCTTCACCGTGAGCCCCACCTGCCCGGCGAGGAGCCCCTGCAGCCGCTTTCCAGCCACCTCGTAGCGCCAGTCGTGCAGCAGCGGCGTGTCCTCCCCGCTCAGGAGGGCAAACAGGTCGTCGCGCGTCGCGATGAGCTGCGAGGCCACGCCGGTCTTCTCGCTGACCAGGCGCAGCAGGGCGCACATCAGGTCCACGACGCTCTCGGACTCCGCCGAGGGGTGGGTGTGGTGCTTCACCTCCGGATAGCCATGGGGGTCGCTGGTGGCGCCTCGCTGGGCCGCCTGCACGAGCTCGTCCAGGTCGCGCTGCGAGATCTTCTCGGTGCCGCGGATGCGCCTGAGCTGCCCCGCGGACTGCGGCACGTGGCGGCACATCTCGACGATGACCTCGTCGGAGACCACCCACTTGCGCGGGATGTTGCGACGGGCCGCGCACCTCTCGCGCCAGGCGCACACCTCGCGCGCCACGGCCAGCTGCTTCCTGCTGAGAGAGGACGACCGGCGCAGGTGCAGGTACGCCTCCTGCGGGTCGCGCTCGTAGTGCGACTGTGCCGTCAGCTTGTCCAGCTCGGGGCGCACCCACGACACGCGGTCCTTCTGCACCAGCTGCTGCATCATGGACTCGTAGATGCCGGGCAGGTAGCGCACGTCGTCCTCCGCGTAGCGCAGCTGCTCGGGGTCCAGCGGCCTGCGCGACCAGTCGGTCAGCGACTCGGCCTTGGGCAGGTGCACCTTCGTGAACGACTCCACCAGGGCGCCGTAGCCCAGCTGCATGCGGTAGCCCAAAAACGACGCGACCAGCTGCGTGTCGAACACCGGGGCGGGAACGCAGCCCATGGCGTGCAGCAGCACCTCCATGTCCTGGCTGCACGCGTGGATGACCTTCGTTATGGACGTGTCCTGGAACAGCCGGGCCAGCGGGCTCAGGTCCTTTATCAGGATGGGGTCCACCGCCGCGATCTCGTCGGGGGTCGCCACCTGCACCAGGCAAAGCTGCGGGTAGTAGGTGTGCTCCCTCAGAAACTCGGTGTCCACGGCCAGCACCTTGCTGGACTGGGCGCGCTTGCAGAAGTCATTGAGGTCGTCGAAATTGGAAATATACACGTAGGCTCTCGATTCGTTGCCCTGCATCAAACGGCTAACATAGAGCGGGAAGCTCCGCGGGCCGCACGTCTAGGCGGTCCGAACCAATCATACAGGAGTGGGGCCGCCGCGGAGGCATCTGCACCCGGTCGGCACTTCTGCTGTACAGGCACACCTAGTCCGAAGGATTACCATGCGCACGCTGATCGTCCACAACCCAAAGTCCGGCTTTGGCTCCGACGCCATCTTCGAGTTCGAGCGGGCGCTGGTGCGTCCCGGCGACGAGTGCGTCATCCGCGTGATGAAGGACGAGATCTCCGATCGTCACCTGGTCCAGGACGCGAAGCGCTTCGATCTGGTGGTCATCAGCGGCGGTGACGGCACCGTGGCCAGCATGCTGTACTACCTGCGCGGTCAGGACGTCCTGACGTGCGTGTTCCCCTCGGGCACGGCGAACCTGTTCTTCGCGAACCTGGGCAACGCCGCCGAGCCCGCCGCGCTGGCACGCGCCTGCCGCATGGGCCACAGCGCCCAGACAGACCTTGCCGAGGTCATGTGGCTGGACGAGAAGGGCAGGCGCCACCGCACGGGCTTCGGCCTGATGGCGGGGCTGGGCTACGACGCGCAGCTGATGGAGGCGGCGCTGCCCACGAAGCGCGCCATGGGCGAGGCGGCCTACTTCGCGGCGGCCCTCGCCAATCGCAAGCCCAAGGTGCAGCGCTTCACCATCACCGTAGACGGGCTGACCTACGAGCGCACGGGCATCTCGTGCATCGTGGCCAACAACGCCATGATCCAGGGCGACATCGAGATCGTGCCCGACTGCACCATGGACGACGGCCTCCTGAACGTCATCATGCTGGAGGCCGACGACGCCGCCCAGCTGCTGAAGCCCCTGCTCATAGGCATCGTGGACCGCAACGGAAAGAAGATCGGCCGCCCCCACATCGAGACCTGGAAGGGCCGCGAGGTGCGCGTGGAGTGCTCGGCCAACATCCCCATGGAGGTGGACGGCGACGTGGTCGAGGGCGGCGTGAACTCCTACCTTGCGCGCGCCATCCCGCACGCCAACCGCCTGGTCGTGGACAGCCTCAGCCGCTACCACGACGACTCGCAGAGCTCGAAGCCGCTCTTCGGCGGCACCGAGGAGCTGGCCTTCCCGAAGGAGTAGCCCGCGTCCGGCAAAACGCACCAACGAGAAAGCCCTTCTTGCCCGCCTGTGGGCAAGAAGGGCTTTTGCTGTCGAGGCTCTGCCGACACGCGGCCCCAGTGCAGTAAGTCCTACTGGGCCGCCGGACGCTGGGACTGGTGCGAGCCGGCGGACGGCTTCGGGCCCTTCAGACTGGGACGTGCCGTGGGAAGGATGCAGCTGCCCTGCTGGGGCACCGCGGGCGGCACGGGCTTCTGCGTGCGCAGCCAGGGCAAGAACGTGCTGGACGCCTCGTGCACTGAGCGGATGTAGTCGTACAGGTCCATGGGGTCGTCCATGTCGCGCACGTACTGCGGGTAGGCCAGCATCAGGTGCGCGATGACCCACGCCTCGGTGTCCGCGTCCTTCTGCGGGTAGCCGCCCGGGGTGTAGGCGCGCAGGTCCTGGCTGATGACGCGCATGACACTGAGGTGCAGGTTCACATCGGGCAGGCCGATGCCCTCCAAGAGGGCCAGGCTGGGAAGCAGTCCCTGCAGCACCTCCAGCACGGAGCGCGACCCCATCACGGGGGCACCGCCCGCCGCCACGCGCCTGAAGTTCTGGTCCACGCACGCGTTCAGCTGCATCACCAGGGAGCGCGCTATCTGCGAGGCGAGGTCGTACTTGTCGTTGTAGTGACGGTAGAACGTGCCTTTGTTCACCATGGCCTCGCGGCAGATCATCTGCACCGTGATCTTCTGGAACGGCCGCTGCTCCAGAAGGTGCAGGAAGGCCCCCTCTATGTCGCGGCGGGTCTTCACCACACGGACGTCCTCAGCCATGCGCTCACACCCCATGCAAATAAGATATGCGTACATTTTGAACAAATTCGTTGCATATCATACCACATGTTGAGAAGCCGGCGATTGAACCGCCACCGGCTGGATAACACAATACTAGTCGTGAATAACAGCGCGCCAGGCCCAGGTTGGAGGGGCCACGCACCTGTCGGAAAGGGGTAGCACATGCAATCGAAGATAGCCCACGCGGCGGAGCGCAAGGCGTTCAGCGTGGTGGTGGACCAGCTGATGAAGGCGACCTCAGGCGAGGACCGCCAAAAGAAGCTGGACGGCGCCATCGACGTGGCCGAGAAGCTGCTGAAGTACACGGTCCCCGGCGCGGTGAAGACCATGCGCAAGGCCCTGTACCCTGGCTCGAAGTGGGAGAACTGGTTCTTTGACCTCATCGACAAGACCGACCCCCACGTGCTGAAGACCGCCATCATGAACGGCGGCTACGAGGGTGCCTTCCGCGGCTACCGCACCACGCAGGAGGTGGCTCAGGAGCGCGGCCACAACGTGCCGTGGATCATCCTGTTCGATCCCACGAGCGCGTGCAACAAGCACTGCGTCGGCTGCTGGGCCGCAGACTACGGCAACCGCCTGAACCTGACCTACGACGAGTGCGATCGCCTGATCACCGAGGCCAAGGCCATGGGCACGCACATGTTCATGCTGACCGGCGGCGAGCCCCTGGTGCGCAAGAAGGACGTGCTGAAGCTGGCCGAGAAGCACGACGACTGCCTGTTCAACATCTTTACCAACGCCTCGCTGGTGGACGAGGAGTTCTGCCAGAAGGTGCAGGAGCTGGGCAACATCATCTTCTCGGTCTCCCTGGAATCCTACGAGCCCACGGTCAACGACGGCCGCCGCGGCGAGGGCTCGTTCGAGGAGGTCATGCGCGCCTTCGACCTGATGCAGAAGCACGGCCTGCTGTACGGCACGTCGACGGCATACACCCGCGCCAACACCGAGCGCGTCAGCAGCGACGAGTTCTTCAAGCTGCTGGTCCAGAAAGGCTGCCGCTGGGCCTGGTACTTCCATTACATGCCCGTTGGCGAGGGTGCCAACG
>JBJEKW010000043.1:0-11298 GCA_051878835.1 Atopobiaceae bacterium
AGCCGAAGACGGCAGGCGATGTCGGCTCTTACACCACGGCGCTGCGCGCGATCCGTACGAACCATAGAGGCACGCCAGAGCCGCTGGGCAAGAAGAACTGCTACTCCTGCGTCGCCTGGAACGTGTCGCGGTCGGGGGCAATGGCCTGCATGGCGGCGATCATGCTGTCGAACAGCTGGCTCAGCTCGAGGCCGTTGAGCTCGGCACCCTTGCGGATGACGTCGCGGTCGCAGCCGGCGGCGAAGCGCTTGTCCTTGAACTTCTTCTTGAGCGACTTGGTCGTGAAGTCCATGACCGACTTGCTGGGGCGCATCAGGATGGCGGCCTGGATGAGGCCGGACAGCTCGTCGGCAGCAAACAGCACGCACTCCATCTTTAGCTGGGGCTTGGGCAGCTGCGGGTTGTTGTCGCTGTTGTGCGTCATGATGGCGTGCGCCAGCTGCGGCGTGGCGCCCGCCTGGGCCAGGAGCTCGGCGGTCTTCACCGTGTGGTTCGTCACCGAGGGGAACTTCTCCCAGTCGAGGTCGTGCAGCAGGCCCACGATGCCCCAGAACTCCTCGTTGTCGGGGTCGTACTTGCGGGCGTAGTAGCGCATGAGGCCCTCGAGGGTCTGGCCGTGCTGCAGGTGGAACGCGTCCTCGTTGTACTTCTGCAAAAGCTCGAAGGCCTGGTCGCGCGTGATGCCGGCCGTCAGCTGGCCGGTCATGTCAGCGTCGATGGCGGCGCGCGCGGCCTCGCTCAGCTGGCTATCGGAGGAGACGCCCTCGGCGTCGGCCTGGTCGCTCGCCACGTCCCGGCCATCCCCGGCAGCACCTTCGACGGCACCGTCCTTCTGGCCTGCGGCCGCGCCCTTGCGCTCGCTGGCCAGCTCCTCGCTGGCGCCGTTCTGCGCGTCGTCTGCCAGGGCGTCCACCGAGGCGGAGGCGTTATCGGTGCGCACGCCGGACACCTGCTCGGCGATGTCCTCCTTTGTGATGGTCTCGGGCTTCATCTGCGGGAACAGCAGGACGTCGCGGATGGCGGGCTGGTCGCAGAACAGCATGATCATGCGGTCGATGCCGTAGCCGATGCCGCCCGCGGGAGGCATGCCGTACTCGAGCGCGCGCACGTAGTCGTAGTCGTAGCCCATGGCCTCGTCGTCGCCCAGGCCCTTGGCGGCCACCTGCTCGGCGAAGCGGCCGGCCTGGTCGACGGGGTCGTTCAGCTCGGAGAAGGCGTTGGCGTACTCGTGGCCGCACACGACCAGCTCGAAGCGGTCGGTCAGGCGCGGGTCCTCCTCCTTGCGCTTGGCAAGGGGGCTGACCTCCTCGGGGTAGTCGCACACGAACGTGGGGTTCACCAGCGTGGACTCGCCCAGCTCGTCGTAGATCTCGAACAGCAGCTTGCCGGCGCCCCAGCTGTCCTGGGTCTCGATGCCGTGGTCGGCGCACAGCTGGCGCAGGTGCTCGACGGGGGTGTCCATGCTGATGTGCTCGCCCACGACCTCGGAGGCCACCTGGGACAGCGGCACCGAGCGCCAGGTGCCGCTCATGTCGACGGTCTGCCCCTGGTACGTGATGACCTCGTGGCCCTCCTGGCAGCCGCAGACCTCGCGCGCGATGGCCTTGAACAGGCCCTCGGTCAGGCGCTTCATGCCCTCGAGGTCGCTGTAGGCGCAGTAGGCCTCCATCGAGGTGAACTCGGGGTTGTGCGTCAGGTCCATGCCCTCGTTCCTGAACTGGCGGCCGATCTCGAACACGCGCTCCATGCCGCCCACGATGAGGCGCTTCAGCGGCAGCTCGGTGGCGATGCGCAGGTAGAAGTCGCGGTCGAGCGCGTTGAAGTGCGTGACGAACGGCTTGGCGTTCGCACCGCCCAGGATGGCGTGCATCATGGGGGTCTCGACCTCCATGTAGCCGTCGTTCTCCATGTAGCGGCGGATCAGGCTGATGATGGCGCTGCGCTTGCGGAACACGTCGCGGACCTCGGGGTTCATGATGAGGTCCAGGTAGCGCTGGCGGTAGCGCACCTCGCGGTCGGTGAGGCCGTGGAACTTCTCGGGCAGGGGGCGCAGGGACTTCGACAGCAGGCGCACGCTAGTGGGGCTGACGGACAGCTGGCCGCGGCGCGTGCGGACCACGACGCCCGTGGCCTCCACGATGTCGCCCAGGTCGACCTGCTTCAGCAGCTCCCAATCGACGGGCTGGAAGTTGTTCACGCGGCAGAACAGCTGGATCTGGCCGGTGACGTCCTCCACCACGACGAAGGCTATCTTTCCGGAGTCGCGGAAGGCGCGGACGCGTCCCGCCACGGTGACCTCGTCGGTCGTGTCCTGGCCGTCCTGCAGGTCGGCGTACTCCTGCTCGAGCTGGGCCGCGTGGGCGTTGACGTGGGACTTTATGGGATAGGGGTTCACGCCCTCGTCCATGAGCGCCTGGCGCTTCTGCCTGCGGAGCGCGCGCTCGTCCATCTGCTCGGGCTGCTGTGTGTTCGAAGCCATTGCTGCCTCTCCTGATCGCTAGACGCCGCGCGCCGCGGGGCAGCGTTGCCCGACGGCACGGCGACGGATGTTACGAACCTTACGTAAAAGGCCCCGCGACGGACTGGCCGGCGCGGGGCTCACAAGCTGGGTGATGTGATGTGCGGTGCGGGTACGCCGCAGCCGCCTACGCCGCTATCGGGTGATGCGCGTCACCACGTACTCGCGCACCTTGCCCGTGGGCGTCGCGAACGACACGGTGTCGCCTGCGACGTGGCCAATGAGCGCGGCGCCGGCGGGGGACTCATTCGAGATCTTGTGCTCGAGCGAGTTCGTCTCGGTGGTGCCCACGATGGTGAAGGTGGTCTTCTTGCCCTTGGCGTCCTGCAGCTCGACGGTGCAGCCGATGGAGACCTCCATGGAGCTGCTGTTCTGCTCGACGCGAGCAGTCTCCAGGATGTGGCGAATCTCCTGCATGCGAGACTCGTTCTTGGACTGCTCCTCCTTCGCCGCGTCGTACTCGGCGTTCTCGGAGAGGTCGCCCTGGGCGCGGGCCTCGCGGATGGCCTCGATGATCTCGTCGTGCTTCTGCCCCTGGCGGTACTCGAGCTCGTCGATGAGCTTCTGGCGGCCCTCGGGGGTGAGGATGATGGTATTGCTAGGCATAGGTTCCTCGTCTGAAAGGTTGGGGGCTACTTGGACTCTTCGACGTCCTCAACGTCGGCGTCATCGTCGGAGTCCTTCTTGTCAGACTTCGACTCCTTCTTCTCGTCGTCGTCGCCCTCCATGCCCTCGCGGACGTTCTTCACGGTCTTGCCAAGGGCGCTGCCCAGCTTCGGCAGGTTCTTGGGCCCGAAGATCAGCAGCACGACAATGAGGATGACGATGATTTCCATAGGACCGAGGTTCATAAAAGCACCTTTCGACTGCACGGAGCCTGCGATACGTTGAGATGATTCGCGTGGGCCGGCAGGCCCGCGGATGCAAAGGACAGTATAACCGAGGGGCATCGGTTTTGCGATTCTACACACAACTTGATTACACAGCGGCGCAAGGTGCGTCGCGCGACTGTCAACCAACGCACTAGTCGGCGGGCGACGGGTTCACGAACGCCTTCGTGTCGCGCACGAAGTCGTGGTAGTCGTGCTGCAGCACCTTCGTGGCCGCCTCGGGCAGGTACACCGACAGCTTGCCGGGGCCCACGGGGAAGTCGCCCCATCCGTCGGGACCTATGTTCACGCTGGCCTCGTCGCCCATGACGCACAGCCACCTCTGCCCGGCGTTGCGCTGGCCGACGCACATGTGCTTCGTGCCGCCGTTGCGGTCGGTCAGCACGACGGCGCAGCCGCTGCCCGCGTGCCAGATGTCGCCCTCGCGGGTCCAGCCTATGACGTCGGGGTCGTCGATCCAGTCGCGCTGCTGCCCGTAGGCAAAGCGCCGGCGGATCTCCATCAGAAGCGGCAGCTGGCGCACCGCGGGCTCGCCGTCGTTGGGCATGCCGAACAGGTCGCCCTCGAACACGCAGGGGTAGCCCTCCTGACGCAGCAGGATCAGCGCGTAGGCGGACGGCTTGAACCACTCCTCGACGCTGGACTGCAGGGACTGGCGCGGCTGCGTGTCGTGGTTCTCGACGAACGTGACGGCGTGGATGGGGTCGCGCTGCACCAGCGTTCCGTCGAATATCTTCGAGAGGTCCTGGTTGCCGAACGAGTCGGACGCGTTGTACAGGTGGTAGTGCAGCGGCACGTCCAGAAGGCTCATGGCGCGCTCGCCGCCCAGATAGCCCTGCAGCTCGCCCACGTCGGGCGACCAGTACTCCCCCACCGTGAACAGCTCGCGCCCCGTGTAGCGCCGCATCTGGTCGAGCCAGCGCAAGAAGAACGAGCGCGACATGTGCTTCACCGCGTCCAGCCGAAAGCCGTCGACCCCCGTGGTGTCGAGGTACCACTTTCCCCAGCGCACGAGCTCGTCGTAGACGCGCGGGTCGCACACGTCCACGTCGCAGCCCATGAGGTAGTCGAAGTTGCCGTTCTCGCGGCGCTCCACGTCCTCGTCCCAGTGCTTGCCCTGGAACAGCCAGATGCCGTGGCGCTTCGTGTACTCGTCGTAGTCGACGCCGTGGAAGCACCTCCAGTCCCACTGGAAGTCGCTGTAGGCGCCCTTGCGTCCCGGGAACGTGAACTTGGTCCAGGCGCCTATGCGCTCCGGGCCCGACGTCTGGCGCTCGCGGTCGCTCTGCGAGACCTCCTCGGCCCACACGGGCTCGCAGGCGTCGGCGCCCATGCGCTGGTTCAGCACGACGTCCGCCAGCACCTGCATGCCCGCGCCCTTGAGCGCGCTGACGGCGTCCAGGTACTCCTGGCGCGTGCCGTACTTCGTGCGGACGCCGCCCTTCTGGTCGAACTCCCCCAGGTCGTACAGGTCGTACACGCCGTAGCCCACGTCGTTGGGGCCCGCCATGCCCTTGTACGCGGGCGGCAGCCACACCGCGGTGATGCCCTCGTCGGCGAACAGCTGGGCGTCACGCGCCAGGGCCTTCCAGTGCGTGCCGTCCGCCGGGAGGTACCAGGAGAACGCCTGCATCATGGTTCCGTTCATAGAAAAGCCCCCTCGGGGCCGGGCGTGTCGCCTGGACCCCGAGGGGGCATCGGGCCGGCCACCCAGCCCAAAGAACGAAGTCTCCGGACGTGTCGGGCGGCGATGCCGCCCGCACAAGGTAGCTATGCCCCGTGAGTGCTACCGCCAAACGCGGCGGCCCAAAAGGCTACAGGGTTTGCTCCAGCTGTTCGACCAGCTGCGCGAACTTGCCCAGGGCGTCGTCCACGGCCTTGCCGGAGGCCATGTCCACGCCGGCGTCGCGCAGGAGCTCGATGGGCGGCTTCGAGCAGCCCGCGCTCAGGAACCCCAGGTAGTCGTCGACCGCCGGCTGCCCCTCGCGCAGCATGCGCTCGCTCAGCGAGACGGCCGCGGCAAAGCTGGTGGCGTACACGTACACGTAGAAGTTGTAGTAGAAGTGCGGGATGCGAGCCCACTCCAGGGCGATGTCGTCGTCCGAGACCGCCACGGGACCGTAGTAGTCGTCGTTCAGGCGGCAATAGCGCTCGCTGAGGGCGTCCGCGCCCATGCCCTCGCCCTTCTTGCACGCGGCGTTGGCGTCGCGCTCGAACTCGGCGAACAGCGTCTGGCGGTACAGGGTCGTGCGGAACTGCTCGCAGAAGTGGTTCAGCAGGAAGGCGCGCTCGGCGTCGTCGGAGGCGTGGTCCAGCAGGTAGTGCGTCAGCAGGCACTCGTTCGTGGTCGAGGCGACCTCGGCGACGAACATCTCGTAGTTGGCATAGCGGCTGGGCTGCTTGTGCGTCGACAGCCACGTCTGCATGGAGTGGCCCATCTCGTGCGCCAGCGTGTACACGCTGTCCAGGTCACCCTGGAAGTTCAGCAGGATCAGGGGCTTGGCCACGTGGCCGTCGGACGAGTAGGCGCCACTGGCCTTGCCGGGCGTCTCGTACACGTCGACCCAGCGGTCCTGGAAGCCCTTGCGCACCACGTCCACGTAGTCGCTGCCCAGGGGCGCCAGCGCCTTGGTCGCCAGGTCGCAGGCCTGCTCGTAGGTGTAGTGGTGCTGGACGGTCTTCACGAACGGCACGTAGAGGTCCCAGTAGCGCAGCTGGTCGACGCCCAGCTGGCGGCGGCGCAGCTCCAGGTAGCGCTGCATGGCGCCCTTGCCGCGGTGCACCGACGCGATCAGGTTGTCGTACACCTCGACGGGCACCTCGGTCGGGGCCAGCGACGCCTCCAGCGATGACTGGTATCCGCGCGCCTGCGAGAAGAACTTCAGCTGTCGCATCTGAGCCGCCAGGAGGCCCGCTGCGGTGTTGCGGACGTTACGGTAGGCCTGGTACACGTTGTGGTACGTGCTCTCGCGCAGGGCGCGGTCCTGTGAGCTTATGAGGGGCACATAGGTGCCGTGGGTCAGCGGATGCGCCTCGCCCTTGGAGTCCACGGCGTCGGCAAACCGGATGTCCGCGTCGTTCAGCATGGTGAACACCTGGCCGGGCTGCGCGGCCATCTCGCCCGCCTGGGCCAGGAGCGCCTCCTGGTCGGGCGGCAGCACGTGCTTGCGCTGCGCCCTCATGCGGTCGATGGCCCTGCGGTACAGATCCAGGCCCGCGGTCTCGCGGTACCACTGCTCCAGCGTGTCGTCGCCCAGGGCCAGAAGCGCCGGCTCGAACCACGCGCTGGCGGCGTTCAGCTGCGACACCAGCACCGTGACCTGGCCCAGCCGGTCCTGATATTTGCTCACGCGCGTGTCCTCGTCGGCGCGCCTGCCGGCGTAGTTGTACAGCCGCTCCGCGGTCTGCTCCACCTCGTCGTCGAAGCGCAGGAACTCCAGCAGGCCCTTGCCGGACGCCAGGGCCTTCGGGCGCCACTCCTCGTAGCGCTTCGGCAGCTGGCGCGCGTCGTCGAGCGCCTTCATGAAGGCGTCATCCGAGGGATACAGGCTCTGGATGTCCCAACGGTACTTTTGGGGTATCTGGTCGCGGCTCTGGTACACGGGTAGCTCTTCGCTCATGCAATCCTCCGTTCGCTTGGTCAAACGCACCCATTGTAACGAAAGGTTGCAGGTCTGATGTTGGACCGCGGGCCGCGGCGAGCACGCCGGGCGCCGCGGCGTCAGCCGGTCACGGCAGCCCCACGGGCTGGCACCCCCGGCAGCCCCGCAGTCGGAAGACAGCTACTGCAGCGCCTCGCGCAGCTCGTCCAGCAGCGGACCGCCCTCGCCGCGCCTCCACCCCAGCCAGCCGTTGGCCTCGGGCACGTCCGCACCCAGGCCGGTCAGCATGGCCTCGTAGGCCTGCTGCGGGTCATCGCAGTGCTGGCCGCCGGCCAGCATGATGCTGCCGTCGAATATCACCGTGGCCGTGCCGGGGTAGGTGGGGTTCGCGCTCACCAGCACGTCACCGGCGCGCACGAGGCCCGCGTCGAACAGGTCGCGGAAGCTGGCGCCGCCCTGCTGGTCGCGGTGGCGCGGGCTGTACTGGCGGCGCAGCCCCTCGTCCGCCGTGGGCAGAGGCCACAGCCCGCAGGCCTCGTCCGCCAGCTCGTCGGAGCGCTCCTGCACCAGCTCCGGCGACCACGCCTGCCGCCGCGCCAGCTCCGCCGACAGCGCCGAGGCCCGCCTGCCCTCGCGGCCCATCAGCAGCCTCTGGGCCTTCTGCTGCGGCGTGGTCATCTGCAGGTCGAACCCGCCCCAGGTCAGGGCCAGGTTGCCCAGCAGGTTCACGGTGCGGGCGTACGCCGCCGGGTCCGCGGCCAGCTCGTCCGCCCACGCGGGCGTGCGGTTGGCTCCCACGGGCATCACGTGCTCCACGGTCATGCCGCTGGCGTCGAAGTCGGCAGGCGCGGAGTCACCGGCCAGAGCGCCCTTCTGGGCCACCTCGCCGTCCTCCAGCCTGCCCAGCACGACGGCGCAGTCGCGCCAGTAGAAGGCGTCGCGCGTGCGCAGGGCCCTGCCGAACTCCTGGTCGTCCGGCATCCTGCACGGTCCGCCGTCCTCGTTTCGCAGCATGGCGTAGAACGCGTCGTAGTAGCTGTCCTCGCGCTCGAACACCGCGTCCAGCCGCGCCACCAAAGACGAGAAGAACCTGGGCAGCACGCTGCGGTCGCACTCGCACGCGCTGCGGCGCACGAGGTAAGCCTCCAGCGTTGCCAGGATGTCCAGCAGCTGGGAGCGACTGAGCGCGTGGCGGTCCTGCATGTCCATCAGCTGCAGCACCAGCGGACGCACCGAGCGCACGCCCAGGTTCTCGATGCGGCCCAGGGCGCGGCCCAGCCCCCGGTCTGTCGAGCGGCCCAGGCACAGCATCGCGTAGTACTCGGCAAAGCTGCGCAGCCTCAGGCTGAAGTTGCGCATGCGGTTGTTCTGGTTGTAGCGGTGCGAGACGATGTACTCCTTGAACGCCTGGTACGCGTCCCCGTGGGCAAACGAGCGCGGCGCGCACGCGGCCGTGAGGTAACAGCGCAGGAAGTCCTCGAAGGTCTGGTCGTACGTGTCGGTCCCCAGCGCGCCCAGGGTCTTCTCGATGGGCTCCCAGTACAGGCGGTAGGCCTCCGGCTGCTGCGGCAGCGGGTAGTCCATGAGCACGAAGTTGCGCACCAGGTCGGCGCACGACAGGTCCTTGCCCGTGGAGTTCATGGACTCGAAGATCAGCTGCGGACGGTCCCGGCCCTGGGCCAGCTCGATGCTGACGACCTCCAGTCGCTGCAGGCCAGCCCACACGACGCCCGGATCCTTCTGCGACTCCACCAGGTTGTCGAACAGCTGCAGGTTCTGCAGCAGGCGCTCCGAGACGCCCTCCTGGCCCAGCTGCGGCATGGGCAGCGCAGGGTCCTCCACCGCGTCCACCATGCGCCGGTACGTGTCGTGGTCACCCTTCGACATGGTCAGCTTGTAGTGGTCGTCGCCGGTCCTGAAGTGGTTCGTCAGGTAGCCGGACAGCACGATCTCGTCGTGCGAGAAGGGCAGGTCGGCCTCGGGATGCCTCGCAGAGTAGCGCGCCAGCGCCATCAGGATCAGCGTGATGGTGGTTATGCGCTGCTGGCCGTCTATCAGCAGCAGCGGGGCCACGCCCTCCTCGGACAGCGAGCCGTCCTGAATCGTCACGATGGAGCCCGTGAAGTGCGGCAGGTCGCGGTCGTTGCCGCTGTGCAGGATGTCGTTCCACAGCTGCACGCACTGCTGCTTCCCCCAGGAGTACGGCCTTTGGTACACCGGCACCACGAAGCGCACGTTCATCTCGCTAATGAGGCCCAGCACCTTGCGGCAACCAGCGTCCATGAAATCCCCCTCCGGGCAAGGCCGCCCTTCCCTGGCGCTTCGTTCAGGGGCGCCACAGGCACCGGCCTTGCACTTCTTGACCCGCACCACACGCTCCGGTGCCGCGGCGCGGGTTCGCCGACCATACCAGGGCGGGCAACGTGCCGCCGGCCCTTCTTGCCCTGCCATTGTCACGCAAACGCAAGGGGCCGGCAAACCCATCCGCCTCAGGGGCATAATGTGAAACGGATGAGCCACGGGCTCAGCGGCTGATTGCCGCGGCAAGGCACCGTCACGGCGCCGCAGCCAAGCATCGCGACCGGTCGCCGCAACAGGCACCACAAACTGCAGGGGAGCTGACCCAGCATGGCAAGGGACACGGACGTTGCCCTTCGCAACCTCGTTATCTACTCGGTCTTCGTGCGCAACCACACGCAGGAGGGCACGTTCAGGGCGGTGATTCCGGACCTGCCCCGCATCCGCGCGCTGGGGGCCGACGCCGTCTGGCTCATGCCCATACACCCCATCGGAAAGCTCCATCGCAAGGGCACGCTGGGCAGCCCCTACGCCAACCGCGACTATCGCACCGTGAACCCCGAGTACGGCACCATGAATGACTTCGTGGCGCTGGTGGACGCCATCCACGCCAACGGCATGAAGTGCCTGATAGACGTGGTCTACAACCACACTTCGCCGGACTCGGTTCTGTACCAGACGCATCCCGAGTTCTTCTATCGCCGTCCAGACGGCAAGCCGGGCAACCACGTGGGCGACTGGAGCGACGTCATCGACCTGGACTACAACGTGCCCCAGCTGTGGGACTACCAGATCGAGTCGCTGTGCCAGTGGGCGCGCATCGTGGACGGCTTTCGCTGCGACGTCGCCTCGTTCGTGCCGGTCGAGTTCTGGCAGAAGGCGCGTGCGGAGGTCGCAAAGGTGAACCCGCATTGCATCTGGCTGGCCGAGACGGTACACCGTTCGTTCGGCAGGCTCTGCAGGACCGCTGGCATGTGCTGCCAGAAGGACACCCGCATGTTCGATGCGTTCGACATGGAGTACTCATACGACATCCAGGAGACCTTCGAGCGTTACCTTAAGGGAGAGGTGCCCCTGTCCACCTGGCTCGACCTCATGGACTTCCAGGAGAGCGTCTATCCTGACAACTACGACAAGCTGCGCTTTCTTGAGAACCACGACCTGCCGCGCATCGCTTCGCGCGCCGGCGGCCCGCGCCGGCTTCGCAATCTGACGGCCATGCTGTACCTGCTTAACGGAACTACCCTGATCTATGCCGGCCAGGAGGTCAGCGCCACACGCCAGCCCAGCCTGTTCGACAAAGACACCATCGACTGGAGCGCCCTCAACGCGTCCGCGGCGCCGCAGACTTCCATCTCGGCCGATTCGCCGCATGATTTCGACGCAGCCCTAGCGCCTTCGACCAACCTGTCGCCCCTCATGCGCTCAATGGCGGATGTGAAGAAGAGCCATCTTTCGCCCACGGACTTCATTTCGTTTGAGGCTGATGACAAGAACGATGTTGCCGTGATCGTAAGGAGGGGTGCAAGCACAACGAAAATCGGAGCCTTTGCTCTGACCGATGCCGACAAAACCGACAGTACCACAGTTGTGAACGTAGCGGCACCAGACGGTGTGTATCGAAATCTAATTGACGGCTCGCAAATTAAAGTGGCATATGGCAAGGCTCAAGTGAGCTCGTGCCCTTTCGTAATAGAGCTTCCAAACGAGCCGATATTCCAGGTTTAACGGCAACCGAGCAGCTGGGGTAGCTAAGAAGCCAAGTCAACGACTCCTTGCATACTTGATATCCGCCTACGAAAAAAGCCAGCTCATTGAGCTGGCTTTATCTTTGGAATGGTCGGGTTGACTGGATTTGAACCAGCGACCTCTCGGTCCCGAACCGAGCGCTCTACCAAGCTGAGCCACAACCCGATATATCAAATAATAGCATTTCGAAACGCCCCTCGCTGGTCAGCGGCGTCCTAGTCTCCCACGGACTGACTCCGCA
>JBJEKW010000044.1:0-2058 GCA_051878835.1 Atopobiaceae bacterium
GACGACGACCTGACGCTGCGCGGCGTGTTCCTGATCTGGCAGAACCACCGGGAGCAGACGGAGGAGTAGGCTGCGGGCGCGGGTGCTGGCGACATCGAACCACCTGCACTTCTTTGACAATCCGTGCGCCATCGTAGCCAGATGGTTCGTTTTTTGGCTAGTCTGCCAACAGCCACATGGTCGCACGGACAATCAGCCGTCGGCGATAGACGCCCCAAACTGGAAATGGTCAAACCTAGGACGCCTCGCCATAGATTTATCTCAGCTCGAATCTCAGGGCGAACGCCCCCTTCTGGAGTTAGCGCAGGCCAGATGCCCCGACCCGGAAATTGCACAGGCCGAATGCCCCAATCCGGAGTTTACCCTGGTTGTCGGCCGCCCCGACCTGGCGATAACCACCCCCTCGGCGCCCCGACCTGGCGATTCCGACGCCCCGACCTGTAATTGGCCGGGCAAACCGGGTCGTATCTCCGGATCGGGGCGCCCCGACCTGGCCAATTGAAATCTTTATGTCTTTCAGCCACACAAAGCCGCAGGCAGGGGGCTCGACTGTTTTCGTGAGCCCGCAATCGACACCGGAAAGTCCAGTTCGGGGCGCCCCGAACTGGGGATTGGCACGCGGGAGGCGCCTGCTATCTCCGGGTCGGGGCGTTTGGGTGGGGGTTATCTACCGGTCGGGGCGGCTGACGCCCCGACCTGGGAATGTTAACGTGCAGAATCCGCCCCGACCTGGAAATTTCGACTGGCCGATTTGGGGCAACTCCCGGTCGGGGCGCGAGTAACTCCCGCTTGGAACACCCGGCTCTAGGACATTAGGCTCCGGGACGTCTAGCCCCATCATCAAAGCGTAAGAGCATCTTCACGAGCACCCGGCCGGAATATCCTTCTATAGCTGGCCCCGCGGCATATCTCTACTGCACGTCAAGCGCTCCGTGACGTGCAAGAAGTGCAGCCGACGCAATGCGCTAGTAGCTCTGCGGGCGAATCACGAACTGCTGCGCGGGGAACTCGATGTCGCCGGCGCGGCGGGTGCGCACCGTGGCACGGCCCCAGATGTCGATGCCGACGAAGATGCCGCGCGCGTAAAGCCGCCCGTTCGGGTAGCACACGTTCACGGCCTGCCCCAGCAGCGGGACGCGGTCGAAGTACGCGGGCAAGAAGGGCGCCCACGGACCAGCTTGCGCATTCGACGACTGGGCCTGGATCTCCCAGTCTCGCATGGCACTGACTAGCCGTTGTTGCATCGATATGGCTAGTTCTGGCATGTCGGCGGCTTCACCGGCAACGGTTGCCGCGGCGGTGGTGGTGGCCTCGGCCTCACCCACTTCGGCCAGCAGCTCGGCAAGAACGTCGGCTTGCACGTCTATTGCCAGGCTGACGAACATGCCGTCGCTGAAGCCGGCCTTCGTCGACAGCGTCGCAACCGGGGAGTTGTCCTCGCTCAGCACGATGTCGTGCGGCCAGCCGATTCCGATGCGGTCAGCCCGCACGCCGGCGTCCTCAAAAGCTGCCAGCAGCGCCATCGCAGCAACCGGCTCAACAGCGACCAGCTGGCGCATAGGCACCTGGGGCCGCAGCAAGACAGCGATGCGCAGCAGCTCAGAGGGGGTGTTTTCGGAAGCGCCTTCGCGGGTGCCGTCGGAGGAGCCCGCGGAAGCGTCTTCGGAAGAGTTTTCCGGCGAAGAAGAGCTTCCCTGCTTGTCACCCACATGCACGACCACGCCGGAGCCCTCGGGTGCGCCGGCATAGGCCAGCTCGGTCACGCGTGCCAGCGGAACGACGTCGGAACCGCCGACCTCTAGCTGGGGCAGAGTGGCGTCGTCAGCATGGGCCGTGGTTGCGGAGCCAGCGGAGGCAGTGGCAGTGGTGGATGCGTTCGCAGCCGACGTGGGAGCGTCAGCTGCGGGAGACTCCGACGCAGCCGTCGGCTCGCCAGCAGCGGCAGCCGTCGGCTCGTCGGCAGCATGGGCCGTCGGCTCGCCAGCAGCTCTCTGCTCAGCCTGGTTCTTCTTGTCCTCCATACTAGGCCTGCCAGGCGACGGGGCCCAGGTCGGCCAT
>JBJEKW010000045.1:0-2052 GCA_051878835.1 Atopobiaceae bacterium
TTGCCAAGGCCACGCCCGAGGTCATCGCAAAGAAGAAGGAGCAGCAGGCCGACCTTCAGCAGACCATCGAGCAGCTGCAGGCGCAGATTGCCGACCTGAAGTAGGCCGTCTGACGCAGGCACGCTTGGCCGTGCCCTGATCGTATGAAAGTGGCCGCGGCCGCCGGGGAATCACCTCGACGGCCGCGGCCTTTTCTTGCGTCGCGACTAGTTGGCGAGAGGCTACAGGGACTGGATGAAGCGGTCCTGGGCGGCTCGGCCCTTCTGGTCCCACTTGAAGACGCCCGCGTCCTCAAGTACGTGCGAGAAGACTTCGCCGACGCCGTCGCGCACTATCTGGTGCACGTTGTCCTGGTTGAGCTCGGGATGGCTCTGGGCCAGCTGCGCGGCCCAATCGGCGTGGGAGGCGGCCAGGGGATCGGCCTTCAGGGCGTCCAGGCTGGCTCCTGCCAGCAGCAGCTGCTCGACGCGACCAAGCTCGTCCACCAGGCGCGGCGGCAGGATGGCCAGGCCCATGACCTCGATGAGGCCGATGTTCTCGCGCTTGATGTGGTGCCACTGCTCGTGCGGGTGGAACACGCCCAGGGGGTGCTCGGGGCTGGTGACGTTGCAGCGCAGCGCCAAGTAGACCTCGTAGCGCCCGCCGGCGTCGGCGTCGGTACCGGCGAGGACGTTGCCGCTGGCGTCCACGCGGCGCACGATGGGGGTCACCGTGTTGTGGGGCGTGCCGTCCGGGGTCTGGGCGATGACGCCCACGGAGGGGTCGGACCAGGCACGCCAGGCGCTGACCACGTGCTCGCAGGCGTCCAGCAGCTGACCGCGGCTCGCAGAGCTCAGGCGCAGCACCGACAGCGGCCAGCGCAGCACCTCAGCCGTGACGTCGGGGTAGGAGGGAAGCCGGAAGGTGCGATCTGCGGCCGCGCGCATCATGGGGAACTCATGCGCGCCGCCCTGGAAGTGGTCGTGCGACAGGATGGAGCCGCCCACCACGGGAAGGTCGGCATTTGAGCCGATGAAGTAGTGGGGCAGCAGGTCCACGAAGTCAAAGAGGCAGCCCAGCGACGTGCGGTCCACATGCATGGGGCGATGGATCGAGCTCATGGCGATGCAGTGCTCGTTGAAGTAGGCGTAGGGGCTGTACTGCAGGCCCCAGCGCTCGCCTCCCAGTTGGATGGGGATGATCCTGAGGTTCTGGCGGGCGGGGTGCGCGCCGAGGGGGTGCGACGCAGCGCGCCCGGGGTAGCCCTCGTTCTCTATGCACAGCTGGCAGGCGGGGTACTTCTGACCCTTCGGCGCCCTGCCGGCTGCCGCGATCTCGCGAGGGTCCTTCTCGGGCTTCGAGAGGTTGATGGTGATCTCGAGGTCGCCCCAGGGGGTGGCGGTGGTCCACTGCACGTTGCGCGCGATGGCGGCGCGACGCACATAGCCGGCGTCGCAGCACATGCCGTAGAACCAGTTTGTGGCCGCACGGGGGCCCAGCGCACCGTGGAGCTCCCTGAATCTGGCCGCCATGAAGGACGGGCGTGGCATCAGAAGGCCCATGACGCGCATGGAGGCGCGGTCGCGACCGCTCTGGGTGTCGTCGTCGCGACCGTTGTCCACCGACGCCTGAGCCAGGATGGCCAGCGTGCCCTCCAGGTCGAAGGAGGGGTCGTCTACGGGCTGGCCAGCTGCGGGCCTGGGCGCGGGTGCCTCGGCAAGCACCCAGCCCTCGGTCGGTCCGGGCTCCACGGCGCCTATGGCCTCCAGCACGGAGTTGTACGCCCACGTGCGGTCGTCCCAGTCGACGAGGCCGTGGCGTGCCGCGTAGTCCACCAGGGACTGGATGGCGTCGCGGGCTTCCGCGTCGTCGTGTCCTATGGCGTTGGCGGCGGTTTCCGCGACCTGCGTGTTCTTCTTTACAACCATTGTGCGTATGCCCCCTTGGGGTCGATGTGATAGTGCCTGCAGGAGCCCTGGCCCAGCCAGGCGTCCATGCGCGTGCGGAACTGGCCCACGAGGTCCAGGGGCACGAAGCACTGGATGGTGCCGCCGAAGCCGCCGCCGTGGATGC
>JBJEKW010000046.1:0-10928 GCA_051878835.1 Atopobiaceae bacterium
CCAATTTAGGACGGAGACGCAAAAACGTGCTGCCCAGGTGGTGTTTTTCCTCCTGGGACTAGCGCCCATCGCACTTTCCGAGGCCGAGTCAGTCGGACCACTTTGGAAGTACATGGGCGGCCTCGGCTCGCCATGGCTGCTGGCCATCCCAACCCTGTTGTTTGGGATTGCGTGGGCACTCTGGCCCAATGGACTCCAGGTACCCGCTCGACATGGCCAGCTGAGCCCCGCACTAGCCCAAGCGTGTTTAATGCCGGCAATCCTGGCGACCGCTGCCACGGTCTACCCCATCTGCAGAATACCCCTGGCAATCGTATGCTTAGCTGCCACGGCCTTCGTTGACCCGGAGAGCCGCGAGGAAACCAAGGAAGCTCACAGGGCCGTCCAGGGCCACAGCCCCTCTCCCATGCTAGCCATCGCCGCCGCTATTGGGTTTACCTGCGAAGAGGCGTGGCGCTTGCTGGGAGGACCCTCGGTTCTCGCCGCCACGATTCCCTTCTGCATCTCCCTCATTGTTGGGTCCCTTCTGATTCTTCGCAGCCAGGACAGTAGCATCAAATATGCAGCCGCCCTTGCATTGATATGCATCCTCTTTGGTGCCGGGGGGACGCAGATGGAGCTGGCACGCATCGCGTTCTGCCTCAGCGCCTCCGCGTTTCTTCTGGCAGAAGCGCACAGCTCGTCCGCAGGTTTCGTGCTGCCATCATTTGGTGTGGGCATGCTGGCGGGCAACGTCGGCATAAACACGTACGGGGATTTCCTGCTGCACAACGAGATATCGCTGGCGTTCATTGGCGGCAGACTGGGCCTGGTGTCAAGCGTCGGGTTCCTGCTGGGGGTGGGCTTCACCGCAGCAGGAGCGGCGCTCGTGCTGTATTGCATCAAGCTCGCGAATCTAAGGCGGGCACTGAGCTCCAACCTGTTCGACGATACCGACTCCACGGCGCGCGAACGGGCCAAGAGTCTTCTGTCGGCGCGCGGCCTTAACGGCACCCAGATAGACGTTTTGCTGGAGATTGCAGCCGGGAAGGACATCGGCCAAATCTCGGAGGACCTGAACTACTCCCGCGGTACCGTGAACTCGGCTCGTCTGACAGGCTACCGCAAGCTGGAACTCCACAGCCGCCAGCAGCTCATCGAATACATTTCCGCAGGTACAAAGCTTGTAAACACCCGTTAGCGCACTTTCATAGCGATGTTTACTGACATCGCGCAGCCATAAGGCGACACTCTCCCCAACCGGGCGCCCCGCAATTCACGGCAAGGCAGTACTCGAGAAAGGGAGATCACCATGAAGTCAATCACTCAGCATCGCGTTTCCCCGACGTACCTAGCTCTGGGCATTGTGGTTGCGGCACTCGCATTCAGCTTCACACCAGCCACAGCGTTTGCAAGGACGACTGTCGACTCAAAATATGAATTCACCATGCCAGATTTGGGAACTAACGCCACTGAGGGCAGGATCAAGGAAAACAACTCCGCCACTTACATTCGAGTCGACGTTAAGACCATGCCGTCTTGCCGCACTTACGTTGACGCGCAAACACTATTTGGCTGGAAAAATGAGACCGTACGGGAACATGCGACAGTAAAAGCCTGTGGAAAATTCGCCATACATCAAAACGTTTACGAAAACCACGGACGCTGCAACGCTCGACTGTCCGCTTGGGCAAACAACGGCAGCGGTACCCTACAGGGTGTATGGAGCCCTGACAGCTGGGGAAGCTACCCATCCATCAATGGCGACTAGTGCGATGACCTAATAAGCAGCACATTGTTCCTCCGCAGAAGCATGACCCTCGGCGCCATTGCGCCGAGGGTCACTCAAAGAAGGCACACATGAAAAAGAAAGAATTGACGCTTCTCCTTGTGCTTTCCCTGGCAGCCGTCGGGGCAGTTCTAGGCGTTACAGCCATGAAGGCTTACGGAGATTATCAACGCAAATCACGAACCACCGACAACGTAGACCCCATCGTGATTCCTGCAGGTGACACATGGACGTTCAACTCCAATGATCCGCAGAACAACAGGGTCAATGACCAGGGGATGGACTACCTCTACGAGCTGGGTTGGTCGGGCACCATGGAAATGACCATCCTTGGGGCCAAGGCATATGCCAATGCTGATGCCCTTGATGCCGACGTGCCGGAAGAACTTGCAGCGCAAATGAAAAGCAGGGGCTCGGATGACAAGCGGGGCCTGCTGCTAGTGACGCTAAAGCAGAGAAACGTTGATGCTATCCCCAATGGTGAAATCCTAGACTCAAACGGCAACCCCGTGCTTTCGGCATGCGTATTCACCATCCCAGACGCAGAACCGGCCTACTTCTCTGAAGCGACAGCACCAGACAACGATCACGACTACCTCGAGTATTCGCTGTCGTCCGGAGAGGAGAAGACGATGGTTCTGGGGTACTGGTACGGCCAGCTTGATGGAACGACGAGCAATCAGCCCCCAGCAGTAATGCAACCTGGCAACGATGGCCAGTTTAAACCCTATAAGTTACAGCTGGGGACCACGTTGGTGGGGGGCAATTCATGAAGCGCCTAATTCGTATGGAACTGCAAAAAGCTTTTCACAACCCTTGGCTGGTAGTGGCGCTGTCCATCGCAATCGCCCTGGCCGTATACAGCGCCGTCGGGGATATCCTCGCGAGGTATAACTACGGGATTGGAAAATACGACTATAAGTATCTTTCCCCCTCGCCGGACAGCTGCTTCTGCTACTGGGTTTCGATGGACTTCATTCAGCCTACGTCCACGCTACTGTTTCACCTGCTGCCGCTGCTTGCGGTAATACCTTATGCTTGGTCGTTTAGGACCGAGCTTCAAACCGGCTACCTGATGCAGGTGACGTCTCGACAGACGCTAGGTCGATACCTCACCGCCAAGGGCATCGCAGTGTTTTTGACCGGAGCCTCGGTAGCCATGGTCCCCCTCGTGGTTAACTTTCTCATACTGGCATGCTTTGTACCGGCGTACATGCCAGACATCACTGACGTGATCTACATCGGCGTAGTCGAAGAGGACCTGTGGTCGTGGTTCCTCTATAACCTGCCACTGGTCTATGTGTTGCTGTACACGTTGCTTGCGGGGGTGCTCAGCGGACTCTGGGCGCTGTTCGTGCACGCTCTCTCTTTCTTCATCGACAATCGTGTGGCGCTGCTTTCTGCACCATACCTGGGACTTCTGGCTATCCAGTTCGTTACCGATCGCATCTGGCTTGCGATGGGAGCTCTCAGTGGAGTCGAGCTCGGTCTTTCGGCAAACATGCGCGCAGGTACAGAGAGCTACTTCCACAACGGATGGGTCATTCTGGCCGAGGGAGCCATCCTATTGGCGTTGTCTCTGGCATTCTCGCACTGGCGCACAAGGAGGGATGCCATATGAAATCTGGAATATGGCACATCGACCTGCGGGAGGGATTCCGTTCCTTACGTAAATGGTTCCTGGTGGCCGAGGCGTTGTTCGTGTGCGAGGGCGGCCTGTACCTCTTGGCGTCAGCCATCAACAGCAAGAGGCCTCCCTGCACCTTTGGTAACGAGCTGGTCGTGACGCTGGCTGGTATGCAGGCCTACCTGCCCGGCATGTCCGACCCGTTCAGATTTCCCGTGTCATGGGTGATTCTGCTGATGTTGGTCTCGTACATGACATTGGGGTTTCCCTACCGGGACCTGGAGGGCTTTGGCCAGAAGGTTTTGACGAAGTCGGGTAGCAGATGGCGCTGGTGGCTGTCGAAGTGCGTCTGGGTGACGCTCTGCGTGCTGGCGTACTGGGCGCTTCTGTATGCGACCCTGATGGTCTTCTCGATGGCTACCGGCAATGGCATCAGCCTGAAGGTCTCGGACGCAGTGCCGAAGCTGGTTCAGGCGGATCTGACCATTCGCCCCAACACCGACGAGTTCCTCGCCTTTCTATTGGTTGCCCCCTGCGTCATGACTTCCCTGTGTCTGCTACAGCTATGTCTGTCGCTGTTCATCAGGCCCACGCTGAGCTACGTGGCAACGCTCTCGATCCTGTTCCTCTCGGCGTTCTACTACCAGTGCCCGCTGTTGCCGGGAAACTACCTCATGATGTTCAGGTCCCTGGGACTCGTGAAGGACGGCTATCCAGCCCTGCAGGGACTCGTCCTGGCCGTCGTGCTGGGTACTGCCTCCGTCGTGGTGGGTGGCGTCGCATTTCGCCGTAAGGACATCCTTGGAAGGACTGATTAGCATGTCTGTAGTGGTAAAGAGCCTGACCAAGTCCATCAAGGGCAGTCCCGTACTGCAATCCGTGTCCGTCGAAGCACCCGAAGGTGAGGTAACGGGGCTTGCGGGAGTAAACGGCTCTGGGAAGACCATGCTCATGCGCGCCATGGCTGGGTTCATCCGGCCCGACAGCGGCACCGTGACCATAGACGGCAAGGAACTATGGAAGGACATCGAATTTCCTCCCAGCATCGGGCTGCTCATAGAGAATCCCGCCTTCCTGCCCAGGAGAACCGGCTTCGAGAACCTACAGATCCTGGCCTCCATAAAGAACATTGCCACGTACGACGACATTCGCCAGATGCTGGATTTCGTGGGGTTGGATCCAGGTGACCGCAGGCACTTCTCGAAGTACTCCCTTGGCATGAAGCAGAGGCTGGGGCTGGCGGCTGCCGCGCTGGAGAAGCCCCGGGTGGTCCTTTTGGACGAGCCCACCAACGCACTGGACGAGTCGGGCGTACGGATGGCGCGGCAACTGGTGTCGAGGCTACGCGACGATGGGTCAATCGTGGTCCTAGCCTGTCACGACGCCAGCGTGCTGCGCGGGCTTTCCGACCAGATATACCACCTGGCAGAGGGACACCTGGACGGATACGAGGACCTGCGGGAGGCGAAGCTCTCATGAAGAAGCCAAGTCACAGGTGGCCCATCGTCCTCCTGGCGCTGGCACTGCTGACGGCGCTCTTGGGGTATCGCATCTGGGACGTCAACCAACACCGCATCACATACCCCGTTCAGCGCTACTCCATGGGGCAGGAGGTGCCCTTGGATGGAGACTTCCTTGATGACAATCAAGAAAAGACTCAAGGCTACTACGTGACCGTACCAGAGGCAGAAATAATGAATTCAAACGAATACCTGGCACGATACGCACCGGATGTAGACCCTAACAGCATCCCAGACGGCTCAGGCGATGTAATTGTTCTGACCTACGACGTCAGGAACGACGGTAACACCGACGGATATCTGAACATGGTGAGTCTTTTCCTGGTGGGAGAAAGTAAAAACAGGTTCTACAAGGTGGACAGCGACCTGTGGGAGGCCAGCGAGCCTCGTATACGGGAAAACTCCAACGGACTCGTGCTAGTGCCCAACACCAGCTACACAACGCACATCCCCTTCTCGTTCATCCAGGATCCCGCGTTGTTTGAGCGCATGTTGGAAAGAAAGAACTACACACGTGCAGAAGTAGCGGACCGTTCGTTCGAGCTGGTTCTGACGAACGATCCCACTCGAAAGATCATCGACATCAGCGTCGACCAGTAAGTTAGTTCCGGCGTGGGGGCCTTTGGTAAGGCAATCCGTCTACGATGTGTTTCTGCGTCATCGGGCCGGTGCTGCAGACGCGGCACCGGCCCGTATCGTTCCAAAAATCTAAGGCAGCACGCTCAATGTGCTTCTTGCCTGGCGTTTCTGGTCCCTGTGGATAGGTCTGGGCCCCTCCAGCCTGGCTAGTCCTCCTGGTCGGCGGAAAGCGAGTCGACCTCGCGCAGCCACAGGGTGGCCACGGCGTCGGAGGGCATGCGCAGGTCGCCGCGGGGGCTCACCGCCACCGAGCCCACCTTGGGGCCGTCGGGCAGACAGCTGCGCTTGAACTGCTGGGCAAAGAAGCGCCGATAGAACACGCGCAGCCACTTCAGGATGGTGGCGTCGTCGTAGGTGTCGCCCAGCGCGTAGCGGGCCAGGCGGTACACCTTGCGCGGACGGGAGCCGTGGCGCAGCACCTCGTACAGAACGAAGTCGTGCAGCTCGTAGGGGCCCACCAGGTCCTCGGTCTTCTGCGCTATGGTGCCGTCCTCCTGCGCAGGCAGCAGCTCGGGCGACACGGGCGTGTCCAGCACGTCGTACAAGACGTTGGCCTCGTCCTCGTTTCCGCAGGTGTCGGCCACGTAGCGCACCAGGTGGCGCACCAGGGTCTTGGGCACCGAGGCGTTCACGCCGTACATGCTCATGTGGTCGCCGTTGTAGGTGGCCCAGCCCAGTGCCAGCTCGGACAGGTCACCCGTGCCGATGACCATGCCACCCTCCTGGTTTGCCAGGTCCATCAGGATCTGCGTGCGCTCGCGCGCCTGGCAGTTCTCGTACGTGACGTCGTGCACCGACTCGTCGTGGCCTATGTCGGCGAAGTGCTGGCGCACGGACCGCGAGATGTCCACCTCGCGCAGCTGACAGCCCAGGGCGTCGGACAGCTGCGTGGCATTGGAGTGCGTGCGGTGCGTGGTGCCAAAGCCCGGCATGGTGACGGCGATGATGCCCTGATGGTCCAGGTCCAGAAGGTCGAACGCCCTGACGGCCACCAGCAGGGCCAGCGTGGAGTCCAGGCCGCCCGACACGCCGATGACGGCGGTCTTCGAGTGGGTGTGCGCCAGGCGCTTCGCCAGGCCGAACGCCTGGATGGAGAACACGTCCTCGCAGCGGGCGGCGCGCTCGCGCTGGCCGGCGGGCACGAAGGGATGCGGGTCCACGTAGCGGGTCAGCAGGGTCTTCTCGACCTCCAGCGAGAAGTGCGACACGTGGTAGCCGGCCGCCTGGGGCGAGGGGGCTCCGCGATAGCTGGACATGCGCTGGCGCTCGCTGCTCAGCATCTGCACGTCCACCTCGGTCGTTGCGGCACCGCCACCGAAGGGCTTGGACTCCGCCAGTACGCGACCGTTCTCGGCGATGATGTCATGGCCCGAGAAGACCAGGTCCTGCGTGGACTCCCCCCAACCGGCGCTGGCGTAGGCGTAGGCGCACACCAGGCGAGCGCTCTGGCCGCTGACCAGGTCGCGACGGTAGGCGGCCTTGCCCACGATGGCGTTGGAGGCCGAGAGGTTCACGATCAGCGTGGCCCCCGCCAGCGCTTGGCCGATGGAGGGCGGCTCGGGCGCCCACAGGTCCTCGCACAGCTCGGCGGCCACCACCAGCTGCGGCATGGAGTCGCACACGAACAGCTGCTTCGTGCCGAACGGCACGTCGTCCTGCCCGGCAAAGCGGATGGACGTGACCTCGCAGGGCCCCTCCACGAAGTGGCGTCCCTCGTAGAACTCGTTGTACGTGGGCAAGAAGCGCTTTGGCACGACGCCCAACACCTGGCCTGCGGCCAGGAACACGGCGCAGTTGTACAGCTTTGAGCCCGCCACGACCGGCGCGCCCACGACCACCAGCGCATCCAGGTCGGACGTCTCGCGCGCCAGGTCCTCGACCCCGTCCTGCGCGGACTCCAACAGCTCTGTCTGCAGGAACAGGTCCTCGCAGGTGTAGCCGGTCAGCACGAGCTCGGGCAGCACGATGACCTTGGCACCCACCTCGTATGCCTCCTCGATGGCGTCGATGCACGCCTGCACGTTGTGCTGCACGTCAGCCACCTGGACGTGCGGGGTGCGCACGGCAACGCTTACGAATCCGTCTAGCATGGGGGCCTCCTAGCTTTTGCGCCTTGCGGCAACGACGCCCAGGAAGGCGCCGCGGACAGACACCATGGTATCGCGGACGCGCCGGGCGAACCACCCGCACGGGCCAATGCCGCGGCGGAAGGCGGGCACCGCTAGGGACGCTCTTCTTGCCCTGGAGACAGAAAAAGCGCCGGGACTTTGGGTGTCCCGGCGCTGGTATGGCACCTTGTTGTGAAGTGCGCGGCGCCCTCTACTGGCGGTCGACCTTGCGGGTGTCGTCGTCCAGGTAGCGGGCCAAGAACTCGCGGGTGCGCGCGTGCTGCGGGTGGCCGAAGATCTGGTCGGGCGTGCCCTGCTCGGCGATGACGCCCTTGTCCATGAACACGACGCGGTCCGAGACGTTCTTTGCGAACTCCATCTCGTGCGTGACCACGACCATGGTCATGCCGTTTCGCGCCAGGTCGCGCATGACGTTCAGGACCTCGCCTACGATCTCGGGGTCCAGGGCGCTGGTGGGCTCGTCGAACAGCATGATCTCGGGCTCCATGCACAGGGCGCGCGCGATGGCCACGCGCTGCTTCTGGCCACCGGAAAGCGAGGTGGACGGCGCGTCGATGAAGTCCTTCAGGCCCACGGCCTCCAGGTTCTTCCGGGCGCGACGGTCGGCCTCCTCCTTGCTGCACTTGTGCAGCATGACGGGCGCCAGGGTGCAGTTGTCCAGGACGTTCTTGTTGTTGAACAGGTTGAACGTCTGGAACACCATGCCGATGCTCTCGCGCAGCTCGTTCACGTTCGTGTGGGCGTTCGCCAGGTCCTCGCCATGGAACCACACGTGGCCCGAGTCGGGGGTCTCCAGCAGGTTGATGCAGCGCAAAAGGGTCGACTTGCCCGAGCCCGAGGCGCCGATGATGGTGACGACCTCTCCGGGGTACACGTCGAAGTTGATGCCCTTCAGCACGTGCAACTGGCCGAACGACTTGTGGAGGTCCTCCACGCGGATGAGGGGCTGGCGCCCGGCCGCGTTGTCTTGGCTTTGCATGTGATGGCCTCCCCTAGTTCGAGCTGGGCACGCCGCTGGAGGTGCCGGCGCCCAACTTGGTCGAGAGCATGTTCAGGAGCTTCGTGGCCAGCATGGTCAGGATGAGGTAGCACACGGCCGCCGCCACGTAGATCTCCATCTGCTTGTAGTACACGCCGGCGATGGTGCGCACGGCGAAGGTCAGCTCGACCACGCCAATGACCATGAGCACGGACGAGTCCTTGATGTTGATGACGAGCTCGTTGGACAGGGCGGGAATGGAGTTCTTCACGCCCTGCGGGAACACGACGGAGCGCATGGCTTGCCAGTGCGAGAGGCCCAGCGAGCGTGCGGCCTCCTCCTGGCCGGGGTCCACGGCGCCGATGCCCGAGCGCAGGACCTCCATCATGTAGGCGGTGGAGTTCAGCGAGATGGTCACCAGCGCTGCCGTGAACGGCGACCACACCGTCAGGATCTGCGAGGGGGTCATGCCGCGCGCGGTCAGCATGCCGGTGCCGGCGTAGTAGATGATGAGGCCCTGGATCATCATGGGCGTGCCGCGGACCACCGCGGAGTACACGCGGGCAAAGCCGCAGCCCACGGTCTTCAGGAAGCGGATGAAGTCGTTGTCGGTGCGGTCGGGCGTCTGCAGGCGCAGGAACACCAGCAGAAGGGCCAGGAAGAACGCGATGACCGTGCCCACCGTGGCCAGGATGATCGTGTTTACGATGCCCTCGACGAACACGTCGTGCATGTTGTAGATCATGTAGACCGTGGAGCTGAGGAAGTCGGTCGGGTTCGTGGACTGGGCGATGCTGGTGGTAATCAGGTTGATGGCGCCCATGACGGCACGGTCGATGAAGAAGACCACCATCAGGGCAAACACCACGTACGAGCCTATGCGCTCGGCCTTGCGGGCCTTGGGGCGCGCGAACGGCGAGGTCTTCTGGTAGGCGTCGCCCTTCCAGTGGGTCAGCTTGGTCACGAGGGCCAGCGCCGACACCACCAGCCATGCCACCAGGACGTAGTACAGCACGACCTCCAGCGCGTAGCTGTTCTTTAGGAAGCTCATCGCGGAGTGGGGCTGGTTGGCCAGCCACAGTCCTATGAGGGCAAAGGCGCTCGTCCCCAGGAATACGTAGCGGTGGTCGTCCAGGACGAAGTGCGCGAAGCCCTTTCGGGCGGGTGCCTTCGCCTGAGGCGCGTCCGCCGAGGCGGTCGGGCTCGGGCTTTGGTTCATGGATCCTCCTACAGGCTAGAAACGCGAGGGGCACCGCCGCGCGTGGCGGACGATGCCCCCAAAGCAGAGCGATTGAATGGTAGCGCTAGTCGGGCAGGCGCGTCTGGACGTCGTCCCAGTACTGCTGGCGCTCGTCTTGCGAGACGCCGTCGATGACCTCGTTGATCTTTGCCAGGACGTCGTCTTGGCCCTTCGCGATGCCGGCGTTGATGGGCGCATCCTCCTGGAACAGGATGTCGGAGCCGTTGATGACGACCTCGACCAGGTTGGGGTTCGCGGCCAGCAGGCCCTTCTTGTTCTCGACGTCGAAGGTGATGGCGTCGCAGGTGCCCTGGTTCACGGCGGACAGCTGGGCGGGGACCGAGTCAACGGGCGTCAGGTGGTTCACGCCGTCGATCTCGTCGATGACGTCGTCCAGCAGCGTGTCGCGCTGGCCCAGGACGGCTGCGCCCTTGAAGTCCGACAGGCTGGTGGCGCTGGCGTACTTGGAGTCTTTCTTTACCAGGAGTCCGTAGTGGCCGTCCCAGTAGGGGTCGCTGAAGTCGATGGACTGGCGACGCTCGTCGGTGGCGGTCATGCCGCCGCAGATGATGTCGATGGTGCCGTTGGTCAGGGCCTCGACCAGGCCGGAGAACTCCATCTTTACCGCGACGGGCTCCAGGCTGAAGGCGTCGGCGATCTTCTTTGCAAAGACGATGTCGTAACCATCGGCGTAGGCGTTGGACTCGCCCTCGACGGGGATGGTGTTGTCGGACGACTGGGACACCTGGAAGTTGTACGGCGGGTAGGCCACCTCCATGCCCACGCGCATCTTTCCGTCAGAGCCAAAGTTCGACGTGGAAGAAGAGCTGGAGCTGCTGGAAGAGGAGTCGGTGGTCTCGGTGGAGGGACCGCAGCCGGTAAGCGCGACTGCGCCGGCGCCCATGGCGGCAACGCCAGAGACGCGCAGGAAGGAGCGGCGAGACATCTGCTTGTGGTTGAGTGACATGTTTATGCCTCTCTTTTGGCGATTACGGAATACGTTGTAGGATAGACCATGGATTCTGT
>JBJEKW010000047.1:0-1974 GCA_051878835.1 Atopobiaceae bacterium
ATATGCGGGCGGCGCCTAGCGCGTGGACGTCCTGACGCGAATCTCGTAGCCCATGCGCACCTCACGGGCCACGCCGTCGGTGTTCTTCATGGCCCCTACCAGCATGTTTGCCGCCTCGGCGCCGGAGGTCTTGTAGTAGTAGTGCACGGTCGTCAGCGACGGGGTGATGATCTGCGACAGCTCGGCGTCGCCCACGCCCGCCACCTGCACGTCCTCGGGCACGCGGTGGCCGTACTCGCGCAGGCAGGTCATGGCGCCGAACGCCATGGTGTCGGTGGCGCACACGATGGTGTCCACCTGCGGATATGCTTCCAGGATCTTCTCGGCGCACGTATAGCCGGAGTCGACGGTGAAGTCGGCCACGGCCATGGCGCATTCTGGCACATGCAGCCCCGCGGCCTTGCACGCGTCGACGAAGCCGCGCTTGCGGTCGTTGCCCGCGGCGACGTCCGTGGGGATCGCACCTATATATGCGGGGTGCTCGGACTTGCGCAAAAGGCGCTCGGTCAGGTTGAACAGCGCGCGGTAGTCGTCCTGGTAGACGCAGGAGTAGCCCTCCAGGTTCTGCCCCAGTACCACCAAAGGCACGGACAGCTCGTCCATGGCGCGCAGGTGCGCCGCGTCGAATACCGAGGCTATGAAGATGACGCCGTCCACGCGGCCCTTCTCGGCAAACAGACGCAAGTACTGGACCTCAGCCTTCGGGTCGTTGGCGGTGTTGGCCAAAAGCACCTGGTAGGAGCTCTTGTTGAACACGTCGGTCATGCCGGACACCATGCGCCCGACCGAGCCGGAGTTGATCTTTGGGATGATGACGCCCACGAGGTTGGTCTTTCCGGTGCGCAGGCGCTGGGCCTGCTTCGAGGGGACGTAGCCCGTCTGCTCGATGACGCGGCGAATCTGCTCGCGCTTCTCCTCCGAGACGTAGCCGTTGTTCAGGTAGCGCGAGACCGTGGCGCGCGAGACGCCTGCCATCTTTGCAATGGTGTTGATGTCCATGTGCCGTTCCGTTTCCTGAGGTCCCGACTGAGCCCGTGACGTGTGCAGCTGTGTGGCGGGTATGCGGGCATGCCGCCGCAGGCTCCGGGCAACTGCCCGGTCAGCCCTCGCGGCGAGCCACTGGGCCAGCCCCCCATTGCAAGCCGCCTGGTCGGCCCCTGCAACAAGCAGCTCGATCAGCCTCCTGCCGCAAGCCGCCAAGTCAGCTCCCACCACAAGCCAACCATTCTACGAAGATACCGCACACGGAGCGAATGCGCGCGAAAGATGCCGACTGGCCAGCCGCATGACAGGCCGCCTCAGCGATGTCCACGCCGGGTCGCGTGGCATTATGCTTCGGCGACGTCCGTGCTGGGTCGTGCGGCATTGCGCTTCGGTGACGTTCGCGTCGGGTCGCCTTGCATTATGCTTCGATGACGGGCACGCCGGAGCCACGTGGCAATCTCGCTTCGACGACATCCATTTTCCCGGGTGCTGGCCAGGGGGCGCACGGGCAGCCACCACGAGGAGTTGTCCAGGGGGACACGCAGGGGTGGCCACCCAGTGAGCCGCCCCAGGGGAGTGACGGTCATTTGCCTATACCAAAAAGTATGTCTATGTCCAAAACGGCACTTTGTCACAGGGATATGACCTCTTAAGGGGCTTCTAAGCGGACATATTCCTGTGACAAAATGCACTTCTTCCCGAACGACGACTTTTTGGTATAGGCAAACGACCGCGAGCGCCTCCCCGCCGAATGACGAAGAAGGAGGCATCGCCTGCACGCAGCAGATAGCTGTTTCGGTGGCGTTGATCGGTGGTGCTGGGGCGCGTCCGAAAAGCTATGCATGAGGATGCGGTTGCGTGTACAGTGCATTCCCACGCACAGCCTGGCGAATGAGGCGCCCCGATTTAGCGATAACGCGCCATCCGGTGCCTCGACCCGTCGATGTCTGCACCCCGACCTTGCGATTTCGCAGGCCGAACGCCCCGACC
>JBJEKW010000048.1:0-47278 GCA_051878835.1 Atopobiaceae bacterium
GTTCATGGCCGTGATCGCGGTGGTTCCTTCCATCGTGTTCACCTTCACGAACAACAGCCTGATGCAGTCCTTCGGCGGCACCTCCATCCTGATCATGGTTGGCGTTGCCATGGACACGATCGCATCGCTGGAGAGTCAGCTAAAGATGCACAACTACGAGGGCTTCTTCAAGTAGGAGCGTGAACAGGGGACGGAGGCTCGTTCATTCCGACCTTCGCTCAGACCTGCACTCCAACCAGTGCGGTTCCGTCCCCAGGTGTTCCTCTCGTAGGGAAGATTGAACACAGAGGCGCGTGCCCTTGCGGGTGCGCGCCTCTTTTTTGTCGTTGTCATTCGGTTGTTGAGTGCGGCCTAAATCCCGACCCGAAGGTTGCACATGGCGAACGCCCCGACCTAGCGATAAGCAACCTCTGGCGCCCCGTTCTGGAGTTAGCCATAGTTGGCGGACGCCCCGGCCCGGAGATTGCGCACGCCGAATGCACCGACCTGACGATAATTTCCCCATGCCGCCCCAATCCGGAGTTTGCCCAGGTTGCCAGTCGCCCCGACCCGGCAATTGCGCGGCCCGAACGCCCCAACCTGGAGTTACCCCTGGTTGCCGGTCGCCCCGACCAAGCAATAACCACCCATTTCGCGCCCCGACCTGGCGATACCGACGCCCCGATTTGGAGTTAGCCGGGGCTAGGGGGTGGTATCTCCGGGTCGGGGCGCCCCAATCCGGCCAATTGAAATCTTTATGTCTTTCAGCTGCACAAAGCCGCAGGTAGGACGCTTGGCCATATTTGCGGGGGCCTACGGTGCGTCGGAAAGTCCAGGTCGGGGCACCCCGACCTGGGGGTTGGCACGGGGGAGGCGCCTGCTAACTCCGGGTCGGGGCGTCCAGGGGGCACCTATTTCCGGGTCGGGGCGGCGAACGCCCCAATCGGGAGATGTTAACGTGCAGAATCCGCCCCGACCTGGAAATAGCCGCGTGCCAGCCGCTCACATCTGGAAATAGCTGCCGGCCAGGCGCCCACATCTGGAAATTTCCATGGGTTAGCATTGACTAGCTCATGGTCCGGGCAAGTGAGTCTTTGGTGACTGAGCGGGCGAGTGTATACAGATCCGGGACTCAGAGGTTCGACGACTCAGGAACTAGCCGCTTGCGGCTTCGAAAAAACACTAGGTACGATTGCTGGCAGTTCCGGAGTCTGGGCTTGGATGTACAGAAGATACGTAGTCAGAGCTTGACCAGAACTATTAATCGACCACACGACGAAAGGTTGACTGCATGGCAACCAAGCGGACGAACAACTAGGCATCTCTGCGAACGTGGGACGGTGCTGAGGAATTAAACGCCAGCTCCTAGCGGCAACCCCCCAGCAGTAGTCTCCCAGTAGCGGTACCAAGCAGCGGCCACCATCAGATGCCCCGATCGATGAGTTAACCATCGCAAACCGGGGGTATTTGCTCGATTGGGGCGCCCCAATCCGTGTGATTTAGATTCTTATATGAATGGCTATATGCAAAAGTGCAGGTAGAAGGCACAACCACTTCCGACGGTCTTCGGAGAGGCATGGAATATCACTGATTGGGGCGCCCCAATGTGGTAGATAGCCAGGTCCAGACGCCCCAATCTGCGCATTTTCGTCGATTGTGCTACGAAAATCATTCGATTGGGGCGTCTCGTATCCAGATAACGTGCGTCAAACGCCCCAATCGATGCGATTTCGTAAGTAAGATGAGGCTAACACATCGATTGGGGCGTCTGGCCGCTCGGCAAGGGTCTGTCCGATCAGCAATAGTCTTTCCGGTCAGCAACAGCCTAGCCGCCCAGCAACAGCCTAGCCGCCCAGCAACAGCCTGGCCGCTCAGCAAGGGTCTGGCAGCTGAGCAACAGCCTGGCTGATCGACAAGGGTCTGGCCGCCCAGCAAGGTTCTGGCTGCTCGGCAAGGGTCCGGCCGCCTGGCAAGAGTCTGGCTGCTTGGAAAGGGTCGCGACAGTCTGGCCGCCATGCATAGCAGCGTGAGCTGCCCTGCGGCCAGGGGAGAGATCCACCCTGCGGCCACGGGAGGCGATTTGCATCGGTCCTCCCTTGTAGAACCTCTGTCGAATCTCCGCCCGAACCCGGCCGCACCCCGTGCGGCCCTTTCGTGCCACGGCGGTTGCGAGTAGACTAGTTCTTATCGAAATTTCTACGAAAGGCGGCTTGGTAGCATGAACATTGTTCTTCTTGGCGCCCCGGGCGCTGGCAAGGGCACGCAGGCACAGGAGCTCGTGGCCGAGTACGGCGTCGCGCACATCTCGACTGGCGACCTGCTGCGCTCTGCGGTAAAGGCCGGCACGAAGCTGGGCGTAGAGGCCCAGAAGTACATGAGCGCCGGCCAGCTGGTGCCCGACCAGCTGGTGATCGACCTGGTGAAGGAGCGCATGGCCCAGCCTGACGCTCAGAAGGGCTTCATCCTGGACGGCTTCCCGCGCAACACCGCGCAGGCCGAGACCCTGGACGCCGAGCTGGACGCCATGGGCGTAAAGCTGGATGCCGCCCTTCTGGTGGACGTGCCCTTCGACGTCATCGTGAAGCGCCTTTCGTCTCGCCGCACCTGCCGCAACTGCGGCTACACCGCGCCCGCCGGCGTGGACGTGTGCCCCAACTGCGGTGGCGAAATGTACCAGCGTGACGACGACAAGCCCGAGACCATCCAGCACCGCCTGGACACCTACCAGCAGCAGACCGAGCCGCTAATCTCCTACTACAAGGATCACGGCATCCTGGTGACCGTGGACGGCAACCGCCCCGTCGCCGACGTGTACGCCGACGTAAAGAAGGGTCTTGGCCTGTAATGATCAAGATCAAGTCCCTCGAGGACATGGAGGAGTACCGCGCCACGGCCGGCACCCTGTCCAAGTCCGCGCTGCGTAGGGCGGGCGCCATGTGCAAGCCCGGCGTCAGCACCCAGGAGATCGACCGCGTGGTCGAGTCGTTCATCCGCCTGCACGGGGCCACGCCCGGCTTCAAGGGCTACGGCGGCTTCCCCGGCAGCGTTTGCGCCTCCATAAACGAGCAGGTCGTGCATGGTATCCCGTCCCCCGACGTCATCCTGAAGGACGGCGACATCATCTCGATCGACACCGGCGCAAACAAAAACGGCTGGGCGGGGGACAACGCCTGGACCTTCTATGTGGGCCACGTGTCCGACGAGGTCAAGGGCCTGTGCGAGGTCACGCGCGACTGCCTGAAGGCCGCCATCGAGCAGGCCGTGCCCGGCAACCACCTGGGCGACGTGGGCTACGCGGTCCAGAGCCTGGCGGAGTCCAACGGCTATGGCGTCATCCGCGACTACGTGGGTCACGGCGTGGGTCACCAGATGCACGAGGACCCGAACGTGCCAAACTACGGCAAGAAGGGCCGCGGCGTAAAGCTGCAGGTTGGCATGGTCATTGCCATCGAGCCCATGATTGCCATGGACACGTACCAGACCCGCGTGTGGCCCAACGGCTGGACGGTGCAGACCACGGACGGGTTGCCTGCCGCGCACTACGAGAACACCATCGGTATCACGAAGGATGGGCCCATGATCCTGACTCAGGACGACGAGGGCCCGTGGTGCCAGATGCAAGGCGGCGAGGAGTAGCTACAGAGCTCTCCCGTCAGGTGATACCGAGGGGCAACGTCAGCCACCAAGGGGGTCACCACAACTTCATCCAAACCAGACGAGCCCGCGTTGTGTTGAAAAAATGCAACGTAGACTCGTCATGGCTTTTTATGTAGGATATACAGTTGCTGTCAATTGGTAGGTTGGTAGGAAAGGGCAACCAGAGTGAGCAAACAGGACGCAATTGAGCTCGAAGGAAAGGTCGTTGAGCCGCTGCCCAACGCCATGTTCAATGTCGAGCTCGAAAACGGCAAGACCATCCGCTGCACCATTTCGGGAAAGATTCGCATGAACTACATCCGCATCCTCCCTGGCGACAAGGTGGTTGTCGAGATGTCCCCGTATGACCTCACGAAGGGTCGCATTACCTACCGCTACAAGTAGGCGGTATGTACAGCCGGGAAATAACGCGAGCGGCTGCGCGAGTACATAGTTCGAGGAAGCACAACGGGAAGGAAGAACGATGAAGGTACGTCCTTCTGTCAAGAAGATGTGCGACAAGTGCAAGATCATTCGTCGCCACGGCAAGGTTTACGTGATCTGCGAGAACCCGCGCCACAAGCAGCGTCAGGGTTAAGAGAGGAGCTCGAAGTTGGCACGTATTAATGGCGTCGACCTCCCGAACGACAAGCGTACTGAGGTTGGCCTTACTTATCTGTACGGCATCGGTTCCACCTCTGCCAAGAAGATCTGCGCCGGCACGGGCGTCAACCCCGACACGCGCGTGAAGGATCTGACGGAGGAGGAGGTCACGAAGATTCGTGACTACATCGACGCGAACTTCACCACGGAGGGCGACCTTCGTCGTGAGGTCCGTCAGAACATCTCCCGTCTGATGGAGATCGGCTGCTACCGCGGCCTGCGTCACCGCAAGGGTCTCCCCGTTCACGGCCAGCGCACCCACACCAACGCTCGCACCCGTAAGGGCAAGAAGCGTCAGATCGGTGCAAAGAAGAAGGCGTAAGGGAGTAAAGCATGCCTCAGAAGAAGAACCAGCAGCGCACGCAGCACATCCGCCGCGCCGAGCGCAAGAACATCGCCGTGGGCCAGGCTCACATCAAGAGCACGTTCAACAACACCATCGTTAGCATCACCGACCCCCAGGGCAACGTCATCGCCTGGCAGTCCGGTGGCACCGTGGGCTTCAAGGGCTCCCGTAAGTCCACCCCGTTCGCGGCCCAGGTTGCCGCGGAGGCCTGCGCGAAGGCTGCCATGGAGCATGGCCTTCACAAGGTGCAGGTCTTTGTCAAGGGCCCCGGCTCCGGCCGTGAGACCGCAATCCGTTCCCTCCAGGCTGCTGGCCTCGAGGTTTCGGGCATCCAGGACAAGACCCCGATCGCGCACAACGGCTGCCGCCCGATGAAGCGCCGTCGCGTGTAGTAAGGAAGGACAGTAGACATGGCAGTTGATAGGACCCCTGTCCTCAAGAGGTGCCGCGAGCTCGGGATCGATCCCGTCGTCATGGGCATCAACAAGGAATCTAAGCGTCAGCCCAAGCGCCGTCGCCGCCAGGAGAGCGAGTACGGCACCCAGCTGCGCGAGAAGCAGAAGGCCAAGTTCATCTATGGCGTTCTCGAGAAGCAGTTCCGTGGCTACTACGAGAAGGCCCTGAAGGTCGAGGGCATCACCGGCGACAACCTGATGACCATCCTCGAGACCCGCCTGGACAACGTCGTGTTCCGTCTGGGCTTTGCTCGCACCCGCAAGGAGGCCCGTCAGACCGTCCGTCACGGCCACATCACCGTGAACGGCCGTCGCGTCGACATCCCCTCCTACCGCGTTAAGGCCGGCGACGTCGTGGCCGTGGCGCCGAAGTTCAAGGACCTCCTGCCCATCAAGGAGGCTCTGATTGCCACCGAGCACATGGCTGTTCCCGCGTGGCTCGAGGTTGACCTCGAGAAGCTCCAGGGCACCGTCCTGCAGCTCCCCACGCGCGACCAGATTGACCTCGACATCGACGCGCAGCTCATCGTCGAGCTCTACTCCAAGTAGCCCGGATTCGGTTGGAGGTATACATGTCCGAATTCATCCGACCCGAAGTGTCGGTCGAAGAGATCAGCGACAACCTGGCGCGCGTCACCGCCGAGCCTCTTGAGCGCGGCTATGGCGACACGCTGGGCAACTCGCTGCGACGCGTGTTGCTCTCCTCCCTCGAGGGTGCTGCCGTCCAGGCCATCCAGATTGACGGCGTCCAGCACGAGTTCACCACGATTCCTGGCGTGTACGAGGATGTCACCGACATCGTCCTGAACGTCAAGGGCCTGGTGTTCCGTGCCATGGGCACCGGCGACGAGGCCACGGCCACCATCAGCATCGATGGCCCGGCTACCATCACCGGCGGGGACTTCGCGGTTCCCGCGGAGTTTGAGCTCGTGAACCCCGACCACGTCATCTGCACCCTGGGCGAGGGCAGCCACCTCACCATGCAGATGCGCATCGGCACCGGTCGCGGCTACGTCTCCGGCGACGAGAACGAGCGCGAGGGAGACCCCATCGGCCTCATCCACGTCGACTCGTTGTACTCGCCGGTCGTTCGCTGCGCAAAGGCCGTCGAGCCCTGCCGCGTTGGTCAGCACACCGACTACGACCGTCTGGTCCTGGAGGTCGAGACCAACGGCTCCATGGCACCGCGCGAGGCCGTCGTTGAGGCCGCCAACATCATCAACCAGCACATGACCGCGTTCATGGGGCTGACCGATGAGGACGAGCCCGCCGAGGAGCCCTCGATCTTTGCCGCGGGCACCGAGGAGGACAACACCGAGCTGGACAAGCAGATTGAGGACCTGGACCTTTCGGTCCGCTCCTACAACTGCCTCAAGCGCGCCGGCATCCACTCCGTGCGTCAGCTCGTCGAGTTCTCTGAGAACGACCTTCTCAACATTCGTAACTTTGGCGTCAAGTCCATCGAGGAAGTCAAGGACAAGCTTGAAGCTATGGGCCTTGGCCTCAAGGCCTAGCACGCCGATATTCTTTGGTTAGGAGCATCTAGACCATGAGGCATCAGAAGAAGAGGGGCATGAAGCTCGGCACCGACGCGAGCCACACCAAGGCAATGAAGAAGAGCCTGGTTTCTGCCCTGCTGGCAAATGACCGCATCAAGACCCTGGAGCAGCGCGCCAAGGCCATCCGTCCCGACGTGGACAAGGTCATCACCTGGGCCAAGCGCGGCGACATTCACTCCCGCCGTCTGGCCATCGCAAAGGTGGGCGACAAGGAGCTCGTGGGCGAGATCTTTGACAAGGCCGCTCAGGGCATGTGGGCCGACCGCAACGGCGGCTACACCCGCATCATGAAGCTGGGCAACCGCAAGGGCGACAACGCTCCTGTGGTCATCATGGAGCTCGTCACCGAGCCCGTCCAGCCCAAGAAGGCCAACGCCTCCGTCACCAAGGTGGAGGAAGCCCCGAAGCAGGAGGCTCCCGCCGAGGAGCCGGCTGCCGAGGCAACCGAGCAGGCTGACGCCGAGTAGCGCCGCTTCTCGCTTTATGTGCGACCATGAGGCCCCGGATTCCCCGGGGCCTCTTTCTTTACCAATGGAGAAGAACATGCCAGCAGACGCATCGTCCAACATTGCCACGTCTATGGGCACCATGACGGCCCGGCCAGAGCACGCGCCTCAGCCTCGACGCGAGGTGGCCATGGTGGAGGGTGCGCCCGCGGTGTCCACACTCGTGCTGCGAGTGGGCTATCGCGGTGCCGACTTCGCGGGCTTTGCCGAGCAACCGGGAGAGCGAACCGTGGCGGGAGTGCTGCTGGACGCGCTGCAGACTCTGCTGCGCCGACCAGTTGCCATGGAGTGCGCCGGGCGTACAGACGCTGGCGTCAGCGCCCTGGCGCAGTACGTCAGCGTGCCCTTGGCCGCAGACGAGCTGGAGGGGCGCAGTGCGGCACGCCTGGCACGCTCTCTAGCCGCGCTGACGCCCGACGACGTGTCGATAGCGGGGGTGTATCGGGCGGACGCGTCCTTCTCGGCCAGGTTCGACGCCATCAGCAGGAGCTACCGGTACCGGATTGCCTACGGCAACGCCAGGCCGGTCATGGCCTGGGACCACGCGTGGTGGTACCGCGGCTCGCTGGACGTGGAGGCCATGGACCGGGCGGCGCGCGTGCTGGAGGGCGAGCACGACTTTCGCAGCTTCTGCAAGGCGGCCTCTACGAAGCTGCTGGAGGCGGACGGGCGCTCTACGTGCCGTTATGTGGCGCGCGTGCGCGTGAGCGAGGGCCTGGAGGCCGGTGAGCCCCTGGCGTTAGTGGACGTGGAGGGCAACGCCTTCCTGCACAACATGGTGCGCATCATGGTGGGGTCGCTGGTGGAGGTCGGGCGCGGGCATCGCGACCAGGCCTGGCTGGAGCGGGCCCTGGAGGCGCGTGACCGCGCGGCGGCGGGACCCACTGCTCCGGCGAAGGGGCTCGTTTTTGCGCACGTCAGCTACCCGCAGGGGGCGCTGCGCGAGTTCTAGGCGGCGTTGCCGCTCCCAATAAACCGCAGGTACATGCACGCATATGCGCACATGTTCACGCTTGTGAATGTGTTCGTGACGCGTAGGTTCGGGCTGCGCGGGCGCCCGCGGGCGGGAATTCCTACCCAGCTGGGTAGAATTGCCCCTGCGCGCCGCGGTCGACCAACTCCATCGGCCTAGGTTGCTTCCGCGAACCACATCGAGGGCTGCTGCTTGCGCGAGACCTATATCCGCGCGAAGTCCCTTGCCCGAGCAGGCCAGCGTCCATCAGGGGACGGGCTTCTTGCTTTGGGCATCCGATGGCCTGGTTCGTCGCGCGCCGTCGAACTTCTTGCGCGAAAGGCACTTGCACATGGACCTATCTGTACTGTTGGACGTGCTTCAGGACTCCGTCTGGGACACCCTGGAGCTGGTCCCGTTTCTGTTTGTGACGTATCTGGCCATGGAGGCGCTGGAGCACTCCGCCGGGGGCGCCTCCGAGCGGCTCATACGCAAGGCGGGCCATGCAGGCCCGCTGGTGGGCGGCCTGCTGGGCGCACTGCCGCAGTGCGGCTTCTCGGCCATGGCGGCCACGCTGTACGCGGGCCGTCTGGTGACGGCCGGCACGCTGGTGGCGGTCATCCTGTCGACCTCCGACGAGCTGATTCCGGTGTTTCTGGCCAACCAGGCACCCCTGGAGGTGCTGCTGGCCATTCTGCTGGCAAAGGTGGTCATCGGCGTGGCGGTGGGCTTTGCTGTGGACACGGTGCTGCGCGCGCTGCACCGCGCCGGAGACGGGCACGCCCACATCCACGAGCTGTGCGAGCGCGCCCACTGCGACTGCGCCGAGGTCGACGAGGACGATCTCGCGGAGGAGTACGCCGAGGGCGAAGCTGATGGCGCTGCGTCAGAGCACGCCGCGGGCCAGAAGGACGTAGCGCCCGCTGACGGCTCCGCTGCCGCAACGGTGGGTGTCGATGCGCATGCGGGTGCGTGCGGCTGTCACGCGGGCTCTGAGGGGCTCTCGGAGCATGCTGGCCACGAGCACGCCGGTCATTCTGGTGCTCATCACGCGCACTCGCGCCGCGAGCGCTGGGCGCACATCGCGCGCAGCGCCCTGGTGCACACGCTGCAGGTGACGTTCTTCATCCTGGTGATCACGTTCGCGTTCGGCCTGGGCATCCAGCTGGTGGGGGAGAACGCCGTCGGCGCCGTGCTGTCGGCGAATCCCGTGCTGGCCACGCTGCTGGCGGGTCTCATCGGCCTGATTCCCAACTGCGGGGCGTCCGTTGCCATCACGGAGCTCTTCTTGGACGGAACGCTGGGCGCCGGCCCCATGCTGGCGGGTCTTCTGGTGTCGGGCGGCATGGGCCTTCTGGTGCTGTACCGCACGAACGACGACCTGCGCCAGAACGTGCTGATCACGGTGTTCATCTATGCCGTGGGCGTGGTGTTCGGCCTTCTGGGCTGCGTGTTCTGAGGGCGCTGAGGCTGGCTCGGAGTGTCGTGCGCGGACCCGCGTGGGCGGATGCCACCTTGGTCCCGCTGGCTTCTCCAGGCCCAGCCAGGCGACGTGCGCGGAGCCGCGCGGGCGGATGACGCGGAAGCAATGCAGCGCTGGTCCGGTGCGTGACGGGGCATGTGTAGGTAACGTGCCAACCATTTGTGATTCGTTTGAATTTGGTCTGCTTGCGAGGGCTCTCGCGGGCAGACCTTTTTCGTCGCTGATAGATTGAATAGTACGCGTGTGCCGGCGGGCGTTTGCCCCGCGCTTTCGCGCGCGCGTTTCCCGGTTTGGCAGAAGTTGCAGAGGTAGGTAGGACCGCATGCCTGTAGGGCCTCAGAGCTATCCCATGGTCTCGGTGATCATCCCGGCGTACAACGTCGAGGGCTACATCCAGCGTGCCATTGAGTCTCTGCAGCGCCAGACCTTCGAGGACTTCGAGCTTTTGGTGGTGGACGACGGCTCCACCGACCGCACGGGCGACGTGGTACGCCAGCTGGCCCGCCACGACCTGCGCATCGTTGACTTCCACTGCCAGAACGGCGGCGCTCCCGCGGCGCGCAACCTGGCACTGGACCACGCCTGCGGCAAGTACGTCTACTTCATGGACGCCGACGACTGGGCCGAGCCCAACATGCTGGCCGACATGGTCGACATGGCCGAGTCCAGCGCGCTGGAGCTGGTGGTCGCCGGCTTCTACATCGACACCTACTACGGCAAGGACGGCCAGCACACCACCGAGGTCAAGAGCCGCCCCACGCACATATACGCCACGCAGCAGGAGTTCCGCGCGGCCGCCTGGCAGCTGTTCGACCAGAACCTGCTGTACACCCCGTGGAACAAGCTGTTCCTGCGCCAGCGCATCGAGCGCCTGGGCATCAGGTTCAAGCCCACGTTTTGGGACGACTTCCCGTTCGTGCTGGACTACATCCGCGACGTCGAGCGCGTGGGCGTGACTGAGCGCGCGTACTATCACTTCATCCGCCAGCGCAGCGAGTCCGAGACGTCCAAGTGGCGCCCCGACATGTATGCCAAGCGCGAGGAGGAGCACGGCTGGATGCTGGACCTGTACCACCACTGGGGACTGGACGGCGACGCCGCCAGCATGGAGATGGTGCAGCGCCGCTACATCGAGCGCCTGGTGGGCTGCATCCAGAACGTGTGCGACCCCAAGTGCACCTACACCACGCAGCGCAAGCACGAGCTCATCCGCCAGATGATTTCCAGCGACCGCGCGCAGCTGGCCGTGAACGTGGCTCGTCCGCGCAGCCGCATGATGCAGGCCATGCTTTTGCCCATAAAGCAGAAGAACGTGCAGCTGGCGTATCGCGAGGGGAAGTTCATCTCGTTCGTGAAGTCGCACGACACGAAGCTGTTCGCCACGCTGAAGGCGAACCGGTAGGGGCGACGCGCGCGGCGTGGGCGGCGCGGCTGTAGTCGGTGCGGCGCCACGTCGGCGTCCAAACGAGCACCCAAATGAATCGCACCAGTGGCACTGCGCCGCATAATGGTGCTCAAACACCCGCTAAGAGGCTCGTTAGCGGGTGTTTGAGCACCATTTTGATGTTTCGATACGTCGCGAGTGCGCATTTGGGTGCTCAATCGGACGTGAAGTGGGCGGGGTTCGCCTTCACGTTGGCGGGGGGCGCCTCCGCAAGCGCCTGTCGGTGATGCGATCGCACGCTCGCGACACCGACGCACGCCTCAGGTGCCTTCGATCGCTCGCTGCCGATTCCTGACGCTGCGCATCGGCATCAATCGCACGCGCTAGCCGCCGGCTCACGACGCTGCGCACCGGAATTAGCTGCGTGCGAGCGTTGCCGGCTCACGATACTTCGCTCCGGCACCAGCCGTACGCGCTCGCCGCCGGCTCACGACGCTTCACTCTGGCGTCGCTACCCGCCCGTCGCCACTGTTGCCGTCTCGAACCGACGGTGCCGCCCGCTTATCGTTGGCACCGCTACCCACCGTCGGCGACGGAAGCTGCCTCTGCTGCGTCGCAACTGCCGAGGCGGTCACTTGCCTATACCAAAAAGTATCTGATTTTCTCAAATGCACTTTTGTCACAGGGATATGACCTCGTAGGGGCCCCTAGGCGGTCACTTTCCTGTGGCAAAATGCACTTTCGGCGCAAGGGGTGTTTTTTGGTATAGGCAAATGTACGCGACAAGGCAGTGGGGGCGCGTGCATTGCGCAAGAGCCTGGCGCACGATGCGCGCGGGTTATCGGCGCGGCGCGTATGGGCGGGCTTCGGAGAAATTGCCCGCCGCAGCGGGAGGTGCCGCCACGGCGTGCTGCCGGAAAACGGAGAGCGCTACACTGGCCGAAGCATCATTACCGCCTACACCATCACGTCTGATGGCGTCCGCGTCAGCGCGTTCAAGAAGTACGGTTTCAGCTGGGGCGGAGACTGGTCGAGCGTGAAGGGCCATCACGTAAGGAGCTGTCGCGACGGACAATCACGAGGGCTGTCGCATGATGAGCTGTTGCGTGAAGGTCTGTCGCGTGAAGAGCTGTTAGCATTTCGAGAGGCCGTAAGGGCGAACCAGCCACAGGAGCGGCCACGGGGCCGACGCCGCCTGGCTGGCGTCCGACGTCGTGCAAGACGTCGGACAGGGTGGGTTTGAGCTTTGGCTGCCACGGGGGAAGGACTGGCACATGTATTGCACCAACTGCGGGGCCGAGGTGGACCCCAACAGTCGCTACTGCACTTCTTGCGGCGCCGACCTGCGGGCGCAGCGCTCCGCTGACGAGGCCACGACCGTGATGCAGGAGCCTCGGACGCAGGTTCTTGCAGACTCCCAGCCGGGTATGGCAGCTCAGTCTGGTATTGCGACGCAGCCAGGTGCTGCAGCGCAGCCAGATGCGACGAATCAGTCTGACGTAGCGGCTCAGCCCGGTACGGCGGCGCAGTTTGATGCAACTGCACAGCCCGCGCCGGAGCGCCCCGCAACGCAGAGCACCGCGCAATGGGCTGACCAGACGCAGGCGCGCCAGGACGCGCACTATATGCCCGCGGCGGTTCCGTCTCAGCCGCAGCAGACATATGTGGGAGAGGCGCATCCAAAGTACCAGGTGTACCCCGCCGCCATCGCGGGCATCGTGGCGGCGGCCGCGGTGGCATGCGTCATCGGTTTAGGTGCCTCGGGCGTCATCCCGAACCCGTTCGCGGGAGCCTCCGGCGTGTTCGGTGCCGTCGCCTCGTCGGATGCCGGCTCGGACGGCTCGAGCGATTCGACGGGCTCCACCGCAACGGGCTCTATCACGGCGGGCTCTACCAGCGCAAACGGCTCTTCTTCGTCGAATGCGGGCGGATCGAGCAGTGGGTCGAGCAACGCGTCGAACGGTGCGACGAGCGGCAGCTCGGCCGGCAACGGCTCCAACTCGCAGAGTTCTTCTTCGCAAGGCTCGTCTGCCGGCGGGGCGTCGAGCTCGTCGACGACCACGCAGCACGTGGGCTTCAAGGGCATCACGAACGCCACGGCTAGCAGCACGCTGGCAACCGACAAGATCAGCAGCTACGGCCCCCTGCACTTGCTGGACGGCGACCCGAACACCTGCTGGGCCGAGGGCGTCGACGGGCTGGGCGTGGGCGAAAGCGTCACGCTGTCGGGTGACGGCGTGCAGACCTTCTCGGGCTTTCGCATAACGAACGGTTTTCAGAAGAGCGAGAAGATCTACTACATGAACCCTCGCGCCAGTCAGATAGAAGTGCAGGTAGACGGCCAAAAGATTGGCGACATCAGCCCTCGGACCGACGACTACGGGTATACGGACGACTTCTCGTTCTCGCAGCCCATCGACGGAACCAGCATCACCTTCGTGATCAAGGACGTCGTTGCCGGCTCGAAGTACCAGGACACGTCGATCTCGGACATCACGGTGTACTAGGCGGCGTGTCCGAACGGGCACGTATCAGGTCCGGTTGGTCGAGGCCGTGCAGTCGGTCAGGCCCCGGCGGCTGATATCGCTCCGGCTGATAACTGGCTGGAACAATCGTCGATGGCCTTTAAAATGTTGCGCAACTTTTTGAAGCGAAGCTGAGCCATCATCGGGGCAAAGAGGTCGATAGTCTCGCTGATGGCAAGCTTCGTGCAGGATTGCCGTTGGCGAGCCCCTGACCTCGCAGGATTATGGGAAGGGGCGCTACATCATGAAGAAGAACCAATACCAACCGCAGCATCTGAGCGAGCCCGCGAGGCGAGTGAGGACTCCTAAGGGCATCCTGGCCGCCACCGCGGTGGCCGCGACGACCGGCGCAATGCTGGTCAGCGCGACCCCCGCCTTGGCCGAGGGCGCGGAGACCGGCGCGGTGACCGATGGCGCGACCACGGCCACCACGACCACGCAGGCCGCCCCGACCTCCACCCAGGAGGCCAAGGACGCGGTGGACAAGGCCACCGCCGCCCACGACCAGGCCGCGACTGACGCCGCCAGCGCCAAGCAGACGCTTACCGACGCCCAGGCCCAGAAGGCCAAGGACGAGGCCACGGTGCGCGACGGCGTCGACGACGTGAAGCAGAAGTCTGCCGACCAGGCCGCCCAGGCGAAGGACGCCGCCAGCAAGGCCAGCGACGCCTCGAAGCAGGCCGACCAGACCGCGAAGTCCGACCAGTCCGCGGTGGACGACGCACAGTCCAAGGCCGACGCCGCCCAGAAGGCTGCCGACGCCGCCAAAGACGTGGACCAGTCGACGCTGGACGCCGACAAGGCCGCGGCAGACAAGTCCGCCGCCGCCCAGAAGGACGCGCAGGACAAGGCCGACGCTGCCCAGAAGGCCTCGGACGACGCGAACAAGGCTGCCGAGGACGCCCAGAAGGCCGCGACCGACGACGCCGCCGCCAAGGACGCCGCGAAGCAGAACCTCGACGACGCCCAGAAGAGCGCCGACTCCGCCGCCCAGGCGCAGAAGGACGCCCAGAAGGCCCTGGACGACGCCACCTCCGGCACCGCCGAGCAGGCCAAGAAGGACGCCGACGCCGCCCAGGCAAAGGCCGGCGCCGACCAGAAGCAGGCCGAGTCCGACGCCGCCAACGCGACCCAGAAGTCCGCGAACCTCGACGCCGCAAAGAAGGCCTACTCCGACGCCCAGGCTAAGGCCTCCGACGCCGCCTCGACGCTGAAGAAGGCCCAGGACGCCCTGTCCGACGCCCAGTCGAAGCTGGCCCAGGCGAAGGCCGACCAGAGCACCACGGACAGCGCGCTGACCGCCGCTCAGGCCGCCTACAACAAGGCCCAGTCCGACCTGGCCGCCGCTCAAGCCGCTTACAACGAGGCGCAGAAGAGCGAGCAGAACGCTCGCGGCTTCCTGGCCACGCTTGGCTACATCGACTGGGACAAGGATGTGCAGACCGACGTTCCTGTGGTTCCCGGCACGAAGCTTTCTGACCACGTGCAGCTGGGCAATGATGAGGACGCCAGTTCTCTTGCGAACATGCGCAATGCCCTCAAAATCATTGATCAGATAAATGAGAAGCGTACGGCGGTTGACCTCGATCCGCTAAAGGTGGACCCCGTCCTTATGGGCCGCGAAGAAATGCAGACTGATTATGCTGCCTACCGTTTCGGGCACCCGCTGGCGATTGTCTTTAACGAGAACCTGTCGTGGGGAACGACTAACGCAGTTGGCAGCTGGTGGGATATCGAAAAGAGCCTGTTTGATCGGACGGTGCAGGCTCTGTATGGGAGGACCGGATTAACTGGAAGGGCTGCGTATGACTTCTATGAGCGGCATCGGTCCGAAATAGACAATTATGCTGCGAGCCATCCTCTCGTGATTAATCGCACGACATACAAGGTGGTCGGGCACTATACGAACCTGCTAAACCCGTATTACACGGTAATCGGTGTGGGTTATTCGACGATTACCGACGGCTTGATGTACACGCAGTGGGGGCCGACAATCGGAGCTGGATTCGGGCGGAACGTGACTTCTGGCGTCAAGTCATACACGACCGAAGAGTTCGACAATCTCATCAAGCAGTATTCTCAGAAGGCTACCGATGCCGCGGCTAACCTGAAGGCCGCGCAGGATGCCTTCGCGGCCGCGCAGACCAGCCTCGACAGCGCGAAGACCGCTGCCGATAGCGCCAAGTCCGCCGTCTCCGACGCCCAGGCTGCGGTCGACCAGGCGCAGAAGGCCGTCGACGACGCCACCGCCCAGAAGACCGCTGCCGATGCGGCCGAGCGGCAGGCGAAGACCGCGCTCGACCAGGCCCAGTCCGCATATGACCAGGCGAAGGCCGCCGCTGATGCCTCCAGCCAGAAGGCCGCTGAGTCGGCCCAGGTCGCCAAGGACGCGCAGGCCCACTACGAGGCCGTGAGCAAGGGCGCCCAGGCCGCCAGGGACGCGCTGGACAAGGTAAACGCCGAGCTGGCACAGGCCCGGCAGAAGCTCGCCGATGCCCAGAAGGCATACGACGACGCAGTCCAGAAGAGCGCCCAGGACGAGGCTACTCTTGCCCAGGCGCAGAAGGACGCCGCCCAGAAGAGCGAGGCCCTGAAGGACGCCCAGCATCAGCTGGCCGACGCCAAGGCCCAGGCCGACTCTGATGCCCAGAAGCTGGCCACCGACACCGCCGTCCACCAGAACAAGACCGACCTGCAGAAGGCTGCGCAGGACGCCAAGGACAAGGCCGACCAGCTGCGCAAGGAGCTGGCTGATGCCCAGGCAGACGCGCAGGCCAAGGCCGACGCCGCCAGCAAGGCTCAGGCAGAGGCCGACCGCCTGGCCGCCGTGGCCCAGAAGCTCTCGACGCTGGACGCCGACCAGATTCTGAAGGACCCCGCCAGCATGGACTCCTACATCGCCGACCAGACCCTGTCCGACTGGAAGGACGAGCTGCAGAAGATCCAGGACGCCGCCTACGCCTACAACGCCGACCTCGACAAGATCGACCAGGCCCAGAAGGCATACGACGACGCCTCGGCCAACGAGCAGAAGACCGCCGACGACTTGAAGAAGGCCCAGTCGGAGTACGACTCGGCCAAGGCCCTGGAGGACGCCGTCAAGCAGGCGGTCCAGAAGGCTCAGGAGCAGGGTGGCAAGTCCGGTGCGGGAGTCGTGCGCGTGAGCACGAACGCCCCGAAGCACCTGGCCTCCGCCACCAGCAAGCCCGCTGCCAACAAGTCCTCGAGCAAGTCTGCCGCCAAGGCCGCCAGCTCGGAGTCCGTGCCTCAGACGGGTGACACCAACGCCATGGGTGGCGCCGCTGCCGCGGCTGGCCTGGGTGCCGTCGCGATCCTGGCCGCCCTCCGTCGCCGTCGCCACGCGTAGCCAGCTGCGCGGGAGGTCGCGGGGCTAGGTTTTGCGGGTCGGGCTCACTTGGTAAGACTCATGTCGCCGTGCTGGGTCTGAATTGATGCCCCCAGCTCGACGAGCCTGGCTCACCTCGTCGAGCTTGGTTTGCGTCGCTGGGCCAAGTTCCACGAGCCAAGCTCGCAATGCCGCACCGAACTCGCTTCTCCTTGCGCGCCTCGCCTGCGGGGTCGGTGACGTCGACGCCCGATGGACTGCTGACCGTCGCCGCACCCCGCCCGTGAGGTGGCGCTTTCCTTCCCCTTGCCGGGTCCGTCGCAATCGCGGCGGGCCCGGTTTTTCTCGCCGGATGGCCGGGCCTAGTGGCACGCGGCGCATGATCGTGCCCGTTCCATAGTCGTGCCCATTCGAGTGGTGCGGTGCTCAGCAGCACCTGGCTGCGCCCCGACCTAGCGATCGCCAATCCCTTGGCACTTCGACCTGGCGATACCGACGCCCCGACCTGGAGTTTGCGCAGGCCGAACGCCCCGACCGGGAGTTTGCCCTGGTTGCCGGTCACCCCGACCTGGCGATAGCCACCCCCTTGACGCCCCAAGCTGGCGATACCGACGCCCCGACCCGGAGATAGCCGAGGCTAGGGCGCGGCATTTCCGGGTCGGGGCGCCCCAACCTGGCCAATTGAAATCTTTATGTCTTTCAGCCACACAAAGCCGCAGGTAGAGGGCCCGGCACCTTTCGCGAGCCCGTCGGGGGCGTCGGAAAGTCCGGGTCGGGGCGCCCCGAACCGGAGATTGGCGGTCGGAGGGTGCTCTGTATCTCCGGATCGGGGCGTCTGGGGCCACCTATCTCCCGGTCGGGGCGGCGAACGCCCCGACCTGGCGACATTAACGTGCAGAATTCGCCCCGACCTGGATTTACCAGCAGCTTCTCAGGAGCCATCTCCAGAACTGGGCGTTCGGCTGCGTAGTGCGCAATAGGGTAGTAGTGAGCTCAGAAGTGGGCAGTGCGCAAGGAGGAGGTGTAAGACCCGTCGGGGAGCGGAGTGCCACGGCTTCCGGACCAGTGGCCTTGGCTTTTGCGAGGCGCCCCAATCAGAAGTTTTGAGCTCCAAGACGGGTCTATCTGCTCGATTGGGGCGCCCCAATCTATGTGATACAGATTTTGATATTAAGGGGCTCGCGCAAAAGCGCAGGTCAGAGGGCTATCGGTTTCCGGCGGCCTACTGGATCTGCTGGTATCCACCTGATTGGGGCGCCCCAATCAGGTGGATTGCCCGGCTCAAATGCCCCAATCGGCTCATTTTCGTAGGCTCAGCTACGATTTCCGCACGATTGGGGCGTCGACCTTCCAAATAGCGTGCGCAAGACGCCCCAATCGATGCGATTTTGCAAGTCAGACTAGGCTAACACACTGATTGGGACGCCGCGGACGTTCGACGGGCAGTCCGAAGGCGTCAACCGGCATGCGTTATGGTCGGCGAACCCGCGACGGATGGAGAAAAATGTCAATCCGGCACAAGAAAAGGCCTGGTCACGCGTGGTGACCAGGCCAATGTGTTCCGTTCGAGCCGTTGGGCAAGAAGAACGTGCCGTGCGCGTCCCGGAGCGGGGTAGTCCCGGACCGAGAAGCGCGTGCGGACAAGAATCGCGCGCTACTCCGCCAGCGGAGCCAGCTTCGCGGTCATGTCGGCTGCGGCAGCCTTGCCGGCGCCCATGGCCAGAATGACCGTGGCGGCGCCCGTCACGATGTCGCCACCGGCCCAGATGCGCGGGTCGGAGGTCTGGCCGGTCTTCTCGTCAGCCTCGATGTAGCCCCACTTGTTGATCTTCTCGGGGCCAATCAGCTTGGCGATGGGGTTGGCGTTGGTGCCGATGGCAGAGACGCCCAGGTCGCAGGGGAGCACGTCCACGGAGCCCTCGATGGGGATGGGGCGACGGCGGCCGGAGGCATCCGGCTCGCCCAGCTTCATGTTCTGGACCTTGACGGCGGACACGGCACCGTTCTCGCCGGCGATGAACTCCACAGGGGAGGCCAGCTCGTGGATGATGACGCCCTCGGCCTTGGCGTGCTCGACCTCAGCGCGACGGGCGGGCATCTCGGCCTCGGTACGGCGGTAGCACAGGGTGACGGTCTCGGCGCCCAGGCGCAGGGCGGTGCGGACCGAGTCCATGGCCACGTTGCCGCCGCCGAACACGACGACGTTCTTGGCGTGCTTGGTGGGGGTGTCGTACTCGGGGAACTTGTTTGCCTTCATCAGGTTCACGCGGGTCAGGTACTCGTTGGCAAAGAAGACGTTCGGCAGGTTCTCTCCCGGAATCTTCAGCATCTTGGGCAGGCCGGCGCCGGTGGCGATGTACATGGCGTCGTAGCCCTCGGCGAACAGCTCCTCGGCGTTGGTGATGCGGCCCACGACGCTGTTGAACTGGAACTTGACGCCCAGCTCCTTCAGGCCGTCGATCTCGCGCTTCACGACCGCCTTGGGCAGACGGAACTCGGGGATGCCGTAGACCAGCACGCCGCCGCCGGTGAAGAACGCCTCGAACACGGTGACGTCGAAGCCGTTGCGCGCCAGCTCGCCGGCGCAGGTGATGCCGGACGGGCCGCAGCCCACGACGGCGACCTTCTTGCCGTTCTTCGGGGCCATCTTGGGCTTGGAGGCCAGCTCGGGCTGGTCGCCCAGGAAGCGCTCCAGCTGGCCGATGGCAACGGGCTCGCCCTTCTTGCCACGGACGCAGCGGCCCTCGCACTGGGTCTCCTGCGGGCAGACGCGGCCGCAGATGGCCGGCAGCATGGACTGCTCGTGGATGATGTCCAGGCCCTCGCCGAACTTGTGCTCGTAGATCTTCTGGATGAAGGCGGGAATGTTGATGTTGACGGGGCAGCCCTCGACGCACAGGGGCTTCTTGCACCTCATGCAGCGAGCGGCCTCGGCAACGGCCATTTCCTCGGTGTAGCCCTTGTCAACGGGGCGGAAGTCCTTGGCGCGCTCCTTGGGGTCCTCTTCGTTTGCGGGAGTGCGCGGAGCCTTCATGTCCGCAACCCAGCGACCGTTTACTTCTGGCATGCGCAGTTCGCCTCCTCGTAGGCCTTCACGGCCTGGCCCTCTTCGGTGCGATACGCGGCCTGGCGCGCACGCAGATCGTTCCAGTTAACCTTCGTGGCGTCGAAGTCGGGACCGTCGACGCAGGCGAACTTGGTCTCGCCGCCTACCTCGACGCGGCAGCAGCCGCACATGCCGGTGCCGTCGACCATAATCGGGTTAAGGGAAGCGGTGATAGGCGTGCCGTACTTCTCGGCGGTAAGGGCCGAGAACTTCATCATGGGCACGGGGCCTACGCAGAACACCTCGTCGACCGCGTTGTCCTTCAGCAGGCGCTCCAGGGGAGCGGTAACAACGCCCTTCTCGCCGTACGAGCCGTCGTCGGTCGTAATGTGCACGTGGTCGTTGTCCAGGATGCTGCGGAACTGGTCCTCGAGCAGCAGGAGGTCCTTCGTGCGGGCACCCATGATCGCGTGAACCTCGTGACCGGTCTGCACCAGCTGGCGGGCAACGGGGAAGGCGATTGCCAGGCCCACGCCGCCACCAATAACGGCCACACGCTTGCCGTTCATAACGGTGGGCTGACCCAGCGGGCCGGTAACGTCTTCGAGGTAGTCACCCTCGTTGTAGTGGCTGAGCATCATGGTAGTTTTGCCGACCACCATGAAGATGAACTCTACCCAGCCCTCCTCGGGGTTCCAGTTCGCAAAGGTGAACGGGACGCGCTCGCCTGTCTCGTTCGCGCGCACCATGAGGAACTGGCCAGCATGGGCGTGCTTGGCCATCTGGGGTGCCTCGATGCGGAACTCGAACACCTTCTCCGAGAACTGCGTCTTTTGGAGGATTTTGTACATTAACGAACTCCTCTCCAACACTTGCTCTGCTTTGGCGGCGAGTCCCCACCCGTCGCCTGTTGCTACGGTGTTGTCGACCTGCCGCGTTTTCACGCGAGCCTGTCGACTGCGACAGCTCACGAACAAGTGTACCCATAATGTTGCCCTCCATGCGCGAGGAAGCGCGAAAAAGTGACGAGGGGACCTTGGGCACATTGCCATGAGAAAGCCGCACACTTCTTAGATTTTAACGTGACGTGAGGGCGTTTGTTCACCCAAAACGAGGGGATTAGCAGGGCAATATTGGTGCCATGGGATAAACCAACGGCAGTGCTTGGGGCCTGCGTCTAAATCGGTTTGGTCACATGCGCGCTCCTTCGGGTAGCGCTCCAAGCGGTATCAATTAGTCGGCGAGTGGCGGGCGAGAAGAACCTCGCTGGCTCCGGATGTTGTTAAAGCTTTCGGCAGTGGTCAAGAAAACTGCCGGCTTCGGAAACTATTGGTCCCGAAGCCGGCAGGTGCCAATCTACTTCGTGTGGTCGACGGCGTATGCCACGCCCCTCTGTACGCAAAGCTCCACGGCGTCGGCTGAATCCTGCGCCATGAGTTCGAACTCTTGCAGGAAGTTGCCCTTAAGTTCGCGCAGAACGTAGTCGGCAACCTGCATGCGTCCGGGCGGGCGACCGATGCCGCAGCGAACGCGGGCAAAGTCGCGCGTGCCCAGCTTGCTTGCGATGGAGCGCAAGCCGTTGTGGGCGTTAAGACCGCCACCCCACTTAACCTGCACTGACCCTGCGGCAAGGTCTACCTCGTCGTGAACGACCAGAATCTGCGCGGGCCCAAGGTGCTCGGCGCGCATGAGCTTCGAGATGGGGCCTCCGCTGGTGTTCATGAAGTCCTGGGGCTTGGCAAGAAGCACCTCGCGCGGGCCGTCTGCACCGGAAAGCTTCACGCGGGCCACCATGCAGCCGGCCTCGCTTTTCCAGTAGCGCACGCCGTGGCGCTGGGCCAAAACGTCCACGCACGCAAACCCCGCGTTGTGACGGGTGTGCTCGTATTCCTTTCCGGGATTGCCCAGCCCGCACACCAGCTGAACATCCTGGGGCTTCGTTGCCATGTGGTTCCTTTCGATGCCTTGCTTTCATACCTTGTGGCGAAAAAGTGGCCTGCGCCCTGTGCGGACAATGCACCACCTCCGCCGCTCACGTTCCTGAGTTCGAGAATAGCGCATGGGATAGGGGGCGGTCCTAGTAACGAAACCTGCGCATCATCCTCGGTTAGCCCTCGGCTGCCCTACGTGCGATTACCTTGCCAATGCGGTAGGGGATACCCACCACGAGTGCATTGCCCATGCAAAACGCCCTCTGGCCATCGGTCATTCCCGTGTTAGTCCAGCCGGAAGGAAAACCCTGCAGGCTGTCGAGCTCGTCTGGAACGAGCCTGCGGTACCTTCCATCAGGCGTTTGAATTACATGCTTGAAGCGCGACGGCCCCTTGCCGCCTTCTCCCGTAAGAATCGTGCGAGATGGGCGGTCGGTGGGGTCGGGAAACGCCATGGAACCCTCTGAATACACGTACTCATGGCCAGACTTGCTTACTCGCGGCTCGTGCTTCGACCCTTTGAGGTATTCCCATCGTGGTAGCTGGTCATCGGGAACAAAGAACTCTTCGGGGACCCTTTCGCTTGGAACAAGCACGTCGCCCAACGTTGACCGAGGACCGTCGTAGTTCTCAACAACCTTGCATGTGAGCGCTTGAAAGCCCTGCATAACGCCGGCCTCCAAGAACGGACTCGTCTTGGTGTGTTCCTCGTTAAAGTGAAGCGTTGCCTCGTATGGGTCGCTTGGGATTTTGACTCCCATAACCTTCTCGGGGAGAGCCATGGGAAAGGCCTCAGCCATGATTCCGGACTCAAGTCGAGTTTCCAGATCCCATGCCACGTTGTGCTCTGCAACTATGTATACGCGTTTCCTGCGCTGAGAAAAGCCATACTCCGCGCTGTTGACCACGCGCCATTCCACTGAGTACCCCAGGCTGGCGAGACACGAAAGAATAATCGCGAAGTCGCGTCCCCGTTGGGTGGCAGGGCTCTTCAGCAGGCGGTCGACGTTCTCGAACATGCACCAGCGTGCATTGTTCGGGTCCTTCGCCAGCTGCTGCTGAAGGAAGCGGTAGATGTCCCACCAAAGGACACCCTTCTTTCCTTCGATTCCCTTGGCGGAGGAAAGCGGGCGAGCGACGCTGTAGTCTTGGCAGGGAAAACCGCCTACGACCATATTGACCGACGGAATATCCCTTTTACCTGCGTCGTATTCATCTAGCACAACATGGATGTCCTGGTTAATTACCGAGTCCTTGCCGAAGTGCGCTTCGTAGCACCTGGCTGCGAACTGGCGCGCTACAGATCCGGGTGGCTCCCATTGGTTAGCCCAAATCGTTTTATACGGCCCCGATGACGGACGCTCCCATTCCGGATGCTCCGGGTCGCGAAAGCCGTCCAGGCCAAGACGAAATCCGCCGACCCCCGCGAAGAGCTCGGCGACCTTTATTTCCTCAGACACGTTTTTAACCTCTCTGCTGTGTCCGGCTATGTGGGGTCATCTTAACCGATCGAGGTGACAAGATCAAGTAGAGAAGGGCAAGGCGTCCGCCGGCTCATCACTTGTGCGGTTCGTGGTCGTAGCGGATTATTTTCGTTGAGCCTATTCGGTTTCGAAGTCCTTTCCGTCGCCTAGCTCGCGACAAATTATTTCCTGCAGGTATGACTGATTGAGCCAGAAGCTCTTCTTTGTCACAGGATTGCCATGTGGCTGAGGGTTTGTATCGTCCGAATTTCGACCGTGCGGTCGCACGTGGCAGCAACGGTTCTCGGAGGACTTTACCGATCTGTCGGCCCTGCCCTGCCGAACGTTCTCGCGCATTTGGTCGTAGCAGCGCTTTGCCTCGGGTATGTCCGACTCGGGCATCTGCCAAAACATCACGTTCCACAGGTGGTACTCTTTGTCGCTGCCTTTGCGGAATATCACGAAGAGCCACTTTTGCTGCAGGTAGCCATAGAACTTTGAGTCATAGAAGTCGGTTGCCTCCAGCTCGAAGTAATTGAACGCGGGGAACGACATCGCTTCTTTTGGGCGGCCAGACGCTTGCAGGCGAATGGTTTTCGGTTTGATTCCCGCCTTTACGAACTCATCAATTTGAGCGTCATCGTCCACGCCCAAGATTTTTTTGGTAATGCGGGCGCAGATGTTCTTCGACTTTGAAAGTCCAAACCGACTTTTAAGTTCGTCCACCGTGAGCCCTCGATAGGGGCGGAACCGGCTGCGTACCAGCTCAAGAAGGCCGAGCTCAGAGTCCTTGGCGGCGCGTTCGATTCGCTGCCGCTTGCGGTTTAACAGGGCATTTTCGATTGCCGTCATGTATGAGGCCTTTAGTGCCCACGCCCTAGGTTTTGCCGGTATTGTCGAGAAGGGCTGCGTCGTCCGGTCGCGAGAGTTTGCCGCCTTGGTACAGGCTTCCAAATACATAGTGTCCGAGCCAGAAATCTCTTCGGCGTGGCCCGACTTCACTTTGTCAACTACGGTTTCCCAGTCTCGCTTTATTTGAGGCAGGTCCTCGCTGGGAATCTGCCAGACTTCCGCGAAAAGAACCTTGTAGTCCAGGGGGTCCTTGTCCTTCTCCCACAAATACGAAATAAGCAGGATTTCGCCTGCCTTCTGCATGAGGCGGCTGCGTTCAAAGCTCTCTTTTACTATCGAGTGATAATCGATTTTCTCAAGTACCAGGCGCTCCTTCGCGACCAATTGATTGCGGCGCACCTTCTTCATGGGCGTGGTCTTTAACTCGAGGCCACGCTCGCCCGCATCTGGGAAGTCCGGCCCGGGGTCGTTATTCGGCTTGTAGTGAAAGTAGTATTCCTCGACTGCATTGCCGAATGAACCCCTACGTTTTTTAGGGTTCTGCAATGCGGTTGCGTCTGTTGAGTCGCGCAGGGTGTGACCAACAATGTTCTGCGCATATTCCACTATCGACTGAATGTTTGTTTCGTCGTAACCGGCGTAACTGGGCTCGCTTTTGTCGTGGCCCTGCACATTGTTGTGTTTCCCAGACATGCTGCGCCTCCGTTGCGGTTGGCGGTTCCGCTAGAGTCCAACTCTATCCTTCTTTGAGGTGTTGCCAACTGCTGAAGGACGAAAGGGAGCTACCTCGTGTCAACAGTGCGGGAGATGGAAATGGGATAGCGGGCAGCTTGTTAGGGGGGTAGCGCATCGGTTGCCCTCTCATTCTTGCGTCGGGTCTCGGAACACCCCTAAAACCGTTCGGACAAGAAGAACAACCGTTCGGCAATTAATGCGAAAATCTATTGAGAAACGAACGGGCGTTCTGTATATTGAGCGTCCCAACTTTTTTCTTCGCCCAAAAGAGGGGCGATTCCAATAGCCGCGTGACCACGTAAGTCAATTCCGGTGAACTACGATTGAGCAGACGAAAGGGGTGCAGTCATGACATTACAGCAGCTACGCTACGTGGTCGAAGTGGCGGCCAGCGGATCCATAACGGCCGCGGCGGCGCACCTGTTCATAGCACAGCCCAGCCTCTCGAAGGCCATCTCCGAGCTTGAGTCCGAAATGGGAATCACCATTTTCGAGCGTACGGCGCGAGGAGTAGTCCCTACCGACGACGGAACAAGGTTTCTTAGCTACGCACGCCAGGTAGTGGAACAGGCCGACCTTCTGGAGTCCCAATACAAAAGCAGCAACCCGCCGCGGCGCGTGTTCGCCGTGTCCAGCCAGCACTATGCGTTCGTGGTGAATGCCTTCGTGGAGCTGGTTCGTGAGTATGGGGCGGCACGCTACGAGTTCAGCCTGCGCGAGGGCACCACATTCGGAATCATCGAGGACGTTCGTTTGCAGCGAAGCGAGCTGGGGGTGCTGTACCGCAACAACTTCAACCGCGAGGTGCTCACAAGCGCCATCCGCGCCGCCGAGCTTCGGTTCGAGCCTCTGTTTACGGCGCGTGAGCACGTGTTTGTTAGTCGCCAAAACCCGCTTGCTTCGCGCAGCTCGGTTTCGCTTCAGGACTTGGAGCCATACCCCAGGCTGTCTTACGACCAGGGCTCGAAGAACTCGTTCTTCTTTGCCGAGGAGCCCCACATAACCGAGCAGGTAGATAAGGCAATCGTGGTCACGGATCGTGCGACGCTGTTCAATCTGCTTATTGGACTGGATGGCTACACCATTTCGTCGGGAATCCTTTCGTCGGACCTCAACGGCGACGACATAGTTTCGGTACCCCTGGAAAACGGGGGAGGGATGGAACTTGGCTACGTTTACCAGCCACGACGTCCCCTTTCCAAGCTGGCGGAGAGCTATCTGCGCCACTTGCGCCAATACGTAAAACAATATATAGCCTCAGGCTATGACTCCCAATAGAACTTAGGTAGTACCTCATAGGTGCGAGTTGGTTCACCATATCTCGTGGAAGAAGAACGAGAGAAAGGCAACACCATGAGCATCCCTTACGATAAGAAAACCCCGCACCGATTCGACGTTGTTGGCAGCTTCCTGCGCCCCGAGCGCCTAAAGCGCGCTCGCCGCGAGTACGAGGCGGGCAAGCTTCCCTACGAAAGCCTCAAGGACGTTGAGGATGCCTGCATCCGCGACCTTGTGGCGAAGGAGAAGGCCGCTGGCCTGGGCGTTATTACCGACGGTGAGTTCCGTCGTGCCACCTGGCACCTGGACTTTATGTGGGCGTTCGACGGTGTGGGACACAGCGCCACGAAGGACGGCCTGCCCTTTCACGACGAGGCCGCTAAGATTGACGACACCTACCTTACCGGCAAGGTCGCACTCACCAGCGTGCACCCCTTCGTGGACCACTTCCGCTTCGTTCAGGACCTGGAAGACGAGAACTGCGTGGCAAAGCTCACGATTCCCGCCCCTGCGCAGTTCCTGGAGCAGATGATTATGCCCATGAACCGCGAGTCCACCGCGCGCTACTACGCCAGCGACGAGGAACTTGCTAATGACATAGCTGCCGGCTATGGCGTGTTCCTGCAGCAGGTTGCAGCAGCCGGATGCAAAAACGTGCAGTTCGACGATTGCTCGTGGGGCGTGCTGGTGGACCCGAGGGCCCAGCAGTTCTTCGGAACCGATGCGGCGGGCCTAGAGCGCATAAAGGCGCAGCTTCTGGATATTAACAACGCCGTGCTAGAAGCTCGTCCCGCTGGCCTCACCATTAACACGCACGTGTGCCGCGGCAACTTCCACTCCACCTGGGCTTGCGAGGGTGGCTACGACGACGTTGCGGACGCGCTTCTGGCAAACGAGCATGTGGACGCCTTCTTCCTGGAGTTCGACGACGCCCGCTCGGGCGGCTTTGAGCCCCTGGCTAAGGTTCCCCAAAACAAGAAGGTCGTGCTGGGTCTTGTTACCACGAAGAACCCCGCGCTAGAAAACGAGGATGCCGTTATCGACCGCATCCACGAGGCGGCGAAGTACGTTCCCCTGGAGAACCTCTGCCTGTCTCCGCAGTGCGGATTCGCCTCATGTGAAATTGGCAACAAGCTTACCGAGGACGAGCAGTGGGCAAAGGTCGCCCTGGTAAAGAGGGTTGCCGAGCGCGTTTGGGGCTAATCTAGCCCAATGCAGGTACAAGGCGCGCAAGCGAACGACAGACTGAACAAGCACACACCCGCAGGACCTATCCGGCGGCAGTAATTCGGAAGGAACACACTATGAGCGAACCTACCAAGCAGCCTCCCTACATCTATGACATAGTCGGCAGCTTCCTGCGCCCCGCGGCACTAAAGCAGGCCCGCGCCGACTTCGCAGCCGGAAAAATCGACCGCGATGCCCTTACCAAGGTCGAGGATGAGTCCATTGCCGACCTGGTACAAAAAGAGAAGAACGCCGGCCTTCGCGCCGTTACCGATGGCGAGTTCCGTCGCGCCATGTGGCACCTGGACTTCTTGTCCGAGCTTGAGGGTGTGGAGGAGATTGACGCTAAAACATGGTCGGTAGAGTTTAAGGGACCGAAGCCCAAGGGCGCCCAGCTGCGCTTTACGGGCAAGGTCGACTTTGGCAACCACCCGTTCCTGGAGCACTACCGCAAGGTGCGCCAGATTGCGGGTGACTATCCCACAAAGATGACCATTCCCGCGCCGTCCATGCTGCACCTAATTCCCTGCGTGCGCGGCAAGGCAACGTACCAGCCCATCGAGCGCTACCAGGACGAGAAGGTTCTGCTGCACGACATTGCCATTGCCTACCAGCACGCCATCAAGGCGTTCTACGACGAGGGCTGCCGTTACCTGCAGTTCGATGACACCAGCTGGGGCGAGTTCTGCGATCCCACAAAGCGCGCCGCCTACGAGGCCCAGGGCATCGACCTGGATGCGGTTGAGCAGAGCTACGTGGACGTGATCAACCTCGTTCTGGAGGCCAAGCCCGCCGACATGACCATTACGACTCACATTTGCCGCGGCAACTTCCGCTCCACCTGGTTCTCGTCGGGTGGCTACGAGCCTGTTGCTAAGGTGCTTTTTGGCCAGGCGAACTACGATGGCTTCTTCCTGGAGTACGACTCCGATCGCGCCGGCGACTTCGAGCCTCTGCGTGAGATTCGCGATCAGGTGGTGGTTCTGGGCCTGGTCACCTCCAAGTTCCCCGAGCTGGAGGACGAGGATGCGGTTATAGCGCGCATCAACGAGGCGTCCAAGTATGTTCCTCTGGACCAGCTGCGCCTTTCCACGCAGTGTGGCTTCTCGTCCACCGAGGAGGGCAACGTTCTTACCGAGGACGACCAGTGGGCAAAGATTGCCCTGGTAAAGCGCATCGCGGAGCGTGTTTGGGGCAAGTAGGCCAGGAAGAGTTTGGAACGAGCACGCCGGAGGCTAAGCCTGGGCCAGTCGCTCTGAACTCATAACCTGAATTTAGTGGTCCGTATTGCCTCGTCGCCCGGTGCTAATGGCAGCACCGGGCGACGTGATTCAATCGTAGTTGCCGCCTACGTGTCGCAACCGCTACGGTGTGCAGGCGCCGCGTGTGGAGGACTACATGTGGAGGTAGCGCCCGGTAATGCTTTGCGGGCACTTGTGTGCCTTGGCGGGCGTGCCCTCGTACACGATGCGACCACCTGCCGAGCCTCCGCCGGGACCCATGTCGATCATCCAGTCGGCGTTCGCAATCATGTCGAGGTCGTGCTCAATTACCACCACGGTGGCGCCTTGGTCCAAAAGGCCTTGAAGCACTCCCAGAAGTACCTGCACGTCCAAGGGATGCAGACCAATGGTGGGCTCGTCGAACACGAAGAGCGCGTCGGCCTGGTCGCGACCCACCTCGCTTGCGAGCTTCAGGCGCTGCGCTTCTCCGCCCGAAAGGGCAGGGGTGGATTCGCCCAGGGTAAGGTAGCCCAGCCCCAGGTCGTGGAGGGTCTGCAACTTGGCATGTACCTTGCGAAGGGTCTTCACCTTCCGCAGCGCCTCGTCCACGCTCATGGCCATAAGCTGGGGAAGCGATATGCGTTCGGGGTCGGCATCGCCGGCGGTGGCCCGCTTGATGGGGCGACGGATTTGCCAGGCCTTCTTTGCGTAGCGCGAGCCTCGGCAGTCGGGGCACGTTATTTGCACGTCGGGCAAGAACTGCACGTCGAGCGAGATGGTCCCCGTGCCGTCGCAGGTGGGGCAGCGAAGCGAGCCGGTGTTGTACGAGAAGTCGCCGGCATGCAGCCCCGCCTCCTTGGCGTCTGCCGTTTGCGCGTAGGCGCGACGGAGGTCGTCCAGGGCGCCCGAGTAGGTTGCGACCGTGGAGCGCACGTTTGCGCCGATGGGCGTGGAGTCTATGAGGTTCACGCGACGGATTCCGCAGGGGTCCACGCTTCGCACGTGCTCGGGAAGGGGTTCCTCCGCAGAGAGCGACCTCAGTGCGGGCACCAGGCTTTCGAGCACGAGGGTCGTTTTGCCCGAGCCGGACACGCCGGTTACCACGGTAAGGCGGTTGCGAGGAATGCGCACGTCCAGCGGGTGCACGGTGTGGATGGCTCCGGTGTGAAGCTCAATCGCTCCGTCCGAGAACACGGATTCGGCCTCTTTGGGGGTGTCGTTTCGGACCAACATGGGCTTCTCGGAGGAAAGGAAGGGGGCAATGCGCGATTCAGGAGTGTGCTCCACCTGCTGAATGGTCCCCTGGGCGATTATGTTTCCGCCTGCTGCTCCGGAGCCGGGGCCAACCTCTATGAGGTGGTCGGCGTGGCGCAGCACCCGCACGTCGTGGTCTACCACCACGACGGAGTTGCCATCGGCCAGAAGGTCGTCCATAACGCCCAAAAGTCCGTCCACGTTGGCGGGGTGAAGGCCGATGGAGGGCTCGTCCAAAACGTACAGCACCCCGGTGGTTCGGTTGCGGACGGCTCGGGCCAACTGGACGCGCTGACGCTCGCCCGTGGAAAGGGTGGAGCCGGCGCGGTCCAGCGAAAGGTAGCCAAGCCCCAGCTGCTGCAGGCGCTGTACCGGCTCGGCCATGGAGGCCACGATGTTCGTAGCCATCTGCTGCACCTCGTGGGGCAGCGAGGGTGGCACCGTGGGCAGCCACTCGGCCAGCTCGTCGAGGGTTTTCTGCGTGGCCTGTGCCAGGTTGATGCCCAGAATTTGCGGGTCGCGCGCGGCGGCGGAAAGCCTGGTGCCGCCGCAGTCGGGGCAGGGCTCTTCCTTTAGGAAGCGCGCGATGCGCTTGTAGGCGCTTTCGGACTTTGCCTTCGCGAGGGCGTTCTCCACCGCCCTTACGGCGCTGTAGTAGGTGAAGTCCAGCTCGGTGGCCGTGTTGGAGCTTTTGTTGTGCACGACTATGTGGCGCTTCTCGGCGGGACCGTGAAACACGATTTCGCGCTCGGCGTCGGTTAGCTGGCTAAAGGGCACGTTGGTGCGCACGCCCATCTCGCGGCACACGTCCTTCATGAGCGACCACATAAGAGTGCCCCACACCACCACCGCCCCGTCGTCGATGGTCTTGGTTTCGTCGGGCACCAGGGCGGACTCATCCACCACGCGCCGCACGCCGGTTCCGCCGCAGGTAGGGCAGGCACCATCGCTGTTGAAGGCAAGGTCCTCCGCGCCGCGCCCAAAGAACTGGGCTCCGCAGGTGGGGCACACGATGGGCCGCTCCAGGGCAACGTTCATGGTGGGCGGGCAGCGGTGCCCGTTGGGGCAGGTGTAGGAGCCCACGCGCGAGAACAAAAGGCGCAGCCCGTTAAGAAGTTCCGTCGAGGTTCCGAAGGTGCTGCGGATGCCGGGCACCGCAGGCCGCTGGTGCAGCGCCAGCGCAGCGGGAACGTGCTCCACCAGGTCCACGTCGGCGCGGGTCGACTGTGTAAGGCGACGACGGGTGTAGGTGGAAAGAGCCTCCAAATAGCGGCGCGATCCCTCGGCGTACAGCACGCCCAGGGCGAGCGAGCTTTTGCCCGAGCCCGACACTCCAGCAATGCCCACCAGCTGGTTGAGTGGTACCGAAACGTTCACGTCCTTAAGGTTGTGAACGCGTGCGCCGCGCACCTCGATGGCCGTGGGCGGGTTGTGGCTGGGGGCGCTTGCACTATTGACGTCTTTGCTGTTCAAGGTGACCTTCTTTGCGGCTTCGCGCTGCCTGGCATGTCGCGGATGGCATGCTCCTTCAAAAGGTGCGCTTTTGGCCGATGTGGTCCGCCCGGCTTTCGAGTATGGCGTTTGCCCTCGGGAGCGCTCTTTTTGCGGGACTTTCCGCTGGAGCGACTGCACGCGTTTTCGCACTCGCGATGGGTGCGCTCGTGACGCGTGCCCGTTGCATTCGCCGCCGGCACCCTAAGCATATACGTAGTTGCGGGCAATCGTGGCGGTGGGTGGTATGTGGAGCGGGCCTGCGAGAAGAACGGCAATCGAGATTGTGGGGTTGGCGGAATGGAACTTCAGGTGGAAACGCGCTGGTAAAAGCGTCGCGTAACGGCTCTAATCCGTGCTTGCGGCGTTTTTGAACCGCCGCATATATAAGAAATTACGAATAACATGGTGATTTGCCAGGTCATTCACACTGTCTTCACGAACGTAATAGGCGCCTGCTTCGAATAACGGAAATTGAAAACAATCCAATTCCTATTCATAAGAAGCTAAGTTACGAGTGAAAAGTTCTTCTCTACCAAACGGAATACTCGTTTTTGATTATATCCGGCTAGTTTCTTGGGCGATAACAATAGGGTTTGTTGGCAATGCAGAACCGCGCAAGAACCAACGCGTGATATTTTGCCCATAAGCCAAGACGGCAGCGACAAGACGACGGGCTAATGGCCAGAGGGCAAAGTTCTTCGAAGGCGATTCCGGCGTGCGATGGCAGGGGGACGACGCCATGCTAACAAAGCGGAACGACCGACGAGTTCGTAGCCAAGGCGCAGGTAGTCGAGGTAGTCTTTGAATCGAACGACTTGGTGATTGGTACCCGGGCACGCACGAGCACGAGGGAAGCGTCTCGCGAAACGCTTCTGGCATCTGCGGGCTACGCCTGCAGGTTCTTCCGAACGACGGAGGCTATCCGGCCCATCCGTCCAAACCAGAAGGAGGAGCACGTATGTCTGTTTATCCCAAGTACAAGGTCGCCGCGGTTCAGGCCGCACCCGTTTACCTGGACCTGGATGCATCCGTAGACAAGGCTATCGGAATCATCGAGGAGGCGGCCAAGAACGGCGCCAAGCTCATCGGCTTCCCCGAGGGCTACCTGCCGGGCTACTGCTGGTTCGCGTTCCTGGGTCGTGCCCTGGACTACGTGCCTCGCTTCTACCACCAGCTGTATCTGAACGCGGTGGAGTGCCCCAGCTCCGCGCTCGCGAAGCTTTCGCAGGCTGCCCGCGACAACGACATTTACGTGTGCATCGGCAGCTCCGAGAAGGACAACGGCTCGCTGTACCTTACCCAGTGGTGGTTCGACAACGAGGGCAACTTGCTTGGTAAGCACCGCAAGATGCGCGTTTCGGTTGCCGAGCGCCTGGTGTGGGGCGACGGCCAGGGCAGCCTGATGCCCGTGTTCAAGACCCCGCTGGGCAACCTGGGCGGCCTGCAGTGCTGGGAGCACGACGTGCCGCTGGACGAGGCTGCCATGAACGGCCTTAACGAGCAGGTACACGTTGCGTCGTGGCCTGGCTACTACGACGACGACATCGCCAGCAAGGGCTATGCCATCTCCACGGGCACCTTCGTGCTTATGTCCAGCTCGGTGTACGACGACCGTACCTACAAGCTTCTGTGCACAGACGAGGAGGGCAACCTGGAGGAAGACCGCCTGGAGTACTTCAAGACCCTGAAGCAGGGCCACACGGCCATCATCGGCCCCGACGGCAACCTGGTGAGCGACTACGTGCCCAGCGGCAAGGAGGGCATCGCCTACGCCGACATCGACCTGGAGGACATCATCGACCAGAAGTACCTGTTCGACCCCGCCGGCCACTACAGCAACCAGAGCCTAAGCATGAACTTCCACCGCGAGCCCAACCCGGTAACGCGCTTCTACGGCGACGGCAAGCAAAAGGTCGTTACCTACGACGAGCTGCACGATATTTGCGAGAAGGACGCCCCGGAGCCCGAGGCCGAGTAACCCATCCAGGTTCACAACTGAGCGAATTACGGAGGTCATACCATGGCTATCTATCCCAAGTACAAGGTTGCCGCAGTTCAGGCCGCACCCGTTTATCTGGACCTGGACGCTTCGGTCGATAAGGCCATCGGAATCATCGAGGAGGCGGCAAAGAACGGCGCGAAGCTCATCGGCTTCCCCGAGGGCTACCTGCCAGGCTATTGCTGGTTCGCCTTCCTTGGCCGCGCGCTGGACTACGTTCCGCGCTTCTACCACCAGCTGTACATGAACGCAATCGAGTGCCCCAGCTCGGCATTGAGCAAGCTTTCGCAGGCCGCGCGCGACAACGACATTTATATTTGCATCGGCAGCTCCGAGAAGGACGAAGGCTCGCTGTACCTTACCCAGTGGTGGTTCGACAATAAGGGCAACCTCATGGGCAAGCACCGCAAGATGCGCGTTTCGGTTGCCGAGCGCCTGGTGTGGGGCGACGGTCAGGGTTCCATGATGCCTGTGTTCAAGACGCCGCTGGGCAACCTGGGTGGCTGCCAGTGCTGGGAGCACGACGTACCCCTGGACAAGGCTGCCATGAACGGCCAGAACGAGCAGGTTCACGTGGCTAGCTGGCCCGGCTACTACGACGATGACATCGCCAGCAAGGCCTACGCCATCTCCACCGGCACCTTCGTTCTTATGTCAAGCTCGGTTTACGACGACCGCACCTACAAGCTTCTGTGCACCGACGAGGACGGCAACCTGGAAGAGGACCGTTTGGCCTACTTCAAGACTCTGAAGCAGGGCCACACCGCAATCATCGGCCCCGACGGCAACCTCGTGAGCGACTACGTTCCTTCGGGCGAGGAGGGCATCGCCTACGCCGACATCGACCTGGAGGACATCATCGACCAGAAGTACCTGTTCGACCCCGCTGGCCACTACAGCAACCAGAGCCTGTCCCTCAACTTCCACCGCGAGCCCAACCCGGTAACGCGCTTCTACGGCGACGGCAAGCAGAAGGTTATCTCGTACAGCGAGCTGCACATGCTCACCGAGGACAGCGCCGAGTAGGCTTGGCTTGGTCGGTGAAGGTATTGTGCAACCGTTGCCGGACCTCGTTTGTTCGGAGTGACCGCGGCATGGCATAGGCACCTGCCTGGTGCATGGGTCTGCTTCGGATTAAAAATGCGTCCCCGTGGTAATGCGCGACAATGCGTCCCCGCGGTCCATCACTGGACCGCGGGGACGTTGCCGTATATGGGTGGCGATGCCATGAAGGCGGGCGACGCTGGCGACACGACGGCGGGGATAACCAAATATTTTGCCTGGTTCGCATGGTCGGTTGTCGTGATATTGTTTCTTGCGTCCCATGGGGAAACGGGCGTAACATAGCGCCCATATTCGCTAGAGCCTAGGAGGACTTTTATGGCAGGGTTTGCAGGGGTGTTGCTCGCAAAGTAGCGAGACCGTTGGTCCCGTTTCGGGGTTCCATTCTGCCTGCCAACCATTCCTCCTGGAGTTCATCATGACCTCGTTTGCCCGCCCTTCTGAGGGCCATCGTTTTACGCCTACGATCAAACTCGTGTCGGCCAACTTCCTTCTTGTTTTGTGCTTTACCGCCACGTACTTCGTGGGGCTAATAGGGTGTGCCACCTATCAGCTTGGCGCCGACGCCTTCGCGGTATCGGCACTCGTGGTGCTTGTTAACGTTACGCTCGTGGTGGGAGGCGCACTTGCCGGTGTGGTCACGGACCGCGTGGGCCCGCGCCTTACCCTTGCGGCCTCGCTCATTGGCATGGCCTTCGTGGGCGTGTTTGCCCTGCTCACGCCCCTAAGCTATCCCATGCTTGCGATTGCCTCCGCGCTCGAGGGGCTGGCCGACGGATTCTGCGGCACCACCGTGAGCGCCTACCCGCGCTTCCTTACCGATCGTCCTGGCGAGCTAAAACGCATGAACAGCCTGTGTGGCACCGCCGTTTCGGTTGCCGTTATCGTGGGCCCGCTTATCGGTGGGGCGGTAACCGCGCTCTCGACCAACCAGGCCTGCTTTGCCACGATTCCCGTGGCGTCGCTTCTTGCCGCGGCTCTTGTATGGGCAACGCCGGAGATGCCGGGCGCCTTAGGCAATCAGAACGCGGATGCCACGCAGGCAAAGAAGACCGCGGGCCACGATGGCTTCTGGCACCAGCTTGCCGATGGCTTTCGCGTGACCTTCTCGCATGGAACCCTGCGCACGCTCTTCCTGATTTACTTCCTGGGCTTTTTTGCCTACGGCGCCTTCGACTCACTGGAGTCGCTCTTCTACCGCGACGTGCTGCGCGTTGGCGGCGACTGGATGGGTTGGCTTTCGGCCTGCGCCGGCGTTGGTGCGACGGCAGGATCGCTCCTCGTGCTGCGGGTCTCGACGAAGCGCCTCACGCTGGGGACCCTCGCCGCCCTTCTCCTCGTTACGGGGGTTGGTTCGATGATTTATGTTGGCACGGCAAACGTTTGCGTGGCCATCGTGGGGCAGCTTGTGACCGGACTGGGCTTTGGTGCGATGCGTCCCGTGAAGGACACCATCCTTCAGCGCAGCTGCGACATTTCCTATGTGGGCCGCGTGACCGCGGTCATGAACGCGGGTACCAACAGTGCAGGAACCTTGCCGCTTTTGGTGGCACCGCTCGTGGCGAACGTCATTGGGGTTCAAGGCACCCTGTTCGCGGCGTCGGCCATCGTGGCTGCTCTTGCGCTCGTATTCCTCCTGATTGAGCGGGGTGGGGTTGCGGGCGGCGCCCGGTAATGTGCAGTGCCAGCTGCCGTATTTGTGCACACTGCGTGAAGCCTCCTATAAATAGCTAACCCCGTTAGTAAACAGAGGAGAGAAGGGTATTCTCTTCATCACTATCTAACCCCGTTAGCAATTAGGAGGCTGCATGGACTTGGAAGAGAAGTTCGTCTTTGCAGCGAACGTTAGCCCAGGCAAGAAGGGGAGTGCGCAAGCCGCTTCGGCCAGCGACCCCGTGGACTGGGCCCAACTCGCGCGTGAGCTCATGATGACCGCCCGCAAGGCGGGCCCGCGTCGCACCCACCACGCTTCGGACCTGGAGATGCGCGGCGAGGCGCAGGTGCTGCACGTTTTGCATCACAGCCCCGATGGCGCGACGCCCACCGAGCTTGCCCGGGCCTGCCAGGTGTCCAGCGCCCGCATGGCAAAGCTGGTGGCGCAGCTGGAATCCCACGGCTACGTTACGCGCGAACCCAGCCCCACCGACGGTCGCCGCGTAATCGTGCGCGCAACGCAGGCAGGCGAGGCCGAAGTCGAGCGTCGCGGCGAGGAAATCGTGGCGTACTTGGCGAAGGTCCTGCAAAGCTTGGGCGAGAACGATGCCCGTGAGCTGGTGCGCATTATGGGGCGGCTCGCAGAGGCGGTCCAGACGGTCGGCTGTTCGGGGGATGGTGCCTCCGCAGGCGATGGTGCCTCCACGGGCTCATCCCCTGATGCAGCCGACTCCAGCGTTTCGAAGGAGACAAGCCGATGAAGCTTCTCAAACTTTTGCGCGGCCACGTGGTCGAGGTGATTGCCGTGTTCGCGCTGCTTCTGGTGCAGGCAATGTGCGAGCTTTCGCTTCCGCGCTACATGTCGGACATCGTAAACGTGGGCGTGGTGGGTGCCGAGGCCGGCAACCAGGCCTATTTGGGACACATGGCCCTGGTGATGTTCGGGTTCTGCGTGGGGTTGCTTGCCGCGGCAACGCTTTCGGGCCTTATTGCCTCGCGCGTGGCGGCGGCCGTCTCGCGCGACCTGCGCCACGATGTGTTCCAAAAGGTCATGTCCTTCTCGCCTGCGCAGGTGAACCGGTTCTCGCAGTCGTCGCTCATCACGCGCTGCACCAACGACGTGCAGCAGATTCAAAACATGATCGTGATCATGCTGCGCATGGTGATGTTTGCGCCGGTAATGGGCGTGGTTGCCGTGGTGCAGGTGCTTTCCATGGGCGGTGGACTGGCCTGGATCGTGGGCGCGGCTCTGCTGGCGGTGCTGGGCGTCGTGGCCGTGCTGTTCTCGGTCACCATGCCGCGCTTTAAGCGCATGCAGTCGCTGGTAGACCGCGTGAACCTGGTGGCCCGCGAAATGCTGGACGGCATAATGACCATCCGTGCGTTCGGTCGCCAAAGCCACGAGCTGCAGCGCTTTGACCAAGCGTCGGGCGAGCTGAAGGACGCCCAGCTGTTCGTTAACCGGGCCATGACCCTTATGATGCCGCTCATGATGCTCGTGATGAACGTGTCCACCGTCGCGATTGTGTGGTTTGGCTCGCAGGGCGTTGCCGCCGGTGCGCTGCAGGTGGGCGACATGATGGCCTTCATCAGCTACACCATGATGATCGTGATGAGCTTCCTGATACTCTCGATGGTCGCCGTCATCCTGCCGCGCGCCGAGGTCTCGATCGGCAGGGTGCAGGAGGTCATGGAGGTGCACCCCGCGGTGCAGGAGCCGAAGGACCCGCAGGTCGTGGCGGCAGACGCCCCGCGCGGGCAGCTGGTGCTGGACCAAGTGAGCTTCCACTACCCGGACGCGGAGGGCAACGTGGTGTCGGACGTCAGCCTGACCGCAGCGCCGGGCAAGGTCACGGCCATAGTGGGCTCGACGGGCTCGGGCAAGTCGACCCTGGTGCAGCTGATACCTCGCCTGTACGACCCGAGCGAGGGAAAGATCACGCTGGACGGCGTGGACATTCGCCGCATGGCGCTGAGCGACCTGCGCTCGCGCGTGGGCTACGTGCCCCAGCAGGGATTCCTGTTCTCGGGGACCATCGGCAGCAACGTGGCGTTCGGGCTGCCGGAGGACGCCGAGGTCAGCGACGACGACCTCATGCGCGCCGTCGGCGTGGCGCAGGCAGGCGACCTGGTGGCCCAGAAGGACGAGGGGCTGCATGCTCCCATATCGCAGGGCGGCACGAACGTCTCGGGAGGCCAGAGGCAGCGCCTGGCCATAGCCCGCGCGCTGGCCACGAAGCCCGAGGTGCTGGTGTTGGATGACTCGTTCAGCGCGCTGGACTACGCCACGGACGCGCACCTGCGCCAGGCGCTGGCGCGCGACTGCGCGGACACCGCCGTCGTGGTGGTGGCGCAGCGCATAGCCACCGTGATGGGCGCCGACCAGATTCTGGTGCTAGATGACGGCCGCGTGGTGGGCAAGGGCACGCACAAGGAGCTGCTGCGCGACTGCCCCGAGTACCTGGAGATAGCGAAGAGCCAGCTTAGCGCCAGCGAGCTAGGCCTGGAAGAAGGCGAGTAGCCCATGGCACAGACGACAGAGAAAAGGCGGCAGACGCCCCGTCCGCACGGGCCGGGTTCGCGCATGGTGCCCGGCGAGAAGGCAAAGGACTTCGGCGGCACCATCCGCAAGCTGCTGCGCTACATGGGCCCGTACCGCGTGGGTCTCATAGCCGCGGTGGTGCTGGCCATGGCGTCGGTGGTCTTCTCGGTCGTGGGGCCCAAGGTCCTGGGCAACGCCACAACCGAGCTGTTCTGGGGCGTGCAGCGCAAGGCTGCGGGCACGGGCGACATCGACTTTGCCCGCATAGGCGGCATCCTGGTGTCGCTGCTGCTGGTGTACCTGGCCAGCGCCGCGGCGTCGGGCATCCAGAGCTGGATCATGACGGGGGTCACCCAGAAGGTGGTCTACCGCATGCGCGACGAGATAGCGCAGAAGATCTCGAAGGTGCCCCTCAGCTACTTCGACGGAGGGCAGATGTCGAAGGGCGACGTGCTGTCGCGCATGACCAACGACGTCGACACGCTGAGCCAGTCGCTGAACCAGGGCCTGATTCAGCTGGTGACCTCCGCCACGCAGGTGGTGGGCGTGGCCATCATGATGCTGATGATCTCGGTGCCCCTGGCGGGCGTCACCTTCGTGACGCTGCCCGTGTCGGCCATCATCCTGGGCGTGCTCATAAAGCGCTCGCAGAAGTACTTCGCCCAGCAGCAGAGCCAGCTGGGCGCCGTCAACGGCAGGATCGAGGAGGACTTCAGCGGCCAGGTGGTCATCCAGGCGTTCAATCGTGGGGACCGCGCCGTGGAGCAGTTCCAGAGGGAGAACGACCTGCTGTACGAGAGCGCGTGGAAGAGCCAGTTCCTCTCGGGCCTGATGCAGCCCCTCATGAACCTGGTGGGCAACATGGGCTACGTGGCCGTGGTTGTAGTGGGCGCGGGCCTGGCCGTGGCCGGTGCAATCCAGCCCGGCGACATCCAGTCGTTCATCCAGTACGTGAGGAACTTCACCCAGCCCATAACGCAGCTGGCCACGGTGTCCAACGTGCTGCAGCAGATGGCGGCCTGCGCCGAGCGCGTGTTTGAGTTCCTGGAGGCGCCAGAGGAGGCCGAGACCGCACAGGCGGACCCGGCCACGGGCCAGGTGCCTGCCATCGGCCACGCGCAGGGTGCCGTGAGGTTCGACGACGTGTCGTTTGGCTACCTGCCGGGAAAGACCATCATCCACGACTTCAGCGCGGACGTGAGGCCCGGAAAGACCGTGGCCATCGTGGGCCCCACCGGCGCTGGCAAGACCACCCTCATGAAGCTGCTGCTGCGCTTCTACGACGTGGACTCCGGCAGCCTGCAGGTGGACGGCCACGACGTGCGCGACGTCACCAGAGCCGACCTGAGGCAGAACTTCTCGATGGTGCTGCAGGACGCCTGGCTGTTCAAGGGCAGCATTCGCGAGAACATCCGCTTTGGCCGGCTGGACGCCACGGACGAGGAGGTGGAGGCTGCCGCGCGCTACGCGCACTGCGAGCACTTCATAAAGACCCTGCCCGGAGGCTACGACTTCCAGCTGGACGAGGGTGCCACCAACGTGAGCCAGGGCCAGCGCCAGCTGCTGACCATAGCGCGCGCCGTGCTGGCCAACCGCCCCATCCTGATCCTGGACGAGGCCACCTCGAACGTGGACACGCGCACCGAGTGGCGCATCCAGCGTGCCATGGACAAGCTGATGGAGGGCCGCACCAGCTTCGTGATTGCCCACAGGCTGTCGACCATCCGCAACGCCGACACCATCCTGGTGCTGCGCGACGGCGACGTGGTCGAGAGCGGCGCCCACGAGCGGCTGCTGCAGAAGGGCGGCTTCTACGCCCAGCTGTACCAGTCGCAGTTCGAGGAGGTCGCATAGGCACAAAGCAGGCGCCATCCCCGCATGGGGGTGGCGCCGGTTCGTAGGGTGGCTTGATGGTTGTTCGTGCGGGTCCGTACCGCGAGTCCTTGCGTAGCTCGGTGTCAGGAGGTCCCTCGGCAAGCTGGTGGCCTTGTGACCAGGGCTTTAGTCGACGACCTTCTTGTTGTCCGCGCCGGGGGTGGTCACGATGACCTTGGACGGGGTGATGATCAGCGCGCCCTTGGCGGTGGCGGCGCCGTTGAACATCTTCTCGACCACGGCCTTGAACTCGTCCACGATGGGGCCCTCGGTGATGTGCTCTGCGGTGCCCTTGATCTGGTAGCCCTGCAGCGCCTGGCCGTCGTAAGCCGAGAGGGCGATGCGGCCGCCGTTGGCCTTCAGGTTCTCCAGGGTGGTGCCCAGGAACACGTCGCCCACCAGCAGCTTGCCGTCGTCGGTAACCCTCTTGAATGCCACGGGCACCACGTTGGGCTCGCCGTTTGCGTCGCAGGTTGCCAGGTCCCACATGCTGCTGTTCAGAATCTTGGCCACGTTCTCGTTCATAGTCGACTCCTTTGCTCGTCGTCGTTTGGTTGCTCTGCCGGCTGGCGATACTCAAGATATGAAATCGACTCGCTGGAACATAGACGTTAGGGGGAACTTGAGCGGCTATGGTTCCCAGAAGCATGCCTCTACCAGGGGATATGCGATGAGGTGGGCGGCGGGATGCGCTGTGTCGTAGGGTGCTGTGGGCGCCGCGCGCAGGAGCTACGCGCCCGCGACGCGGTCTGACACCTCGACGTCCACATAGTCGCACGTCTGGCACTGGCGCGGCGCGTCGCTGGTGACCTCGCGATGGGTGAGGCCCGCCCAGCTGCAGATGGCACGCAGGATGGGCACGGCCGACTGGCCGCGCTCGGTCAGCGAGTACTCCACGCGGGGCGGGATCTCGTCGTAGCTCTGGCGCAGGACCATGCCGCTGGCGATGAGCTCCTTCAGCGAGGCCGACAGTACGGCGTCGGACACGTTGGTCATCTCGTCGCGCAGCTGGCTGTAGCGCAGCCTCCCCTTGTTTGACAGCACGCAGATGATGCGGCTCTTCCACTTGCCGCCAAACACGTCTAGCCCGTACTCGAGCGGGCAGCGGATGTCCTTCTGAAGCTTCCTTCTGTGTTGCATGGCAACTCCTCTCTTTAAAGCGAGTGTTGCAGCCAGCCTGCCGTTTCACAAGTAACTAAGGGGAACTTTAGTGGTGGGGCGAGGCTGGGGATATGGCCTCGGGGGGCGGGCGGCCCTCGTAGCCATGCGGCTGCCGTGAGTTACATGCCCTTCTCTAATAAGAATCATTCTTAAATATGGAGAACTTGCGAACGGAACCTTCCGTCCGTTTGGGTGATTGATTATTAGGAACATTTTCTAATAATAGGATTCAATCCTAATAGTTACTACGAAAGGAAACGCAATGTCTCAGATCAACAAGCAGATTGGCGAGTTCTCCGTCCAGGCCTACCAGAACGGCGAGTTCAGGACCGTTACCAGGGCAGACGTGCTGGGCAAGTGGGCACTGTTCTTCTTTTACCCCGCGGACTTCACGTTCGTGTGCCCCACCGAGCTGGAGGAGCTGGCCGAGAACTACGACGCCTTCAAGGCGGAGGGCTGCGAGGTGTACTCCGTGTCTTGCGACACGCACTTCGTTCACAAGGCCTGGCACGACGAGTCCGAGCGCATCGGCAAGGTGACCTACCCCATGCTGGCCGACCCCGCGCACGTGCTGGCGCGCGACTTCGACGTGCTGATTGAGTCCGACGGCGTGGCCGAGCGTGGCGCCTTCATCGTGGACCCGGACGGAAAGATCCAGGTGTACGAGGTGACCGCCGGCGGCATCGGCCGCAACGCGAAGGAGCTGCTGCGCCTGGTGCAGGCCGCCAAGTTCGTGCGCGAGCACGGCGACCAGGTGTGCCCCGCAAAGTGGCAGCCCGGCGCCGAGACCCTGAAGCCGTCGCTCGACCTCGTCGGGCAGCTGTAGGATGCCGGCCCAGGGCAACCTCTACGACGCAGTCGTGGTCGGCGGTGGACCTGCCGGGCTCACCGCCGCTCTCTATCTGGCCCGTGCCCGCTACCGGGTCATCGTCGTGGAGGGGGACCGCTTTGGCGGCCAAATCTCCATCACCGATCAGATAGTTAACTATCCGGGCGTGCTGAGCACCTCGGGGACCCAGCTGACCGACACCATGCGCCAGCAGGCGCAGTCGTTCGGCGCGGAGTTTCGCCTGGCGCAGGTGACCGGGCTGGACGTGGGCTCCGACGTGAAGGTGGTCCACACCACCAAGGGCGACCTGCGCTGCCTGGCCGTCCTCATGGCCACGGGCGCCTCCCCGCGCCAGATAGGCTTCGAGGGCGAGAAGGACTTCCGCGGCCGCGGCGTGGCATACTGCGCCACCTGCGACGGTGAGTTCTTCACCGGCAAGCGCGTGTTCGTGGTGGGCGGCGGCTTTGCCGCAGCGGAGGAGGGGGCCTTTCTGACCCGCTACGCCAGCCACGTGACCATCCTGGTACGCGGCGACGACTTCACCTGCGCGCCCGCCACGGCTGACGTGGCAAAGAACAACCCCGACGTCGACGTGCTGTACAACACCGAGGTCGTGCGCGTGCAGGGGAAAGACGCCGTGCGCTCCATCACGTACCGCAACCGGGTCGCGGGGGAGGAGACCACCTACGCGGCTGCGGACGGGGACCGGATTGGCGTGTTCGTCTTTGCCGGATACGCGCCCGCCAGCCAGCTGCTGCAGGGCGTGTGCCAGCTGGACCCGCACGGCTACGTGCTGACGGACGCCGACCACATGACCACTGCCGACGGCGTGTTCGCCGCGGGCGACGTGTGCGTGAAGGAGCTGCGCCAGGTGGCGACCGCCGTGGGGGAGGCGGCGGCCACGTCCACGTCGATGGAGCGCTACCTGAAGGCGGCCCACGACCGCACGGGGCTGGTGCCGCAGGCGCCGGAGGCCAGGCCCGTGGCGGAGCAGAAGGCCGTCGGTTCGCGGGACGCCGGACAGGCGGCCCAGAGTGGGGCGGCCTCGGCCACCGGACGTGGCATGGCCAACGCGGCGCAGGTCGCAGGCTCGACTGGACCCGGCTCTCAGCTGATCGACGCCGCCATGGCCCAGCAGCTGCAGCCCGTGTTTGACCGCATGGAGCGTGCCTTGCAGCTGCGGCTGCACCTGGCGGACGACGACGTCTCGGCCGAGCTGCGCGCCTACATGGAGGCGCTGGCCGCGCTGACGCCAAAGCTGGACGTGACGGTGGCGGACTCCACAGTCGACCCGCAGGACCAGCTGCCCTACGTGGACGTGTGCCGCAACGGCGAGCCCACGGGCCTGCAGTTCCATGGCGTGCCCGGTGGGCACGAGTTCACCTCGTTCGTTTTGGGGCTGTACAACGCAGCCGGTCCGGGCCAGCCCCTGGACGACGCCGACCGCAAGGCCATCGATGACATAGAGTCGCCCGTGGACCTGACCGTGATCGTGGGCCTCTCGTGCACCATGTGCCCCGAGGTGGTCACCGCCGCGCAGCACGTGGCGGCGCTGAACCCCAACGTGACGGCGCGCGTGTACGACGTCAACCGCTTCCCCGCCCTGCGTGAGCGCTACAACGTGATGAGCGTGCCGTGCCTGGTGGTGCGGCCGGAGGGGGCCCAGGAGCGCGTCAGCTTTGGTCGCAAGGGGCTAAGCCAGGTGCTGGAGCTGGTGGGATAGGGCTCGCCGAGCCTACATCTCCAGCCACTGGCGCACGTCGTAGCCCTCCTGCTTGAACTGCGAGCACAGCATGTCGAAGCGCGTGGGCACCACGTGTACCAGCATCATCGTGAAGGGAAGGGCGTGCAGGCGCTGGGGGTCGATCCCCTTGTGCCCGCACGCCTTCTCGTATGCGGGCGAGAAGGGCTCGACCACGTTGGCAACCCCCGTGACCTGCAGGCCCGCCAGCGAGCCGAAGCTGGGGTCCGGGTCGAACACGGCCAGGCACACGTTGGAGTTCTGCTGCAGCGCGCGGAACTTCAGACCGCCCTCCGAGAACATCCAGAACGCCCCGTCGAACCAGTCGTACTCGATGGGAGTGTTGCGGACCAGGGAGCCATCCGACGTGGCCGTGGCCAGCGCGCCCACCCGGTGCGATCCGACGAACTCGTCGATGTGCCGTCGTAGCTGGTCGGCCGGCATGCGCTTGGCGTCCTTCTCGCGATCCGTCCAATGTCTTGCGGCTGCCTCGTAGTCAATCATCGTGAACCCTCCTGTACCAGAAGAATCGTCGTTGCGCCAGAGCTGTCGTCATGCGGGAAGTGACGCCATACCAGTACCAGCGCTACACCAGTAGCGCTACGCCAGTACCAGTGCCACCAGCAGCGCCAGCTGTCCTACCGAGTTGACGCCCTGCTCGACCCAGTTGGAGCGGGCGTCCAGCTGGTCGCGGTGACGGGCGAAGTGCACCATCAGCCCCGTGCACACCAGCCACAGCGCCAGGGGAACCAGGCTGGGCACGCTGGCCAGTCCCCGCAGGAGCACCAGCGTGTCAGCGGCAGAGGTCACGGCCCCCACCAGCATCAGCAGGAAGCCCACGGGCATGAGGTAGCGCATCTGGTGGCTGAGGGCGGGGACGTCCCTGTGGGCCAGGGCCATGGCCAGCTTCCAGGCCACCTTCCCAACGCCCGCAGCCAAACAGGCGACGGCGCCCGCGAGGAACAGCGGGCTGTGAATGCGCCCCGCCGCCACGATGGCCGACGCCGCAAAGAGCGCCACGGGCACCGCGTCCATCAGGGCCAGGCTCAGCGTGAATCCTGGCGGTACGTCGCGTTGGTTCTTCTTGCCCGAATTCTGCGGGCGGAAGTCTGCCCGCCTGGATAGAGGGTCGGCCATGAATGTTCTCCCCTTTGCCGCAAAGTGCCCAGGACATGCCAGGTCTGCGATAACCTTATCATTCTGCGGAGAAAACAAAGGAGTGTGCATGGGGTTCTGGGTGATGTTTGTGGTGGCGCTGGCGGTCAGCGCCATCGGGTTCCACAAGTTCGTGTGGTTCATCTCGCTGGGGTACGGGTTTTCCATGGCGGCCATCGGCGTGGCGCTGCTGGTGGCGTTTGCGCCGGGCGCCGGCGTAGGCGCCGTGGCACCGCTGGTCATGAGCGCGCTTCTGGTGGTGTACGGGCTTCGGCTGGGGCTGTACCTGCTGGTGCGCGAGCGTCGCAGCGCCGCGTACAACAAGGTCATGAAGACGCAGGTAAACGACGGCTCTGGGCTGGGGCTTCCCGTGCGCGTGCTGGTGTGGGCGGCATGCGCCCTGCTGTACGCCTGCGAGGCGGCTCCCGTGTACTTCCGCCTGGCCAATGGGGCGGCCGCCGACGCGTGCAGCGTGGTGGGTGCCTGCATCATGGCTGGCGGCATCGTGCTGGAGTCGGCATCCGACCTGCAAAAGACCGCCCAGAAGCGCGCCAACCCGCACCGCTTCTGCGACAAGGGGCTCTTTAGCTTCGTGCGTTGCCCCAACTACCTGGGCGAAGTGCTTACCTGGACGGGCATGTTCGTGTCGGGCGTGACCGCGCTGGCGGGGCCCTGGCAGTGGATTGCCGCGGTGGCCGGCTACGCGGGCATCGTGTACGTGATGTTCGGAGGCGCGCGCCGTCTGGAGCTCAGACAGAACAAAAACTACGGCTCCGACCCCGAGTACCAGGCCTACGTCAAGCGCACGCCCATCTTGCTGCCGTTTGTGCCGCTGTACTCCGTGGCCAACTGCACCTGGCTCAAGGGATAAGAAGGGCCTGGCAGAGTGGCCTGTCGCCCGGCGGAGGCACGTCCGGGCGGGCGCAAATCCGCTGCGGCTACACGTCCGTGCCGATGCAGGCTTATGGTGCAGGTGCCGCATGCGGCAGGACCTTGTCGTATCATCGTGGAGAATCTTTCACGGCTATTCCGCCTCCGGCCGTGCCGGGGCGGCACCGAAGGGACCTCCATGATCAAGGAACTCTGCAAGGACGAGGCAATTCTTTCCAAGAAGTGCGCCCGCGCCACCGCCGACGATGCGCCCGTGGCGCAGGACGTCGTCGACACCATGAACTCGCTGGATGACTGCGGCTGCCTGGCTGCCAACCAGATTGGCGTGACCAAGGCCATCGTGGCGTACAAGGACGACGACGGCCAGGCCCACGTGATGTACAACCCGCGCCTGGTCATGGGCCTGCATGCCGCTCGCGTGCAGGAGAGCTGCCTGACGCGTGACGAGCCCAGCCGCGCCACGCGTTACCAGAAGGCCAAGGTCAGCTACCAGGAGCTGGTGGACGGGCAGCTGGTGGAGCGCAAGGCCGACTTTACCGACTGGACCGCGCAGATGATCCAGCACATGATCGACCACTGCAAGGGCAAGCTGGTCTAGGGGCTGCGACCTGGGGACATGGGCCCTGGGACAGCGGGCGTGGCGCATCTTCAGCGCACTTCATAAACAATTGAACGAGAAGAGACCTCCCCTCGATGCCGAGCCGCGGCGGGGGAGGTCTTCTTTTGTGCCCGAGGCGGACTGCTGCGCCCGTGACGGACTGTTGTGCTCGCGTCGGACTGTTGCTTGCTCGTGCGGGGCCATCGCTGATGTCAGGGCGCGGCCAGAAGTCCTTCTTGCCGGATCTTCTGGTTGGCGCTTCTTGCCAGCTCCTTATACCAGGCGCAGGTTGGGGTGGCCGGACGAGTCGTCCTTGCCCTTCTGGGCATCCCGTGAAGCTTCGTGCGGGGCCATGCTCCCCAGCGGGTCGAACGGGATGTGGGGTTCCTGTCGGCCGGACGCCTCGAGTGCCTGGGCCTCTTCGCGCGTCTGGTG
>JBJEKW010000049.1:0-10274 GCA_051878835.1 Atopobiaceae bacterium
GCTTCTGCTTCTGCTTTTGCTTGTGCTTCTTGCGCAGGCGATGGATGATCACGTCCGCACCGACGGCCAGAAGCGCCAGCACGGTAATCAGCACGGCCCACTCTCGCATGCCCCAGTGGCGGTTCTGCAGGTCGCCCTGGCTGGCCGCCTCCTCGGGGTTGTAGTCGGTGCGCTCGCAGTGCACCAGCAGGCGGTGGTCGTTCACACCGTACGGCGTGCAGGTCACCAGGGTCAGCAGGTCCTGGCCGTCTTGGATGCCGAGCGAGCTGACGTCGTCAGGCCACACGACCTCGGACGAGTCCACCTTGTATGCCAGGACCTCCCCCATCGTGTGCAGAAGCACCAGGTCACCGGGCCGCAAGTCGCGGATGTCATCGAACATGCGCAGGTTGCTCATGCCGGAGTGGGCCGTCAGCACGGTGTGCGTGGACGCGCCACCCACGGGCAGGCTGGTGCCCTCCAGGTGTCCGACGCCAGCCATCAGCGCCGAGTCGCTGGTGCCGTGATAGATGGGCATGCCGACGTTGATGGAGGGAATCTCGACCCAGCTCATCATGGGGTCGCGGTCAAAGGTCAGCTGCTGGTCGTAGGGCAGGATCTGGTTCGGGTCAATCTCGGGCGTCTGCCCCGCCAACACCTCGTTGTACGCGCGAGCCTGGCTGAGGTAGTAGTCCTTCTGGCTTTGGTCCATGGCGTCCACGGCACTGGACACCGTGGATATCTGGTTGAAGACGCCCGACGCCTCCAGGCGGTCCAGCACCCACGGCCACACCATGAGCCCCACGCCCACCAGGATGACCAGCAGCGTTATGAGCCGGTCCGCCCAGCGCGGCAGGCGCTTGCGCTTGCGTTTTCCGCCGCGCTTGCCACTGCGCTTCGAGGGGGCGGCGTGCTTGGGCGACGAGCCCTTTCCGGAGGGGTGAGCTTGTGCGGGCGACACGCTGTTCGCAGACGCGGAGCGCTCCGGCACGTAACGCTCAGACGCAGAGGAATGCTTGCGCTCAGATGCGTGCGCCGAAGAGCCCTTGCGCTCCGATACCGCGTCGCGCTTCTGGTTCGCGCCCTCATCCGTGGAAGACGTTTTGCTATCGGCCATCCCGGTCCCTCCGAACCAATAAATCCCTGGTAAATGCTGTATTTAATAGCGGCCCTGTGTCGAGCGACCACCTCGCGGCGTCGTTCTACATGCCATTCGGCGGTACGGACGCCGTGCGAGGCTGAATCGTCCGAGCATATGGCCACCGCGTTGACGGCATTGCCATGGTACGACACGCGTTGGCGTCCATATGAGCACCCAAATGCACCGTCCCAGGTCAAGAAGGACACACAATGGTGCTCAAGTGGACGCTAACGAGCCTCTTAGCGGGTGTTCGAGCACCTTTATGCGCACATACCGCGGACGCCGACACCATTTGGGTGCTCGAATGGACGCGACACCCCACTCCAACGCAAAGGGTCCCGCCGAGGCGGGACCCCAGAAGGAAGGAGGATTGGCAATTGATGCGCGCTTCCAATCCCACGTGCGTACGGGCGCGAGTGGGCACGCGGAGGTCACCATACTGCAACCGGCATGCAGCTATGAAATGGCAACCATCTGCGCACGTGGTCGGCAGCGTTCCTTCCCGGACTGCGGGCTGCCGCGCATCGCTGCGACGACAGCCCGCAAGGGAAGGCGAAAGGTCGCTAGGAACGACTACTCGGCGTCGTCCTGACGGCGGTTGCGCAGCAGGTGAGCCATGCCGATGGCCAACACCGCGCCGCCGGCAATCCAGGTGAAGGTCACGCCAGCCTGGCCGGTGAGAGGCAGGCCCACGGACTTGGTATCGCCAACCGTGATGTTCACGGTCTTGTTGTCAGTGACGCCGGAGTTGTCCTTGATGGTGAGGACGTTGTCGCCCTTCGTGCTGCTCGGATCGATGAGGCCAGCCTTGACGTGATCCGCATCAGAGGTCGTGAGGTTGCTCGAGAGGCTGGTAATCTGCTGCTGCGTCTCGTCAATCGTCGGCGAGATGGTGAAGGTGAAGTCGCTCACGGTCGAGTAGCCGGAGGGAGCGGAGACCTCGTGCACCTCATAGGTGCCTGCGTCGAGACCCGTCACGTCAATCTTGCCCTCGTCGTTCGTCGTGAACTCGTAGGCAGTGCTGTCAAGGGAACCGTCAGACTGGACGTACTTGCCCGTGGAGGCCGTGTCATCGGCGCTGCTCACCTTGATGGTGAACGTCGCACCAGAGAGCGCCTGCTCAGTACCCTGGTCGACCTTCACGAGGTTGAGGCCGTAGGTGAAGTCCTTGACGTGGTGGTCGACGGTCCTGCCGGTGCCGTTACCGTTGGGGTTGTTGGAGTACTCGAGGTGCACGGTGTTGGGGTTGCCGTCGTTGCCGATGACCGCGCTGGAGTTGATCTTGGCCGTGTAGGTGACGACGAAGCAGGAATCCTTCGTGGCGCCAGAGATGGACTTCAGGCCCTTGGCATCAGAAGCGGTGACCGTGAGGTCATGAGACTGGTCGGTGTTCGCATCGCCGGGGACAATAGTGAAGTGAGAGGTCACATCCGTACCCGTCGTGTGGGCCAGGTCGGCCTTGGCTGTATCCTTGCTCGAGTACATGTAGACCTTGACGCTGCTCGAGTCGACCGTGAGGCCCTTGGAAACGTTATCCGTGAACTTGTAGGAGTAGCTGTCATACGTCGCGAAGTCCTGGGCCACGGTGCCGTACAGGTTGTACCTAACATCCTGGCCAATGTGGGAGTCCGCAGCGTCATGCTCGGCGCCATCCGCATCGGAGACGATCTTCTTCTCGACGGTCGGGACGCTGGCCTTCTCGGTCACGGTGTAGGCATTGCCACCGACGACTGCGAAGATAGGTGAGGTGTAGCTCTCGCCGGCCTCGGTGCTGGAGCCAGGGTTCACGGTGGTGCTATCCGTGACGAACAGCCAGTAGCCGTTGTCGAGAGCGGAGCTTGCAGTGCCGCCCGTAACGGTGGTCTGCGCGGTCTTGCCCATGACAGCCTTTGCGAGGGCCTCAGCAACCGAGTCCGCATTGACGGCGGTCGTGTTGTTGGTACCGGTCACATGCGCGGTGATCCAGTCGGCTGCATCCTGAGCGGTCGTGCCAGCATATGAAGAATCCTGGGCCTTGATGACGCCCTCGACGGCAGCCTTCACGTCGTCGTTAGCCCAAGTGATGTTCGAGACCGACTTGCCATTCGTGCCATCGGTGACCGTGGCCTTGAAGATCTCATAGCCCTTGAAGCTGGTCTGGTTGCCCTGGACGTTGTTGATCGTGATGGTCGAGGCTGCGGCCGTTGTTGCGCCGTCGTCTGCGAACGCCACAGTGGCGGGAGCCAGGGCGCCGCCCAGGCTCATGGCCAGGGTGAGGCCGGCGGTGATTGCTGCCTTTGCGAGTGCGTGCTTCTTTGACATGGTTTCCCCTTCCTTTGGGCGGACGCATCCGCCTTGGTCTGTATGGTCATCGGGTGGATGCCCGCCCGTGGTTCCCTTGCTTGGTTGCGACAGGTCTTAGCTGCCGCTGGTATTCATGGCTCTTGAGACACAAGAGCCTTGAGGTGCTCGTTGCTAGTCCTCGCGCCTGCGAGCTCGCACGGCCACAATTACCAGCACCGCACCGAGCGCTGCAGGTATCAGCGCCAGTGCCATACGAGCGCTGTCGCCCATCTTTGGCGAGCTGCCGCTCGTGGAGGTCGGCGTCGTCGGGGTGCCCGGCTGGCCCGGCGTCTCGGGCGTGTTCAACACGCTGGCCTGCACCTGGCTGGTGGAGCCGTCCACCGAGTCAGCCCTCAGCGGGCTCTGGGCGCTGACCTGGATGGTCGGGTGCGCCGATGCCACCTGGGCCACGTCCAGGCCGGAGACGGTCAGAACCAGCTGGCGCGTCCCGTCGAAGCGCTGGTAGCCCTCGGGAGCCTTCACCTCGCTGACGAGGTAGGTGCCGGAGTCGACGCCGGAGAGGCTGACCCTTCCTCGCTCGTCGGTCGTGACGGTCGAGGCGTCCGTCCCCCACGACCCGTCCTGGCGCAGATGCCGCCCCTGCGGGTCCACCACGTCCAGGAGCGCTCCGGAAAGCACCGCGTCGCCCAGGCTCGAACGCTTGGTCAGCAGGACGTCCCAGGTGTAGGCCGTGGCCTTGTCATCGGGGGTCTTCAAACGCTGGTCGCCGTGCAGCGGAGACTTCGGGTACTCCAGGTGCACCGTGTTCGGGTTGCCCTGCGCGGCGCCGTGGTTGCACCGCTGGTTCAGGGGCGCGTTGTAGATCACGCACACCTGGGCTCCCTGAGTCGCCAGCGCCTGCGAGTCGTCAGAGCCTAGGACTTTGACCAGGTCGGGGCTGCGCACCTCGAAGCTCTGGCCGGCTACCGTGACCTCGCACTGGTCGGTGACGTCACGCCATCCGTTGGTGGGGTCCGCGTCGGTAGTCCCCGACGATGCGTCGTCCCAGGACGAGCCGGTCCCCAGCCGCACGTACACGCGAGCCGAGGATGCGACCTTACTGGAATCCAGGCCGTCTGAGAGCTGGTCCTCGAACCAGACGTTGTAGGTGCTGTAGCCCTGCAATCCCGCGGGGACCGTGGCTTCCAGACGCCACAGGACGTCGTCGCCCACGGTGGCGTCGGCAGCCTTCTGCCAGGTGCCCGTGCTGTTCTCCTGCACGTGCTTGGCCACGGTAGGAACGGCGGACTTGGGCGCGATGCTCTGAGCGTCAGAGCCCACCAGCACGAACACCGGGGCGGTGCCCGCCTGGGACTCGCCCAGCTTCGAGTCGTCACAGACGATCAGCCAGTAGCCCTCGGAAAGCTCCGTCGCCTTCCCTGCGGTCAGCGCAACGGGCTTGATGCTTCCCTCCTGGCCCTCTGCCACCAGCGCCTTCGCCAGCGCGTAGTCGACGTCGTTGCCATCCGTGAGGTTCTGCGTCAGCCAGTCGGCCGCCTCCTGCGCGGTCGAGAAGGACTGGCCACTCGCGGACTCAACGGCCGTCTGCGCACCATTGACCCACTCGATGTTCGACGCCTTGCCATCGGCAACGTCTGCATCGAAGACCTGGTAGGCCTGGTAGTCGGTGGCATTGTTACCGGTAACAGTGACCTGGCCGGCCATTGCTTCGACGGGAAGCGACATGGTCATCACGAACACCAGGCCGAGGAACGCCAGGGTCAGGGCGAGGGCCCTGCGGGTGTGACGGGCAAAGCTAGAGATGGAGACCTGCATTACTCGTCACCTCCCTTGCCAGCCTGATGGCGCTTCTGGACCAGCCTGCCCAGGCCGACCGCCAGCAGGGCTGCTCCCGCCACATACGCCAGCGCGATGCCGGACTGGCCAGCGTTAGGCAGCTGGGTAGCGTACTTGTTGTTGAACGTGGGGTCGGTAGTGGATGTGGAGGACTCGTTGCCCTTGGCGTCCACGTAGGTGTACGTGGCCGTGGTCGTTAGGGTGCCGCTGAAGTTATCAGACGCCGGGGTGTCCTTCGCCGTCACGACCACCTTGCAGTAGCCGCCGTCGAAGGTGTAGCCGTTGTCGGAGCCCGACTTCTCGCGGATGTAGTAGGTGTAGGTCTTGGTACCGCCCTTGCCACCGGTGAGATCGGAGACGCCCAGGTTGGTGTAGTTGATAGTGTCAAACGTCACCGCGGCATCCGAGCTGTCGGACTTCGTGGTGGTCTTGGTCTGCAGCGCAGCACCATCCCACTTACCGTTGTCGTAGCCCTTCTCGTCATAGAGCTCGAACTGCCAGGACTTGACCTCGCCGCCCTCGACGTGCTTCTTGACCTCGGGCGTAAACGAGCCAGATGTAGAGTACGGCTTCAGTGTGTTGGTGAACGCGGGCGTAGTGGAACCGTCCTTGCCGAGCGACTTGACGAGCGTGAACGAGACAGAATTGTCAGAGTTCGTGGTCGTAGAGGGCGTGTAAGTGGTCTTCGTGCCGTCCTTCGCAATCACGGTGACCGTCAGCGACTTGATGGAGTAGTGGTTGAACGTGATGTCCAGCAGCTTGGTGGACGAGCTCAGCTCGACGTCGGCATCTATCTGGTAAATCGTCTGATTGTACGACTGGGTCTTCTTGTCCGCGTCTGTCGAGTTCGGCAGCTCAGCCACGTAGTAACGATACGTGCCCGACGAGCTGTACTGGCTGCTGGCGCCGAACGATATGGTGCCGTCGGCGCTGTTCGTCACGTTGGTGACCTCGGCGCAGCCGCCGTAGTTCAGCGTACCGTCGGCGTTCCACGAGGGCTTCTGGCTGTCGGACTCAGAGCTCAGCAGCACGAAGTGATAAGCAACGTCGGTCAGCTGGCTGGACGCGTCCGCACCGTCCTGCACCAGCGACTTGTTCGCAGTGAACGAGAGGCCAGGATAGGTGTAGATGTTCTCGACGTGGCCCAGGACGACGCCGCCGTTGGTCATGATGCCGCCACCGTGGTTGTGCGAGTAGTTGCCGCTGATCGTGAGCGTGGCAGCCGCAATCGCAGCACTCTTCGCTGCATCACTTGGGTTCGCGGTCAGTCCAACCATGTACTTGGCTGCCGCACCGGAATTAGCATCAATGGTCGTAGCGGTTCCGTCCACGCTGCCGGACCAGTTGGCTGCACCGTCACCCAGCATGCGGCCAGTTACAACCGAGATGTAGCTGTTGTTGCTGGACTTACGCACCAGGAAGTAGTCAGCATGACCATTGGTGCGGAAGGTCGCGTTGTCGCGAGCATCCTGGTCCTCATTCTTGCCATGGCCGCCACCGGACATGTTTGCGGACATGGAGCTTCTCGCATCGGTGTTGTCATAGATAGCAGCACCCTGCGTGTGCGTAATCACGGTCTCGCCCGTCGGGCACGCAGCAAAGCCTCCGCCGTAACCACCAGCAGTGTTGTTCGTGATAAGCGCATTCAGGACCGCGACAAAGCCGCCTTCCTGCACGAACATTCCGCCGCCGCCCCAGTCGAACGTGGAGTTGCACTTGTTGTTCGTGATGTAAGCATGGCTACCGGCGGGAACACTGAAGGTGGCAGTGGTGCCCGAGGAGACACGAATGCCGCCGCCCTCGCTCAGGTTCGAAACGTTGGATGCAACCGTACCACCAGAGAGCTTGAAGTGCTCGCCAAGGCCCTTCTTATATCTGCCGGCGTAAATGCCACCGCCTGCAGACTCGGCATAGTTGCCTGTGATGTAACCACCGCTGACGGAGAGAGAAGCCTGCGAGCTGTCGTTCACGATAGCAATGCCGCCGCCACCAATCAGACCTTGGCCACTATCACCATACTTAGCAAGATTCTTGTTGTTCGTGATATAGCCGTCGGTCACGCTAACTGTAGCGCCCACGGCGTAAATACCCGCACCATAGCCATCGCCCGCGGGGCCTTCTGAAGCATTTTTCGACGCCGGTATCGTTGCGTCTGGGATAACATTGCCGGAGATGGCACCACCTGAGACATTGACCGTTGTGCCGTTCTCGGCATAGATGCCAGCACCAGCCTTTGCCTTGTTGGCCGCGATCACGCCACCGGTCATGTTCAGTGTCGTGCCGCTGCCCTTTGCAGTGCTAAGGTGCACACCTCCGCCCCAGTTGGAAGTGCGCTGGCCACCCACGATGTAGCCACCACTAAGGTTGAAGGTGCCGCCCTCGACATTGATGATGTGGCAGTCAGAACCATGGCTTGCGCTGTTTGGCATGCAGATGGTGCCGCCCTCAACATTCAGGGTACCGCCATCCATGTAGATGACGGAGTTAGCGCCGGAGCCGTTGGTCGCGGTGATGATGCCACCAGGCGTTACCGTGTGCTGGTAGAGCGTCTCGGCCGTGCTGGTGCCGTCGCTCGAAGGAGTGGACTCGGTCACGTAATAGGTCAGCTGCGTGGGCACGCCGTTGCTGTAGGAGACGCTGGCCTCGTTGCCATACACATCTCCGGACACATCCGCCTTGTTATCAGTTGCAGCCTGCGAATCCGTGATGGTAAGCGAGCCACCATTTTGCACATGGAAGAGGCTCGAGTTGCCGGTGTAATTGATGGTGTGACCGTTCAGGTCCAGCGACGTGTTCGCGGACACGAACACGGTGTCACTCACCGTGATGTCATTAGCGAGCTGGTAGGATCCGCCGTTCCTCAAGTTGGCAAAGTCGCTTGCGCTGGAAATCTGGGTAGCGGAGTTCGCGTCCTCCAGAGCCGGTGCAGCCTTTGCAGCAGCCGCCGCAGATGCATCTGCATTGCTGTTGGCGTTGGATGCCGAGCTATCCGCCGCCTCAGCGCTCTCCTGTGCAGCAGAATCGCCAGTTGAAGAGTTTGCCGAAGCCTCGGACGCGTCATTGCTCTTGGAGGCAGTCACAGCGGTAGCCTCAGAGGCGGCCTCCTGGTCGGAGGTCTCTGCATTCGCGGGCAAGACATTCGTTGCGGAAGCAGTTCCCTGCTCCTCAGAAGAGTTTCCAGACTCTCCGGATTCCTCGCTAGCAACAGTGTTGCCACCAGCAGTGCTAGCAAAGGTGACGGAGGGCATCACAAGCGCAAAGGCGCAGCAAACTGCCACCAGGGCAGCCAGAGCAACTCCGGCAGCTATGCCACGGTGGTCCCTCGAAGAGCTAGGGCTGCTGAAGTGACGACCGGCATAGCGACTGGAACGGCTAGCGGTGATTCGAATTTCGGAACTGTCGTTGGCCCCGTTGTCTAGGCTCTTCTTCTGCTCAGAGGTACCCCCCCCCGAAGCGTTTTTCTCGAAAAGGTGACGCATAGACTCTCCCCGGACTGACCTGACAGTTCTCTTTGCCCGCTAACATAAGTTTTGAAACCATAAAAAATCGATAGAAAAGTCCCTCCATACCTGCTGACCAGGCAAGTCGGTAGATGATGACTATCGATTATTAAGCACGGTTTACTTATGTTTGAACAAGCATCCTTGCTTGTTCAAACATTAGTCTGTAACGCGATAGATGCAAGCTGAACACATTTATTGCGGCCTGAGCGGTTGCTTACAGCCCGCGAACGGCCCACTCCCATTCCGCTAATTCTTATTCGCTGTAACGAATAACCGTTGATGTTTGAACAACCTAATTTGTCGGGAATTTGGCATGGATTCGATTCAGGCTCCTCCACGACGTCTCCAACACCTCGCCGCATCCATGCTTCTGCATCTATGCACCTGCGCCCATGATCCATACACCTGCATCAATGCACATGCATAACCCAGCGAGCCCCTGAGCTGTGCTTAGTTCTATGACCCAGTGCGCCCGATTCCGTAAATCCAACCGCTCAGTTCCGGAGTTAGTCTCAATCAACCTCTCAGATTTTCCCGGTCTGGGCGGATTCTGCACGTTAGCATCGCCAGGTCTGGGCGTCCGCCGCCCAGACCAGGAAATAGATGGCCCCCTGGCGCCCAGACCGGGAGTTCGTGGGGGTCTTCCGGGTACCTATCTCCAGCTCTGGGTGCCCAGACCTGGACTTTCCAGGCCATCCACGGCGACCGCGAATTTCGTCGAGCCCTCTACCAGGCACTTTGTATACCTGAAAGACATAAAGATTTCAATTGGCCAGGTCTGGGCACCCACTTCCGGAAATAACCCCCGGTTGGTGCCGGCTAACTCCAGATGTGGGCGCCGATGGGGCGGTTATCGCCAGATGTGGGTAGCGGTATCGCCGGGTCTGGGCGCCGGACCTCCGGCATCTCCGGGTCTGGGCGGCGGCATCTCCATGTCTGGGCGCCGATGTGGCTGGCGGCGCCGGGTCTGGGTGCCGGCAGACGGAGATTGCGCTATTTGGGTGCCGAATCCGCTAGGTCTGTTCGGGGACGCTCAATTACATCAGGGACAGGGCATCAGCTTCACCACGTCTGGGCGACAGCACGACGCAGTCATCAGGTGCCGATATTGGTACTGCCAATCTCGTCGCCAAATGGCGTCGATGATGCACACGGTTTAAGGCTGTGACTCAGGAGAGATGATTACGCAACGACAGTAGCATGGCAGATGCCATCACGGTGATGTGGCAGAAGCAGTCGTAGACGGGATGACGGCGACCTATGGGGTGGTATTGGTGGGGTGGCATCGTTGGGGTGGCATCGTTGGGGTGGCATCGGTGGGGTGGTATCGGTGGGGTGGTATTGGGGTGGCATCGGCCCACTGTTGCTGGGCCCGTTGTGCCCATACAGCGAAAGGCACTGTTTGGGACGTTTGCAGCCGGGAAAACGTACCAAACAGTGCCTTTCGCGGTATGCACATTAGAGGGCGACAAAAAAAGGGCCCTTTGACACTTCTGGTGGGTAGCACGCCCAGGGACCGAGGCGCCCGGCTC
>JBJEKW010000050.1:0-44259 GCA_051878835.1 Atopobiaceae bacterium
GCTCGCCGGGCTCATAACCCGGAGGTCGTTGGTTCAAATCCAGCCCCCGCGACCATGAAAGAGCAGGCCACCGGGTTTTACCGGTGGCTTTTTTCGTACGTCACTTGCCGGTGCCATGCTCTCAACGTAAAGCATACTTTGAACGGGGGCGTGTTCACGTCTTCCCGTGCGCCTGTCTTCTTAATTGCTTGGCACCTCTTTACAAAAGACGAGTGGGCTCGGATGTATCGCCTCCAAGCTTTTCCATGATGTTTCGGGCGATGTCCAGGTCCTCGAGCTGGGCGATGCCGAAGGCCTTCTTGCCGGCGTTCTTGAGGGAAGCCCCCACGAGATAGGTCTCTATACCGTCGAGGATTAGGAAGCGGTCGTGGAAAGCCTCGGTATGCCGGACCGCCAGCGTGGGGTACTGTGCGTTGAAGGTCTCGACATCCACGGCAGTGAGCCTGGCTTTGGGGTGAGTCCAGATGGTGACGGCGACGCCGTCGTTCTTCTTGGCGAGGATGTTGAGCGTACCGGTATCGGTGTAGCCGTCCACAAGGACGATTGACTTCTTCGCGCGCTGGACGAGTGAGACAAGCAGCTCGAATGCATCCCATACTTGCCCGTCGAAGAAGACCTTCTGCTTGGGTTCCTCGTGGGTGTCCATGTAATCGAAGACCCGCTCGAAGCGCTCATCGGTGGTCTTCTGGTACTCCAGCTGGCGGGCCTCCATGGCGCTCATACGCTCGAACATGGCTGCGTTATCCGCGATGAAGTGGCGCATCTCGACGAAAGCGCGCATGATGCGAACGCTTACCCTTATAGCCGCCTTGCTCCTGAGCACGCCCGAGAGCATGGCTACGCCCTGTTTGGTGTAAGCGTAGGGCAGATACGTCCTTCCAACGGTCGCTTCACTTCCCTGACCAGCTAAGATGCCAATTTGGCATCTTAGGTCCTCTACCTCTTCCCGTGTCAGTCTGAATCGGAAGTCCTCTGGGAACCTCTCCTCATTGCGTTTGGCGGCTCTGTTTAGATTGCCCGTTTCCACTTCGTATAGCATTGCGAGGTCGCTGTCGAGCATGACCCGCTCTCCCCGGACGATGTAGATGAAGTTCTTTATTTGGGCGTCGGAAACGGAGGCGATGGCCGCCTGCTCTTCCTGACCGCCGGGTCGGGCATTCTCCTCTGTCATGCACCCTCCCTCCTGTCGAAAATCACGAATTTCGATGTTCGACAATTGCGCCAACGGTCGTCATCCGGTTTGCCTTTGTTGTTCCAGATTGGAATCCCGTGTAGATAAAGTCGCTCGGTAGCGCCTCTTGGGGCTGTTGGGCTGGGACCCTTGGCCTTGCCGTTTCCGGAACTACTCGTCTCTAGCGCCCTCCAGCTCGGACTCCTGAAACAACCCCCGCTCGGTAGCCTCGTGCTCGTACCAGGTGCGGGCCTTGGGGTCGGTGACTCGGGAGAGCGAGCGGTAGTGGATCCAGGCCAATTCATCACGCAGCGCGTGACGATTTGAGAACGCAAGGTAGAACTGGCACATGTAGCGCAGGTTCGTCTGCGTGAAGCCCCGGCTCCGCGCCTGCTCTAGGGTTTGGGCGATGTCCTCGTAGAAGCCCGATGGCAGCTGCGCGCCGAGAGCCGCCGGCTTGTCCGGACCTTTGCCCTGCTCGTCGGCCATGACGACCCTTTCTATGCCTACAGTTCACCTATTAGTTTTGAGATTCTACCCAAGCCCCGTGCGGGCCAAGCATGCCTCCTGAAGTAACGGAGGCTGGCTGTGTCCATCCAACGAAAGAGAACGGTGGTCCGGGAAGCTGCATTTTCAGTCCTACCCATTGCCGAGTAAAAAAGAGGGCTGGACGCATCCAGCCCTCCCGGGTGTCGGCTGAAGCTGCATGCCGCTCTCGAGTTCTCCGCGATGGAGAGCTCTTTGCAAGATTCTTCGCACTGGTGATAAAGCCGTTGAAATTCGCGCAGGTCGGACTCGATAGACACGAGACCTCCTGAATGGCTACTTGGCGTCTGCACGAAGTAATCTTAAGACATGAAGCGCATCCGAGTGGACTTTTAGCAGCTGCAAATAGCTCTGTCTTATGTAGCAATGCTCTGCATAGAGGTGGGGAGCCCCTAGTTTGTATTGCCACGCCTGGGGTAGGATAGATTCAGTTCTAGCCACGCTCGGCATGGCAGCCTTGGTGAGCCCTTGCCCCTCTCCTGGGGAATTATGATCGGGCATCAATCTGCCGAGCACAAACCCAGGAGGGAAAAGTGAAAGAGTACTTGCAGGACTCGTCTGACGTCCTGAGCCAGTTGGGCTCGGACGCCACCAATGGCATCACCAGCGAGGAGGCGAAGGCGCGCCTAGAGCGCGACGGCCTGAACAAGCTGAAGGAGGCCCAGAAGGACCCCCTGTGGAAGCGCTTCTTTGCCCAGATGGCAGACCCCATGATCATCATGCTGATCGTGGCCGCGGTCATCAGCGCCATCACGGGCATGCTCCAGGGCGAGGCCGACTTCGCCGACGTGATCATCATCTGCTTCGTCGTCGTGGTGAACTCCGTGCTGGGCGTCGTGCAGGAGTCGAAGGCCGAGGAGGCCCTGAAGGCTCTGCAGGAGATGAGCGCCTCCCAGTCCAAGGTCGTGCGCGACGGCCAGCAGATGGAGGTGCCGTCCTCCGAGCTGGTCGCGGGTGACGTCGTCGTGCTGGAGGCGGGCGACTCCGTGCCCGCCGACTGCCGCATCCTGGAGAGCGCCTCGATGAAGGTAGAGGAGGCGGCGCTCACGGGCGAGTCCGTCCCGGCAAACAAGATCGAGGCCGAGCTGGAGCTGGTTGCCGGCGCGGAGGACGTGCCCCTGGGCGACCGCAAGAACATGTGCTACATGGGCTCCACCGTGGTCTACGGCCGCGGCCGCGCCGTGGTCGTTGCCACCGGCATGAACACCGAGATGGGAAAGATCGCCGACGCCCTGACGCGGGCGGAGGACGAGGAGACGCCGCTGCAGAAGAAGCTGGACGAGCTCTCCAAGGTGCTGTCCATCGCCTGCATCATCATCTGCGCCCTGGTGTTCGTGGCCACGTGGCTGAAGCACGGCATGGGCTTCTTTAACGACATCAACCTGGTGCTGAACACGTTCATGATCGCCGTGGCCCTGGCCGTGGCAGCCATCCCCGAGGGCCTGGCCGCCGTTGTGACCATCGTGCTGTCCATCGGCGTGACAAAGATGTCCAAGCACAACGCCATCATCCGCAAGCTCTCGGCCGTCGAGACCCTGGGCTGCACGCAGATCATCTGCTCGGACAAGACCGGCACCCTGACGCAGAACAAGATGACGGTCGTGCGCCACTTCACCGAGGACGTCGACCGCCTGGTGCGCTGCATGGCCCTGTGCTCCGACGCCAAGTGGGACGCCCAGTCGCAGCAGGCCGTGGGCGAGCCCACCGAGGCGGCCCTGGTGGCCGACGCGGCAAAGCTGGGCTTCACTACCGACGACCTGGACAGCGCGAACCCGCGCGTGGGCGAGGCTCCCTTCGACTCCGGCCGAAAGATGATGTCCGTCGTGAACCAGACCCCCGAGGGCCGCTACGTGCAGCACACGAAGGGCGCTCCCGACGTGGTGCTGTCGCTGTGCACCATGGTGCACACCACCCAGGGCGACGTGCCCATGACCGACGAGTGGCGCCGCCGCATCATGCAGGAAAACAAGATCATGGCCGACAAGGCCCTGCGCGTCATGGCGGCCGCCCGCGTGGACTACGGCACGCAGAAGCCGAAGGACTTCAGCCCCAAGGCGCTGGAGCACGACATGGTGTTCCTGGGCCTGTGCGGCATGATGGACCCCGTGCGCCCCGAGGTAAAGAAGGCCGTCGCGGAGGCGCACGCCGCCGGCATGAAGGTCGTCATGATCACGGGCGACCACATCGACACCGCCGTGGCCATCGCGAAGGAGCTGGGCATCATCCAGGACCGCTCGCAGGCCATCACTGGCGCCGAGCTGGACAAGATCTCCGACGACGAGTTCCTGAAGACCATCGACCGCTACGGCGTCTACGCGCGCGTGCAGCCCGAGCACAAGACCCGCATCGTCGACACGTGGAAGAAGAAGGACAAGGTCGTCGCCATGACCGGCGACGGCGTGAACGACGCGCCCTCGATCAAGCGCGCCGACATCGGCGTGGGCATGGGCATCACCGGCACCGACGTCACGAAGAACGTGGCCGACATGGTGCTGGCCGACGACAACTTCGCCACCATCATCAGCGCCTGCGAGGAAGGCCGCAGGATCTACGACAACATCAGGAAGTCCATCGCCTTCCTGCTGAGCTCGAACCTGGCCGAGGTCATCTCGGTGTTCGTGGCCTCGCTCGTGGGCTTCACCATCCTGGAGCCCACGCACCTGCTGTGGCTGAACCTGGTCACGGACTGCTTCCCCGCGCTGGCCATGGCCATGGAGGACGCCGAGCCCGACATCATGGAGCGCAAGCCCCGCGGTGCCTCGGACGGCATCTTTGCCAACGGCATGGGCCTGGACTGCCTGGTGCAGGGCTGCATGATTGCCGTGCTGACGCTAGTGTCCTACTTCGTGGGACTGCACCTCGAGGGCGTGCCGGTGTCTGCCGTGCTGTCCGGTGCGGACGCGGGCCTGGACGGCATGACCATGGCGTTCCTGACCCTGTCCATGGTCGAGATGTTCCACTCGTTCAACATGCGCAGCCGCAGGCAGTCGGTCTTCACCCTGCCGACGCAGAACAAGTGGCTGTGGGCCTCGTTCGCCGCGGCGCTGTTCCTGACCTTCGTGGTCATCGAGACCCCGCTGGCCCAGGCCTTCGACTTCGCCGAGATCAGCGCGCAGGAGTACGGCATCGCCATGCTGCTGGCAGCCGCCATCATCCCGCTGGTGGAGGTCTACAAGGCCATCATGCGTGCAGTCGAGAAGGGCAAGTAGCTGCGGTTCGTTCGCAATGTTCTTCTTGCCAGCCGAGATAAACGGCCGGTTTAAGGTCCGAACGGCCGAATCCGACGATTTCGATACATAAGCCGGTACGCGGAACCCACCGCGTGCCGGCCTTTTTACATGCTCTCGCGCAGCTTGCGCTCCAGGCGCTTGCTCACGTGGACCAGGGCCATCACGATGACGTAGTACACGACGGCCACCACAAGGAACGGCTCGAAGGCGCGGTAGGTCAGCGCCTGCACGCTCTCGGCTGCGCGCATCATGTCCATGAGGCCGATGGTCGCCACCAGCGAAGAGCTCTTCAGCACGGTGATGACCTCGTTTACCAGAGCGGGGGCCACCGAGCGCAGCGCCTGGGGCAGGATGACGTACACCATCATGGGCACGTACGGCAGGCCTAGTGCGCGGGCGGCGTCGTACTGCCCGCGGTTCACGCCCTCGATGCCGCCGCGCAGCGTCTCGGACACGGTGGCCGAGCCGTTCAGGCCCAACGTCAGCACCGAGGCGGCGAACATCGTGATCTTGTAGCCCGTCAGCTGCGGCGTCGCGAAGTAGACCATGAACAGCAGCACTATCAGCGGGATTCCGCGAAAGATGGACGTATAGAAGTCCAGCACGGCCCGTAGGGGCTTGCATGGCAGCACCTTCAGCAGCGCCACGATGGCCCCCACCACAAAGGCCAATACAAGGGCGGCCCCGGTTACCTCCAACGTGGTAACGAGGCCGCTCACAAATATAGGCGCATATGGTTCGACAACCGAGAAGTTCATTGCGCTGTAGATTCCTTACCTTCCGGGCGAGCTGTCGGCAGCTAGCAGTCAGTCGCTAGTTGGAGCCGACCCCCTCGGTCGCGGTGCCCGAGGCCGAGAAGTCCCCGTCCCACTTGAAGTCGTCGCCCACGTACTGGCCGATGTACGAGTCGATGGTACCATCGCTCAGCATGTCGCCGATGCACGAGTCGAACGCAGCCACAAAGGATGCGCCCTTCTGTGCCATGACGCGGTAGACTCCCACGTAGTCGCTGGTCTCGGAGCGGTCCAACAGGCCCAGGACCAGGCCGGGGTTCGCGTCGCGCATGGACTGGCCCTCGGCGCCGTCGCACACGTATGCGTCGATGCGTCCGGCAAGCACTTCTTGCAGGCACTGGTCGCCGCCGTCGTAGGTGTGCACGTCGGCGTCGGGCAGGACGGCGGTCACGAACTTGTTCTGCACAGTGCCGGTGGTGCAGGCGATGCTCTTTCCCTTGAGGCCGTCCGTGGTGGTCACGGCGTCGCCGCCCAGCGTCAGCACGCCGACGCGGGGCTCGTAGTATCCGCGTGTGAAGTCGTAGGTCTGCTCGCGCTCGGAGTTGGACGACATGGCCATGGTGAACGACGTGTCGCTGGACTGCACGGAGGCCAGGGTGGCCGCGAACTCCTGCGACTCGAAGTCGTAGGTAAAGCCCAGGCGGTTGGCCATCTCGTCGGCGATGGCGATGTCCAGGCCCACGACCTTCTGGCTGCCGTCCTGCTGCACCTCGATGTAGCGGTAGGGCGCAAACGCGCTGTCGCCCACGAAGGTCAGGTGCTGGCCCTGAAGGTCGGTGGAGCTGGTGGACGAGGAGGTGCTGGCGCCGTTGTTGGATGAGTCCGAAGAGCTGCTGCAGGCAGCCAGGCCCAGCGGCAGCAGTACCGCGCCGGCCGCCATCATGCCTACGAAGCCACGACGGCTGACGGAACCCAGCGGCAGAGAGCTGGGAGTGTTGTTGGTGACGTCGTCGGCTTCAGCATGCGGGGTGCTGTTTGCCTTGTTGTTCAGAAAACCCATGCGAACCCCCTCCAAAGGCATCGAATGCAGCCGACATTGTACAACACTTAAAGTCCAGCAAGTTACTAGGATATTAACGCTAGCATCTATTGCGCGGATTCGCGCCAGCTTATACGCGGACGGCGCTATCTCACGGTCAAGAAGTGCATGCCGGGCTGGCCGGGCCGCTCCCGGATGGACCACAGGATGCTGGTGGTGTTGCGTACCAGGGCCGCGTCGTGTGACACCAGAAGGAGCGCCCCGGGGTATGCGGCCAGCATGCGCTCCAGAGCCTCGGTCGACCCCAGGTCCAGGTGGTTCGTGGGCTCGTCCATCACTATGAGCGTGGGGTGGTGCATGATGCCCAGCGCCAGCATCAGCTTTCGCATCTCGCCGGGGCTCACGCTGCCGCCCTCCAGGATGCGGTCGGGGTCCGAGTTCAGCTGCGCCACGATGGAGAGGACCTTGCCACGCTGGGCGGGGGAGAGCTCCCCCAGGGCGTGTAGCGTGGCGTCTGCCTGCTCGTGGGCGGGCTCCTGCGGGATGAAGAGCGTGCCGGCGAGCACAAGACCCGCGCCGACCAAGGCGTCGTTATCGACACCGGCAGTGCCGCCGGCGCCACTAGCCTCGCCGGCCCCCTTCCCCAGAGCTGCGACGATATGCCTGACCAGCGTGGTCTTGCCGGTGCCGTTGGGCCCCACCAGGCCTATGTGGTCGGTGTTGCCTATGGCCAGCGCCGGTACCTCCAGCTGGCCCTCGTCTCCCAGCGGCAGCCGCGTGGGCTCCATGCTCAGAAGCGTCCTTCTTCTGCTGGGGTTGGCGTCTATCCAGACGTCCGCGTCGTAGCGCTTTTGCACGTGGGCGGACTCCAGCTTGGCGGTGGCGTCGCTCAGGCGGCGCTCCATGACGGAGGCTGCCTTTCCCGCGCGAGCGTCCTTGCCGCTGACGATGGCACGCCCGATCTTCTCACGCGTGTCGTTGTCGTGCCGGTCCAGGTTGCGCGCGCTGCGCCGGGAGGCCGAGCGAGAGGATTCCTCTCGCCGCCGCTGGGCCTCGCGAGCGATGCGGCGCTGCTCCTTTCGGGCCGTGTCCTGCGCCCGGACGGCGGATTCGCGCTCCAGCTGCTCCTGGGCGTGTACCTGCGAGTAGTTGCCCGGGCGCATGGTGGCGGTGCCGTCCAGCATGCACAGGCACTGCGTGCACAGCTGGTCCAGGAGCTCGCGGTCGTGCGATATCAGAATGCCGATGCCACGGAACTGCGCCAGGGCGCAGGCGATGGCGTGGCGGGCGATGGCGTCCACGTGGTTCGTGGGCTCGTCCATCACCAGCACGTCAGGTCCTGCCCACACAGCGCAGGCCACCTGCAGCCGCTTCTGCTGGCCGCCCGACAGCGTCTGGTAGCGCCATGGCCAGTCGTCCTCCAGCTGCAGGGCGTCTCGCAGACGCAGGGCCGCCGAGTCGTATGCCAGCGCGAAGTCTTCCAGGTTCTCCGGCCGGGCCGTGGCGTCCTGCGCGCAATAGGCGCAGACCAGTTGCTGCGTGACGGCGCCTGTGTCGGGCGTCAACAAACCGCAGGCCAGGCGGGCCAACGTGGTCTTTCCGCTGCCATTGTCTCCCACGACGCCCGTCCACCCTCGCGGGAACGTGGCCGTGACCCCGCGCACGGCGGGGTCCAGCGCGGACGGATAGGTGTACCAAACGTCAGATATATTTAGTTGCAAGGTTCCTCCCTAGGGGAGGTCTGCCTGGATGTCGATGGCGGCTTGATGCGCCGGTGGCGCGATCGCACCGTTGTCGAGGCCGCGCCAATATCGTGGTCACGCCGGGACTGTAATCGTTCCGATGCCTCGAACACGACGATGTCATGATTGCCTTACTGGCCCGGATGACCTGCAGAGATATGGCAACGCGCAGGAGAACCCACGCAAGAGCGCTAGCGTAAGAGTGCGTATTTAACGGATGCCTCAGCGGTCAAACCATCAAGCCATTTGGAGGGCAAGAAGAACGTTCTTCTTGACATGGTCCCAGCAATGCGAATCCAGACAGGCGTCTCCCGTAAACGTGAGCGTCCGCGTGAATGAAGCATCGCTAGAAGCGCATGTGCGTGGTCCCTTCTCGTGCCGGCGCTTGCCAAAGGCCCGGCGAACTTTTCCGAGAGACATCATAGCCGCTCAGCCCCGCGTGAGCCGACGTTCATCGAATATGTCGGTTCCTGTGGCGTATCTGAAAGCAAACGAGTTTGCATGCACGCAGCATGTCTCGCCTGCCGCATAAAAGCGGCGCACCTCGGTGAGTCCGGGGGGCGCCGCTCTTCTTGCCCGCGCTGGTGGCTGGTGGTGCCGCGGGTGATTTGGCATCGGGGGTGATTGCTGATGCCGATTTGCGATCGTCGCGATCGATGATGGTGCGACGCCTCTGCTATGCGCCCATGCTTGCGTGTGCGTTGTCGATGCTGGTACCGGTCTCGCTGGGATTAGCGGCGAGTACCGGGCCAACCTCCGGGTACAGAGCAGAGCCCGTTGCCTTGATCAGGCGCACTAGCTCTGCATTCACCTCGGCCATGGTGTGCGTGCCGTACTCGCCGTTCAGGAATGCGCGGTAGGCCCCCATGATGCCCTGCGTCAGATAGTCAGTGGCAACAATGGCGGTGTTGGTCATGTCGGTTGAGCCCATTCTGGCCTTTATCTGCTGGTGCACGCGGATGCGGAGCTGATGCTCAGCTGCCAGGAACAGCGGCTCCATGCTCTGGACCCCGGCCAGCTTCGACCAAGTGTCGCGGTGCTCCTGGATGAAGTCGGACACCTTTTGCAGCAGGGGCATGGGATCGTCGAAGAACGACGGGCCGTCCCATTCGTCTGCCAGCTGCAGCACGCGGTTCACCGCCTGGTCCATCACGTAGTTCTCCAGGTCGGCAATGCCGCCAAAGTGGGCATAGAAGGTGCCTCGGTTCAGGCCTGCGGTGCGCGTGACGTCCGCGACCGAGATTTTCTGCAGGGGCTTTTGAGTCAGCAGCTGCCAGAAGGCCGTCTCCATGAGGTCTAGGGACCGCTGAGAGTTGCGATTCTTTGGATGCGTCCTGCGGTTGGGCCACTCGCTGTCTGTTGCTGACGATGGGCTGCCTGCTGCCGGAGAGGTGACGCCCGCCGCTGGTGCCGCGGTGCCTGCCGACGACGCCACGGACGACGCCGTGGTGCCTGCCGACGATGCCGCAGAACCCATTGCCGACGCCACGTCAGAGGCGTCATGCGCCTGGTCGCTTGGGTTCGTGGCGTCTTGCGATTGCGCAAACTCCTGGTTGCTGTGGCTCATGATGACTCTTTCCTCAGGGATTGTGGTGACGGTGCGTGGTTGCGGCATCTGTCGCCAGCAGCTGTGGTTTCCGATTTCAAATTTGGTTATTGCAAATTCCTAGCCGTGCTATTCGATGCGCGAAATAAATTCAACAAATGTACAAAAATACACAGATGTTGACGGAAATCTGAGCGGCTGCGAGATTTCGAGGCTGCAGTCGGAGTCACCGATGACTCAACTTTTGCAGCGCCGTTGTGCGTGCATCGCCGCGTGTCGCGACGTATGACTGACCCCGCGTCGGGGTCGCGCGTCTTGCCGTACTGCGAGGCTTGCCACGCCGCACGTCCTACCAAGCTGCGCGTCTTGCCAAATCGAACGCGCCGAGCCATGCCTCGCGTGGAGATTTCGTCGGCGGTCCCATGATTCCGAAAGTTTTTTCGGATGGGGCTGGACAAGGAGCTGTGACCTGCGTACACTTGCATCCTGCAATTCGCACGGGGTATTAGCTCAGCTGGTTAGAGCGCCGGCCTGTCACGTCGGAGGTCGCGGGTTCAAGTCCCGCATATCCCGCCATTTGCCTTTGCTGGGGCTCCTTCGGGAGCCCTTTTTTGTGCGACGACTTGCGAGGACCCGTGACTTTGGAGACCCAGCTTGCCTTCCTGCTCAAACGTGGCCGCTGCGGGTACCCGCACCCGACATCTTTGCGCACGGCTTCCAGGCTGCCGAGCTCGTGCTGTCGTCGGGAGGCTCGGAACGGTGCCATACGGAGAAGCACCAGTTACCTCGGGCGTGCTTGTCGAACGAATGCGGTCATTTGCCTATACGAAAATGTTGGGTGATTCGGGACCGTCCGGGAGACGGCATTTTGTCACAGGGAAACGACCGCGTAAGCCGCCTTAGAAGGTCATAACCCTGTGACAAAATGCATGATTCTCCCGGCGCCGTCGCGGCATAGTTTTTCGTATAGGCAAATGACCGCGTGCCCATGAAGGGCCGCTTCCCGAGGGTGTCCCATCGCTGGCCCGGCCGAGGAAGAAGCGCGCCGTGTCACCCCGACCGTGCATAGCCGCGGTGTCAGCTAGCCGCTCGGGCATCGTGGCTCGCACGGGCTGCCGCCGCAGCCTGCGGTCCGCAGCGCGCTGGCCACCTGGCTCCGCCCGCCGGCGGGCAGGCCACAACTCGCATCCCGCCGGTCCGACCGCAGCCCGTCGCAAGCTCCTAGCTGTCGCCAAATAGGTGCGGCACTGAGGAGCGATACGCGTTCGGACTCTGGCCGACCTCCTGGCCAAATCGGTAGCTGAAGTTGCTGGCGCTGGCGAAGCCCGTCTGGCGCGCGATGGTCGCAATGGGCATGGTGGTCTCGGCTAGCAGCTCCTTCGCGCGCGTGATGCGATAGCGCGTCAGGTAGCTGTGGGGCGTCGTCTTTAGCTGCTGGCGGAACAGCCGCGACAGCTGAGACGTGCTGAGCCCCGCCTCGTGCGCCATGTCGTCCACGCTGATGGGCTCGGCGTAGTGCGCCTCGACGAAGCTCTGTGCCAGCTGCACGGCAGAGGAGTCCCCGGTGGGGATGGCCTGCGCACCCGCCAGGGTCATGGCCGCCAGCAGCATGTGCACGGCAAAGCCGATGCGCACGTCTCGCAGGGGACTCTCGACGGCCAGGTCGGCAAAGATGTTGTCGAACGCCGGCCTGACGTCTGCCAGGGGCAGGCTGATGGGCTTCATGAGTCCCATGCGGTCAGCCAGCGCCCTGACACCGGCGCCGTCCACGTGCGTCCACAGGTGGTACCAGTGGTGGCGACTCGGAGAGGTGCCGTAGCGCTGCGGCGTTCTGCAGTCCATGATCAGCCCCTGGCCGCGCATCAGGCGCACCTCGGTGTCTCCCTGCTGGATAAGCCCTTCTCCGCCCAGGGTGTAGAACACGATGAAGGCGTCCTTGTGCGAGCGCTCGGTCGAGAAGTGCGAGCGCGCATAGAACGCCCCCGCCTCCGTGCAGTAGAAGCCCTGCTGGCGCTGCTCGGCGGTCGGCGTGGCGCGCAGCCACGTGCTGCGCTTCTCGACGTCCATGGTGTAGGAGAGCATGGGTGCTCCCTTCGATAGCTGTCTCTTTGATGGTGGATATGCCGACGGATCGTTGCGTGTGGCCTGTCGCGCACGGTCCGCAGCGTGTGGCCTGCTGCGCGCGGGCGTCGGTGACGGTGCTTCGGTCCGTTCGGCGCACCGACTCGCACAGCGCGCCAGTCCGACCGGCCCTTCACCCAACCTCCAAATTCGGTCATGAGTACGACCGAATGGTGCCAAGGTGGCGTACGTACCGCTCGCACGACTTGGACAACCGCTGGCGGTGCCTTGCATACTTGATGTTATCCACCTGCGGTTTTTTGCTTTCGACCACTATAGCACGATGCGCGATTTTCTAAACGTGTTGAAGGTTATAGGTATGGAGAAATACGCATACCCCATCTATCCTGCAAATTGAAGCAAGGGGATAGCAACGAGGGGGTTGCACGTATGAGCAAGAAGCACTTGGTTATCGACATCGGCGCATCCAGCGGACGCGCCATCGTGGGCGAGGTGAACGACGACGGCAAGATCGTGCTGACCGAGGTGCATCGCTTCGAGAACGGTCTGGAGCGCAGCGCGGACGGTCACCTGTGCTGGAACGTCGAGCGCCTGTGGAAGGGCGTCGTCGACGGCCTGACCGCGGCGCACGACCGTGGGCTCACGCCCGACACCATCGGCATCGACACCTGGGCTGTCGACTTCGTCCTGCTGGACAAGGACGACCAGCGCATCGGCGACGCCGTGGGCTATCGCGACCCCCGCACCGACGGCGTGCGCGACGCCCTGGAGCTGGCGGGCATCCTGCCCTTTGAGGAGCAGTACGAGCGCACCGGCATCCAGTACCAGCAGTTCAACACCGCCTATCAGCTGTGCGCCCTCAGGCGCGAGCACATCGAGCAGGTAAGGAAGGCGCGCACCTTCCTGATGGTGCCCGACTACCTGAACTTCCTGCTGACGGGCAAGAAGGTCAACGAGTACACGAACGCCTCCACCACGGCGCTGGTGGGTGCCAACAGCCGCGACTGGGACGACGAGCTCATCGAGCGCCTGGACCTGCCGCGCGACATCTTCCAGACCATCCAGATGCCGGGCACCTCGCTGGGCCACCTGCTGCCCCAGGTCGTGGAGCAGGTCGGCTTTGACGCCGAGGTCGTTCTGCCCGCCACGCACGACACAGGTTCGGCCTGGCTGGCCGTGCCCGCCCGTGACAACAAGGCGGTCTACCTGTCGTCCGGCACGTGGAGCCTTCTGGGCACGGAGCTGACGCACCCAGTCGCCACGCTGGAGAGCGCCAGCGCGAACTTCACGAACGAGGGCGGCTACAACGGCACGTACCGCTATCTGAAGAACATCATGGGCCTGTGGATGATCCAGAACGTGCGCCGCGAGTTCGCTCGTCCCGATGGCGCGCTGCCCAGCTGGGGCCAGCTGGTCGACGCGGCCGAGGACGCTCGCAAGGCCGGCTTCCACGCCGTGGTCGACGCCGACGACGAGCGCTTCCTGGCCCCCGCGTCCATGACCGCGGCCATTCGCGAGGCCTGCCGCGACACGGGCCAGCCCGACCCTGACACCGCGGGCGAGACGGCGCTGGTGGTGTACGACTCCTTGGCCGCCGACTACGCGCGTGCCATCAAGCAGATGTCCAAGCTGACCGGCATCGACTACACCAGCATCAACATCGTGGGCGGCGGCGCGAACAACCAGTATCTGAACCAGGCCACCGCCACAGCCACGGGCCTGCCCGTGTTTGCCGGCCCCACCGAGGGCACGGCCCTGGGCAACCTCATGGTGCAGATGATCCACACCGGCGACCTGGCCGACGTGCCCACGGCGCGCGCGACCATCCGTCGCAGCTTCGACGTGAAGCAGGTGGAGCCGCTGCGCCAGGCAGCGCTGCAGGCGTAGGCCTCAGAATCATAAAAAATGCAATTAGGCACACGGCTACTCAAGCAAGCAGCTCAAGCATAGCAAGGCAATGCAAGGCAGGCAGGCGCCCGCAACGCCCGCCGCTAGGGAGAGGTAAGAAACGATGGCAATCGAGGATCTGGAGTTCGTGAATGGCTTCTGCCGCCTGTGCAACGACGGCTTCCTTCAGGGCTGGCACGAGCGCAACGGCGGCAACCTGACCTACCTCATGGACGACGACGAGGTGAAGAAGGCGCGTCCGTTCTTTGGCGAGGCGCGCGAGTGGGTGCCCATGGGCGTTGCCGACACCACGCTGGCCGGCCGCTACTTCCTGAGCACCGGCTCGGGCAAGTACATGCGCAACGTGCAGGAGGACCCCGCGCACAACATCGGCATCGTTCAGATAAACGAGGCCGGTGACTCCTACCGCATCGTGTGGGGCCTTCTGAACGGCGCCAAGCCCACCAGCGAGTTCCCCAGCCACTACATGAACCACTGCGTGCGTGTGAAGGCCGACCCCACGAATCGCGTGATCTACCACTCGCACACCCCCGGCATCATTCAGATGAGCTTCATCGTGCCCCTGGACGATCGCGCGTTCAGCCGCATCCTGTGGCAGATGATGACCGAGTGCGTGGTCGTGTTCCCGCAGGGCGTCGGCGTGGTGCCTTGGATGGTCCCCGGCGGCTCCGAGATTGCGCTGGCCACCAGCAAGCTCATGGCAAAGTACCCCGCGGCGGTCTGGGCTCACCACGGCCTGTTCGTCAGCGGCCCTGACTTCGACACCGCGTTCGGCCTGGCCCACACCATCGAGAAGGCCGCCGAGATCTACGTCGGCGCCCGTGCTGCCAACGGCGGCTCCGACGACTTCCTGAACCGCATCAGCGACAAGGGCCTGAAGGACACCTGCCGCGACTTCCACGTCCAGATCAACAAGGACTTCGTGGACTAGCTTGCACTTCTTGGCCATGCCGTCGTTGTGACGGAAGGACGGCTGTCCGGCGAAAGCCGATTCCAACGGCCGTCGCATCCCGCGGCCAAACATCAAATACCAAATCACGGGCGTGGCGGCCCTCTGCTCTGCCGCCACGCCCAGAGGGGAGAAGAACATGCTTGTAGAGACGAAGGCGCGCGTGGCAGTGTTCGCCATTGCGCTGGGAGCCTACCTCCCGCAGTTCCCGCAGCTGGTTCCTGAGTTCCAGGGCCAGTACGAGGCCTTCAAGAAGACCAACCTGCCCGACACCGTCGAGGTCATCGACGGCGGCATCACGACCACGAAGGAGGAGGCGCAGGCCGCAGGCGAGAAGTTCCGCGCTGCCGACGTCGACCTGGTGATCTGCCAGCTGCTGACCTACTCCACCTCCTACAACATGCTGGCGGCCGTGCGCGACCTCAACGTCCCCGTGGTGCTGGTGAACGTGCAGAAGAAGCGCGTGCCCGACTACGAGCACACCGACATCCCCACCTGGCTGGGCACGCTGTACGCCTGCGGCGCCGTGGGCGAGATGGTCGCGGACCTGAACCGCGCCGGCAAGCGCCACGCCTGCATCACCGGCGTCGTCGAAGGTGGCGACCCCGAGGTCAAGGCGCAGATTGCCGACTGGTGCCGCGCCGCCCAGGTGCGTCGCCGCTTCCGTGACACCAACATCGCTCAGATCGGCCGTCCGTACCCCGGCATGATGGACCTCTACATCGACGAGACGAACCTGTACAACCGTCTGGGCCTGTACACGAAGCAGTTCGACTGGGAGAAGATGTGGGCCATCGCCGACGACGTCCACGACCAGGACGCCATTGACGGCGAGGCCAAGGAGATCCTGGACACCTTCGAGGTCGAGGGTGGCGCCACGATCCACGACGACTCCATCCAGCAGATGGCCAAGTACGTCCTGGCCTTCAAGCAGTGGGTCAAGGACGAGAAGTTGGGCCTGGTGGCCTCCCACTACGACGGCTTCTCGAAGGGCAAGGCCGGCGTGCTGGACAGCATGCTGATCCCCGCGTTCTCCATGCTGATCAAGGAGGGCACCGCCTGCGCCGTCGAGGGCGACATGAAGGTCGCCATGGCCATGAGCATCATGAAGACCATCTGCGGCACCGGCCAGCTGTCCGAGATGTACTCCATCGACTTCGACGCCGACGTGTGCATCATTGGCCACTCCGGCTCGGGTGACGCTGCCATCAGCCAGGCGCACAAGCCCACGATGAAGATCGTGCCTGTGTTCCACGGCAAGACCGGCGGCGGCTACCTGACGCAGTTCTATCCTCCCGTGGGCCCCGTCACGTACCTGGCCATCACGCAGGATGCCGACGGTCACTTCAAGTTCGTCGTGGCCGAGGGCGAGAACCAGCCTGGCCCGATCTTCAAGTTCGGCGACACGAACATGCGCACGAAGTTCAGCATCGGTGCTCGCGAGTTCGTGAACCGCTGGAGCGAGGCTGGCCCGACGCACCACATGGCCGCAGGTGTTGGCCGTCACGCCGACACGATCCTGAAGGTCGCAAAGATTCTGGACGTCCCCTGCGAGGTCATCTGCCGCTAGGCGACGGTCCGCTGGTCGGCGCGCCCAAGCGTGCGGCATCGCGAGCTGACCGCTCTTCTTACCGGCATTCCCGCCGGCGGGACCTCTGACCCGCCAGCGTCATGCAAAGCTCCTCGCCCGGGAGGGACCACTTCCTTTCCCGCCCCTCCCGGGCACCCTCCGCGTCCCCTGCGGACGCGTCTAGCCTAGGCAGCGCGTCGGAAGCCCGACCCGCGCGCTGCGAACTTGATAGCCGGGGCGCCGCGCGCCCAGTTGCGCGTCGAGTGGCTCGAAAGCCCGCACGGCGCGTTCGGATTCCGCACTTGAATTCGGGCGCAGTGCCCTTCTTATAAAACTTTGAATCAAACCGACTGGGGGGTGGACCCGCGGGCAGCGAACCTGCGGGGCCCACCGGTCCCGTATTGCGAAAAGAGGTCCACGGATATGGTATCTACTGATGTAGCCACCAGGAAAAAGCCAAATCCATGGTACGTCGCCGTCGTTAGCGGCATGGCATCCTACCTGGATTCCTGCGCCATCATTACGTCTGGAACCGCACTGACGATCTTCCAGACCGCCTACCAGAACACCGCGTTTGCCCTGAGCAACGTGCAGTTCGGCGCTCTGAACGCCGCGCTGACGCTGTGCATCGCCATCGCGTCCATCGTGGGAGGCCGTCTGGGCGACCTTCTGGGCCGCAAGAAGGTCTTTGCGGTCACCATGTGCTTCATCATTGCCGGCTCTTTGTGCATCGTCGTGGGGCAGGGATTCCCCATCATGATGCTGGGCCAGATCCTCATTGGATGCGGCGTCGGCGCCGACCTACCCGTCTCGCTGGCGACGATCTCCGAGACGGCGCCCGATGACCAGCGCGGAAAGATGCTGGGCTTCTCGGACATCCTGTGGGTCGTCGGCATCCTGGTGGCCTACGCCACCGGCGCCTTCGTCAGCGGCCAGATTGGTGATGGCGTGCGTCTGAGCGGCCAGATCATGTACGGCGCCCTGGCGGTCGTCGGCATCGTGGTCCTGGCTCTGCGCCTGACCATCCCCGAGTCCGAGGTCTGGATCAAGGCTCATGAGGCCCGTCTGTCCGGCAAGGCCGTCGAGGAGAAGAAGGGCACCCTGGGCGAGCTGTTCAGGGAGAAGCGCTACCTGGTGCCGTTCGTTGCCCTGGTGATTTTCTACATCGGCACCAACGTGCCCGCCAACACCCTGGGTCAGTTCTCGACCTGGGTCGCCAAGAACGTCATCAACCTGAACGTCGAGGTCGCCTCCATCATCTGCATGGCCGTGTACCCTGCGCGCGCACTTCTGGACTTCGTGTTCATGAAGTTCGTGGACACCGACAAGCGCATGCCGCTGTTCTACTTTGGCGCTGCCCTGTACCTGGCCGGCTTCCTGATGTTCCCGGTCTTCGGGTTCTCGATGGTCACGTTCGTTCTGACCCAGCTGCTGTACTCCTGCGGCGCTGCGTTCGCCTTTGAGGGCATGCTGAAGGTCTGGACGCAGGAGTGCTTTCCGACCCTGCTGCGCACGACGGCCAACGGCGCCATCGTGTTTGCCTCCAGGTTCTGCTGCTCGATCTTTGGCCTGTTCACCGCGACCATCATCGCCTTCGATGCCAGGTTCGCGTTCACCCTGCTGGCAATCTTCTGCGCGGTCGGCTTTGCCGCTGCCATCGCCTGCTTCCACAAGACGAAGTACAACACCTTCGAGGACGAAGAGGCGTAGGGGCTGTAATAACCTGCGGGAATCGGCGGGCCAGCGAGTCCAAGCGACTTGCTGGCCCGCCGTTCTTCTTGCCCGAAGGGCTTGCTAGCCGGATGCCCCGCTGGCCGAATGCCCTTCTCTACCGGCTAGCCCCTCCCGCCCGAAAGAGCTACTGGCGGCCCGAGTGCCTTGCTGGCACCCGAGTGCCTCAGGCCCCTCGATTGACTGAGCCCCTAGAGCGCGTCCGGATACTCGGGCGCGCTTATTTTGTCGAAATGCTTGGCCCACAACTTCTGGATGGGCTAGGGATGGCTTTACGACCTGCACAAACTCTCGATCCAGACTGTTTCGTGCTTGGCTCAGTGCCAGCCCTGGGCCTTCTCGGGATCGATTTTGGTCCGATCAATGACGGCCCTAGTCATACAAGAGCTTGCACCAGATTGCGGACAGGCGTTGCGCGCAAAGGTGTTTACCTTTGCGCGCAAAGAGCTGTGAAAAATGCACCTTTGCGCGCAGTTGCGAACAAAGGTGCGATTTTGTAGCCATCTTGCGCGCAAAGGTTGTCACCTTTGCGCGCAAGCGCCCCAATCGATCACTCCCTATGGGTAATTTGCTATCTGCGAACTGGAGGTAGCAGATGGGCTAGATGGCGCATTCGCTCCGAGCGGCGCTCGTCATTCGCAAACATGCGATTTATACGCAGGAGGGGATCCGGATAACCATTGATTCTCATAGACTCAGCGATTTTTTGCGCGAGTCGGTTTAGGCCGGTGACAGTCCGTACGTCACTGAATGTGATGAAGTGCACTCGGATGCCACAAACTCCGTAATCATTCAGGCGGCGTGCGTCCTCCGCCTTGGCTTGGGAGGACAGATGGACGTCTCCCTGATATTCGATGGCGACTTGTTCACATTCCCACAGAATGTCTGGGGTCAGTGTCTTATGCTGCATTAGCCTTCTCTGCTCTTGCGTGGGTACCAAGGGAGCGTTCAATTTGGCTCCCCCAAGTCCATACGAGCCATAGCGAGTTGGCAAAGTCATTGTTATCCAGACGCACGTTTCCATGGCGGAGCGCGAGCCATCGCCGGCAAATTTAGCTGCCTCGGTTGCGAGTCGTGCACCTTGCACGTAGTGCATCATGTGGAGTTGTGTCAGCAACCCAGAGACGGAGATACATGACGGTAGATTTTCGACAATGGGGCCATTTGCCGGGTCAACGGGGTCTCGTCCGTAGTGTCCCGCAAATTCCATGATGAGCTCGACCAGTCGGATTACGGCTTCGTTGTGTGTGAGCTTCCCGGCATTGATGAGACGCTGGTACTTCGCAGCAATCGCCGTAATGGCAAGGGGAACTGAGTCTAGAAATATGCGATTGTCGTCGAACCACTCGCTTACCGTGGGACTCCATGACCGTGGATTGCCGGGGCTCGAGGAGTTATTCGCATGATGCGTCAGCTGGAGCAGACTTCCGGAAGGCAGGTACTTGGGGAAGGTCAGGCACTGGACCTCTGGGATACGCTTTCGCCCGGCCGCGGTGGGTACGCGGATCGTGACCTTGTGGGTCGGCGACGGCGGCTGGCTCAGGCCGCAGGCCAAGAAGTTCACGTGGCTCATGGCGCCGCGCGCGGTGGCAAAGCGGGACGTGTCGACCACGCCGGGCTGGGTGAGCTCGAGCTCGCTGCTCAGCCGGACGCGCCGGATGATCTCGAGGGCGGACGCCCCCGCATAGGCTATGTCCATGGGCCCTCCCATGCACGTTGTTGCCTTTGATGAGAAGAAAAACCGTAGCATACGACTTAAGAAAATGCAGGTAGAAAGCTTGCACGTAACTAGCAGCGAGCGAAAGCGAAGTGCGTTGCGATTAGATTATTTATAAATCATCCCACGTAGAGCCCCATGGGCGTCGGGGTCGACGCCAGCGACGGCTCTGGCCAAGAAGGGCTTTCCGGTCGTCGACGTCACCAAATCCCCGCAATAGGGTGGTGAGGCTGCAAGTTCTTAAAGACCGGCGTGCGCTGGCGGCACGGCTGCTACCCCGATTACGACTGCCGCCGCACTGACAGCGCGGCGGCCGACCCCATCCACGATCGGCTGCGCAATGGTGGTGCGGCTGCAAGTCCTAACAATCATCGCCGAACTGGTGGTGAGGCTGCTACTGCGTTTACGACCATTGCCGCATTGGTGACGCGGCTGCTGCCTCACGACTCCCGTCGCACTGCATCTGCCCGGCAAGCGGGCACGGTAGCCTATGCGTCGTGCCCAATGAGCGATTTATAGGTTACATTCAATCGAGTCGGATTACGGGACGTGCGGAGGCATTCGGCGGGATGCCGCAGCAGCATCGGGATGCCGCCGCAACCTCGGGATGCCGCCGCAACACCTTCCCGCGCATTGATTTGAGCGGGGTTACAGGGGTTGAGTGGTGCCACGGGGTGGGGTCGCAGGATTCGGGCGGAATCACGGGTCGTGAGAAGCCGTTCCGGTCAATCAGGCACGTCATCGCAACGCATTCAAGCAAGGGAGAAGTGCAATGGACTCGCGCGGAAGGCAGAGGGGATCGTCTCGGGGAGCGTCACCTGATCACTACCACAGCAGCAATGGGCAAGGGTCTCGCCCCGTCCCGCGCCGTGACGATCAGACTGGTCAAGTCGGCCACACTGCGCGGCACTTCTCGTCATCGACTCCGAATTCGTCGACGCGCCGTGGAGTAGTGGCCGGGGATTATGCAAGGGCGTCCAAGTCCCACAACGCGCAGCCCGGGCCTCGCGCCGCGCAGGCTGAGTCCCGTAGCGCGCAGCCCAAGCGCCGCGGCGTGACGCCCAAGCTCCTGGCGGGCGTGCTGCTGACGGCTTGCGCAGTCATCATTGCGATAGTGGTCGTCACGGGGGCGTTCGAGGGCTCGAACGTCGGGGCGGTCACCGGCGCAACGGGCTCGAACGTCGGCAACGCAGCCGCCGGCGCGTCGGGGCAGGCTGATGGCGGAGCGACTGGCACTGGCGGCACCGCATCCGACGGCTCGGCATCCGACGGCTCGGTGGCCGACTCCTCCCAGCCAGTCGACATCAACCTGGTCGCCATCGGCGACGTGCTGCAGCACCGCGGCGTGTTTGAGAGCGGACAGCAGTCGGATGGCAGCTACAACTTCGATCACATCTTTAGTCACATAGCGGGCCAGCTGGACGGCGCGGACGTGAAGGTCCTGAACCAGGAGTCCGTGCTCGGTGGCGGCATTGCGCCCTACTCGGGCTACCCCTCGTTCAACGGCCCGCAGGAGATGGGCGACGCCGAGGCGAAGGCGGGCTTCAACGTGGTCCTGCGCGCGTCGAACCACTCGATGGACATGGGCTACGCCGGCCTGCACAGCGAGCTGTCGTTCTGGCACACGAAGCATCCCGAGGTCGCGGTCATAGGCGCCGTGGACCCCGAGGACTCCAGCGCCTCGGTCGACGACGTCTACGTCTTTGAGAAGGACGGCTTCAAGGTGGCGCTGTTGAACTACACCTTCGACCTGAACGGTTACGAGGACCCGCAGGGCGACGTGTCCATGCTGCAGCTGGACCACGTGCGCAAGACCATGGAGGCCGCGCGCCAGCAGGCCGACATGGTGGTGGTCTTCCCACACTGGGGCGAGGAGTACCACACCGAGCCCGTGGACTCTCAGCGGCAGTGGGAGCAGGAGTTCATCAACGACGGCGCCGACGTTATCATCGGCGGCCATCCCCACGTGATTGAGCCCGTCGACACCTTCGAGCGCACGAACGGCGGCACCGGCGTGTGCTTCTGGTCGGTGGGGAACTACATCAGTACCCAGACCGACAACTCGAACCTGGTCTGCGGCATGGCAAAGGTCACCTTGCACAAGGACGCAGACGGCACCTGCAGCGTCTCTGCCGCCGAGATGGATCCCATGGTCACGCACAAGGGGACCGGCCAGAACATGACCACCTACATGCTGGCCGACTACACCAACGAGTTGGCGCAGACCAACGGCTGGGGAGGCGTCTACAACACCACGCTGACGCCGTCGTGGGCTCAGCTGTTCTGCTCGCAGGTTCTGGGCAGCTCCTACGACCCGACCACGTGCAGCCTGCGCGTGGACCTGAGCCAGCCGGCCTCCGGCAGCGACGTGGCCTACGCGGGGGATGCCACGGTCCAGGAGAACGCCGCGTAGCCGGAGGGCGTTGCGCCCCAGTGCGTCACGCCATGGCATCACGCTACAGCAAAAGAGTGCTTCGTTTCATACGAAAGCCCGCGACGACACGAGCGTCGCGGGCTTTGCGCGGCTTTCATCACGCCATGTGAACGCGTGTGCAAGAATATTTGATTCGGATTCAAAAATACGATGAATGCTGCTAAGATGTGCAACGATACATCTTAGGTAATCTCGAGGTAAATAACCTATTTTACCTAGGAATTACCGGGGAGTGGAGAGGACATCGTATGCAGTCAAAAATCGCACATGCCGCAGAGCGCAAGGCATTTGAGGTGGTCGTCGACCAGTTCATAAAGAGCGCCAAGGGCCCCAACCGCGAGAAGGCCTTCGAGAAGTTCCTCAACATGGCCGGCAAGCTGCTGGCCGACACGGCACCCGACATGGGCAACTCGCTGCGCCGCGCCTTCTACCCCGGCTCCAAGTGGGAGGACTTCGTGTTTGACCTGGTGGAGCGCGTGGATCCCAACATCCTGCGCACCGCCGTCGTGAACGGCGCCTACGAGGCCGCCTTCCGTGGCCTGCGCACCACCACCCAGTCCGCAAACAAGTACCAGTGCAACGTGCCTTGGATCATCATCTTTGACCCCACCAGCGCGTGCAACATGCACTGCATCGGCTGCTGGGCCGCCGACTACTCCAAGTCGCTGAACCTGACCTTCGACGAGATGGACTCTCTGGTCGAGCAGGCCAACGAGCTTGGCTGCCACTGGTTCTTCATGACCGGCGGCGAGCCCATGGTCCGCTGGAAGGACGTCGTGAAGCTGGCCGAGAAGCACCACGACTCGCTGTTCAGCCTGTTCACCAACGGCACCCTGATCAACCAGCAGGTCTGCGATGACTGCAAGCGCCTGGGCAACATCCTGTTCTCCGTGTCCCTCGAGGGCTCGAAGGACGCCAACGACGGCCGTCGTGGCGATGGATGCTTCGACAAGGTCATGGCTGCCTTCGACCTGATGAAGGAGAACGGCCTGCCCTTCGGCGTCTCCACCGCCTACACGCGCAACAACGTCGAGGCCGTCACGTCCGACGAGTACTACGACATGCTGATCGACAAGGGTGCCCTGTGGGCCTGGTACTTCCACTACATGCCCGTGGGCGAGGGCGCCAACGCCGACCTCATGCCTACGCTGGAGCAGCGCGAGTACATGATCAAGCGCATCCGCGAGGTCCGCGACTACGAGGGCGGCAAGCGCATCATGACCATGGACTTCCAGAACGACGGCGAGTTCGTCGGTGGCTGCATCGCCGGCGGCCGTGTGTTCTGCCACATCACCGCTCGCGGTGACGTGGAGCCCTGCGTCTTCATCCACTACTCCAACGCCAACATCAAGGAGCAGTCGCTCATCGAGTGCCTGCAGCAGCCCATCTTCCAGCAGTATCGCGCCAACTACCCCTGGAACGACAACATGCTGCGTCCCTGCCCCATGCTGGAGAACCCCGAGGTTCTGCCCAAGATGGTGCATGCCGCCGGCGCCAAGTCCACGGAGTACGTCACGCCCGAGAGCGTCGACCACCTGTGCGCCCGCACTATGCCCTACGCCAAGGCGTGGGCTCCCGAGGCCGACAAGATCTGGCGTGAGGAGCACCCCACGGGCAAGAAGATCTACGAGGACGACATCTCGATGATGAATGTCGACGACAAGGCCAAGCTGCTGGCCCAGAAGGATGCCGAGCTGAACGAATTCGAGGAGAAGGCCGCCGACGACGTCGAGAAGGCCGTCGACCAGTTCGAGACCGTCTCGAAGTAGCTTCTGGCTTTACAGATCGTCTAGCAAAGGAGGACCCCCGGTTAGCCGAGGGTCCTCCTTTTTTGCTGAGCTTTGATTGCCGATACCGTACGAGTTGATGGTAGGAAAGGGCGGCTGAGCTCTAGAAACATCACTTGTTAACTAGTAACAGCGACCCACTGAGGTCCCCAGAGGACCCATGTGAGGTTGTCGCGCTCCTCTATTTCGGATACATCAGTATCGAACGAGGACTCCAAAAGCTCTTCAGGTGACATCACTATGTCCGTGGTGTGCTGAACAGTCGAATCGTTGTCCATAACTACCTCCGAACCTTATCCGTGCTTCTGTATAGATGCCGGTGCGTCGGGAGCTGCTCCTTGACTCAATATTAATGCAAAACGATAAATAATCAATGAAAATATGCTAGAATTATGCGTAAGGTACAAGGAGGCGATTATTGTGGAAGTGAACATCGACATTGGGTACGAAGGGCAAGCTCCGCTATTGTGTGACATACGGTTGTCGCTTGTACCCGGGGAGGTCATTAGCTTCATAGGTGACAACGGCAGTGGTAAAACCACACTGTTCAGGACACTTGCTGGAAAAATAAAGCCTTTACGCGGTGACATACCTAAGCAACTTTCGCAATCCGTTGCTTTGGTTTCTGAAGGAGTGGTTCCACCGAAAGAGCTCAGGGTAATCGACATTCTCGAATGTCTTAATGAAGGGCCTGTACCGACTGCCTTGGAGTCGTCTGTTGAAGACAGGCTTAAAACAATAGAGGGACGAAGAGTTGGCCAGTTAAGTACAGGGCAAAGAAGACTGCTTGAAATCTTCTCGGCTTTACGCTCTGAGAAGAAGGTGGTGGTATTCGACGAGGCCTTCTCTAACCTGGACTTCGCATACCACAAACTCTGCATCCAATTAGCTAGGCAAATGAGCGACAGGATCGTCCTAAGTGCCTCTCACGATATCTTTGATTCCATAGCGCTTGGTGGACAAATCTACTTCCTCGACAAAGAGAAGCACGCTCTTGAAGAGTACCTAGGTCCTCGGACGGTGGAGGACATTCACGCTTTCATGGATCAACGTGTTGCATCCGGCAGAAGAGACTGGTGATGGACCATGAAGAGAATTCTCCATTTTGAGAATCGACGCTTGTGGGCAGGGCGATATCTTCAAGTCCTCTTGATGGTTATGTGCGCAATTGCAGCCCTGGGCGCGTTCTTTGTGGTGGCATTTTCTCAAACGGACATGCAAGCCCCGGGTGTTTTTGCATACTATAACGCCTTCGCTCAATTGTCATTTCCCATGGTCGGCTCCTGCCTTGCCTTCTATTACGGGAAGGACTATTCAAATGGCAGCTTGGCTTTCTGCGAACAGATTGATATGTCTGAGCAGCAAATCGTCCTCTCTAGAGTGCTCATCTTTGAGGGTTATCTCGGTATGATTAGCGCAATTCTGCTGTGTCCATTCTTGATGGCCGACGGTAATGGAGAAACACCTATTGCACTGTATGCTCTCATGTCAGTGTTCCTCATGCTCACCGTGTGTAATCTATCCGCCGCAACAATAGGCGTTGCGCTGAGAGACTCACTAAAGGCGATAGTGAGCACATTCCTTCTATTTGGTGCAATGTCTCTTGTTAATTACTTCTGTTATGGACTCGGAAGTCAGGCGGACAGCAGTAGCCTTACCAGCTTCGCTGTTGGAGAGTATCTAGGAATGCCGACATCAAACGCACCGCAAATTGCTTCTGCGGGACTTGGTAACTTAGCGACGGTACTAGGGCCACTTGTCTCTGTGGTGTGGTGCATTCTCATGTACGTGCTACTTCATGCGATGCTCTCACATAGGACCATCGCACATTGTGAGTAATGGAGGGGCAAAGGATGGAAATCACAATGGCGGGTTTTCTTATTACGACAAAGTGCAACCTGCATTGCAAGATGTGCTGTTTTTCATGTGGCCCCACCAACAATATACAGATGGATTATGACTCAGGCGTCAGAGCAATACGAGACATTGGTCGAACAGTCAGAACCGGAGGGCTAAGCCTCAAGACAATTGGTTTTTCGGGCGGTGAGGCCACTCTTAGGGGAGACGTCCTGTTTCGCTTCCTGGATTGTTGCTTTGAGCGGGAACTAAGGTCGACATTGACGACGAATGCCTGGTGGGCGAGCAGCTATGTGGATGCTGACAGGTATATTAAGACGCTGTGCGCGCATCATCTTTCCAAGTTAAATCTCAGCTTGGATGCATTTCATCAGGAGAAAGTGCCGGTTGCGAATGTAGCTAATGCGCTTAGGGCGGCAAAGGGAAATAACCTACCGTGTGACATGGGGAGCACAATCACGCATAGCACCGCCAGACTGGGATCATATATGGACGAGCTTGGTGAGCTGCTGATAGGAATGAGGCATGTAATATACCCCTGTCTTCCCGTTGGTGCTGCAGCAGAGAACATACCGCCCGAGGACTTCATTGTGAATCCCCATGTGTTAACGGGGGAAACGCGTTGTGGCCAGACAAACGTACTGGCTGTTTATTGCGATGGATCATGCTATCCGTGCTGTTCGCAGTGTGGTTGCAGCAGAAGGCTATACCTAGGCAATCTCTTTTCGGAAGGATTGGACGCAATACTGAAGCACTACAACGCAAACATTTATCTGAGGATTATCAATAAGTACGGTCTCTCGTGGTTTGTCAACGCAGGGAAGAAAGTTGGCATTGACATTGCGAAAGGCGAATCCTATGTCAATCTCTGCGATGTTTGCCAACGAGTGTTTGCAAATGAAGAGCTAATGGCAGCCATTGGACCTCAGGTCGAAGACGAGAAGGCGGCTATATATGAAAGATATCTCGCCTCTGTGCACTGACTGTGGAAAAAACTACGAGATTAATTTCAATGCATTTGGGGGCTATGTTGCAATCAAGGATGGCTCCTCGCGCCGTTATCTATTCGTTCGCGGCGAAACCGCGAAGGTCTTGACTTCCGCCGACGCAGAACGTCGCACAGCGCTATGCCATCAGTTATTTAACAGATTGGAACCCAAACAATCGAGATGGTACAACGAGAAGCTAATTGACCTACTGCCCAGTAGCGCTGCCCCCATATTGCCAAGGAGAAAATTTCCGCCTCTTGCAGTTATGGTGGACTCCATGCTCCTCGCGCTCGCTTTAGGTTTCGTTGCGAGACTTGTTAGCAAGGAGGTAGAAAGCCAGCTATGGCTCGTTTTGATTTGGGTGATGGCAAGCATCGTAATACACGAGGCGGCCCACGCTGCTGCTTGTCTAGGCGAGGGTAGAGCAGTAAACGGGATTGGGATTAAGCTAAATTACGGCTTTCCTATGTTCTACGTCAACACTTCTGATATATGCATGGCTCCTCGCAACTCTCGCACAAAGGTATCTTTGGCGGGCGCATATAGCAACGCACTTCAGTTGGCGCTACTATCGTTGGTTGCCATTATCGCCGGTTGCTATCCAACGGCGCTAATGGACGTATCGCTCGCTTTCGTGCTGGGAAATCTAATCCCATTCTGCCGATTGGACGGCTATTACATCATCAGCGACTATTGGGAAGAAACAAATTTGAACCGTGAGGCATCCAAGGCTCTGATCCAATGGCTGAGAACTCATCGATGCCGCAGCATTAAAATGCTGTTATATGCGCTCTGTAGAGACGTGTTTGTTGCCGCTACGGTAGTTGCCGTGTTCAATCGGTTGGGAACGCTGCTCTTAGTTGGATAACGGGGGAGTGGAATAGCCTTGAAAAGTTTATCAATGCGGGGTGATGTAGTATCGAGCAAAGAGAGTCTGTACGAAATTGCACGAAAAGCCTGCAGAGTGTCCGAGATATGCATGCTGGTCCTAACGATACTCTGTGCGCTAGCGTGTGTGTTCGTGCTTATTGTGGCGTGGTTTGACCTTGCTGGCGATGCAGCGCATTTTGCGTATTGGGCGGTCAGTATTGCGACGTTTGTGCTGAACATCGGGGTGACCATCCTGATGGCGACGTTCTTTGGAAACTTCGCAAAGAGCTCATCTCCCTTCGGCAGAGCTCAATCTCGTAGATTGCTAATGGCTGCTGTATTTGAAGCCGTTGTGATTGTTCTGGGATTGCTGCATCCCCAGGGCCCCGATGCCTCGATCACGTTGGGCGGATTGCCATTTGCTCTGAATTACTATCCCAGCGAGGCGAGCTCTTCGGTCGATATTGGGCATGTGGTGGAGGTCGTCTTTCTTTTCTGCTTGTCAGCGGTGTTTCGCTATGGAAACGCGCTTAAGGAAGACTCCGATAGCATCTTGTAGACTTGAGCATGGCGCGCGACTGAACGGGAGACTATGGGATGCCAATCGTAATGCGGCTGGACAGAATGATGGCGGAGCGAAAGGTGTCGTCGAATGATCTTGCAAAAAAGATTGGGATTTCGCCTGTCAACCTTTCGAGAATAAAGACCGGGAAAATAAAGGGCATTAGATTTACCACTCTGGAAGCACTTTGCCAGGCATTGCGCTGTAAGCCAGGTGATCTGATTGACTATCTCTCAGAGGAGGAGTCAGAAAAAAGCATGGAACTAGGAGACGTAACAGAGCATCATAGCTAACTCGACTAGTCTAGCGTGTTGCAGAGGCTCAATAGATACGAAAAACGGCGGGACTCGCGCGATGCGAGCTCCGCCGTTTGTCATGGCATCAGGGAAGTAGTTCAAGAAGAACGTTCTTCTTGCTACTCCACCATAGAGAAACCCTCCTGGACCATGCGGTTGCGGATGGCGTCGATCTGTGCCTGGTCCTTCGTCTCCATGCCGATGCGCAGGATGCAGCTGCTGATGGGCAGGTTCGGGTCGGTCTGGTCGTAGTCCACGGCCACCACGTTGGCGCCCTCCTCGGCGATGAGGCGGCTGACCTGCTCCAGCTGGCCGGGCTTGTCGGTAAGGCGGATGGACAGCGTGACCTTGCGGCCCGACATGGACAGGCCGCGGTTGATGACGCGCGACAGGATGTTCACGTCGATGTTGCCGCCGGACACCACGCACACGACGCGCTTGCCCTGGACCGGCAGCTTGTTGAACATGACGGCGGCCACGGGGGCGGCGCCGGCTCCCTCGGCCACGAGCTTCTGCTTTTCCATGAGGGCCAGGATGGCGGCGGCTATCTCGTCGTCGGACACGGTGACCACGTCGTCTACGTAGCGCTCGACCATCTTGAACGTGGTCTCGCCGGGGTTCTTTACGGCGATGCCGTCGGCGAAGGTGCTGACGTTCTCCAGGGCCTCCCACTTGTCGTCGTGGAAGGCGTTGGCCATGCTGGCGGCACCGCTGGCCTGGACGCCGTAGACCTTGCAGTTGGGGCGCAGGCTCTTTATGGCCAGGGCGACGCCCGAGATGAGTCCGCCGCCGCCTACGGGCACCACCACGGCGTCCACGTCGTCCAGCTGGTCCAGGATCTCCAGACCGATGGTGCCCTGACCGGCGATGACGTCCTCGTCGTCGTAGGGGTGGATGAAGGTGGCGCCGGTCTCCTCAACCAGGCGTACCGCCTCGTCGTGGGCCTCGTCGTAGGTGCCCTTCACCAGGCGCACCTCGGCGCCCAGCCTGCGGGTGTTCTCGACCTTCATGAGTGGTGCCGCGTCGGGCATGCACACGACGGAATGGACGCCCAGCCTGGTGGCGGCCAGCGCCACACCCTGGGCGTGGTTGCCGGCGCTGCAGGCCACGATGCCGTGGGACAGCTCCTCGGGGGACAGCTGGTTTATCTTGTAGTAGGCGCCACGCAGCTTGAACGAGCCGGTGACCTGCAGGTTCTCGGTCTTCAGGTGCAGGTCGACGCCCGGCACCATGTTGGGTGCAGCGATGAGGTCGGTCTTGCGGGCGACGCCCTTGAGTACGTACGACGCGTGGTAGATCCTGTCCAGGCTTAGCATGGAATCACTTTCCTCCGGCTAGATAGTCGATGAACTGACGAGCGGTGCGGCCGCTTATGCCGCCATGGCGAATCTCCCAACGATCCGCCAGCTTCAGCAGGGCCTTCTCGTCGGCAGCCTGCTCGGGAATCTCGCGCGCGGCCAGCTCCAGCACTATCTCATGGTACAGCTCGGGCGAGGGCGCGCTGTAGTTGATGGCAACGCCGAAGCGCGCTGCCAGGCTGAGCTTCTCCTCCATGGTGTCGGAGCGGTGGATGTCGCCGTCGTGCTCCATGTCGGCGCGGTCCGACCAGTTCTCGCGAACAAGGTGGCGGCGGTTGGAGGTGGCATAGATGAGCACGTTCTCGGGGCGCGACTCCACGCCACCCTCGATGACCGCCTTGAGGAACTTGTACTCGACCTCGTTCTCCTCGAACGAGAGGTCGTCGATAAAGATGATGAAGCGGTAGTTGCGGTGCTTGATGGCCTCGATGACGCGACTGAGGTCGCGGAACTGGTACTTGTATATCTCGACCATGCGCAGCCCGCGGTCGGCGTACTCGCCCAGGAGCGCCTTCACGCTGGTGGACTTGCCGGTGCCGGCGTCGCCGTACAGCAGCACGTTGTTAGCGGGGCGTCCGTCCAGGAAGGCCTCGGTGTTCGCCACCAGGCGCTCCTTCTGCAGGTCGTAGCCGACCAGCTCGCTCAGGCGCACGGGGTGCGCGTTGTTCACGGGCACGAACTCCAGGGCGCCCACCGAGTAGGCCGCCTGAGTGTAGGCGTCGCGCTGCTGCGTGGTGTCCAGCCTGCGAATGCGGAAGGCGTCGTTCAGGCCAAACAGGCCCACGCCGTTCTGGCGGTACGTGGTGCTGACCAGGTCGAACACCTGCTTCGCGTCCTGGCACTCAGCCAGCGCGTCCGAAAGCGCGCGCACGCGGCCGCTGACGCCGCCAAAGTAGTTGGAGCGCTCCTTGGGGATGGACTGCCACGAGCGCAGCGAGGTCAGAACGTCGGTGCCCAGGTCCTGCTGCAGGTCGGTGAAGTCCCAGCGCACCAGGGCCAGGAACACCTCGAAGTCCTGGCGGGCCACGTCGTTCACCGTGCCGTACTCCCAGGCGCCGCGCCTCTCGGCCGTCAGCGAGAAGGAGTTCTCGCAGGTCAGAAGACAGAACGCCAGGTAGTCGCGCCACAGGTCGCGGTTGAAGCCGTAGGTGGTCGCCAGGTCCAGGAGCCTCTTTGCGCAGGAGTTCACCTGGGCCAGCAGACGCGTGCGTCCCTGCGGCGAGTGGGCCAGCTGCGGGTCCTCCTCGCGCTGGCGGTAGACGTCGGCCAGGTCTGCCAGGATGGTGCCGTGCGTCAGGTCGCTGTACAGGACCAGGCGGGCAAGCAGCCTGTGCATGTGTCCCTCCTTTCGTGCGGCCGCGAGGCCGCGTCAGATGGCGGAAGGCGCGCCGCCCAAAGGCAGGCTCGGCGCCTCATGCGTGATACAAGTGAGCCCGGGCAAGAGGAGCAAACCATCGCAGATGGCGGGCCTCCTGCCCGGGCAACGAAACGAGACTAGGCCAAATGGGGATACCGCGGCGTCGTAACGTCTGCGCGAAAGCGCGCTCGCGACAACTCTACCGTGGCGGGCCGTCCTACGGCTGCGCGCGTCGCGCGAACGGCGACCCTAGGCCTGCAGGATGGCGCCCTTATCGGCCGAGGACACCAGGCGAGCATAGCGGGCCAGGTAGCCGGTCGTGACCTTCGGTGCCGGGCGCACCCACTCGCTGCGGCGCTTGGCCAGCTCCTCGTCCGAGACCTCCAGGGTGATGCTGCAGTTGGGGATATCCAGACGGATGAGGTCGCCCTCCTGCACCAGCGCGATGTTGCCGCCGGCGGCAGCCTCGGGCGAGACGTGGCCCACGGAGGCGCCGCGCGTGGCACCCGAGAAGCGACCGTCGGTCACCAGGGCCACGGAGTCGCCCAGGCCCATACCCACGATGGCGCTGGTGGGGTTCAGCATCTCGCGCATGCCGGGGCCGCCCTGCGGGCCCTCGTAGCGAATGACCACCACGTCGCCGGGGTTGATGCGCTTGTTGTAGATGGCGTCGATGGCGTCCTCCTCGCTGTCGAACACGCGAGCGGGGCCCTCGTGCACCATCATGGCCTCGCTGACGGCGGCGCGCTTCACGACGCAGCCGTCGGGCGCCAGGTTGCCCTTCAGCACGGCGATGCCGCCCTTGGGCGAGAAGGGCTTGTCGATGGGGCGAATGATCTCGGGGTTGCGGTTGACGTGGCCCTGGAGGTTCTTCTGCATGGTCTCGCCCGTGACGGTCATGACCGAGAGGTCCAGCAGGTCCTTCTTTGCCAGCTCGTTCATGACGGCATAGACGCCGCCGGCCTGGTCCAGGTCCTCGATGAAGGCGTCGCCCGCGGGTGCCAGGTGGCACAGGTTGGGAGTGCGGTCGCTGATGGCGTTGGCGAAGTCCAGCGATAGCTCGACGCCGGCCTCGTGTGCGATGGCGGGCAGGTGCAGCATGGTGTTGGTGGAGCCGCCCAGCGCCATGTCCACGGTCTCGGCGTTGCGGAAGGCCGCCTCGGTCAGGATGTCGTGCGGGCGGATGTCCTTGCGCACCAGCTCCATGATCTGCATGCCGGCGTGCTTTGCCAGGCGCAGACGGGCGGAGTAGGGGGCGGGGATGGTGCCGTTGCCCGACAGGCCCATGCCCAGGGCCTCGGTCAGGCAGTTCATGGTGTTGGCGGTGTACATGCCCGAGCAGGAGCCGCAGCTGGGGCAGGCGTTCTCCTCGTAGTCGCGCACGCCGTCGGCGTCCAGCTTGCCGGCCTGGTAGGCGCCCACGGCCTCGAACATGTGGCTCAGGCAGGAGCGGCGGCCGTCGCGCAGGTGGCCCGCCAGCATGGGGCCGCCCGAGACGAAGATGGTGGGGACGTCGATGCGCGCCGCGGCCATCAACAGGCCGGGCACGTTCTTGTCGCAGTTGGGAATCATGACCAGGCCGTCGAACTGGTGCGCCATGGCCATGCACTCGGTGGAGTCGGCAATGAGGTCGCGGGTCACCAGAGAGTACTTCATGCCCACGTGGCCCATGGCGATGCCGTCGCACACGGCGATGGCGGGGAACTCCAGCGGCGTGCCGCCGGCCAGGCGGACGCCGGCTTTCACGGCCTCGGCCACCTTGTCGATGTTCATGTGGCCGGGCACGACCTCGTTGTACGAGGAGACGACGCCGATGATGGGCCGCTCGATCTCCTCCTCGGTCAGGCCGAGGGCAAACAGCAGACTGCGATTGGGCGCACGACCGACGCCCTTCTTTATCTGGTCGGAGCGCATGGGCTCCCCCTCTCACTAGGGTCCAATGCTTTCGCGGTGGCAACCCCCTGGCTGCATCGCGTCGCGGCGAGGTCAGCGGGCAAGAAGTGCAGCTTGGCTGCGGGCTGGCCCCCTCGTGAGGCGATGTGGAAAGGGGCGGGGACAGGCGCCGTGGCGTCTGTCCCCGCCGAGGAAGTGCGGTGGTGCTTAGTTGGAAGCGGTGTCCAGGTCGTGGTCGTTCTTCCACAGCATGGACTCACGCAGCTGCTTGCCAACGACCTCCATGGGGTGCTTGGCCAGCGCGTCGTGCTTGGAGTTGAAGAAGGTGCGGCCGTTCTTGTTCTCGGCAATCCAGCGGCCGGCGAAGGAGCCGTCCTGAATGTCGGACAGGACCGCGCGCATGTTGGCCTTGACCTTGTCGTGAGGCAGGACGCGGGGGCCAGAGACGTACTCGCCGTACTCTGCGGTGTCGGAGCAGGAGTAGTTCATGGCTGCGACGCCGCCCTTGTTGATCAGGTCGACGATGAGCTTCATCTCGTGGATGCACTCGAAGTAGGCGTTCTCGGGAGCGTAGCCAGCCTCGACCAGGGTCTCGAAGCCGCACTGCATCAGGTCGACGACGCCGCCCATCAGGACGCACTGCTCGCCGAACAGATCGGTCTCGGTCTCGTCGTGCATCGTGGTCTCCATGATGCCGGCGCGGGCACCGCCGATGCCGGCGATGTAGGCCAGGGCGACGTCCTTGCAGGTGCCGGTGGCATCCTGCTCGACGGCGACCAGACAGGGAACGCCGCGGCCGTTGACGAACTGGGAGCGCACGGTGTGGCCGGGGCCCTTGGGGGCAGCCATGAACACGTCGCAGTCCTCGGGGACGACGATCTGCTTGTAGCGGATGTTGAAGCCGTGGGCGAAGGCGACGGCGTTGCCGGGCTGCAGGTAGGGAGCGATCTGCTTCTTGTAGACGTCAGCGGCGACCTCGTCGTTCACGAGGATCATGATGATGTCTGCCCACTTGGAGGCATCCTCGATGCTCTTCACGGTCAGGCCGTGAGACTCGGCCTCGGCGACGTGCTTGGAAGTGGGACGAAGGCCGACGCACACGTCGCAGCCGGAATCCTTCAGGTTCAGGGCGTGGGCGTGACCCTGCGAACCATAGCCGATGATGGCGATCTTCTTGCCGTCCAGCTTCGAGAGATCACAGTCCTTCTCGTAATACATTTTTGCCATAGTCGAACTCTCCTCTTTCCTTGGTCTGATCGTAAATAGTCCTGGTACCACGCTCAATCGCTACCATCCCGGTTCGTACTAGCTCGAGGATGCCAAACTCGCGCACGAGGTCCACTATGGCGTCCGTCTTGCTTTCCTCACCGATGAGGGCAAGCGTGATTGTGGTCGAGGATACGTCTATAACCGACGCCCTGAAGATGTTTGCAATCTGGATGACACGGTTGCAAACCTCGCTGGTGTTGGTGGCTATCTTTATGAGCACCAGCTCGCGTCGGATGGAGTGGGTGGGGTCCAGCAGCTTGACCGAGTGCACAGCCAGCAGCTTTCGTAGCTGGTTGCCCAAAAGCTCGATGTGCGGGTCGTCTGCTATGACCTCGATGGTGATTCGGCTGACGCTGGGGTCGGCGGTGGTGCCTACCGCCAGCGACTCGATGTTGTATCCCTTGCGGGAGAACATGCGCGCTACCTGCGACAGCACGCCTGCCTCGTTGTCCACGAGGACCGAGAGCGACCTGCGCGTGGCCTGGTTCTGGTCTTCTTGCATGGCTCTCTCCTCTCTACACCGCAAGGAAGTTGGTGATGTGCTGGCCGCCGGGGACCATGGGGCGCACCATCTCGTCGTGATCGATGACGCAGTCTATGACATAGCCATGACCGCAGGCCAAGGCGTCGTCCAGGGCATCCTCCAGCTCGGAGACGGTGCTGACGCGCCTGCCCTCCAGGCCGTAGGCCTCCGCCAGCTTGACCCAGTCGGGCGGCCTGTCCAGCGTGGTCTCGGAGTAGCGCTTGCCGTAGATCAGCGTCTGCCACTGGCGCACCATGCCCAGGACCGCGTTGTCATAGATGAACGTGATGATGGGCAGGCCGTAGTGCTGCTCGGTGGCCAGCTCGTTGCAGTTCATACGGAACGAGCCGTCGCCCGTCACGTGGATGACACGCTTGTCGGGGTTGCCCACCTGGGCTCCGATGGCGGCGCCCAGGCCGAAGCCCATGGTGCCAAAGCCGCCGGAGGTCAAAAGCTGACCGGGGTACTCGTAGTGGAAGTGCTGGGCCACCCACATCTGGTGCTGGCCCACGTCGGTCGACACGATGGTGTCGGTGGGGCACTTGCGGGCGATGACCTCCGAGATCTGCTTCGGCGTCAGGTGGTCGCCACCCTCGTCGTACTCGGTCTCGGTGGGGAAGGAAAAGACGAACTTCTTCCACTCGTCGTGGTGCTGCTGTTCCAGGCGCTCGTTCAAAAGCTCGAGCACGCGGCGCGCGTCGCCGATGATGTGGTGGGTGGTCTGGACGTTCTTGTTTATCTCGGAGCGGTCCACGTCCACCTGCACGATGGCTGCCTGGGAGGCAAAGGTCTTGGGCGCCAGGGCCACGCGGTCCGAGAAGCGGCAGCCAAAGGCCACCAGGAGGTCGCAGTTGTCGACGGCCATGTTGGACGCCTGGGAGCCGTGCATGCCTATCATGCCGGTGGTCAGGGGGTCGCGGCCGTTGAATCCGCCCGCACCCATGAGCGTGATGGCCACGGGGGCGTCCACCAGGTTGGCGAAGCGGTTGAACTCCTTGTGAGCGCGGCTGCGCACGACGCCACCGCCGCACACCAGCAGGGGCTTCTTTGCCACCTGCAGCATCTCGACCAGGATGTCGACGTCGCCGTGGTCGGGCTCGGGGATGTGCAGCCCGTCGGAGGGACGCGAGGTCAAGGAGCCCAGGCGGCCGTGGCGACGGTGCTCGCTCACGGGCAGATAGGTGTAGCCGTAGCGCTCCTGGGTCACGTTCTTTGCGATGTCGATCAGCACGGGGCCGGGTCGTCCGCTGCGCGCCACCAGAAACGCCTCGCGCACCACGTCTGCCAGCTCGCTGACGTCGCGGACCATGTAGTTCCACTTCGTGATGGGCATCGTGATGCCGGTGATGTCTACCTCTTGGAACGAGTCCTTGCCTAGCAGGTTCTCGCTGACGTTGCACGTGATGGCCACGATGGGCGAGCTGTCCATGTAGGCGGTCGCGATGCCCGTGGTGAGGTTCGTGCAGCCAGGGCCCGAGGTGGCGAAGCACACGCCGACCTTGCCGGTGGAGCGCGCGTAGCCGTCCGCGGCGTGCGCCGCTCCCTGCTCGTGGCTCACCAGGTAGTGGTGGATCTCGGGGGTCTGGTACAGGGAGTCGTACACATCCAGGATGGTGCCGCCGGGATAGCCGAACACGGTGTCGACGCCCTGCTCCTTCAGGCACTCCAACAGGATTTGTGCTCCGGTGAGTTCCATGGCCTCGGTCCTCCTTTCCTTGTGGTCTGTCGCTTATGTATTCGGGCGGCGTGCCGTCCGAAGCTTGCTGGGGCAGTGCAAAGAAGTGCTGGTAGAACAGGTGGTGCGGGTCTAACGGAAGTGCTGGTGGTGCTACGTGCCGCCGCGCTGCGCGCGGGTGGAGCTATACGAGGGGTTGCGTGGCGGACGTTCGACCGCTACGAAAAAGAGCCCCCGCCTTACGGCGAAGACCCATGACGTTGCAACCCCCGAATATGTAGGAGGCTGCAACTACCTAATTAGTACGATTACGCCGTTGAGGGCGTTGACGGAGGAGACGACGATGGCGTTGGTGACCTTGGTGTGTGCGGTGAACTGTGCCATCACGTGACCTCCTCGAAAAGTAAGAGTTGCTCAAGCCCCTTTGGCTTGGTGAGGTCACTATAGCCCTTTTGTCGCGATGGGTGAGAAAAAAGTCCCGAATAAGTCGGCCGTGTTTCAAAACACGTTCGCCAGCGTTACGTCGCAGGTGAACGGCTACCACTAGCAGCGGCGCATTGTGCCGATGATGTGCTGAAGCCGGAACGAGGGCCGTCGTGACAGCAGAAGGACCCCCGCAACTGCTGCGCGAGGGTCCCATTCTGACTCAGGCTTCAACGGTGCGCGTCGCGGCCTTACGCGTGCACTTCTTGCCCGGCGTCCTGTTGGGCGTCCTGCTGGGCTTGCTGCGCCAGGCGCTGCTGGCATTCGGGGCACACGCCCATGAACACGCTGTAGTGGAACACGCCGGAGTAGCCCGTGGCGTTGGCGACCTCCTCGTCAGCGTGCATGTCCGCGCGGTAGGGCGCGTCCGTGACCTTGCCGCACTCGGTGCACACCAGGTGGGGGTGGCAGTCGGTGCGGTGGTCAAAGCGGTCCCCACCGGGCACGCGAACGTCCAGGATGATGCCCTTCTGGGCCAGGAGATTGAGGTTGCGATACACCGTGCCGCGGCTGACGTGGTCGTCGGTCTTGTGCACGTACTCGTAGATCTCCTCGGCGGTGGGGTGATCGTCCAGGTGCTCGACGGCGTCCAGCACGAGCTGGCGCTGGCGGGTGTTGCGACGCTGAATCATCTTGGGTCCTTATTGCTAGTGATATGCATTACTACTAAGTATTTTCCCACATTTCCCGAATCCGGTCAGCAAGAAGCGAATTTCAGCGTTCGCCTGCGAAAACTCTTCATGAGCCGGCTTTGGGATGCGACGTGTATGCAGGCGACTACAGTTCGACTATTTCGTCGCATGCATCTAATAGCATGTCATCGTGGGTTACGACGATTGTGATTCGTGAAGATTTGTCCCGTTGAAGCAGCCGTGCAAGTTTGCCCCTGCTCTCAGCGTCCAGCGCGGAGCTAGGCTCATCCAAAAGGAGCACTTCTGGATTCTTCAGCATGACGCGGACGATTGAGACTTTTTGTTGCTCTCCTCCCGAAAGGGCGGGGTGCGCGTCGTCGAGGATTAGATTCATTCCGCAGGGATTATTAAGAACATTCCCCAGCCCTATGTCTTCGCAAAGTGCCATAACACGTTTTTCGTCTACGGCTGGTCCGGCGAGGAGGATGAGATTTTCCCAGAGGGTGCCGGGTAAGATTACAGGATGTTGGTCTACAAAACCCATGGTGTGCCTGCGAAGGTCGTATTGGTTAAGGTTGTCAAGAGATTCGTCGCCAATTGAGACCATGCCCTGCACGGTGCCACGCAGCTCACCAGCAATAGCACGTAGGAGTGTGGTTTTTCCGCAGCCGTTTGTGCCGGCGATGCCGTAGATGATGCCTCTTTTGAAAACAGCGTTGACGCCATTGAAAGTAGGCTCGCTTTTTCCCGGCCAGTGCTGGCTTACTTGCGCAAGTTCAACAGCATGGACAGGCCCTGCTGTTTTCTCTCCCACGGGCTCGGTCTCTAGCGATTCAAGCTCGGCCATGCGTTCGTAGTGTACCTTTGCATCCTGAAAATCTTTGCCACAGACGCTAAAAAGCGACTGCACAGATGCAGATATGGACCCGAAGTATCCGATCGCCGTCGCCACATATCCTGGCTCCATGTGCCCGCCCAGAACCTCGATGACGGAAACGAAGACCACAACGCTTGTGGAGAGCCCGACGACGAGATTGTAAGCTAGCGATGCCTGAGCGCCCGCTTTGTTCGCATCGTACATGTTTTTACGCACTCTAGCGAAGGCTCCGTCGAGCTTGTCCAGGCTTTTCTGGAAAAGCGCGTTGCGTCGAATGAACTGTACGAACGATAGTTGTCGAAGCGCTGCGGATGAGTAGTCTGACATGCTCTGTGCAAAGGCGCTACTTGTATCGTGCAGGGACATCTTGAATGCTGTGACGATGATGGTGGAAATTGTAGCAAGTACGAGCGACGCAAGGAACAGCACTGGGCTGATGAAGAGTAGCACAACGAGGGCCGACACAAGCAATCCCCCATGCTCAAGGATGCCGGTTACGGCATTCATGAACCACATGGCAAGACCGTTCGCATCATCATCTAGGCGTCGGCGCCACCAGGCGGGGTCGTAGCCCTCAAAGAAGACGACCGGTAGGTGCTGGATGTGGCTTGTGGCATGGCGCTCAATACTGTAGGAGGTGTCTGCCTCGATATGCGTATAGAGAAGAGAGGACACGTACCAACAGAATGCCTGGAATACGTAGACCACGGTTAGGAGGGCACAGAGTCTGCCGAAGGCGGCAAGATCCATAGACGTATCGACTAGGTTATTGATTACAATGCCTGTGACGTAAGGGAGTGCGACGGAACATGCCATGGCAAGAAGACAGAGCACGGCATACGTCAGAAGGTCTCGTTTGTTCGGGGTGCTCTGCCAACAATATGAGATAACGCTATGCATAACAGCTACCCTTCCCAACAAAATCGCTGGTGGGGACCTGTTTTCTAGAGCAATACTCAAGCCACATTAAATCATGGATATTGTATTTAGCGGCTAAACAAGAAGGGTGACCCTCATTCATGGACTGACGCGGGCATCCTCCATAGCAAATTGGGAAAATTGGGCAGTTGGCGCACTCTTCGCGCAATGGTAAGAATGAAAGCCAATTTAGCAACGGCCTAGAGGCTAGCTGGAATTTTGACAATCGGCCGCATACCTGTGTCTTATCGCCAACCGTGTCCCAGCACTTTCCAAAAGTGGCGTCCGGGTTGATTACATACGTGTCGGCCGTCACCGCATCGCAAATCCCATTGAATCTCGCGGTCAGCGGAAAGACTCTGAACTTCAAGTCGATTGCCCTTTTGTAGAAAGTACGCTCAAACTTAGCAAATTCTTCGACTGTACATAGCTCATCGTTGCTAATGGCGCAGCTTTTACCGACGTCATCAATAGGAGCGATGTATGGGAAAATCTTATTCTGCAGCCCCAATCTTGCGAAAGATTCGAGCAGGTGGATGCAGCTACTCAGGTTTGTTCGATCAACGTTCATGCGAATAGCGATATCCATATATTTGGTAGCCGTTAAGACATTGTCATAGACGCGGTTAAAAGTCGGCGATCCATTGTAGAGGCTACGGCGTGAATCATGGGTGGATGATAGGCCGTCGAGAGTAATTTGAGCTTCAGAAATGCCAAGGCTAGATAGTGTGGCGGCGGTACTCTCGGTCAGCAAGTATCCATTCGTAATGATGTCCTGCCTGATGGGGGATGAGGTGATTCGTGCCAAGCCCTCAACAAAATTGCGTATTAGCTCTCCTTCAAGAAGAGGTTCGCCACCATACCATGAGATATGCAACCTCTTGGATTCGTCATGGACGTTACGGATAAAGCGGTAGATAGCATCAATTAAGTCTGGGCTGGGGCTATATCGCTTGACCCTCTGCTCGAAGCAGTAGCTGCAGTTAAAGTTGCAAGAAGTCGTAGGGGCTATGATTAGTCTGGTCTCGCCTGTAGAGAATCGGGCTGCCTGATACTTGAGAAGTGCGAGTTGATATTCGTCTACATCATCGGCAACTAAGAACCCGCAGCGAAGGAGTTCCTCTTCGGTTTCGGACAGTGTAGATTTACCAGCACGAGGATATGACTCGATGCACGCGTAGTAGGCATCGTTAAGCGATGCCAAGGACTTCGTTAATGCATTGAATATGAGATGGTGATTGTCATTATTAACGAAAAAATTATATTTCGAAGGGATGAACATCGTTCTCCTAAATGATAGCGGTGACACGCATGAATTACGTGTCACCGCTATCGATGCTCTGGGTGCGGCGTACTAGTCTCTCTTACAAGGGTGTGATACGTGACACGAGACATCAACGGTGAGCTGATCAATGCGCTCGGGAGAAATTACTACATCCATGATTCCCTCCCCTCGATAACAGGCTACTGCAACATCACGGTAAGTTATGATATACATAGGGGATAAGAATGTAATATATCCTGCGGCTAGTGGTTCTTATGAGTTATATAAACGGTAAATCCATATAACATACTATTGTTTTCTACTTCTAAAACTACCTGACGAACGACCCCCCCCTCATGCCTGCATGCGACTCATGTGATATGCGGAAGCAGGAGAGGAATCGCCCGATAAGCGCAAATTGGTGGTTGTGTATCTCGATTTGGCTCGGCCACTTTGCCCGCATTTCTGACCGTGCTGTGACCGACTCATATGTGCAATCGGCCGTCCGTATTCGTAGTACAGCCGTTCATGAAAGAATGAGGTACCGTTCGCGGCGGTTTTTGAATCTCTGACGATTACAGCCATGCTTCAGGGGTAATACAGTTGACGTCACGAGGAACGCGCTCTGGGCGCGACCTCCGTGCATCCCGGGTTATACATGGAAGCCCACCTGAACGTGGCAATCCTCCTAACGACGGCCTGTCTTGGCAGTGCCTAGCAGGCATTTATTCGTGGAGGTAGCTATGTCATTCTCAAAGGAAACGGTTGGCACCATAAAGGACTCTTATGGCCTGTACATCGGCGGCAAGTGGGTCGCCTCGAAGGGCCAGGCCATCGACGTGTACTGCCCCGCCGACGGCCAGAAGCTGTCGCAGATCAGTGATGCAACCAACGACGAGGTGAACGAGGCAGTGGACGCCGCGTGGAAGGCGTTCGAGACCTGGGGCAAGTCGAAGCGCTCCGAGCGCGTGTACGTGCTGCGCGCCGTCGCCGACAGGCTGGAGGAGCACGCCGAGGAGCTCGCCGAGATCGAGACTCTGGACAACGGCAAGCCCATCCGCGAGACGAGGGCCATTGACGTGGCGTACTCCATCGACCAGTTTCGCTACTTCGCCTCGCTGCTGGAGGCCGACGAGGGCGAGGTCAACAACATCGACGGCAACCTGCTGTCGCTGGTCGTTCGCGAGCCCATTGGCGTCGTGGGCCAGATTGTCCCCTGGAACTTCCCGTTCCTGATGGCCGCATGGAAGATAGCGCCTGTGCTGGCCGCCGGCGACTGCACGGTGTTCAAGCCGTCGTCCACCACGAGCCTTTCGGTCCTGCGCTTTGCCGAGCTGACCCAGGACATCATCCCCGCCGGCGTGTTCAACGTCATCACCGGCCGCGGCGGCACCGCCGGCCAGGCGCTGCTGGACAACCCCCGCATCAGCAAGCTGGCCTTCACCGGCTCCACGGCCGTGGGCGAGAACGTGGCGCAGGCCGCCGCGCAGAAGATCATCCCCGCCACGCTGGAGCTGGGCGGCAAGTCCGCGGACATCGTGTTCCCCGACTGCCGTTGGGACCAGATGATAGACGGCGTGCAGCTGGGCATCCTGTTCAACCAGGGCCAGGTGTGCTGCGCAGGCTCCAGGCTGTTCGTGCACGAGGACGTCTACGATAAGTTCGTCCATGACATCGTCCCCGCTTTCCAGAGCGTGAAGGTCGGCCTGCCTTGGGAGGATGACACCCAGATGGGCGCCCAGATCAACGAGAAGCAGCTGAACAAGATCCTGAACTACGTGAAGATTGGCCAGGAGGAGGGCTGCAAGGTCCTCACCGGCGGCCACCGCATCACGGAGGGCGCACTGGGCAAGGGCGCCTTCATGGAGCCCACCATCCTGGAGGCCCCGAACAACAAGTGCCGTGTGGCCCAGGAGGAGATCTTTGGCCCGGTGGTCGTGCTGCAGAAGTTCCACGACGAGCAGGAGGTCCTGGACCTGGCCAACGACTCGAAGTACGGCCTGGCAGGCGCCGTCTGGACCACGGACATCAACCGCGCGCTGCGCGTGGCCTCCGGCGTCCACACCGGCCGCATGTGGGTGAACACCTACAACATGATCCCCGCGGGCGCGCCGTTCGGCGGCTACAAGCAGTCCGGCATCGGCCGTGAGACCGACCACCGCATCCTGGATGCCTACAGCCAGGTAAAGAACATCATGATCAACCTGAGCGAGGCTCCCAGCGGCTTCTATCCGAAGCAGGCATAGGCCGTGGCGGCTCGGCGTAACGGGAACATATAAGCGCCTGGCGCCAGGGCATGACTCTCGGCTTCGATGCCCCGATGCCGTCGGCGCATAAAGTGCCGTGCAAGAAGAACGCGCCGGTCGGACCACGGGTCCGGCCGGCGCTTCTCTCGTGCGAACGAGGCCTGGCGGAGATTCGACCGACGATTCCAGGTGCTGCCCCGTTTGGAACGAGGCCCTGGCTCGTGCGCCATTCTTGCCGTTGCTCCTTCTGCTCGTTAGAGACAGGCGTTCTCGATGAACTTCTTTAGCTCGGCCATGCCCTGGCCGGTCTGGGCGCTGGTCTCCACCAGCGCCATGGGGTCCAGGCCGAACTGGCGAGCCAGCGCCTGGTGCTGAGAGGCCTGCTTGGCGCGGCTGAGCTTGTCGGCCTTGGTCAGCGCCACGATGAAGGGCAGCTTGTTGGAGCTGAGGTAGTCGATCATCTGCAGGTCCAGCTTCTGCGCGTCGTGGCGGATGTCCACCAGGGCGATGACCAGGTTGTGGCTGCGCTCGGCCTCGAAGTAGCCCGAGATCAGGTTTGCCCAGCGGCGCTTCTCGGCGGCGGACACCTTTGCGAAGCCGTAGCCGGGCAGGTCGACGAACTCGACGCCGTCCACGTCAAAGAAGTTGATGTTTGCGGTCTTGCCGGGCTGGCCCGACACCTTTGCCAGGGCCTTGCGGCGCAGTAGCGCGTTGATGAGCGAGGACTTGCCCACGTTCGAGCGGCCGACGAAGGCCACCTCGGGGCGCGTGGGCTCCGGCAGCTGCGAGACGGAGCCGTACGAGGCCTCGAACTTTGCGGTTTCATAGCGGATGCTTCCCATGGCATCCTCCCTTTCTACGGGCGGCCGGGCGACGTGCGTCCGGCCGCGGGCTTGGTGGTGCGTCGGCCCGGTGGGCCGTGGCGCTAGGCCTTCTGCTGCGCGCCGGACAGAAGCGGCGTCAGCTGGCCCTGCGACAGGATGGTGACCTCGTGCATGGCGCGC
>JBJEKW010000050.1:44359-46512 GCA_051878835.1 Atopobiaceae bacterium
CAGAAGCGGCGTCAGCTGGCCCTGCGACAGGATGGTGACCTCGTGCATGGCGCGCGAGATGGCGGTGTAGAGCCTCCTGCGGCTGAGCGGGGTGTCAGGGTAGACCTGCTCCTGCGCGTCGGGGATGACCACGTGGTCGAACTCCAGGCCCTTCGCCAGGTTGAGGTCCATCAGGATGACGCCCTTGGACGGCAGGTTCTTCTGGCCGGTCTGCACCTCGACGGCGTCTCCCAGCTGCTTTTGCAGCCACGCCACGCGCGGCTTGCTCTGGGCCACGATGGCGCACAGCTCGTCGGTCTGAGACGCCTGGCTGACCACCTGGCGCAGGCGCTCCAGGTAGGCGTCGGTGTCGTCGAACGACTCGATGTCGGGGGACACGCCCGCCTCGCGCACCGAGCTGATCTGCGAGCGCTGGTCGGTGGGCATCAGGCTGGTGAACAGCGCCGTGATCTCGGGTGAGGAGCGGTAGCTGGTCAGCAGCCTGCACTCCTGCACCTGGCCGTGCGTGCGCTCGAAGATCTGGTGCATCTGGTCGAACGTGGCGGTGTGCTCGCGGATGGCCTGGTTCGGGTCGCCCAGCAGCAGGAAGTGCGCGCGGCTGAAGTAGCGCGCCATCACGATGAGCTGCGCTGCGGAGTAGTCCTGCGCCTCGTCCACCATGACGTAGCGGGCCTCGCGGGCGTCGTTGCCCGTGATCAGCAGCTTCAGGTAGGCGGCCTCGAGGGCGTTCAGGGCGTCCTTGCCGGTCAGGCGCATGCCCACGCGGTCCACGCGCAGCCAGTCGGCCTGCTCCACCTGGTCGTGGGCGCCGGCAAAGAGGTGCTGCGCGTAGGTCTGCGCCAGCCTTGCGGTCTCTTCCTCGTCGGCGGGGTTGATGGGCTCGCCGAATATCTGCACCTGCTGCTCCAGGTCCAGGCCCAGCATCTGCTCCTGCAGCTCGTCGGACTTCGCCAGCTGTGCGATGCGGCGGTCCAGGCGGTCGTGCAGGTCTTCCTTGACCAGGGCCGAGCGGCGCGGTCCCATGGCGACGCGCGGGAACTTCCTGAACGCGGAGTCCACCTGCGATGCGTGCACCAGCACCACGTCGTCCACGCGGATGTCGCGGAAGTCCTTCTCGTCCAGCTCCAGCGAGGGGATGCCCTGCTCCATGCCGTAGAGCACCTGCGGGTCGGTGTCGGCGCCGTCGTTGCGCTCGCCGAATCCCAGGCTCTGGACGAACTCGCGCCAGGTGTAGGTGCGCGGGTTCGACTCGCCCAGGGAGGGCAGCACGGTGTCGATGTAGCGCTTGAACACGTCGTTCGGGGTAAAGAGGTACACCTGCTCCGGCGTCAGCGTGTCGCGCTCCTGGTAGAAGAGGTAGGCGATGCGCTGCAGCAGCACGGAGGTCTTCCCCGAGCCGGCGATGCCCGCCACCAGGAGCACGGGCACGTCCTCGTGGCGCACGACCTCGTTCTGCTCGCGCTGGATGGTGGCCGTGATGGCCTGCAGCTTGGGGGAGTGGCGCTTCTTTAGCGTGTTCAGAAGCAGCGAGTCCTGGATGGCCACCGTGGTGTCAAAGTAGGAGTTCAGGTGGTCGCGCGTGATGTCGAACTGGCGGCGAAGCTGCAGGTTGACCTTCCTGACCCTGCCGTCCACGGTGTAGGTGGTGGGGCCCATCTGCTGGTTGTAGTAGGTCTGCGCCACGGGGCTGCGCCAGTCCACGATCAGCGGCCGGCGCTGGCTGTCGGTCAGGCCGGTGGCGCCGATGTAGACGTCGCGGGCGGGGCGATTCGGGCGCATCTGCAGGCGCACCTTGGCGAAGTAGGGCTGGTTCAGCAGCAGCATGGCGCGGCGCAGCCGGTCCACGTCGAAGTCGTGGGCCTGGTTGTACGCGTCGATGACCGAGTTCAGGGTCTCGATGGCGGCAAGCGTCTCCATGGTCTCGTCCTCGCCGCCAAAGTCCACCCTGACCTCCTCGGACATGTCGCGCAGGTCCTGGGCGGCGTCCTTGTGGGTGGTTGCCAGCTTGTGGTTCAGCTCGTCGCGCACGCGCACTATCTCGGCATATATCTGGCTGAGGTGCTCCTGCTCGGCTGCAAAAGTCTGATCGGAGTCTGTCTGGGGCATCGTGCCTCCCGTCGGATGAAAAAATGCGACTAACTATATTACAGCCG
>JBJEKW010000051.1:0-2426 GCA_051878835.1 Atopobiaceae bacterium
CAGAACGGCGAGCTCTACGACGCGGGCGAGGCGACCTTGGCTGCGGCGCGTGCTCGATGCAAGGACTTGTGCTGGCAGTTCAACAACACGCGGCCTTCGGACGTTGGTAGCTTGAGCGGGTTGCTGACGCAGATTGTGCTAGGCGAGTCAGCTGGGAGGGCTGGCGGAAATTCTGGAGCGCTCGGGGATTCGGCGGTTGTCGGCGCCTCCGATGCCGCTAAGAGCTCTGCTACGCCTAAGACCCCAGCAGCTTCTGGGCTTACCGAGGTTGCCACCCGCTGCGGACTGGTCGGCATTGGCGGGATCGAGGGCTCCGCCGAGGTCACGGCACCCTTTTGGTGCGACTATGGCATCAACATCCGGCTGGGCAACAACTTCTACTGCAATCACAACACCGTGATGCTGGACGCGGCTCCCATCCGCTTTGGGCGCAACGTTTTTGTGGGTCCCAACTGCTGCTTCACGACTTCGGGTCATCCCGTTGAGGCTGGTCCGCGAGCCGAGGGGCTGGAATACGCGTTGCCCATCACCGTGGGCGACGACGTTTGGATTGGCGCCGGGGTCACCGTTTGCCCGGGAGTCACCATTGGGTCCGACGTGGTCATTGGCGCTGGGAGCGTGGTGACGCACGACATTCCCTCGCACGTGGTCGCGGTCGGAGTTCCGTGCAAACCGATTCGCGGGACGAACGCAGCGCGAGAGGTGTAGTTGGCCGCGTTCTTGGCCGTAGCAATTTGCCGCCTCGCCCGCGGTGATTCCGCAGCGATTGGGTGCTTTTAACTGCGATTATTCGCTCTTGCCCATCTCCATTCCGGTGATGATGGTCATGGCCATGCAGAACAGGGTGAGGAACGCGAAGTAACGATGGGCTTTCATGGGACCTCCGAAGCTGGAATGGGTTGTGCGACGGCTCGCGATTGGCTCGCGCGAGTTTTGCCTAGTCTAGCTTGCGGTTGGGGCTGGTTCGAGAGGGTGCGCGCAATTCTGCAGCCCATACGGACTGCGGGGATCCTGATGGGCCGATTTCGACAGCGGGTTAGTTGCAAAGCGGATTGGTTGCAAAGGCGGATTGGTTGCAAAGCGGATTGGCACCGATAGCAGGGCTTCGTTGTTGATTCGCTAACTGCTCCCGCAGAATCGCTCGGTTGACTGTATAGCGGGAATCGGGTTCATTCTGATATCTGTTCATGCAGCAGCAGTTTTCGCTTTGCGCTTCAGTCTTACATTTTGGAGGCAGCTATGGGCATGCAAGTTGGCAGAGTTCAGGCAGGACGGGGACCGTTTGCCCTGGAGGCCGTCGTGGTGGTGACCCCGCGAGGGATAACCGTGACCGCATGCTCGCCCGACTACGCCCACCTGGGGGCGACCGCTCAGGCGATTCCCCGGCCCGAGCTCGACCGGACGGCAACCGTGAGCATTCTGGCCGTGCCCTGCCACCGAGACGAAATCCCCGCGCATGACATCGCTGCAGCATTGGCCACCCGTTTTCGTATTCCCGCAGAAGCGAGCACGGGATTCCACGTGAACCACGCGTCGAAGGACGACATCCGCACGTTCTTGGACACGACGCAGGAGCTTATTCGCAAGATTGAGGAATACGTTGCCGGCGTCCTTCCCAAGCTGCAGGAGGAAGATGCGGTGATCCGAGGCCGCAAGGAGTAGATAGTGGCGTTTTCTAATTGGCGGCCGGACGTATGCGCATCCGACCGCCAACTTAGCTTACGTATATATTAGTAGGGCGCGAAATAACGTAAGCGCAAGACCGCTCGCGCAGCGAGCATAACGAGTTATCGCCACGGCAACGTGCGGGCAAAGCGCATCCCAACCTGAGCAAGATCGACGCCTATCGCCGGCCGCGAGGACCTCCGCCAGGGCCACCAGGTCCGCCGGCACCAGGGCCACCGGCACCAGGGCCCCCTACCCTACCGGGACCTTCTCTAAAGCCGGCCCCTTCGGGCCCACCAGCACGACCGTCGCGCATCATCGCGTCGTGCATCCCGCGGTCCGCAAAGCCATCGGGACGCGGACCCAGGTTGTCACGGCAGCGCCAGCCCCACGGACTGAACGCTCCCCACATGCGCGGGCGGCCGAACATACCGCCGCCCCAGCCACCCCAAGGCTCGCCTCCGGGTCGGCCCCAGCCAAAGCCACCGAACAGAAGGCCTCTTACCAGGCGCGATATGAGCCAAAAAATCAGGACGAATACGATGAGGGCAAGAATGATCATCGAAACCGCCTCCCAAGAAGGAGCTTTGCAAGATTACGGAACCGAAGCTAGGCAGAAATACGGCTTTGATACAGGTCGTAGCCGGTAGAGCCAACGTTGCCGAATTCGCGGACGTTAATCCGCAGATGGTCGACGGCACGGCGCAGTCCACGGATTCCCCGAGCCGAAAGGCGATCCCGCGCATCGGACGAATCGGGAG
>JBJEKW010000051.1:2526-5360 GCA_051878835.1 Atopobiaceae bacterium
CGTCCTCGCGTGCTGCAGGCGCCGCCGTGCGCGCAGTTTCAAACGAATCGAACGGGTGATGAGTCCTTGTTGTGGTTCTCATGGTCGTCACCTCCACGGTAAGCCGACTGGTTTGCCGGCTTTTCGATGTGGGGAAAGGATACGATTGGAATCTGAAAAGGCACTTCGATTTGGTCGAAAATGGAGAAGGTGCCATCAGAGCACCCCATAGATACGCCGAACCTGAAAATCATGGCTGTTCTGGCTACGTTTCGTCCATTCAGAGCTTACGTATTCAGTTCATCGCCTTACGTTCGAAGTGATACGCCCCCTCAGAGTCAGCATAGACGCAGAGCTCCGAGAGGGCACTGGGAGACGCAAGCGGCCGGAGCCACAGACTGCCGGGTCCAGTAGCTGAGGGCACGAACGGCTGGGGTCACAACCGGTTGAGGAAGTTGACCACGCGCATCTCGGCGTGGCGGCTTGAGGCAAACAGGCAAAAAACGCCCGCACACATCGCAACCGAGTAAATCACGACTTCCTTCGCGGGTCGCAAACCTTCGTCGCCGGGAAACCATCGCGGTCGAAGGCGGCGCAATGCTCGATAAACGAGCAGGCCAAGCAGGGTGCCGAGCGTGTTTGCCACGAGGTCGTCCACGTCGGTGATGCGAAAGTTGAGCATCTGGCTGAGCTCGATGGCAAGCGAGAGGCCAAACCCAAAGGCAAGCGAGCGGGACATACGACTGAACCCGCGCCAGCCGCAGGGCAGCAAAAAGCCAATCGGGGCAAACAGCACAAGGTTCAGCAGCCACGACGACCAGCTCATGCTCGGGCGAAATGCGACCAGGTTCACCTGTCCGCCCGAGAGCGGATACCCACCACGCAGCAAGTCGGCGAGGGTGCCAACGCCCGTAATCCACAGCACAAGGAACAAGCAGACGGCAAACGCTATTGCCACCAGGTCATGCGCAATTGAAAGTCGCCTGAGGCTAACGGCGCTCACCGCACTCGCGTTCGTCGAGAAGTGCCGCGGAGCAGCAGATTGGCCTGCGCGCACGTTCTTCTTTGCTACTTTTCTTTTGCGAGCCAAAACGGCCGACGCCACGCCAAACGGCACGAGCGCCGTGACCGCCTCGTATGCACAGGCAACGATCGCGCGCATGTTAACCTCCCCCCGCCAGATGCCACCGAACGAGGCATCCAAACAGAAGAGGCCCCAGAGGAGGCGATGGAATCGCCCTCTCTGGGACCATTGTCGCAGGCGGCTGTGGAGCGGATGTGGTCGCGTGGGTCGGCCGCATGGGTCTGCCGCGCGGGTTGCCTCCAGGCGACTACAGCTCGCAGCCGCTACGCCCAGTCGGCCACAGCTTGCAGCCGCTACACCCGGGCGATTACAGCTCGCGCACGGCCTCGCTCAGCGCAAGCCGGTCGGTGTGGCGCGGGTTAGGCTTCGCCCCTTCGGCGGCATATCCCATTGGCATCATGAACAACAAGGTCTCGTTCTTCGGCAGGTCGAAGGCCTCGTGCACGCGGTCGACGTCGAAGTAGTTCACCCAGCAGGTACCCAGGCCAAGCTCGGTCGCCTTAAGCATCATGTGGGTGCCTACGATGCTCGCGTCCTGAGGGCCTGCCGACACGCCAGGGTTGAAGGGGTTCTTCCACTCGACGTCACGGTCGTAGGTCACGAGCAGCACAACCGGCGCGTCGAAGGCGCACGGAGTGAGCGCGCGAACCTTCTGGATGGTCTCGTCGCTCTTTAGCACATAGATGCGCACGGGTTGCTTGTTCGCGCCGGTGGGGGCGATGCGACCTGCCTCCAAGACCCTCTGCAGCTTGCCGTCCTCCACGGGCTTCTGCTGATACTTTCGCACCGAGAAGCGCGCCCTTATTAGTTCATCAAACTCCATGTTTTTCTCTTCCATTCGCTTTGAAATGTCAATTGCCTGAGGTCGGAATCTATCCGCGACGACGCGTCGCGGACGCCAGGCGGACATGCGGAACTTGCACGCCCGGCAGCCAGCGCGACCGTCGTTTTGCGTGCCGCGCACGCGCGGGGCAGGTGCCTTCGCTACTCCTTGTGGGCGGCGCGCACCGTGCGAACAAGTCCGTGCAGCCAGTCCTGGTGCCCCATGTTCATGGTATCGGGTTCGGACTGCGCCAGCTCGACAGCGGGCTTGCCCTTCTGGGATTCCTGCGTAAGGATACGCACGCGGTCGTGCGAGAGGTCCTCGATGAGCCATGCGTGCACAACGTCCAGGCGGTGGTCCGCGTCACCGTCGGCCCAGCCATGCCAGGCAAGACGGCCTGGCTCGCCGTTCGCGGGGGCCTGGAACTCGATGATTTGGGCCTCGATGGGAAAGCCGAAGGTCTTGAAGCTGAAGCGCGTGTTGGGCTGGAGGCGCGTTCCCTCGGTGTTGTAGAAGTGCACGTCAGATGCGTTCTGGTAGTAGTCGTGCCATATGGAGGTGTCCAGGAGGGTGTCGAACACCTCTGCAGCGCCAAGGCCCTGAACAATCACCTCGTTAGACGCGAAGTTGTCGGTGGTTCCGGGCAGATACTCCTGGGGCCAGTTGATCTCGTTGAGCATGTTTTTCTCCCTTTGTGTGCACCGGGCGTCCACCCGGCCGGCCGGGGCGTCTCCTTCGCGGCGCCCCTTTCCTTTGTTGCAAGTACATGGTACGAATGGGATTTACTCATGAATAGAACGCACTATATAGTGCAGTACTTTCTATTTGGATACTGTTATTTAAATGCTGTTATGCGAGAGTACCGAATCCGCCGATACCTCGGAGCGCATTGGTTCCTTAGAGAGCAGAACGCCCCGCCACGCTGGGGACAGCGGGGCGGGGCGGCAG
>JBJEKW010000051.1:5460-46445 GCA_051878835.1 Atopobiaceae bacterium
TTCCTTAGAGAGCAGAACGCCCCGCCACGCTGGGGACAGCGGGGCGGGGCGGCAGGGCGAAAAAACCGAAGGAGGTCGGCCTTGGTGAAGGGGGCCGGCCTTGGGTGCGTTCGCGACGCCACACGGCTACTGGGGCAGGATCTCGATCCACTGGCCGTCGGGGTCGGCGATGAAGTACAGGCCCATTGCGGGGTTCTCGCGCACGATGCAGCCCATCTGCTCGTGCAGGCGATGGAACGCGGCGTAGTCGTCGACGGCGAAGGCGATGTGGGTGTCCTTCCCACCGTTGTCGTAGGGTTCGGTACGGCCGCGGTTCCAAGTAAGCTCGAGCTCGAACGGAGCGTCGTCGTTCACCATGAAGGTGTTGGTCCACGAGCCGTCGGACGGGCCGAATTCGCGTGCCACGTGGAAACCGAGCGCCTTCTTGTAGAACTCGATGGTGGCGTCCTTGTTCAGGACGTGCGTACATCGATGGATGAAGCGGGCGTGCATGGTCTCTCCTTTGCTGGGTTGGGGTCGAATGGGGCGTGTTCGCATGCTGCAACCCTACCAAAAAGGTTTTTCTAGAATAAGAATGCACTTATTTGTACAATACTATCGATTTGTATAGTGTGGAGGCAAAGCATGACGCAGCAGAGAAATGCCGACGGGCTCCCCGTGTTCCATTGCCCCGTCGAGGCAACCATGAGCAAGATCGGCGGGAAGTACAAGGCCATCATCCTATACCACCTGACGCAGGATGGCGTACTGCGGTTCAGCCAGCTCCAACGGCTTATTCCCCAAGCCACGGCCAAGATGCTGAGCCAGCAGCTGCGCGAGCTGGAGGCCGATGGTCTTGTCCATCGCGAGGTGTATCCCGTCGTTCCACCCAAGACGGAGTACTCGCTCACCGACTACGGAAAAACCTTGGGGCCGATCATGCGGGCAATGTGCGACTGGGGCAACAAGCACCTGGCGGCGCAAATCCTGCCGTCGGAAGATGCCCGCGCCTAGGAATTAGGCTGGTGACACACCAGCCAGAAGTGAACACACCAGGCGGAAACCGTCACGCCTGCCGGAAGTGGCTACACCAGGCAGAAGCCGTCACACCTGCCGGAAGTAGCTACACCAGCTGGAAGTGGCGGAAGGCGTTGAGCAGCCCGTCCTTCTCGACATCCGTCGTCACGAACTCGGCCGCGGCCTTGGCCTCGGGGCCGCCGGAGCCCATGCAGCAGCTGTGGCCGCACGCCTGGAACAGCGGAATGTCGACCTTCGCATCGCCAAACGCGTAGCAGTTGTTTGGCTGTGCTCCCACGTGCTCCAACAAAAGCCTGGTCGAGAAGGCCTTGTCGATTCCTCGGACTCCCAGGTCTCCGAAGAGGGCCTGCTCGCCTCGACCACCCCACGTACCTGCTGTTAGTTCGGGGAAAGCGGCCGCGCTGTCCAAGTGGTCCTGGTAGCGATGCAAGACGAAGCTGATTTTGTTCACGTCGTCGCGGTACAGCGGCGCGCCGAAAATCATGCCGGGAATAATCTCGTCGGTCTCGAGCTCGTTCGCATGCGCGTTGCCATGCCCCAGCGCGTAGGCACGCAGCGCATCGCGCGCACCGGTACGAAAGTCGGGGCTCGCGAACATGCCGTTGTTCGACTCCAGGTAGAAGGGCAGGCCGCGCTTGGTGAGCCAGTCCGCCACGCGCCGTTCCAGCTGTGCGGGAATCCCCTTGTGGAAAATAACCTCGCCACGATCCTCCATGTAGCCACCGTTTGCACCGATCATGCCATCCAGCTGCACCGCATTGAGCACGGGCCGCATCTCGGCCTTACTCCTGCCGGTGCAGGCGTACACGAGGCAGCCGTTGGCGCGGGCAGCGTTCACCGCCTCGCGGGCGCTTTCGGGCAGGCGGTTGTGGTAGTCCACGAGGGTTCCGTCCACGTCCACGAGCGCAACGCGGAGGTTCGGGTTTGCTGGGGCGGCTTGAAGGGCCATGTTCTTCTCTCCTAAAGACGGTTTGCCCGATTTTGGGAAACGGACGACTTGATGCCGTGGGCACGGTTACAACTTTACTGAAAAAAGTGGGGCACGGCGCTTGGCACCATGCCCCACTCGGCGTTCTGCCTTGCTCCGCATCTTGTACGGCGCCTATGGCACCGTCAACGCGACGCGGCAGCGAACGTATGGCTTAGGCTGCAGCCTTATTGGGGTTGTAGCTCACGAACTCGATTGCGAAGCCAATGACGGCGGCACCCAGCGAGGCGATGATTGCAAGAATCATGTAGCTGATGCCGGTGCCCAGCACGCCAGCGGTGTCGATGAACGACAGCCAGTTGAACACGCCCAGACCACCCATCATGAAGATCTTCGCACCGGTTATGCCCATGAACAGGCCGGCGATGCCAGAGGCGATGGAGGCGTTCACGAAGGCGCGCTTGTCGGGCAGGGCAACGCCGTAGATGGCGGGCTCGGTCACGCCGAAGAAGAACGCCGAGATCATGGCGGGCAGGGCGATCTCGCGGAACTGCTGGTCCTTGTTCTTCAGGTACATCGCGAACACGACGGCACCGAGGGCGAACGAGTGGCCGATCATCGCGGCGAGGATGTAGTCGTAGCCAAGAGTCGAAATGTTAACGAGCGCAAGGGGAACCAGCGACCAGTGGAAGCCAAAGATGACGAGGACCATCCAGAAGGCGCCGACAACCGCGCCGAAGATCGGGCCGCCAACCACGGGGATGCTAAGGATGAGCTCGAAGATGGACTGGATGATGTTGGTGAGCAGGGTGGCAACGGGGCCAATTACCAGGTAGCCGGCAACGACGGTAATGAGGACGGTCAGAAGCGGCACGAAGAACATCTTGATCGAGAGGGGCATCCACTTCTTGCACCAGTGCTCGACCTTCGAGCCGAACCACACCATAAGCAGCACGGGAATCACGGAGCTGGTGTAGCCGGACGCGGGCATGATGATGGGCAGGCCCAGGAACGTGCTGTACCACGAGAAGGTTCCGGCAAACCCAAGGTTAACACTGCCAATAACCTGGCCGCTGGTGAGGGCAACCATGGTGGGGTACACCAGGGCCATGCCAATGGCCAAGCCCTCGAACTCGCTCATCTTGAACTTCTTTGCCGCGGAGTAGCCAAGGGCGACCGGCAGGAAGTAGAAGAAGCCGTCGGCTACGGTGTACAGCATGGTGTAGGCGCCGTCATTTTGGAACGACGGGAACAGGAACACCAGCAGAGCCAGGATGCCCTTGACGATGCCCGCCGCGGACAGCATGCCCAGGGTGGGGGCGAAGATTCCCGAGATCAGGTCGATAACGACCGACGCCACCGACTTCTTCTCGGGCGCCTCGTCGGCGCCGTCGTCGGCCGCTACCTCGCCAGCTCCGGTGAGGCCCGACACCTGCAGGAAGGCGTCGTACACGTCCTCAACCTTGTTGCCCAGAACCACCTGGTACTGGCCGTTTGCGTTCATTACCTTGATGACGCCGGGGGTCTTCTCGATTACCTCGGTGTTGGCCTTGTCAACATCCTTGAGCTTCAGACGCAGGCGCGTGATGCAGTGCGCGACGCTCTTGATGTTTTCCTTCCCTCCCACGTTGGTGAGGATGATCTGGGCAAGGTCGTCGTACTTGCCTTTTGCCATTGCGGTCCCCTTCCCTTGATTGGCCTACCTTTGTATGCTCAAGTCGCCTGTGCGACTGTGATGCCCGTTTGTGTGAAAAGCTGGATAAGAAGTGCAAAACCGCCAGAAGTGAAGCGCTTGCCGTCTGGTTGCCGCGCTGTGACTTGGCATCCTCCGGCGCTCGCCACTAGAGAGCGGCGATGCCGCTAGCGAGCGGTAATCAGCCTGTTGACGTGCATCATCAGGTACAGCTGCTCCTCGTTCGAGAGGGTCCAGCCGTATTCCTGCTTGAGGTAGTCGTTGATGCTCTGCACGCAGTCGAAGATGTCCTGGAAGTCCTCAGCCGCCTGCTGGAACAGCGAGCTGTTGCTGGTGTTCTCCGCCTCTCCGCGCATCAAACGTGCAACCAGATAGCGGAAGTGCGCAACGAAGCGGCCGTAGGCGTAGGACTCATGGTCCAGCTGTACGTGCAGCTGGTCCTCGATAATCTGCGAGACCTTCGTCATGATGCGGGCGCTCTGCATGACCAGGTCGATGGTGCTCTGGTCGCCGGCACCGCCGACCTCGCCGTTTACCAGGTGCAACGCGATGGCGCTGGCCTCGTCCTCGGGCAGGTTCGCACCCTTCACGCTGTGGTTCACCATGGCCACGCCCGTGCGGGCGATGCGCAGCTCGGTGGGGTACACGAAGGCGATGTCATGAGCCAGGAGGTTCTGGATCTGGATGCCCTCGCGCACGCGCTGGATGGCAAACTGCAGGTGGTCGGCCAGGGTGAACGCCAGGTTGGGGCTCAGCTTGCACTCCAGGTCCATGCGTGCCAGCTCGACTATGTCTGACGACGCCAACAGGACATCGTCGTCAATGGTGGAAGCGACCGAGGCCACGTCCCTGCTGACGTCGTAAAAGACGCGCTGCACGACGTCGGCGTCCGTCAGCTGGTAGGGCATGCGATGGAAACCGACGCCCTTGCCAAAGACAACGACCTCGCGACCGGCAGAGTCGACACCCTCGGCCACGTTGTTGTTTATCTTTTTGGTTAGAAGCATGAAAAAACTCCTCCGGACACCTAGCGCAGGAACAGTGACGCTCGACCGCGCAAGTAATGCCTCCCGAGGAGTAACAACCTTGCTGAGGGAGATATTAGGTACTTTGGGAGCCATGAGCAACGACCAATTTATAAATGTTGGTATTTGACCGTTCACGGCTGTTTTTCTACCGCTCGCTGGTGATGGTTAGGGCTAGTGAGTACACAGTTGGGGTATGAGGGCCGATCCATAGGCTCGGTGTGCCGCCAGGCCCTATCCGGGCTGACCATATCGATTCGAATCACCGGTTCGATACGCTGCCAGGCTCTATCCGGGCCGACCATTCCAATCCGAATCACCAGCTTGACTAGCCATCGCACCACCCCCACCGGCTAAAGTGGCGAACTTCCCATCCCTCCCACAGAGTCACTCCGTGAAATTCAACTGAGAACGCATTCTGTGGAGGTGTTTTCGCGACCTGTCGAGTATCAAGGCCGATTTTTATAACATTTCGAAATGCCAATAGATTTCGTACGCATTCAGAAAAGGGGTCCGATACTCGACCAGTCAGAAAAAGGCCTCCACAGAATGTCATCTCAGTCGTTTTTCACGAGACGACTCTTTACGAAGGCCCTCCGCAGGGGCTAATTTCAGTAAACCGTCAGGAATCAACCCGGGTCAAAGCCCGGCGTTGCCGAACCAGCTCGACCGGACATCGTCGCAGCTCGACCTGGCGTTGCCGCAGCAGCTCGAGTTGAGCTATGTTTGACCCGAAACCCACAGTCGTTTGGCATCAAGGGATGGCGACTCATATGGCAAAGAGCACAAAGATCTGCGACACCACGCGCGAGGAGCGCATCCGCATAGTGTGGGAGGCGCTCAGCTGGGGCGATGACTGCGGCGACTGCTCGCTGGACGCCTGCGGCATCGACAAGTACTATCTCCCCTACATCGACGGCCAGATGGAGCTCTCCGAGCTGAACATGGCCCACGCGTCGGGCTCCTACGTCACTGGCGACGCCGGGATTCTACCCGACTCCAGCTGCATGATGTAGGAACAGGTGCGCCGCAGAGCCAACGAGGTAGGACCGAGACAAGAAGAGCATACGACGCAGATACGTTATCCATTCGTTGCGCTCTCGGAAGCAATGCCGTGCAAGAAGGGCACCCAGCTCGGGTGCCCTTCTTTTTTAACGCTGTATTCCGCGGGGTTGCCGCTGCGCGCTACGGAGATGCCGCAGACGGCAAAACCGCAGCTAGAACGTGATGTTGCCGAACTCCGAGAGATGCAAGTCGGGGTTGTTCTCGACGGCCCAGTCTAGGCTCCACTGGCTGGTGAACAGCAGCAGCTTGCCGCCGCGCATGTCCTCCACCTTGCAGGTGTCGCGCGTCAGGTTCAGCTGGCGCACGTCCAGCTCGCCGGTGTCGTCCTGGATCCAGCGGATGATGTTGTACGGCAGGCTGCTGCGGCTGACCTGCACGTGGTACTCGCTCTGCAGGCGCTGCTCCAGCACCTCGAACTGCAGCACGCCGACGGCGCCCACGATGACGCTCTCCATGCCGGTGCCGATTTCGCGGAAGATCTGGATGGCACCTTCCTGCGCCAGCTCGGTCATGCCCTTCACGAACTGCTTGCGCTTCAGGGTGTCCACCTGCGTGATGCGCGCGAAGTGCTCGGGCGCGAACGTGGGGATGCTGGGGTATTTCACGATATCCTTGCCGGCGCACACCGTGTCGCCGATGGAGAAGATGCCCGGGTCAAACAGGCCCACGATGTCGCCCGCGTACGCCTCGTCCACGATGGCGCGGTCGTCGGCCATCATCGAGGTGCCCGTGGCCAGCTTCAGCCTGCGGTCGCCCTGCACGTGGTAGGCCTCCATGCCGCGCTCGAACTTGCCCGAGCAGATGCGCACGAACGCGATGCGGTCGCGGTGGCGGCGGTCCATGTTTGCCTGAATCTTGAACACGAAGCCCGAGAACTCGTCACGGTTGGGGTCCACCGGCTGGCCCGAGAGCACGTCCATGTAGGGGCGCGGGGGCGGCGCCAGGCGCAGGAAGTCCTTCAGGAACGGCTCCACGCCGAAGTTCGTCAGGGCCGAGCCAAAGAACACGGGCGTCAGCTTGCCGTGGCGCACCGCGTCCAGGTCGAACTCGTTGTCCGCACCGTCCAGGAGCTCGATGTCGTCCATCAGGTTCTGGTGGTTCTCGGCACCGATGAGGTCGTCCAGCGCCGCGTCGCCCAGCTCGGCCTCGATCTCGCCGACCTTCTTCGTCGCGTTGGCATGGCCGTCGCCCTGGAAGGCGATGACGTGGCGAGAGTTGCGGTCGAACACGCCTTTGAAGTTGCGGCCGCTGCCGATGGGCCAGGTCATGGGGTATGTGCCGATGCCCAGCACGTTCTCGATCTCCTCCATCAGGTCGAAGGGGTCGCGCGTGTCGTGGTCCAGCTTGTTCACGAAGGTAAAGATGGGGATGTGGCGCAGGGTGCAGACCTTGAACAGCTTGATGGTCTGGGCCTCGACGCCCTTCGCGCCGTCGATGACCATGACCGCCGCGTCGGCAGCCATCAGCGTACGGTACGTGTCCTCAGAAAAGTCCTGGTGGCCGGGAGTATCCAAGATGTTGATGCACGCCCCGTCGTACGTGAACTGCAGCACGGACGAGGTGACCGAGATGCCGCGCTGCTTCTCGATGTCCATCCAGTCAGACACGGCGTGCTTCGCGCTGCTTTTGCCCTTGACCGAGCCGGCGGTCTGGATGCTGCCGGTGTACAGGAGGAGCTTCTCGGTCAGCGTGGTCTTGCCGGCGTCGGGGTGGCTGATGATGGCAAACGTGCGACGCGAGGCTATCTGGTCGGACAGGCTTGACATGTGCTTCCTAACCGCCGCCGATGTGGGGGCGGCGCCTGGCCGCGCCCTCGCGCGCCGGCGGCACTGCGATGCGATTTCAAAGACTTAACCCCAGGTATTGTAGCGAGTTGTCAGCTGGGACGCGCGCCTGCCGACCCCATTGCACAAAATGCCGAGAAGAGCTGGCGGGTTGGGGACGGGCGAGGCTGGCCGCGCAGCTGAGCCGAGTGGCGCCGCGGGCGATGAATCGAGGGCGGCAGCAGCTTAGCCTCGGGCAATGATTCGAGGGCGGCAGCGGCCTAGCCTCGGGCAACGTCCGACGGACCAGGCCGACCACCGTCCTCGCGGTTGTGTTCCCTTCCTGGGATTCGGTGCGGGTGTGCCTGCAACGGACCTGTTCGCGGTATCTTTCTGGAGGATTTTGACGAGCGAAAGAGAGAAACCATGGCACTCACCGGAAACCAGATCAGGCAGCTTCGCAGCATGGCCAACGGCCTCAAGGCCACCGTCACCATTGGCAAGGCCGGCGCCGAGGCGGCCGTGCCCGCAACCGACTCCGCCCTGGAGGCAAACGAGCTCGTGAAGTGCTCGGTCCTGGGCAACTCGGGCCTGGACACGCGCGAGGCGGCCAACGCCCTGGCCCAGCTGACCCGCTCCGAGGTCGTGCAGGTCATCGGCCACAAGTTCACCCTGTACCGCGAGACCAGCCGCGACGACGTCGAGAAGATCCAGCTGGTCTAGCAGCCGCGTGCGGCGGCGCGCCACAATGTAGCGGCAAGGCGCCGCGTCCGTGCGGCGCGGCGCTCTGAGCATCAGGGGCACAGTTTGCCTCGTTTTCACAAGCGAAAGCGAGTCAAACTGTGTCCCTCATTGTATCGAGGGGGGCACCATCTGGTACGTTAACGCTGCCGTTAACGTACCAGATGGTGCCTTCGTCGTAAGTGGGTGTCCCGTCGGGACTGCGCAGGCTTACTCCGCCAGCCAGCGGGCGGCGTCCTTCGCGTGATAGGTGATGATCATGTCGGCGCCGGCGCGCTTGATGCTGGTCAGCAGCTCCAGCACCACGCGCTTCTCGTCAATCCAGCCGTTTGCGGCGGCGGCCTTCACCATGGCGTACTCGCCCGAGACGTTGTAGGCAACGGTGGGAAACTTCGTTCGGCTCTTCACGCGCTCAAGGACGTCCAGGTACGGCAGGGCGGGCTTCACCATGACCACATCGGCACCCTCCGCGATGTCGTAGAGCGCTTCACGCACGCCTTCCTCGGCGTTTGCCGGGTCCATCTGGTAGCCACGGCGGTCGCCAAAGGCGGGAGCCGAGTCGGCCGCGTCGCGAAACGGTCCAAAGAACGCGCTAGCGTACTTCGTCGAGTAGCTCATGATGGCCACGTTCTGATATCCGGCCTGGTCAAGGGCCTTGCGGATGTACTGCACGCGACCGTCCATCATGTCGGAGGGCGCCACCATCTGGGCTCCGGCCTCAGCGTGGCTGACCGCCTCGTGGGCCAAGAGCTCCAGGGTCTCGTCATTCATGACGTTGCCGTTCTGGTCCAGCTTGCCGCAGTGACCGTGGCTGGTGTACTCGCACATGCACACGTCGGTGATGACATAGATCTCCGGGGCGTTCTGGCGGATGATGCGGCAGGCCTCCTGCACCACGCCGTGCTCGTCCCAGGCCTCCGAGCCAATCTCGTTCTTGTGGTCGGGGATGCCAAACAGCAGCACATAATGCACGCCGCAATCTAGAAGTTCCTGGATCTCTGGCATCAGCATGTCAGTCGACACCTGGTAGACGCCCGGCATGCTGGGAACCTCGACGCGCTTGCCCTTGCCCGGCAAGATGAACATCGGGTAGATGAAGTCGTCCGCCGAGATCTTGGTCTCGCGGATGAAGTTTCGTGCCAGCTCGCCGTCGCGCATGCGGCGCGGGCGGTACGCGGGGAACTTGCCATACTCCATGATGGTCACTTCTTTCGATTGGAAGGACGGGTGCAGCCGGACCGGACGCTGCCGAACTGGGCGTAGCCGAATCGGCCGTATCCATCCCACACAACGTTCGATTTGGGCAAGAAAGGCATGTTTGCCTGGCCTATTTTGCCTTCGAAAGAAAATTGTATGGTCGGGAAGCGAAACTCGCCATAGGTTTGCACCAGTCATCGATTCTAGGAAGAACGCAGCGCTCCAGCGCCCAACCAGCGGTTGCGCGGTGCAAGAAGGGCATTCGGCGTCGCTCCCCTACGCCAGCTTGTTTGCCAGCGCATCTGCGAGCCCCGCAATGGTGTACTGGCTGGCCTCGACGCTGACAGGCAGACCCAGCTGGCGCAACGCCTCACTGGTAACGGGGCCAATGCTGGCACAGGTCACGCCGGACATAAGCCCGCGGACCTCGGCCTCGCTCGCGCGACTGGTCAGGAGGGACCAGAAGTTTCGGACCGTGCTGGGACTGGTGAAGGTCACCGCGTCGACGTCGCCGGCACGAAGCTGACCCAGGAGGTCCTCGACCAGCCGCGGATTTTTGGGGCACACCGTGTCATAGACAGGCAAGACGTGCACGTCGGCACCGGCCGCTGACAGCGCGTCGGGCAGCACGCTGCGGGCGACGGAGGCACGTGGAATCAGCACGCCCGTGCCGCGCGTCACTCCGGCGGTCAGGAGCGCGTCCGCCACCGACTCGGCCACGAACTGCTTGGGTACCAGGTCGGCATTGATACCGCACCGGGACAGCGCCGCCGCGGTGGCGGGCCCGATGGCTGCAATCTTCGTGCCGCCGAGCGCGCGAACGTCGTAGCCGGCCTGCTGCAGGAGGTTCCAGAAGCAGTCGACACCGTTTGCACTAGTGAAGACGACCCAGTCGCAGGCAACTACAGCGGAGGCGCGGGAGGCGGGTCGCGAATCAGCTGCCCGCGGATTGACCTTCTTGCCCGCCAGCCACGCGATGTCCGCCCGGGCCCGCTCGTCCAGCGCGCGAGGCCGTATCTGTATCGTGGGGAACTCCATCACGTCGGCGCCCAGGTCGGCAAGCCGGCTCGAGAGGGCTTGCGCCTGAGCGCGGCTGCGCGTGACCACGACGCGCTTGCCAAAGAGCGGCCGACGCTCGAACCAGGCCAGCCGGCTCCGAAACTGCACCACCTCCCCCACCACGATGATGGCAGGGGCCTTGAACTGGGCTTCCTTGGCATCTTGGGCCACGTGGTCCAGCGTGCTCACCAGCGTCTGCTGCGTGGGCATCGTGCCCCAGCGCACCAGCGCCACGGGCGTGTCCGCGGGACGGCCATGCCGCATGAGCTGCTGCGCAATGGTGGGCAGGTCGTGGATGCCCATGTAGAAGCAGAGCGTCCCCGTGCCGCGGCCCAGCCGCTGCCAGTCGATGGCCGAGCCGCCCTTCTGCGCGGACTCGTGGCCGGTGACCAGCGTGACCTGGCTGGCCAGCCCGCGGTGGGTCACGGGGATGCCGGCGTAGGCGGGCGCGGCAACTCCGGCGGTGACGCCGGGCACCACCTCGAAGGGGATGTCCGCCTGGGCCAGAGCAAGCGCTTCTTCGCCGCCGCGGCCAAACACGAAGGGGTCTCCGCCCTTCAGGCGCACAATGCGGCGAGGGCCATGGGCAGCGTCCGAGGCGCCGGTGTCATCCGCGGCGCTCGCGTCGTCCGAGCTGTCAGCACCGTCCGAGGCGCCGGCGCCGTCCAAGCCGTCAGTGCGATGCAGCTCCTTGGCTTGCTGCCACGCGTCAGTGCGCTGCGGGCCGTCCGAGCGGGCCAGACGTACCAGCAGGTCGTTTACCTGCGCCTGAGTCAGGTGGTCGGAGAAGCCCTTCTTGCCCACGAAGTGCATTTCGGCGTTGGGGTCTGCAAAGCGCAGGACGGCGTCGCTGGCCAGGTAGTCGTACACCACCACGTCGGCCTTGGCCAGCAACTCCCGCGCACGCAGGGTCAGTAGGCCGGGGTCACCGGGGCCGGCACCCACCAGGTAGACGACATTGCGGGGCACATGTGCCGAATCGGCGTCACGGGGTGACTCCGTCCTCAGTTCACGATGGGGTGACGGCGCCGGCTCGGCCTCACGGGGCAAACGTTTCTTTGACGGACGCTCCTTCATCCCCTGCTCACGTGTCATGAACGGCCCTCCGTCCCCTGCTCGCATTGCAGCTCCTCCAGGATCTGGTCAGCGCCCCGTTCCTTCAGATCGGCAACTACCTGGTCCGCAAGCGCAGCGGGGTCGGCAGCGCTTGCGGAGTCGACCGCGCTCCCCTGCGCCGATGCGCGCAAGAAGTGCTGGCCGTCCAGCGAGCTGACGAAGGCATCGATGCGCATGGCCGTGGCGGCGCCGTCTGCTACGTCGCGGGCGTAGACGCCGAAGGGCACCTGGCAGCTGCCGCCCATCGCAGCCAGCACGCGACGCTCGGCGCCGACACAGCGCATCGTGGGCTCATCGGTTATGGACGCTACCAGGGCATTTATGCGCTCGTCGTCGGCGCGCGTCTCGACGGCGATGGCTCCCTGTCCTGCCGCCGGCAGCATCTGGTCCACGGGGATGTAGCTGGCGATGCGGTCCTGCATGCCCAGACGCTCCATGCCTGCGGCGGCCAGGACGGCTGCATCGAACTCGCCATCCATCACGCGGCGGACGCGCGTGTCCACGTTGCCGCGAATGCCGCAGACCTCGACGTCGGAACGCAGGCGCTTCATCTGCGCCACGCGACGCAGGCTGCCCGTAGCCACGCGCGCGCCCTTGGGCAGCGTCTGAATGGTGAGCCCCGCCACGGGAGACACCAGCACGTCGCGCGGGTCGGCGCGCCGGGGCATGCCCGACAGCACAAGGCCGTCAGGCAGCTGCGTGGGCATGTCCTTGGTGGAGTGCACGCACAGGTCAATGTGCCCGTCCAGCAGCTGTACCTCGAGCTCCTTCGTAAAGATGCCCGTGCCGCCCATCTGGTGCAGCGCCACGTTGCGCACCTTGTCGCCCCTGGTGCGCACCACCTGGACCTGGTAGTCGTACTGGGGCGCGGCCTGCTGCAGCAGCTGGAGCACGTGCTCGGTCTGCCACAGCGACAGCCGGCTGCCGCGCGAGCCCAGCACTATGGTGTTGCCCGTCACTTGAATCTCCTTGCCGCCGCGACCGCTTCGGCATACGCAGCCTCGGCCGTGATGTGCTCGCCCGACGCCAGCCGCTGGCGCCAGCCCAGCTGCACGCACGCCTGGAATATCGGACGACGCTGGGCGGGACCCTCCGTCACGCGCTGCTTCACCAGCGTGCGCACCTGCGCCAAGAGGTCCATGTATGCCTCCCAGCTGTCGTCGAACTCGCGCTCGAGGTCGCGCCGGATGGCACTGGCCTGCGCGCAGGAGGCGCCCGCCGTCGAGACAGCAATGGTCAAAAGTCCGCGTCGCACGACGGCAGGCACGGTGAAGTCGCACAGCCGCGGCACGTCGACCACGTTTACCAGGCATCCGTTGGCGTGAGCATCCTCGCAGACCTGCCGGTCCACCTGGGGGTCGCCGCAGGCGCAAAAGCAGATTGACGCATCCGCAAGGTCGCCCGGCTGATAGGCGCGACGCACCCACGCCAGCCGGCCCTCCTGCGCGCACTGGGCTATGGCCTGATGCGCCTGAGGAGCGACGACCGTCACCTGGGCGCCGTACTCCAGCAGCTTCTGGACCTTTCGCCACGCGACCGCACCGGCACCGATCACGACCACCTTGCGGCCGCTCAGGTCCAGGTAGATGGGGTAGCCGGGGCGGTAGCCCTCGTTTGCTTGCGCTTGGGTCATGCCACACCTTTCGAATGTCAGCCCTGCGGCGTCGCCTGGCGCGGCCGCCCGTCGTCCGCCGCCCGTCGCCCGCCGCCCGTCACCCGCAGCCTGAGTCGCCAGGCACAAAGCCATCGGACAGCGCGCCAGTAACAGTTTGCCTGCAAGTCCAGCATGGTACACGGCCCTCTACCTGCGGCGGGCAGCCTTTACAGTCGGTTAACGCTGCAAAGCTCCCGTCCACAGCCCGGAAGTGCAAAACTGTACTAAACACAAACGACTGGGCCGCCTAGCTGCATGTTCTTCTTGCCCGCTGCTTTTCGCGCACGGCACGTAGCGGCGCCAAGTCGTCGGCACAAAGGAGGGCCCTCCGTGCAAGCTCCCGCGGTCAGCATAAAGGACCTGGTCAAACGCTATGGCAGCCTGACGGCCGTCGACCACCTGAGCCTGGAGATCGCACCGGGGGAGGTGTTTGGCCTGCTGGGTCCCAACGGCTCGGGGAAGACCACAACCATCAACTGCATGCTGCAGCTGCTGACCTACGACCAGGGGCAAATCCAGCTGTTCGGCCAGCCCATGACCCCCACCAGCTATGACCTAAAGCGGCGCATCGGCGTGGTGCCGCAGGAGGTGGCCGTCTTCGACGAGCTGACCGTGCGCGAGAACGTGGACAGCTTCTGCGCGCTGTACGTGCGCGACCGGCGCCAGCGGCGCCAGATGGTGGACCAGGCCATCGAGTTCGTGGGGCTGCAGAAGTTTCAGAAGTTTCGCCCGCGCAAGCTCTCGGGCGGTCTGCTGCGCCGGCTGAACATCGCCTGCGGCATCGCCCACCAGCCCCAGCTGATTGTGCTGGACGAGCCCACCGTAGCGGTTGACCCGCAAAGCCGCAACGCCATCCTGGAGGGCATCGAGCGCCTGAACGCCCAGGGAGCCACCGTGATCTACACCTCTCACTACATGGAGGAGGTCGAGCAGCTGTGCAGCCGCATCATGATCATGGACCACGGACGCTCGGTCGCCAGCGGCACCGCCGAACAGCTGAAGGCCATGGTAGGCACGGGCGAGAAGATCACGATTGAGGTCGAGGGGCTGACGGACGGCGTGCTGCGCCGAGTGAGCTCGCTGGAGCACGTACGCTCCGCGCAGAGCGACAACGGCATGTTGCGCGTCCAGTGCTCGTCGGGCGCGCACAACCTTGCGGACATCTTGGGCGTGTTGAGCAGCGCGGGACTGTCGTACGGTCGCGTCCTGTCCGAGCCGCCCACGCTGAACGACGTATTCCTGGAAATCACCGGTCGCCAGCTGCGCGACGAGTCGTAGGGAGGCCGTATGCTGTCCAGCTTTTGGACCTGCTTGCGCTCGCTGGCGCGCGACCGGGCGCTGCTGGTGTGGCCCCTGGCCTTTCCGATACTGATGACCTGCGTCTTTATGGCGATGTTCTCGGGCGTGTCGAATGCCTACTCCATCGTGGGGTCGCGCCTGGGCGTGGTGAACGACGCGCACTACCAGACCGCAGTCGGCCTGGACCAGACTCTGCAGGCCATCAGCGACACCGGCAGCGACGACCACATCTGCGACCTGACGTACTACGCCAGCGAGAAGGACGCACTGGCAGCGGCGCGGGCGGGCGACGTGGACGAGTACCTGGTCGTGGACCAGGAGGGCACCCCGCAGCTGCACATAAGCCCGGACAGCCTGGGCTCCAACGGCAAGCTGCCCACATCGGTGCTGCTAGAGGTGCTGAACGCCTATGTGCACCTGAGAAACTCTATCTTTGGGGTCGCGGCGCGGCAGCCGGACCTGCTGGTGTCGGGGGCGGCTCTGCAGGCGTTTCGCGCGAACGCGGTGCACACCGTGCAGCTGCAGGCCACGAGGGCGGCACCCGACCCCACCGCACGCTACTACTACGCCCTGCTGGCCATGGCGGCGGGCATGGGCACCATGGCGGCAATGAGCTCAATCAGAAAGCTGCAGCCCACCTCCGATGCCGTGGGCGCACGCTACTGCATGGGTGCGGTGCCGCGCTGGCGCGTGCTGCTGGGCACCTTCCTGGCGGCGTGGCTGTGCCAGTTTGCATGCATGATGGTCGCGATGGCGTTCATGTGGGGCGTGGCTAGCGTGCCCTTTGGCGACCAGGCGGGACTAGTCGTTCTAGCCGTGGCGCTGTGCTCGCTCGCGGGGTGCGCCACCGGGTCATTCCTGGGCACCATCCCACGGCTGCCCGTCAGCATCGCGTCGGCCATCACCTGCGTGCTGTCGCTGTTCACGGGGTTGTACGGCAGCATGTCGTTGGCTGACGACATCGCGACGTCGATGCCCGCGTTGGCGTATCTGAACCCGTTGTGGCAGATGACGAACTGCTTCTATGCGCTGCTGTACTACGACACGTACGACACGTACATCGCCAGCTGCGCCGCGCTGCTGGCGATGGCCGCGGTGTTCATGGCGCTGACCACTGTAGGCGCAAGGAGGCTGTCGCATGAGCACCTTTAGGACGTATTTGCGCATCATCTGGGCCCACAAGGCATACCTCCTCATCTACCTGGTCATGCTGGCGATGGTCGGCGTGCTGATGGGGCTGGGCAACGGAGGCTCCTCGACTGCGGACTCCGACGTGGCAGCGGATGGCGAAGCCACCTTCCAGCCCACGCAGGTGCGCGTCGGCGTGATCGACCGGGACGGCACCACGCTGTCTCAGGCGCTGGCCAGCCACATACTGGAGGGAAACAAGCAGGTAGACGTGGCCGACGACAGCCGAGCCATCGCCGATGCCATGGCACGAAATACTGCCTCCTACCTGCTGGTCATTCCCACTGGATGGCAAGACGGACTCCTGGGTGCGGCGCAGGCTGGCACAGACGCGCCAGACCTGCAGACGTACGTGTCGTACAGCTCGGCGGAGGGGCGGCTGCTGGACATCGAAGCCGTCAGCTACGCGGACGCGCTGTACGGGAACGCCGTCACGCTGGGTGGAGGCTCCCATGGCACAACCTCGGCTGATACCGTCTCGACTGCTGCCGCCTCGACCGGCACCGACTCGACCGATACCGACACCCTGGAACAGATCGTCGAGACCACGGACGCCGCCTGGCAGAACGACGCCGAAGCCGTCGTGATGCAGCAGGCAGTCACTCCCCTGTCGGATGGGTTAGCGGCGGCAGCCCGCTTTACCTCGTATTCCATATTTGCCGCTGTCACGGTGAGCATCGCACTGCTGATGAAGCGGCTGAACAGCAAGCCCGTACGCGATCGAAGCCTGGCATCGCCCCAGCCCGCCAGGTCTCGAAACGCTGCACTGCTGTGCACGTGCACCACCGTTGCCCTGGTGGCATGGGCGGTCAACTTTGGCTTGGAGGTCGCGGATCTGGGTGGTAGCGCCCCCGTGCGCGCGCCGGTGCAGCTGGCCCTGGTGGGACTGGCGCTTCTGATATATGCCCTGGTATCGGCCGCAATCGGCTTCTTTCTGGGGACGCTGGGCATCAGCGAGAACGCCGCCAACGCGGTCGCGAACATCCTGGGCATGATGATGTCGGTACTAGGCGGAGCATGGACGGGACTGTCGTTGCTGCCCGATTCGCTTTTGGCAATCGCGCGCTTCACGCCCGCCTACTGGGTCACACGCGTGGTGGACGAAGCCGCAGGCATGGGGTCTCTGTCGATGAATACTGTCAGTCCCCTGCTGGGTTACCTGGGCATTTGCGCCCTGTTCGGTGTTGCAGCAACAGTTGCCGGACTAATAGCGGGTCGAACGCACGCCCGGAAGCGCTTGGCATGAGCTGATGCGCGCTCGCGAGGGACCCTGGCATACCCGACGGGGTCTCCAATGTGACCTCGAAGCCCTCTGACACACCCATCGAGGCTCCCGACGCATACACCAAGCACCCTGATTCACCCGCCATAGACTCACTTTGACACTCGATGACACCTGATTTCGACAATAGCGTTCACTGCCATGCCAAAATGTGTCATCACGCCTGATTAGTTCTGAATATATCCTTGAATCATGGGTTCCGAACCACCCCTTCGCAGAGTCACCTCGCGAAAAACGACTGAGATGCCATTCTGTGGAGGCCGTTTTCCGATTGGTCGAGTATCAGACCCCATTTCTGAACACGTATGTAATAGTATTAAGTTTCGTTCGCCAGAAATATCGGCCTTTATACTAGAGGGGTCGCAAAGGCACCTCCACAGAACGCAATCTCAGACATTTTCTCTGAGCGACTTCTGAGAGAGCTACTTTACCACGACCGAATTCCCTCATATCGGACTTTTTCGCCGCGCCGACCCAGCCAGCCGAGCCAGCCTGGTACAGATACAACCCCGACACAGGTGGATGGCGTGGTAAAGTCCTACCGAAAGACCAGGCGGCAGGTCGGCAGCAAACTTCGCTCACAACCAGTCGTTCGAATATCCCCAGGTCAGCGCACCACCACCTCTAAGGAACTCAGTTGTCCCAGCACATGTCCGACCAGCCACAGCAGCAGAACCCCCAATCCACCACCTCAGCGTCCGAAGACCGGCTGGTGCTGGTAGACGTGCTTGACCAGCCCGTCGGGTCACTTGGAAAGCTGGAATGCCACCAGCGCCACCTGTTGCACCGAGCGTTCTCGGTCTTCCTGTGGCACCCCGACGCAGACGGCACTCCCGTGCTGCTGCTGCAACGCCGCGCTTTGGGGAAGTACCACTCGGGTGGCCTCTGGGCAAACTCGTGCTGCTCTCACCCGCGCGTTGGAGAGCAGCTAGACGATGCCGTCCGGCGCAGGTTGCAGCAAGAGATGGGCGTCGCGGACGTGCGTTGCCAGGAGCTTGGCTCGTTCGTCTACTACGCCTCGTTCCCCAACGGCTTGGCCGAGTACGAGTACGACCATGTGTACCTGGGCAAATACGACGGAGAGGTCCAGCCGGATCCCAACGAAATCATGGACATTCGCTGGGTCAGGGCCGACGAGCTGGCACATCAGCTGGCGGCTGAGCCCACGAAGTTCGCCGCCTGGTTCATCACCGCCGCACCGATGGTGCTGCAATTCCTTGCTACCCAGCAGAACGGCTAGATGCTGAGGCGGGTAGTCGATGGGAGAACGCGCATGCGGTAGGCGGTAGCGGCAGTCTGTGCCCACAAAACGCAGCAGACACAGACGGCGAAGCGGCGCCGACCCAAAGGCCGACGCCGCTTTCTTGACACTACTTATATATACGATGCATCGATGGCCGTAGCTCGTTACCCGCGACCGGTTTGTTTCTTAGCACCGGGTTGTTTTCGCGAACTATCCCCTACAGCCTGTGAACCCTCTGCTGGTCAAAGCGGTCGCGCTGGACCGCCTTCTGCGCGGGATAGCCCACGGCAAAGATGGAGAACGCCTCCAGCTCGTCGGGCATACCAACCACCCGGTGCACCGCATCCATGCGGTCGCGCAGCGGGGCGATTCCCAACCAAACGCCACCCAGACCCAGCCTGGTGGACTCCAGCCACATGTTCTCCTGCGCAATGGCCATGTCTATCTGCGCAAACTCGGGAAAGCGCAGCCCCTCCGTGCGATAGGCCAGCACTATGCCCAGGGGAGCCTTCGCCGCCGGTCCGGCATAGGGGCTCGTCTGGCTGAGCGCCTCCCTGGTACCCTCGTCCGTCACCAGGTAGAACTCCCACGGCTGCTGGTTTCCCGCCGAAGGCGCCTGCATGGCCGCGCGCAGCAGCTGCTCCACCTTCTGGTCCTCGACCGGTCGATTCTCAAACGCCCTTACGCTTGCGCGCAAGAAGAGCTCGTTTCCCTGGAAGTCGTCCATCTGCTACAGCTCCTTTGCGAACTCCGACATGGGGTTGCGCTGCGTGTGACAAGCGTTGGGGCCTGCGTCCTCGGCAGCGTAGCCCAAAGGTAGCATGAACACTGTCCTATTCCTGCTCTGCCTTCAGGCGCTTCGTGAACGACGTGTCGGAGTGACGCGCCCAGAACACGTAGATCAGCACGCTGACAACGCAGGCCAGAGACACGATGGCCCACATGGACGAATAGCCCAGCGCCGTGATCAGCGAGCCGGCGACGCCGCCGCCCAGGCCGTAGCCGATGTCGTAGCCGCACAGGAAGGTGGAGTTGGCCGAGCCTCGCGTTTCGTTCGTGGAGGTGTGCACTGCCATGGACTGCAGCGAGGGCTCCAGGCCACCGAAGGCATAACCCGCCAGCACAGCGGACAGGATGTACGTGAACGTGTTCGGCGCCAGCGCCAGCAGTAGGAACGCCACCAGCATGGACGCGTTGCAGGTATAGACGAACAGCGCCTCGCCCTTCTGGTCCACCAGCTTGCCCAGGGTCACGCGCACCAGGAACAGCATGACGGACATCACGATGAAGTAGAAGGAGCCGGAGGGCAGCCCGTTCTCCGAGGCAAAGATGGCCACGAAGTTCTCCAGCGCGCCAAAGGTAAACATGAACACCAGCATGGTCACCGTGGCGGGCAGCGAGTCACGGTTGATGATGGTGCGCAGATCCAGCTTCTTGTGCGGGACCTCCACCTTGGGGGCGCGGATGAACGAGTACAGCACCAGGCCCAGGCCGGCGATGATGGCAGCGGCCACGTACAGCACGTTGAAGCCGAAGTTCTCCATCAGCGACAGGCCCAGCGCGGGCGCGATGGCCGAGGCCAGCGCCGTGGCCATGCCAAAGTAGCCCATGCCCTCGGCAAAGCGCTGCTTGCAGATGACATCAGAGGCTACCGTGGCGGTCGTCGAGTTCGAGAAGGACAGACCGACGCCGTGAAGCATACGAAAGCCGATGGCCACCGACAGCATGGGCACGGCCACGTAGCCCAGGGGCGCCAAGCCCATCAGCAGAAGGCCCGCCACCAGCGCGGCGCGACGCACGCCGTTGTCCAGCCACCAGCCCACGAACGGGCGAATGATGACGGCCACGAACGAGAAGACCGCGGCGCAGATGCCGGCGACGGCCTCCGTGCCACCCAGGCTCTGGATGTAGAACGGAAAGGTCGACAGGCTCATGATGTGGTTGGTGAACACGCACAGGTTCACCAGGATGATGAGCACCAGGTCGCGCGTCCACAGCTTTGGCTGCGCGTGGGGGGCCTGGGTGCCGGTCTCGACGGCGTGATTCTCCGCGCTTCCCTCCACGGCGTTCGCGGTCTGACGTACGGAATCTTGCATGAAAAAATCCCTCCTAGACGGTTTGATCCACCGTCCAGCAGGGATGACAGCCGAGCGGCCACGTCCGGAGACTCCGGGCGGGCCGCTCGACAAGCATGTTCGCAAAACGTCACTGGCTGGGCGGCTTATCATCAACTGGACTTACGCCGTTGGGCAGCTCATTGACACGAGCAATTATAGCTGAGGCACGCTACTGCTGAGAAATTATCCATTCTCTGAGCTCGGGGATGTTGTAGGCGTACTGCCAGGTGAAGTTGTGCGTGTTGCCGCCCATGATGCTTCTGTCGGTGCCGTCCAGCGTACCCTCGGCAATGTGGAAGTACACGATGTGGGCGCCCTCGGCATCAGCCTTCTGGCAGGCGGCGGAGCACTCGGATGACAGGTCCTCCATCAGCTGGTCCAGGGTACGCGTGGAGTTGGCCAGCTTCGCGCCCTCCTGGTTGCCGGAGGGGTTCTTCTGCCCAGTCGCGACATAGTCGACCCACCTGCCGCTGGTATGCCCCTCTCCGTCGAAGTCGTACGTCAGGTCCAGCTGGGTCTCGACGTATGGCACGCCGATGGACGCGACGCCAGAGTTGGCATCGGACATGCCGCCGTAGGAGCTCTGGTCGTCCTCCGAGACAAAGATAACCATGGGCGTAGAGGCGATGGGCGTCATGTTGCCCTGGCCGGACACCAGCATGAGGCCGGCGAACCTGGAGTCCGTCGGATGGTCAGCCCCGTATGCTATCAGGGCCATGCATCCCGCCGACTCTCCAGTGCCATAGATGCGATTCTGGTCGATGGAGTACTTCTGCGACAACTGGTCGATTAAATCCAGACAAGTGGGGATATCGACGCAGGTATCGGCGACCGTCAAGATAAAGCAGCCGTTCTCCTCCCAGCTGACCGCGCCCAGTCCCTGGCGTAGGCTCACCTTGGGATCGTTCGTCTTTACTCCCGCATCGGGCAAGAAGAGCACCAGGGGGTAGGACTTCGACGAGTCGTAACCGTCAGGCACCCTGAACTCGAAGTCGGCATGGTAGCCCGTGCTCGGGTCGTCGAAGGCGCCGTCCACAAAGGAATCGACGACGGAGTTGGAGACCGAGGAAGCCACCAGATAGCGTGACTGAGTCGCGTCGCCCGACAGCGTATCGCCGGAGGACGTCTTTGCATCCGCGACCTGACACAGGCGCACAACGCCAGAATCCAAGTTCACGGGTCCGTTCGAGCCCACATATCCCCTAGTCATCTGGAACATCATGGTCTGGGCGCCAGCATCGGTGGGGTCCAGCTCAACGATGACATAGGGACCGGACGAGAGGCCCTGGTCGCCAAGCGCCGCAGCGTTGCTGACGTACACGTTGGTGATGCTACGCCCCAGCACAAAGTATGTGCCAAGACCCATCTGTCCGGCCTGCTGGTTCACACCACCGCCACCGGCGCTCAGGCTGGAGGCGTCCACGTCTGAGTCGTACTGAATTGCCACCCCCACGATCTTCTCGCCAGCGGGGTACGTCTTTGCCAGCGACGTAACCGACTTCACGTGCGTATAGAAGGAATCCACGAGCGAGTTTACCGACGAGTCGGATGCCGAGCCCATGGTCAGGGCGCTGTCGGAAGTGTCTGCGGTAGAGTCGCTCGATGCGGTCGAGGCGGACGTCGAGCTGCTTTGCGAGCAGCCCGAAAGCACCGCCGCCGATACAGCTGCGAGACCAGTCATGCCCAGGAAGCTACGCCTGCTAAGATCCATTGCCATTTGAGTTCTCCTTTACGTGGCATGCACAAAGAAATGAGACAGGAACGAACAGGTAGAGAAAACGGGCGGGACGCCCCGCAATTGCAGAACATCTCGCCCGTTGCTTGCTGAATACGTGAGGTGAGGGCACAGGTGAAGCCCAGACTCCCATGCGTTGGTGGCGCTACTCGACCTTCAGGGTGAAGCCCTTGTTGCCGGCGTCCTTCTGGGAGCCGATGATCAGGGCAGCAACCAGGGCGCAGATGAAGGCGACGACACCAGAGATGATCAGGCCGATGAAGCCAGCGTCGATGCCCGCAGGGTTGATGAAGCTGGGGAAGCCCAGAGGACCGGAGGCACCGAAGGAGTACAGCTTGGCGCCAAACAGGCCGGCGATGGCGCCGCCGACGCCAGCGGAGATGAAGGTGGCCCACATAAGCTTCGTGCGGGGGATCAGCAGGCCGTACAGTGCAGGCTCGTTCACGCCAAAGATAGAGGAGATCAGTGCGGGCACGTTCACGTCGGCGTTCTCCTGGCCGTCCTTGGTGCGGGCGATCACGCCGATGCAGGCGCCCATGATGGCGCAGCCGCCTGCGTAGACCAGCGGGTTGATGAGGTCATAGCCGTAGGTCGAAACGTCGAGGAACCACAGGGGGATGATGCCCCAGTGCAGGCCAAACATGACCAGCAGGCTCCAGAAGGTGCCGATGACGAAGCCGGCGATGGCGGGCTGGAAGTTGATCAGCGCCATGATGATGGCGGCGACGATGTTGGACAGGATCGTGGTGACGGGGCCAATGACGACCAGGCCAACGATGCCGCAGATGAACAGCGTCAGGATGTTCGAGAGGAACGATGCCACCAGCGAGGGCAGAACCTTCATGAAGCCCTTGTGCACCTTTGCCGCAAACCACACGATGAAGATAGCGGGAATGATGGTGGACGCGTAGGACTGCATGATCAGGGGAATGCCAAAGATGTCGCCATACACCTTGGACTCAAAGATGGTGCCGGCACCGATGGTGTACAGCGGGTCACCAGCCATCAGGGCTACCAGGGTGGGGTACACCAGGATGCCGCCCAGTGCCATGCCCATGACGGGCTTCAGGCCGAACTTCTTTGCGGACGTCCAGCCGATGATCAGCGGGAAGTAGTAGAACACGGAGTCGCCGATGGCGGATAGCACGACGTACGTGGAGCTGGTGCTGGACAGCCAGCCTGCCACCGACGCCAGGGCCAGAATCGACTTGATGAAGCCGCCGGCCATCAGGACGCCCAGGACAGGCTGCAGGATCTCGGAGATTACGGCCAGAAGCCTGGTGAAGGGGTCCTTCTTCTTTTGCTCCTTGGCAAGGTCGGCTTGGGCATCAGGGTTGTCCTCGACCTCGTCGTTCTCCTGGAAACCACCCACCTGGATGAGGTCCTGGTAGATGGAGTCGACTGCGGCACCAACGACCACCTGGTACTGGCCGCCGGCCTGGATGACGTCGATGACGCCCTTCGTGGCCTTGAGGCCTGCAGTGTCGGCCTTCGACTCGTCCTTCAGGTGGAAGCGCAGCCTGGTGATGCAGTGGCTGACGTCCTTGACGTTTTCCTTCCCACCAACTTTCTCGATGATAGTTTCGCAGAGAGCCTGGTACTTCATCGTTCCCTCCTCAGCTTGCAGTGCTTTCGATGTAGCGCTTGCGACCGAAGGTTGTGGCTCTCCTTAGTCGACGTTGGAGAGGATCGCCGTCGCGTCCCGCAATTAAAACAGGGCGGCGCCTTGCGCGCCCATGTCCTTGTTGCTATGTACATCCTACGAACCCATATATTCCTATGCAATTCGCTTTGCGCCTGTATTTATGCCAAAACCGACTTCCCATACGAGTCCGCCGCGCATGGCGTAGATACACGAAAAAGGCCCCGCCCGAAGGCGAGGCCCCCACAGGGGAAGGTGGCTATTTGGCAAGAAGGGCAGGGTCAGACTCGACGGGGATCAAATCGAAAGACTCTGCCCCAGGTCATATATGGGCAGACAGCTAGATGTGGGCAGGCAGCTAGCCCAGCAGCTTCGACGCCTGCACGAACTTGTCGCAGATCTTCTCGGGCTCGCCCTTTGGGATCTGGGTGTGCTGGGTCTCGAACGATAGGCCGTACTCCCACTCCGGGAAGAAGTACTCGAAGTAGCCGTTGGTGTAGCCAAAGACCAGGCCCTGGACCGGGCATTCCTTCTTCATGCGGATGCCGAAGTCGCCGCCCAGCTCGCTGGGGAACACGAACAGGTGGAATCCGCCCAGGCTGATGACCGCACAGTGTAGGGTCAGATGGAAGTCGTCGTGCGCCACGGTGTGGTAGAAGGTCTGGACCACGATCTGGCCCAGAGGCACCTCCTGCGTGGGCTTTATTTGCAAGATGGCCTGCGCCAGTCCGGTCGAGACGCGCTCGACCTCGGGGATGCCCCTCCCCTGGCGGAAGTTCTTGTCGCTGCAGTCGCCGGCGGCGCCAACGATCATGGCCGGGAAGTAGCCGTAGTCCTTGGCCAGCTTCTTGCTGGTGAGGCCGGCCAGCTCGCTGGTGAGCTCCGTGCAGTCGGGACCGGCGCACGCGGAGTGCACGGCCCAGTTGACCAGGCCCGCGAAGGGCTTGCCCTCCTGGTCGCGGAACTCCACCACGATGACCTCGTTGTCGGCCAGTCGTCCGGGCACGTTGCGGTTGTCGTAGAAGCCGGTCACGATCTTCTTGCCCATCCAGGCCGTGGCCTCGACGGCATTGGCGCGGCACTCCTCCAGGCAGTCGCAGATGGTCTGCAGCAGCCAGTCGTAGTACTTCTGGTCGAACTTGCCCGTCCACCAGCTGCGGTGATACATGGCCAGCGACGTGTGGTCATGCGTGGCGCTCAGCAGCACGCAGTCGCGGTCGATGCCGTAGCGCGTGGCCAGCAGGGTCTTTACCTCCTCGACCATGGACTCCTCGAACTCGAGGAAGTCCGCGCTAAAGACAAAGACCTCCTTCTGGCCGTCCTGGAACAGCAGGGCATTTCCGAACACGTCGTCGTGCACCGCGGTGGCGGGCTCCAGGCGATTCGGCAGGTCTCGGTATCCGATGAGGTAGATGTCCCCCTGCGGGGTCAGGTCCCTCCGGGCGTGTCCTATCTTCATGCAAGCCTCCTTGCGTTGTGTTTCGTTGGTTGGGCGCGGCGTGGGGGGGTTGCCGTCACGCCGGCGTGATGCGCTACAGCGCGTGGCGCATCGAAGCAGACCGCGATGGTAGCCGCGGCCGGTATCAGCGGGCGGCGGCGCGCAGCTCCTCCGCGGTGCGCAGCACGTCAGCCACCAGCACCTCGTCTGAGCCCTGGGCAAAGCCCGAGTTCATGGCCTCGTAGGTCACGCGCTGGTATGCGTCGGCGTCGGGCAAGTACTTTGCCCCGCCGTTCACCATGGTCAGGACGTCCAACTGGATGCCCTTGGCTGCACCCTCGCGGCGAATCCGGTTGCCCAGCTCGCTCGATATCTCGGGCTCCACGCCCACCAGCACCAGGTTGCCCAGCGCCAGCGCGCTCACGGTGGTCACCACGTCGTCTGCCGGCAGGTACTCGAAGCTGCGATGTGGCGCCAGGCTGTGGAAGTCGGCACGCCGCTGGCCAGGGCAGCTCAGCTGGTGCTGCTGCGCGCGCAGGCCATCGAACTCCACAGGCGTGGCGGCGGCAACCGCCGCGCTCAGCTCCTCGGACAGCTGGTCGCCCAGACGCTCCAACATGTCGAAGCCCTCGTCGTGGGCATCTTGCTGCGTCACCGTGCCGTCGGACGCCACCTCGTTCGTGACCGCCTGCTGCCTGGGCGCCTGGTCGCCGGCCGCGCCCACCATGAACAGCGCGACCGCACCGGTGGCGCGCTCCAGCTGGCCCGCCGCAAAGCCCGCCAGGTCGGACGACACCAGTCGCCTCCCCTGGCCGTCCCTCGACCCCATGAGCACGGACGACTGCACGTCGGCCGAGAAGAGCACAGCCACCGGCTGCCCGTCCGCACTGTCCAGGCAAAGGGTCCTGAGGGAGTGGTCTGAGTAGCCCGCAGGGTTCGTGCCGAGCCACCAGCCACCGGGAGTCTCGACGTCGCGGTTCACGTTCACGCCGGTGGTGCCCACGGCATAGCACAGGCTGGCGGGGCGCAGCGACTTGACCGACTGGCGCACCGCATCCGCGACGGCTGCCACGTAGGCGTCCAGCAGCCGCACGTTCCTTTGGCGCTCGGCATCGCTGCGCAGGTGGGAGGGGGTCCTCACGTGAGGCACGCTGAACGTATGCGTGGCGCATACCCACAGGTCGGCCCCGTCGCAGCCCGACTGCGCAGCAGCGGCCTGGCGCAGCTGGGTCATCAGGGAGGGGGCGATGGACGTCAGGTCCATGCACACCAGGCACATGCGGCGCGCGGTGTCGTGGTCGTCGTCCTCGCCCGCCTGGATCACTGGACCCTGCGACTCCAGCACCAGGGCGCGGGCATATATGGGGTCCTTCTGGGCGTCGAAGCCATCGAAGGGCAGGATGCCCTCCAGGTCTATCTCGGCCTTTCCCGCACCAGCCAGCAGCCTAGGCATGTTCTTCTCTCCTATCGAATGCGCCTGATCGGTCCGTGCCACGTCCAAAGTCTAGGCATCGATGTGGTACAGGCGCTGCGCGTTGCCGGACAGCACGAGCTCCTTGTCGGCGTCAGGGATGTCCAGGGACTGCACGAACGCGGGACCGTCCAGCAGCCACTCGCGGCGCACGGGGTAGGACGTGCCAAACACCACGTGGTCGGCGCCCATGACCTTGATGGCGCACTCCAGGGCGTCCTTGCCCCAGGGCTGGGCGTGGGACATCTCGAAGTAGATGTGGTCATGCAGGCGCTGGGCCAGCTCGCCGTTGTCAGTCTTGAAGCGCTCGACGGCGTCCTTGCGCTTGCTGGCGTGGGGCAGCAGCATCTGCTGGATGGCAAAGAAGCCGCCGCCCAGCATGGAGTGCACCATCTTTAGGTTGGGGTAGCGCTCAAAGAAGTCGCTGAACAGCTCGCGGCCGACCGCGGTGGTCTGATCGACGCAGCGGCCGTACGAACGGCGCAGGTTGTTGTAGTCCAGCAGCGACTCGGCATGCACGGGGATGGGCACGTGGTGCACGTACACCGTGGCGCCCTTCTGGTCCAGCTTCTGGAACAGCGGGGCAAACATGGGGTCGTCCAGGTAGTGGTTGCCGTAGTGGGCGCACAGCTGCACGCCGGCGAAGCCCAGCTGGTCCAGGCAGCGGTCGATCTCGGCATCCACGCGTGGGCCGCCGGTGGCGGGCACCACGGCCAGGGGCACCAGGCGACCGTTCGACGCCTGGGCGTAGGCCGCCATGCCGTCGTTGAAGCGGCGGCACATCTGCAGCGACATCCACTCGTTGCAGCCGGGGACCTTCAGGACGGCCTTCTGCACACCGGCCTCGTCCATGTCGGCCAGCATGCGGTCCAGGACGTAGTCGCCCTGGGCGTAGTTCAGGCTGGGGAAGCCGGTGGGCTTCTCGACGACGACCTGACGGACGCCGTCGGACTCCTTCAGGTACACGTTCGTGTCGAAGGCACGCGGCGCCTCGGCCACGAAGGTGTCGAGGGCCTCGGGATCGTTGAAGAGCTCCTCAGGGAACCAGTACATATTTGCGTCAATGACCATGGAAACCTCCTAGCTGTGTGGGGCAAGGCCCGTGCCCCTGCTCCTGGTTTTGAGTCTAGGGAGGGTTTTATTCCATGGCAATTCTGTTAGAAAGATCAGTTATTCGTTAATGGAATAGCTTTTCCTATGCCCTGTGGCTGAAGTGCTCCACGTACTCCAGGAACTTGATGGCATCGGGGGACAGCTGCTCGTCTCGGCGGTAGTAGACCTTGATCTGCGTCGTGATGGTGGGCTCCACCTCGACCAGCGACACGTTGCGCGTGGCCAGATAGCTGACGGGCTTTCGCATGAGCAGCGACACGCCCATGTGCCGACCCACCAGGTCGATGATGTTCTCGGCACGTTTGCCCTGGTAGCGCACCTGCGGGACGAAGCCCTCCACCGCGCAGGCGTCCAGGATCAGCGCGTGCATGACCGTGCCCTTGGGCAGCAGCAGGAACTCCTCGTTTGCCAGGTCTGCTAGGCCAATATGGTCGCGGTTCGCTAGCGGGTGGTCGTTCGGCAGCACCGCCACCAGGTGGTCGTCGGTGTAGGGCACGGTGCTGAACTCCTCGTCGCCCGTGTCCTTGCTGGCCTCGCCATCCCACTCGCGAATGAAGGCCAGCTCCAGCTTGCCCTTGCGCAGCATCTCCTTCAGCTCGTCGGCATCGCCCTCGAACAGCTGCAGGCGCGTCGAGATGTTGTTCTTCTCGAAAATCGAGAGAATCTCGGTGATGCCGTACGGCACCATGACGGGGATGGAGCCGATGTCCAGGATGTGGCGCTCGTTCTCCTCCTGGTCGTGCAGGGCCACCTGCAGCTCGTAGCCATCGCGGGCAATGCACTTCGCGTAGGGCAGAAACACGCGACCGGCGGGGCTCAGGTCCACGTGGCGCGTCGAGCGGTTCAGCAGCGTGACGCCCAGTTCTCGCTCCAGGGACTTGATGTGCTTCGACAGCGAGGACTGCGAGATGAACAGCTGCTCGCTGGCCTCGAGGAAGTTCCTGGTCTGGGCCAGGACCACGAATTCCTTGCAACGCTCGACGTCCATGGTGCCACCTTTCTGCATTTGGAATCGAAGATAGCAGATATCTGGTGTCGCGCACGCGGCCCAAAGCGACGGGAGGAGGCGTGGGGCCACCGGACGCCCTTCTTGCACACCTGCGTGCCGGGCCTCCCCACTTCTCCTCGCCCACCCGTCCGCTTGCCTCCCGCCTCCATGGCTGCTGACCTTCTTGCCCGCCTGCCCTTGTCTCCTTACATGGTGATTTTGTAAGGCGGGACGCGCGCAGTGCTATGGTCTTCCTTGCGTGTAGCGCAAAGCTGCTGCGACCAGGTGCCACGCCGAACGCGGGAAGCCCGCCAGACCAAAAACGCCACCAGGAGCAGCGAGAAAGTGTAGTCAGCAAAGCGTGCGATTGTCCTTCGGGGCGACCGCACGCTTTTTTGTTGGCGCCGCCACGAGCGGTGCCGGAGAGGAGTCGGCGGCATGCCAAAGAACCGCGCACAGGGAGTCATCTTCGGAATCTTGATGTCCATCACCATGGCCTACGGGATGGAGGTCTACAACGTGGCATGGAAGATGGGCATTCCCACCATGCCTGGCGGTTTCTCGAACATGACGAACGACGTGTTCGTGGGCGCGCTGTTCGAGGCAGCGTATATGTGGCTGTTCGTGTTCCTTTTTTCGAACCTGTGGGGAACGCGCGGCGGCGCGGCCCTGGCGGAGAAGCTCGTGGACCCCAAGCGCGACAGTGCCTTCGTGCAGGGCACCATTCGCTCGTGCTGCACGGTGCTCATAATGTGCCCCACGATGAGCCTGGTCGCTTCGATCCTGTTCAACGTGATACTGGGCGGCATGCCCGTGGCGCAGCTTCCTGCCATCTGGGTCGGCACACTGATCAAGAACTTCCCCATGGCCCTGCTGTGGAACCTCTTTGCCGCCGGCCCCGTGTCCAGGCTTGTGTTCCAGAAGTTCTTTAGCCGCGTGGGCATGAAGGACCAGGTCAGTGAGGGTGCGAAGGCGCACCACGACGGACTTTCGCCCGAGCTCACCCCCGCTCGCTCCGGCATGTCCGCCGGCTTCGCCGAGGCCGACTCGAGGGAGTAGGGACAGGCAAGACGTGTCCGCAGGGGTCGCGCCGCTTTCTCGCGACCCTTCTCGCTACCCTTCTCGTGACCCGGAATCGGACTGCTTGTTCGGGTAGCCCAAGTGGATAGCCTGGTCAGGCAGCTCGCCCTGGCAGCGCAACTGGGCGGCGCGTCCTGGCAACGCAGCTGGAAGGCCCGCTCTGGCGGCGCGTCCTGGCAACGCAGCTGGGTGGCCCACTCAAACATCCACGTCGACTTCAAGGCTGCGTCTTCCTATCATCCGCGTTCAGAGGTCATTCGCGTACATGGGTCATTCTCATATAGATGCCTTCGGGTCGGGACGCAGTTCAACCTCGGAGGGTGGTCGCCAGTGACTCGCAGGTCTCCAGTAGCTCAGGTGCCACCAGTAACTTTCTGAGTAACTTTCTGCAAGGATGCGAGGTGCGGGTGGGTAGACACTCGCACCTCGGCACCTTGTCGGGAATTCCCTGCAAGGGTGCCAGCTGCGAGCGTCTCGGCACCCGCACCTCGATACCCTGTCAGCGACTTTCTGCAAGGTTGGGAGGTGCGAGCGGATGTGCACTCACACCTCGGGAGTCTGTCGGAATTTTCTGCAGGGGTACCAGGTGCGAGTACCCACGTCGCGGAAGTCTGCAGAAGCCAGATTTGTCTTCTTCATAAAGCACCAGGTAGATGGGTTGAGAAGAAATCACGGCGCCCCTATATGTCGTCTCGGGCTGCATAGACGCCAGGTATGGGCACCCGCACCTCGATACCCTGTCAGCGACTATCTGCAAGGGTCGGAGGTGCGAGTGGATAAGCACTCGCACCTCGAGGGCTTGTCAGAGGATTTCTGCAGAACTCCCAGATGTGGGTGAATTGGCACTGCACCTCTCAACCCCAGCGATGACTTTCGCCCACCTTGTAAACGTGCCCCCGCAGACCATGAATCCTAGAACGGGCGCATTTGATATCGTTTCGTTTGCGGATTTGCCAAATACCGGAGAGTTTGTCTGCGCAAGCCTCCGATGTGCCGTTAGCGGATATTGCCGCAAGCTTCCCTTATTGTGTACGAATCGTGAGCCGAGTACGGCATGGGCAATCAGCCGTTGTTGTCAAATAGCCTCGACTAGCTGGGGTTTTGCGTTTAGCGCAAGGATAGAAGGCGGTTGGCATCCGCCCTTCAAATATGGTGATTTGGATTCAAATACATATATTTAGAAATCAATTCAAGTAAACGATATTTTGTCTTGTCTATATATGACCAGTTAACGAGGGGTAGCAGCACTAGCTGGTGCAAAATTGCTGCGTATTTGCTGCAAGCTTAAGCCCGCATACGGACATGCGTGCTTGGGAATGCTACCCCCATGGCTACCTACGTCTCACATACCACTTCCCTCTGGTTCCTCAGCGTGCTGGCGTCTCGTCGGAGCGAACGCACCTTTGGCAGATCGGTCCCCGATTGGCAGGGTTCGGCGCCCGTACGTGGTGTGTCGGCTTCTCACGGGACGGCTGGCCTCGCAGGGACCGCCGCGATGGCTGACACATCGGCAACGCGAGGTTTCGGTGCCTCTGACCAGGCATTTACATGGTTGAGCTACGCTCAAGCAAACTCATTGGCGGATGCGTCCATCGCAGCCGGGGAGATTGAGCGCAACCTGCTGCCCACATTGGAATCGGTTTTCGGACGTGACGCTCACGACCTGGACATCGACGTGCTCGTGTCGCCGGAATCATATCGATACAAGGCATCATGTCTGGTCGCGCATCAGTGGCGGACTTCCCTGCCGCCTGGGTCACTCGTCCAGATTGGCGAAAACCTGTATACGGTTTCACCGGAGTTCTGTTTTCTCCAGATGGCAGCGAAGCTGTCCAAGATTGAGCTAGTACAGCTGGGGTACTCAATGTGCGGAACGTACCATCCCGCGGAAATACCGCGTGGGTTCGTGGATAGGTGTCCGCTCACCAGCATGGAAAGGCTACGCGACTATCTAGAGGGGGCCGATCCGAATACGCCTGGCATCGCGAAGGCCCGAGCGGCACTGGCGCACATCATAGACGGCTCGAACTCTCCACTCGAAACGTGCGCTGCCATGGAGCTCACACTGCCTGGCACCCTGGGTGGACTGCAAATGCCACGCCCCATTCTGAACGCGCGCATCGAGCTAAGTCCGGAGTCGCGCAGGCTATCGGGATTGAGCTCATGCGTCGTTGACGCGCTCTGGCCAAGCGCGAACTTTGCGCTGGAGATTCTGGGATCCGATTATCACCAAATCGTGCAAAGGGATACGAAGCGGCTACTGGGGTTGGAGCGCGAGGGGCTTACGGTACGTGAGCTGACATACGAGCAGGTCAGGAGCGTGGACTCGATGGCTGAAATTGCTCGCCAGCTCAGGGAACGGCTCAACAAACAGCCTTCGTACCGAGCGCCGAGCGAAAGCGCACTGCGCAGAAGGGTCGAGCTTACGAGAACGCTATTCCCACCGGCAACTCGAACGGCGTCGGGCGGAATCGCGTACCCGAAGCCCGACTGGGCTCTGCCAGCCGACTTTGCCGTGTGCGTGACAGAAGAGCGCAGGCATGCAGCACTGCGAAGGGGAAACTCCAGGTGACCATAGCCGCAAGGGTGAGAGGTGCGAGTGTATCGACACTCGCACCTCGAGGGTCTGTCAGGGGGCTTTCTGCAAGGGTCCCAGGGGCGAGTGTGTCGACACTCGCAGGTCGAGGGCCTGTCGGTGGATATCTGCAAGGGTGTCAGCTGCGAGTGTGAGGACACTCGCAGGTCGAGGTCCCGTCAGTAGATTCTGCGGGAGTGCGAGATGAGAGTAGCCGCGTCTCGAGAGTCTGCAGGAGTCTGTTTCGCGCTTCTCACAAAACACCAGGTAGATGGGTCGTAAGATTTTGAGCTCACCCCAGTCAGACCGTTCTCGCTGCAAAAGTCTGAGGTGCGAGTACTCACACCTCAGTGGACTGTCAGAATCTCCTACAGGGGTGGGAGGTGCGAGTGTGTCTGCACTCGCACCTCGATAGCCTGTCGAGTACTTCACGCAAGGGTTCCAGGGGCGAGCGCGTCGGCACTCGCAGGTCCAAGGCCTGCCAGGGTCTCCCTACAAGGGCGGCAGGTGCGAGCGCGCCAACACTCGCACCTCAAAGGCCTACTGGTAGCTCCATGACCGCAAGCACTCTCTACATGGGTGTGGCTTGGAAGGTGTGGCTTTGAAGTATGGCTGCTCTGCAAGCCACATGTCCGAGAATCTACCTCCAGCCGATTCACCCAAAGGGATGTCAATCATTCAAAATGCCGTTCAGGCAATATCTACTTACATTTGCCGCCTATTTTGCTCCGTTCGAAGCCAAGAAAGATATGCCGCCATAGAATGCGGAACTGTGAGTCGGCGCCCACCGTGGCGGGCGAGCACCCACTGTGGTGAGTTGGCGCCCACTGTGGTGGGCGAGCACCCACTGTCATTGACGAACTTGGAGGAAATGATGAAACTGCTACGAGCCATGCGCGAACCGCTGAAGTACGTCCAGGGCAAGGGCGCCCTGCTGAAGTTCAAGGACGAGATGGGCTACATGGGCCATCGCTGGCTCTTTGTCTGCTCGCGCAGCGGCTACAAAGCCTGCCACGACCAGATTGAGAAGAGCTTCGGCGACTCCGAGGACTACCGTCGCTACGAGGTCTTCGGCGGCATCTCGAGCAAGGGCGAAATCGCAAAGATGCAGAAGATCGTCGAGGAGGACAACATCGACGCCGTGGTGGCCTGCGGCGGAGGCTCTGCCGTAGACACCGCGAAGGCGACCGCCTTCTACACCGGCAAGCATGTGGTCATCATCCCGACCGTGGCTGCGACCGACGCCCCGTGCACGGGCCTCTCGGTCATCTACAACGACGACGGCAGCTTCGACAAGTACCTCTTCTACCCCACGAACCCCGACGCGGTCATGGTCGACTCGCAGGTCATAGCCGACGCGCCCGTGCGCTTCCTGGTGGCCGGCATGGGCGACGCCCTGGGCACCTACTTCGAGGGCCGCGCGTCCATTCGCACCGAGTCCCCCAGCCTGGAGGGCACGGGCATCACGCGCGCGGGCATGGCGCTGGCTCGCCTGTGCTACGAGACCCTGCGCAACTATGGCACCCAGGCGCTGGCCGCCTGCCAGAACCACGTGGTGACGCCCGCCCTGGACGCCATCATCGAGGCGAACGTGTACCTCTCGGGCGTGGGCGCCGACAACGTGAACTGCGCCGCGGCGCACTCGTTCTACAACGGCCTCACCTCTCTGGGCGGCCACAGCGCACCCCACGGCAACTGCGTCGCATTCGGCACGTTGGTGCAGCTGACCCTGGAGGGCGTGGCCGAGGACGAGTTCCTGGACGTGCAGGACTTCTGCCTGGAGGTCGGCCTGCCCGTGACGCTGAAGGAGCTGGGCGTCACCACCGACGAGCAGATTCGCACCATCGCAAAGAACGCCTGCGTGCCGGGCGAGACCATCCACAACCTAGCCGGCGACGTGACGCCCGACGAGCTGTATGCCGCCATCGTGGCGACGGACGCCCTGGGCAAGGCCGCGCTGGGAACGGAGGAGTAAGGCTCAGACCCAGCCTCTGAATAGCATCAGATGGGGCACACCTCCGTTGTCGCAGGTGTGCCCCACTTCTAACTGTTCTTCGAACACAACGCGCCGGTTCGCACAAAAGGGCGTAATGTCGCAATCCCCGCCTTTGCCATCCCCGATGTAGCCAAAGAGCCAGCGTCCTACCAGGCCGAGCGCTGTGAGACCAGCGCTTCGATGCGAGCCACATCACCTGTCTGATTTAGGCTGTAGATCAAATCGAAGGGCTTCACGGATACCTTGCGCACTCCTGGCCCATAGTCAGCAACGATGGAGTCCGGCAGTTGCGTAGTCCCGAACTCTCCGAAAGCCTCTATGCAGTCAAGCACCCTCATAACGTGCGCCTCGACACGTGCCGAAGTAATGGCAGAGAGGTCTTCCGCAAACCTATTAGAGAACTCAAGCCTTGGCACGGCCGGCCCTCTTCTGCGCTACCGCAGCCATCAGGTCTTCTCGACTGGTGTAATACTTGCCCGTCTGAAAATCCTTGCGCGATTCGTCAAGCGCCTCATGAAGCCTATGCTCATATAGTGCCTGCTCAACGGCATCATCAATCTGTCTCTGCATCACCTCTTGCGACATAAAGACATACTTGCCGCGACCGTTCTCGGTGATGTAGACGACCTCATGGTCCGCCAGTGACTTGATCTCGCGCTGATGGTCTTTCAAGGCAGTCGAGGGATAAATTGGCGGCATGTATACCCCCTAATTTCGGACGTTATTACGGCCTTTATTCTGTCCATTATTGCATGTTTGCATGAGTATTCGCCAGATGAACAAACGTCCGTCCCCTGTTCACGCTTGACTTAAAGTCAGGTTCAAAGAGTAAAACGGTGTGCAAGAAGAACTATGCAGTGGAAAGGATGCCATCATGACAAAGTCGCTCGTCGCATACTTCAGCGCCACCGGCACCACGAAGCGCCTGGCAGAGCACCTGGCCAAGGCGGCAGGAGCCGACCTGTTCCAGATTGAGCCCCAGCAGCCCTACACCTCCGCCGACCTGAACTGGCGCGATCGCTCTTCTCGCACCACGCAGGAGAAGAACGACCCATCGTTCAGGCCCGCCATCAAGAGTGTGCCCGACACCTCCGTCTACGACGTGATCTACGTGGGCTTCCCCATCTGGTGGTACACGGCGCCCAACATCGTGCACACGTTTCTGGAGTCCTGCGACCTTGTGGGCAAGGTCGTCGTGCCCTTTGCCACCTCAGGCGGCAGCTCCATGGGGCACACGGCGAAGTCGCTGGCCGCGTCCGCCAAGGGTGCCCAGGTACAGCAGGGCGCAGTGCTCAACGGCGCGTCTGACGCCAAGCTGGCCGCATTCGTGAAGCAGTACCGCTAGACGCGAAGCCACTCCTGCACAAGCTTGTGCAGCCGACGGTAAGAGACAAGGTTGCCGCCAGCAGGGTGCAGCTCCTCGTCACCCGCATAGACCACAAAGCAATCCTTCTGGTCTAAGCCCAGTTCGGAGGGGGCCACCTGCCTGAGCATGTCAAAGAAGCGCGACTTGTACGTGGCAGATGACTTGATCTCGATAGCCTTCGCAGGCCGCAGCCCCCTCCGAACCACCAGGTCAATCTCGCGCTTCCTGGCGTCTCTCCAATACGAGAGCTCGGGCTTGGAGCCCAGCGCATAACCGGCCTTCAGGACCTCGGCAACGACTGCGGTTTCGAACAGCGCACCCCTGAACTTGCTTAGGAGCAGTTCGTCAGCCGAGCGGATTCCCATGAGATAGGCCGCAAGACCCGTGTCCAGAAAATAAAGCTTCGGAGCCTTGGTAAGACTCTTGTTTCTGTTGCTAAAGAAGGGCTCGAGCAGGTAGACGATTCCGCTAGCCTCGAGCACCGACAGCCATTCGCGAATGGTGTTCGTCGCAACGCCGCAGTCAGACGCCAGACTGCTCATGTTCAGCTGCTGCCCAGTACGCAATGCGCATAGCTGCAAGAACGTCGTGAACTCCCGTACCTTGCGAACGCCAAGCTCCCTGCGGACGTCGCGTTCAACGTAGGTCTGGACATAGTTGGGAAAGAACGTCTCTGGCGGAATCGATGCAGAATGCAGGCGCGGATACCCACCAAGGAAGAGCCAGTCCTCCACGCCATTGGGCCCCAAGCCGGCATCCTCGAGCTCCTGAAGCGAGAGCGGCAGGAGGTACAGGAGGGCGACACGCCCTGCCAGCGACTGATTGATTGCGTCCATGAGCAGGAAGTTCTGCGAACCCGTCAGCACAAAACGGCCAGTCTCCTCGCTAGCGTCCACAACCTGCTGCAGGTACTGAAAGAGCTCGGGAGCCCGCTGTGCCTCATCAAATATCACATGAGACCCATAGGCCCGCAGAAAGGTGCGAGGATCGTCATCGAATGCGCTTAGCGTGTCCAGATCTTCCAGACTCACATACGCATAGTCCGGAAACGTCTCCTTCGCAAGCGTGGTCTTGCCGCTCTGACGTGGTCCTGTAACGGAAAGCACGGGATACATGCGCGAAAGCCGCAGCAGCTCAGACTTCATCTCTCGCGGAATAATCATGAGTCCCTCCGTTGACGTGCAGCATCTCTCCCTACTGATAGATTTTACCCGAATCTACTGAACGATTTTCACAACTTCTACTGCATGATTTTCAACATTGCTACTGAACGATTTTTCCAATCTCCACTGCACGATTTTCTCAACCACTACTGATGGATTTCTCCACCAGGCACACGTCGCGCCCAGCCAGAGGCTACTACGCCACACGCAGGCCCTTCTCGGCCAGCGTCTTTGCGGGATGCAGCACCAGCAGCAGCGCGATTATGCATGCGCAGTTGAGCCCAAGGCTGATGGGATAGATGTTCATGATGGTCTGGAACGTGTGGTGCACGGGGAAGACAACCGCAATCCAGAAGAACCTGAGGCCGCAGATGACGAGCATGGTCGTGACGGCCGGCGGCGTGGACATGCCAAAGCCGCGCAGATAGCCGCTGATCGCCTCGTAGAACATGCTGAACGCGTACGCCGGGAAGATCGTGCACAGGCGCATGTAGCCGTACTTGACCACGGCCGGGTCCGGATTGATGAGCCCAAGCACTTGACGCCCCAGGCACACGGCAAACAGGATGAGAAGGACGGCCGCCACGGCCCCCTCCGCCGCGCACACGGCAAGCACGCGCTTGCAGCGGCCGAGGTTGCGGGCACCGCGGTTCTGCCCCACGAACGTGGTGCACGCCTGGCTGAACGAGTTGAGCAGGCTGTAGCACACGAACTCGATGTTCATGCCCGCGCTCGACGCGGCCATGACCTCGGTCCCCAGGCTGTTGATGGCCCCCTGGATCACGATGTTGGCGATGGAGAACACGGCGCTCTGCACGCCCGCGGGCAGGCCGATGCGCACGATGCGGCGGAGGCTCTTCTCGTCCACGCGAAGCTGATGCACGTCGATGCGCACCGGCGAGTCCAGATGCGTGAGCCTCACAGAGAGCAGCACCGCGATGGTGGTGTAGCACAGGTCCGTCGCGATGGCCGAGCCCACCACGCCCCAGCCAAACACGCCGATAAAGAGCTTGTCGAGAAGGACGTTCATCACGGCCGAGAGGCACAGCGCCTGCATGGGGAGCTGCGCGTCGCCGTCCGCGCGAAGTATTGCCGCCTCGAAGTTGTACAGCAGGATGGACGGCATGCCCAGCAGGAACACCCGCAGGAAGACGACCGCGTAGGGCAGCGTCTCCGCAGGGACCTGTAAGAGCACCAGCACCGGCTGGGCCAGCAGCTCGCCCACCACGATGACCGCAAGGCCCGCCAGCGCCATCAGGATCGAGGTGTGCGCTGCCTTGGATGCGGCGTCGTGGTCGCCCGCGCCGAGCGCGCTCGCCACCGTGACGTTGGTGCCAAGCGACACACCCACAAACAGCACGATGATCAGGCTGGTTATCTGCGTGTTCGCACCCACGGCGGCCATGCCGACCGTGCCCTCGGGCCCCATCAGGCGGCCGATCATCACGGTGTCGATCAGGCTGCTGAGCTGCTCCAGGATGCTCGTGAGCGCCACCGGGATGGCGAAGCGCAGGATGTTTGTCCAGAGGCTGCCATCGAGGAAGCTTATCTCGCGGTGCCGCGTTGCCAAGTCACTACCATCTCCAAAAACGAGCCCGCCGGAAGACCGACGGGCGAGTGAGTCCGTTATGACTGTATGAGATTAGCGACGCTGGGCAACAAACTTTTCGAGCTCTCCATCCGACGCCCTATTGAGTACCGCACACCTCTCGACCATCGCACGTCTCCAGGAACGTGTGCACGATATTGGGCGGGTATGCGCGTCGCTAGCCAAGCTGCTCGTACGCCTGGGCGTCAACGGGCTCCAGCCACTCCGCGCTCGCGCCCTCCGCGGGCACGGCCAGCGCGATGTGCTGGAACCAGGAGTCCGTCGCGGCGCCGTGCCAGTGCTTGACCTCCGGCTGGATGCTCACCACGTCGCCCGGCTTGAGCTCCTGCGCGGGCTTGCCCCACTCCTGGTACCAGCCGCGGCCGGCGATGCAGATGAGCACCTGGCCGCCCTTGTGGTGGATGTGCCAGTTGTTGCGGCAGCTCGGCTCAAAGGTGACGTTGGTGGCGCCCAGCTGCGGGTCGCCCAGCGGGGCCACCCAGCTGTTGCCCACAAAGTACTGGGCGTAGGCGTCGTTGGGCACGCCCTTGGGGAACTCCTTGGAAAGGCCAGACGGGTCGGCAATGCGCACGTTCTTCTCGCCCGCGGGCTCGTCCTCGTCGGCCCAGACCTCCTTGGCCAGGTTGAAGGCCGCCCAACCCTTGGGCCAACCGCTGTACATGGTTGCATGCGTGATGATCGCGGCGGCCTCGGCGCGCGTGACGCCGTTGTTGCGCGCGTTCTCAAGGTGGTAGCGCAGCGAGCTGTCCGTGATGCCCTGCGAAATCAGGGCCACGATGGTGACGATGCACTTGGTCTTGGTAGAGATGGCCTCCTGGTCCCACACCTCGCCAAAGAGCACGTCGTCGTTGAGGTGCGCGAACATGGGGGCGAACTCGCCCAGTGCGTTCCTACCTGCCGTCTGCTTCATGTCAGTTCCTCCTTATGCCAGGGCGGCCACGCGGCCAGCCCATCCCGTAACCTTGCGAGGGTCCGTCACCATGCGCGAGCCGCCGTCGGACCCAAACGTGACCGTGAGCGGCTCGGCCACCCGCGCGCCCTCTGCCAGCGCCGCCATGTCGTCCAGGGCGGTGCCCTCCCAACCGGCACAGGTCGAGAAGGGCACGACAACCTTGCCGCGCCAGTCCCCCGCGTGCAGCAGCGTGCGGACGGCGGGCGCCATGGTGTACCACCAGGTGGGCGTGCCCACGGCAATCACGTCGTACTCTGCCGGATCGTGCTCCAGCGGCTCGAGCTCGGGCTCAAAGCCCGCCTCGACCTCGCGCTTGCCCTGGTCGACGGTCTGGTCGTAGTCCTCGGGGTAGGGCACGGCAGTCTCGACGCGCTCGAGGTCGGCGTCGCAGGCATCCGCAAGCTCCTGCGCCACGCGCTCCGTGTTGCCGTTCGACCAGCTGTAGTACAGAACCAGAACCCGTCCCATGGGCACCTCCGTAGTGATTACACGCCGTCGGGCACACGGCCCTTCTTGCTAAACACAACATTAGTGGCTGGTACTGGAAATGTGAAATGCCTATGGACGTGAATTTGTCATACGTTCTATTTATTTCTACTGATAAGAATCTAGCACCTAGACTGGTAGCCAAACGAGGCAACTACTCGGCCGATGCCGTAGGGAGGCCTGTCACGACACCAGGATTGACCTCCAAGATGCACCCAATAGACGTACAATGGGTATACATTGTACTGAGGATAGTTGATGGGAGGAATCATGTCGGAAGCAAGGCTAAGCATACGAACGGACCCTAACCTCAAGAAGCAGGCGCAAGAGCTTTTCAACCAGATGGGGTTCGATATCTCTACGGCGGTCAACATCTTCCTCCGACAGTCGGTTCATGACCAGGCCCTTCCCTTCAGGCCTTCAGTCGAGGACCCCGACAGCATAGAGGCTCGCCGCCAGGCTGAAGCCGGTGAGGGCAAGCGTTATGCATCCGTATCCGACCTGATGGCAGACTTGGATGCTTAGGTCCATCCGTGCGTTGCCCATATTCGAGCGAGACATAAAGAAACTTCGCAAGAAGCATTTCGACATGGCGCTGCTCCAGGATGCAATCACAGCACTGTTCGAGGAGGACGAGTCCACGCTCGTTAGGCTGCGAGACCATGCGCTCAAGGGCAACTGGAAGGGTTACCGAGAGCTGCACATTGATGCCGATTGGCTGCTCATCTACCAGGTCGAGAGGGAAGAATTGGAGCTCGTTTTGGTCAGGTCGGGCTCACACGATAGTCTCCTGTAGGTGCTTTCTCTTGTTGGCATCGGCTTTCGAAGGACCCCGGTTAGCGAAACAATCCCTCTATCTACTTTCAAAATGAGGCATTGCCATGGAGCTGCGAACCCTGAACTACTTCCTCGCCGTCGCGCGCGAGCAGAACATGACCGAGGCCGCCAACGTCCTGCACGTGACGCAGCCCACGCTGTCGCGCC